>JAPKZK010000081.1 GCA_026393835.1 Candidatus Aminicenantota bacterium | reverse complement strand
CAATTTCACCATCCTTCCCACTGCGGCGCTGTCGTTGAATTACCCCGTCGGAACAGAAGTCTGGCAGGTCAAACGCAGTTATGACATTACCTGGGGTTCCAGCGGCATCGACAATATCAAAATCGAATTATACAAAGGCGCGACGCTGAATACCGTGGTATCCGAAAGCACCCCGGCCGCCGCCGGGAAATACACCTGGACCGTTCGTGCTGACCAAAGTATTACGGGGCAGGCGGATACGATTGTATCTGGTTATCCGGAATAGTGCAGGGGAGCGACCCCGTAGACGACGCGCGTTTGGCCACGCAAGCCGTGACCATCCAGGATGAAACCAATCTTGATAACCAGTTAAAGGGGACCGGCGATTTCAACAATGACGGCAAAGAGGACCTCCTGTGGCGCGATAAAGTAAACGGTGCCAATTTCGTGTGGACCATGAACGGAACAACATTCGCGGGAACCGCGCAGCTCCCGGCGGAAACCACCCTGTCCTGGGATATCTGCGGGACCGGTGATTTCAACAGCGACGGGAAAGTCGATATCCTATGGCGGAACCGCGCCACCGGCGACAATAAAGTCTGGCCCATGAACGGGCTCGCGCGTACAAGCGAGGTTTCACTTTCCACCGAGGCAAACCTGAACTGGGACATCGTCGGGGCCGGAAATTTCACCGGCGACGGGAAACCCGATATCCTGTGGCGCAACACCGTGGACGGAACCAATCGGATATGGATCATGAATGGAACCACGTTGGTCAGGACAGAGCAACTTTCCGCCGTCAATGTAAATTGGGAAATCGCCGGAGTTGGGGATCACGACGGCAATGGGAAACCGGACATTTTCTGGCGTCATAAAGTGGATGGCCGGAATTCCGTTTGGATAATGGATGGCCTCTCACGTCAGAAAGCAGAGACCTTGACGCAGGTTACCAATACATTATGGAGGATTGAGAATTAAGGAATAAAGAACAAAGCCTCCGGCGGGTCAGAACCCTTATGAAAAAGGGTTCCGACACCTCCTAAAACTTTTGATAATTATTTTTGCCTGATACCCGTTGAAAATTTAAGAGTTTTGTGTTAAATAATAGGGCATGGAAAACACAATCCTTTGCGATAGAATTAATTCATTGCCCAGCCAGGTAAAAGATGAAGTACTGGATTTCATGGAATTCCTGCTGGACAAAGTAAGGAAACAGGATACAAAGAACAAAAGCGTTAAGGAATTAAGCCTTTTACCCCAAAGAAGGCTGGGTCTGTTGGACGGCAAGGCGTCTTTTCGAATAAGAGATGATTTCGAAATGACTGACGAAGAGTTGCTATCTGTATGAATTATTTACTGGACACCCATGTGCTTTTATGGGCTATTTTTGAGAGTTGGAAGTTACCACCAGGAGTAAAATCTCTGATACTAAATCCTGAAAATACCATATACGTCAGTTTAATCTCCTTCTGGGAAATTTCATTAAAGTATTCATTGGGAAAACTGGAATTAGATGATATTATGCCTGATGCCATTCCCGGTATTTCCAGGGAAGCCGGTTTCAAAACACTGGTTCTTTCCGAAGCCGATGTCGCATCTTTTTATAATTTACCCAGGATTGGTCACAAAGACCCATTTGATAGATTGATAATCTGGCAGGCGATTAATAATGATTTAACCCTGATATCAAAAGATGGGAAATTGTCTGATTATGAAGAGTTCGGACTCAGTATCACCTGGTAGTACCGCTTGCCCCACACGGCCCTTATAAGCTCCCCGCATCGCGGGGTAAAAAAACCCACTAAACGTTGAAGACACTGCCATAATATTCAATGCTTTCAATCTCAGCACAAAAATTGTGAATTAGCCTGTTCCTGGCTGGCCCCAGCTTGTAACCTCTAGTTTCATACTAACAGAAAGACAGACTTCTCCAGTATTCTCCAAAAAATTCAAAACAGGATATCTTCTTCATGTTCACACTATTAGTATTAGGTAATGATTCCTTGATTTGTCCTTTGATGACTCCTTCGTCGCTATCAGAAATTCCAAGGGTTGTGGCGAAGATTTTTACCAGTTTTGCATCATCAACATGTTCTGGAGTAATTATTTGCACATTCATGGGGTGAAAAGCAAAACCTAAAAAGACCACTCTATTCGCAATACTCATACGCCTCCGGATTTCTGAGATTTCACTTGATTGAGGATCCGTACCTTCAGTAAATGTTTTGATATTTTTAGATAGTCCTAATAGCTGTGCAGGATGCGGCTCATTTCCAAATTCCATTTTCATATTTCGATTGGTTCCAGTTTGCTGCATTAGCCACGGTAGGGTTCCAACATCACCGTACGGGTGGTAGATAGTGATAGCCTTTACCAATTCCGCGGCTTCATGTACAGGAAGCCGATAGTATTTCTGTAATGCATAGTAAATGAAGTGCTCTATGCAGCGATCATAATTAAAAATAATCAATGTGACAGATTTAAATCTCTCTTGAAGATCACTTTTCGTACAATTCTCGGTGAGCAATTGAAAAAAAGGGGTATACCAGGTCTTCTCAAGATTGCGAAAGGGTATATTGGAATCCTTGTTTGAGCTTTCAAAATGAAGGTGGCTTTTTTGTTCGGCTTCTAATATTGATCGGACAATTGCCAATTTCCCACATAAAGCTATCCTGTCATCGTCTCGGCGTGTATCGATATAGTTGTCTATTGAAATAGCGAGAGGTAATGCATCCCGGATTTGGTGGGCTGATTCGAAATATTGATTTATATCGGCCTTATGTATACGCAAAGCCTCTGTAATAATGTAATCGCCACTAATTTGCTTATGGAAATCATGACGTATATCCAGAGCCCGTATTATTTTTTCTTTTAGTTCGGCCCCCGTTGGCAATTTGGCTTCTTTACTAGCACCTGCCCCAATTACATATACCGTATTTAGAACGTTCGCATCTTTTTTAGTCATAGTCTTATTTTAACCGAAAACAATAGATTTTACAACCTTTCCTAATTTCCCTAAATTTCCCTAATCCCTTCCTCTCTTTATCTCTCTTTTAGGACGGAATTAAGGGGACCGGCGACTTTAACAATGACGGCAAAGAAGACCTCCTGTGGCGCAATAAAGTAACCGGTGCCGATTCCGTATGGACCATGAACGGGACCACGTATACGGGGACCGTGCCGCTCTTTTCAGAGACCAACCCTTGCCTGGGACATTTGCGGAACCGGTGATTTTGATGGCGACGGGAAAGCCGATATCCTGTGGCGCAACACCGTGGACGGCGGCGATCGAATCTGAATCATGAATGGAACCGCGTTGGTGAGGACAGAGCAACTTTCCGCCTTCAATGTGGATTGGGAAATCACCGGGGTTGGCGATTACGACGGCAATGGGAAACCCGACATATTCTGGCGTCATAAAATCGATGGCCGGGATACCGTTTGGATAATGGACGGCCTGTCACGTCAGAAAGCAGAGCCATTGACGCAGGTTACGAATAAAGATTGGAGAATAGAGAATTAAAGAATATGCCTTCGGCGACAAGGGACCTTTTTATAAAAAGGTCCCTGGACCCCCAAAAATTTTTGAATATTCCCAGGCGCCTTATTCCTCATAAGGCAACTTTTCCGGTCTCCTCTCTACCCTGGGATGAAAACCTGGGAAATGGACCAAATCGTATATAAAGTCTTCATCCAGGCTTAATGCATATTTCCTGTCTGAAAGTAATACAACGGGAATATGATCATGGTCTTCCCGGTTGGACCTCAACTCTCTCCTTACTTTTTTGGAAAAATACCGGTGTTGGAATCCTTTGATATCTGCATTGTTTATCTTTATCAAACGGCCTTCACGGGTTAATCGATCGATAATGATGAAAATACTGGTATCAGATTTAGAAGATGAGGTTGAACGGCTATATTCGGCCAGTAATTTCTTGGAAACCACCAGGTAGGCATTTGTGGCTGGATTGGTGGGGTCGTTTTTCATCAACCATCGAATCAATTTCTTATATTCCGCATCCATTGGATTGGAAATATTTTTGGCAATGTTATTATCGATAAAGAGGTCCGTTTTCATTCGTCGGCGGCTTCCGAATTCATGGCGATATCCATCACGTCCATCTGGTAGGTCTTGAAAAAATCCCCGGGGGCATTCAAAATCCGGCCATCGGGGGTAAATTCCAGTTGGTGGGTGTGCACATCTACCCCGTCATTTTGGAAGTAATAAACTTTGACATCCTCTTTTGGGATTTCGCCTTTAACAATGGCGAGACGTACCCGGTTCAACAGGTATTCGCTGTGAGTTTCGATAATATAATTCTTTTTTGCCGATTTGATTTGGTTCACCATGTAGCTCCCGAATTCAGCCTGTACACTGGGATGCAAATGAATTTCCGGTTGCGCGACAAACAAAGTCGATCGATCTCCCAACTGCAAATCGGCCACCACGATGGGCAGGAATTGGCTGATACCGAAACCCACATCATCCAGGGATGCCTGTACGCTCTTCTTATTTACCTTAACCACCAATTCAAATCTTCCACCTTCCAATCTCTCGGATTTAATTTCTTCCAGGAGGGAGAGACTTTTCATTATCTCGATCAATGCCTCATATTCTTTTGCGCCCTGGGTTTCCCATAAGATAACCTGGTTCACATAATCTTCCCCAAATTTACCAACTTTCAAATCGGTTTTGGTGGTTTCATAATAAGTCCTTTCAGGATGCAACCGAAAAGAGCTTATGAAGTTCATTTTGCTGATTAGTTCATTAAAAAGAGGTTTCAAGGAATTGATAATAATGTTTAATAGAAATGGGTGGGGGCCTTTCTTCTTATATTCTTCCGGGTTATGTATATCATTTACCGTGACATTAATGGACTTTTCCAGGTTTAAATTGGTGTTTAGATCAAAAAAGAAGCGGTCTAAATTTTCCCGGTTAATCCAGGGAAAATTTTCCACCGCATAGTGGTTTAAATCGAATTTATAATTGAGGGTATAATTTTCCTTTTTTATAACCTCTAAACTCCAGCCATCGGCATCTAGTTTTAAATCGATCAGCGCCGGGAGTTTCCTCACCTTATCCTCGCTCCACCGGGTGGTCAAGGTGATATCTTTCTTTGCATCGACATCGATATTAAAACCGATCTTTATAATGTTTTCGTTGAGATGCCAATTGGACATGGCCCGGAAATTCCCCATATTCACATATTTACCATTGGGAGAGAACTGGAAAGGGAATTCGCCGGATTGTAAAGGTCCAAGGATACTGTATAGGATGGAACTCTTACCGCTGCTGTTGGCGCCGGTTAACAGGGTCAATTTACCCAGATCGAGGTCCACGCTTTTGAAGCATTTGAAATTTTCTATACTTATTTTTTTTATTCTCATTGTGCATCCTAAACCATGGAACAGTATACCTTTTTTCATTTAGAAATGCAATGGGTAATTTTTCCTGGCCTGCCATAAAAATAGCCACCAAGGGGAGTTTTCTCGCCTGATCGGTTGTAATACCCCCCCCAAAAAAGGATTGGTAGCCATGGGTTGACATATTGAGATTATGTACATATAATACAGGCTGGAGGTCAGCATGAGGACAACATTAAATCTTCCCGATGCACTGATTAATGATTTAGTCATTGAAACCGGTGAAAGAAACAAAACACGTCTAATAAAAAACGCACTTGAGGATATGTTAAGAGCCTTAAAAAGAAAAAGACTCATTAATATGAGCGGAAAAATGGAACTGGATCTGACGGTCGAGGAACTGGTGAATGAAAGGGAAAAGGATATGATATGAATGAAAAGTATATGCTTGATTCCAGCGTCTGGATAAGGTATTTTAGAGATAAAGATTATGAATTAACGCCTCTGATTAAGGAATTGTTGGAAAGAGATGTGGTTTACATGAATGGCATTATCCAGACCGAACTTTTAAAAGGGGCAAAATCCGAAAAGAACTACCGCGTTCTAAAAAACATTTTTAATGGCCTTCATTTCCTTGAAATCGACAGAAATTTATTCGACAGCATCTCAGAGGCTTCATTTATATTGCGGCGAAAAGGAATTACTGTCCCCTTGAGCGATTTGATCATTGCCATTCATTGTGTTGAAAGCAATTTGATATTAATCGAGGAAGACAAACATTTTAAGTTCATCAAGGAGTACTTCAATTTAAAAATTCATCAACTGAAGGTCGATAATATTGAAGAATAAGAGGAAACCCAACCGCGGTAGGAATCTGATGATTGAGTGAGTTTTCTCGCCTGTCCCCTATCTCCCCCTGACCCCTGACCCCTAATTTATTTCCCTTTTTTCTTTTCCTTTTTTAAGGTATAATATGCATTCGGGAAAATAAATCCGCTGAGATGCGAGATGCGGAATGTGTAATGTGTAACGAGGAACGAGGTCCAGGATGAGTAAGGTTTTTATCAGTTACAGTCATAAGGACAGGCCCTGGAAAGAGAGGCTGGCGAAACATTTAAAGGTCCTTGAAACCGAAGGTTATTATACTTATTGGGACGACGGAAAAATCAAGGCCGGGGGCGATTGGTTCAGGGAAATTAAAACCGCTTTAAATGAGGCGCAAATTGCCGTTTTACTGATCAGCGCCGATTTCCTTACTTCCCGGTTCATACTGGAAAAAGAAGTCCCAATTCTCATGGAACGCCGACAAAAAGAAGGCGTCCGCGTGATTCCCCTTATCCTTCATCCCTGCCCCTGGCAGGCGGTGCAATGGCTTTCCGCCATGCAATTGTTCCCCAAAGACGGGATCCCGTTATCCACGTTAGAGGAACCTGAAATTGATACCCAATTGGCCAACCTGGCGCTGGTATGTAGAGACGTTGCGCGCAACGTCTCTACAACAACAACAACAACAATAACAACAACAACACCGCAACCACCACCACCGCCGATCTATTTGTCCGGCGACCATATTACCCTTTCCCGGCTGCCGGTAACGGATAAGGCCGTCTTCGGCAGGGAAACGGAAGCGGCGTTACTGGATGAAGCATGGCAGGATGACCATTGCAACGTGGTGACGCTCATTGCCTGGGGCGGGGTAGGCAAAACCGCGCTGGTCAACCACTGGCTCAACGGTATGGCAAAAGACCATTTCAGGAGCGCGGAAAAAGTGTACGGCTGGTCCTTCTACAGCCAGGGCGCGGCCGAAGGTAAACAGGCATCCGCCGATGAATTCATACAGGAAACGCTACGCTGGTTCGGCGACCCTGACCCGAAAGCCGGCGCCCCCGAAGAAAAAGGCCGGCGCCTGGCCGGTCTGATTCGAAAATCCCGGACCCTGCTGGTCCTAGACGGCATGGAACCTTTACAGCACCCGCCCGGAAAGGACCAGGCCATGACGGGCCGCTTGAAAGACCCGGGGCTTCGGGTCCTGTTAAGGGAACTGGCCGTGTCCCAGCCCGGATTGTGTGTCGTCACCTCCCGCGAAAAGGTGGCTGATTTATCTGTCTACGAAGAACCCGCGGTTAAAACAAAGGAACTGGAACATCTTTCCCTTGATGCCGGGACCGCGTTATTGAAACACCTGGGCGCCCAGGGCCGGGAGCAGGAGATAACCCAGGCCGTTGACGAGTACGGCGGCCATGCCCTGGCGTTGACGCTGTTGGGAAAATACCTCTGTATGGGCTATGACGGCGATATTCGTAAACGGGACACCATTGGGGCATTGATCGGCGAACCCGGAACCGGTGGCCATGCCAAACGGATGATGCAAGCCTATTGTCATTGGCTGGGGGAGTCCGCGGAGTGCAATATCCTCTACCTTATGGGATTGTTTGACCGTCCGGTGGAAGCGGGGGCGATCGAGGTATTGAAGACTGCCCCGGCGATCCCGGGGTTGACCGATCGATTGGTGGAATTAGCGCCGGTAAAATGGAACTATGCCGTGAACCGCCTCCGGGAGTTGGGCTTGCTGGCAAAGAGCGATACGAAGGATGCGCGGAAAGCGAAAGCCGGCGGCCTGGACTGTCATCCGCTGGTGCGGGAGTATTTCGGGGAGCGGTTAAAGCAGGAAAATCCTGAGGCATGGAAAGAAGCCCACACCCGCCTTTATGAATATTACCGAAAGTTACCGAAGAAAGAGTGTCCCGACACCCTGGAAGAGATGGCCCCCCTGTTTTCCGCCGTGGCCCACAGCTGCCTCGCCGGTCGCCACCAGGAGACAATGGATGAGGTTTTTAATACCCGAATTATTAGAGGAACTGAAGTATATATTGTGCATAAGCTCGGCGCCTTTGGCGCGACCCTTTCTGCGCTGTCCCATTTTTTCGCTGTGCCCTGGGACCAGCCGGCGTCCGGGTTGAGTGAACCTTTCAAAGCCGCTGTGTTGAATTGGTCGGCATTTGGCCTTCGCGCGCTGGGCCGGCTTCGGGAGGCGGTCCAGCCCATGAAAGTCTCATTAGAAATGCTTGTTAAACAAGAGAACTGGAAAAGTGCCGCAGCAGCAGCCTCCAACCTCAGCGAACTGCTGCTGACCCTGGGTGATGTGAGGGAAGCGGTGGCCGCTGCCCGGGAGAGCGTCAGCCATGCCGACCGCAGCGGGGATGCGTCCCAACGTGAAAGTAAACGCACTTCCCTTGCCGATGCCCTCCATCAGGCGGGCGCCGACCAATGGCAGGAAGCGGAAGAACTCTTCCGGGAGGCGGAAGAGATGCAAAAAAAGAGACAACCCGGGTTTCATTTCCTTTACTCACAGGGAGGCTATCGTTATTGCGACCTCCTGCTGGAGCAAGGAAAGGACCAAGAGGTGATGGAACGAGCGGAGACAACGCTGGCATGGGTAACCCATGAAGGATGGCTTTTAGACATTTCCTTAGACTGTCTCACCCTTGGCCGGGCCTGGCTGGAACGCACCCGAAAAGACCATTTGGGCGACCCGCACGCGGAGCCGTGGACCCGCGCCCGGGAGTTCCTGGACCGGGCCGTCACCGGCTTGAGGGAAGCTGGTTATCAACACATGTTAGTCCTGGGCCTCCTGGCCCGCGCCGCTTATTTCCGTTGGCAGGGCGATTTCGACGCGGCAAGGACCGACCTTTGCGAAGCCCGGGAAATCGCCGAGTCCGGCGACATGAAACTATTCATTTGCGACTATCACCTGGAAGCCGCCCGCCTGTGCGAAGCCGAAGGCAAAACCACCGACGCCGCGGAACACTCCCGGGCCGCCGATGCGCTGATCGAAGAAACGGGCTATTACCGAAGAAAAACAGGTCCACAGATTACACGGATTAACACAGATTAAGGCTATGTAACCCGTAAGAAAGGGTGCGTAACCCGTAGGAAAGGGCATGTATGCCGTAGGAAAGCCCAATGTAACCCGTAGGAAAGGGCATGTAAGCCGTAGGAAAGTCCAATGTGACCCGTAGGAAAGGGGCCGTAACCCGTAGGAAAGGTTATGTAACCCGTAGGAAAGTCGAATGTAACCCGTAGGAGAGGGTCTGTAACCCGTAGGAAAGCCGAATGTACCCCGTAGGAATGGGTCCGTAACCCGTAGGAAAGGGTCTGTAACCCGTAGGAATGGGTCTGTAAGCCGTAGGAAAGGGGCTGCGACCCGTAGGAAAGGGTCTGCAAACCGGTGCGCGGCATCACGAGCAGGTTTTCCCTTCGCGCCCCTTCGCGTTCTTAGCGGCTAAAAACCTCTCTTATCAAGGGGAAATTCAAACTTTGAAATATGACGAAAGAAACTGCGCCAGCAGCCCGGCAATGGGTGGGAAAAAGAATGTAGCGGCCAACCTTACCACCGTGAACCGCCACCCCAACATACCGAATTCCATGGGTAGCCGCGCAATGGCCCATAACGACCAGGACGTTAAAAACGCCACCATGGTGCCGATGCCTGCCCCGGCTTTTAATAATCCCGCCACCACCGGCAAACTCACATATGGCCCCCCCGGCGTAAACCCACCGGCAAGGGTTCCGATTAAGATTCCCTTTAAACCCGATTCCGACCCTACCCAGCGCGAAATCAACTCCTTCGGCACCAACACCTGGACCATACCCGCTATAATAAAGGCAAAAAGCAGTAACGGCAAAATCTCCAACGTCATCCTGGCGGCGGATTTCAACCCTGCCAGGTGTTTCCCCTCCCCGGCAAGATACCCGATAACCACAAAGACAAGGGCCAAAACCCCCATAACTAAAGTTGGTATAAACATTTTCGATGGTCTCCTTTTCACATTCACTGAAAACTCCTTTGGAGATAAAAAACATTTTTCATGGCGCCTTATTAATACCAAAAAACGTTGAAAAAATCAAATAAATCACAAGCCACCCTATCCCCGAAGGGGGCCGTTTTCATTCACAATTAACAATTAACAATTGACAATTAATAATTAATCTTATATCATATAGGCTGGTAATTTTTATGGAAGAATTTTAGAGTACTGACATCAAAACCATTACCGAATCAATAAAGAAAAGGAGGTACCTATGGTAGGCATTGTTGGATATGGAACCCATATCCCCCGATATAGGATCAAAGTAGAAGAAATCGCCAAAGTTTGGGGCGCCGATGCACCGGCTTTTAAAAAAGGATTGAACCTGAACGAGAAATCCGTGCCGGCCCCTGATGAAGACTGCGCTACCCTTTCGGTGAGCGCGGCCCGCAACGCCATACGCAGGGCGGGCATAGACCCTAAAGAACTGGGTGCAGTATATGTGGGCAGCGAATCCCACCCATACGCGGTAAAACCCACGGGAACCATTGTTTCCGAAGCATTAGGCGCATGTCCCCATGTACACACCGCAGACCTGGAGTTCGCCTGCAAAGCCGGGACCGAGGGAATATTCATCGCTCTCCACCTGGTAAAATCCGGCGTAATGTCCTATGCATTGGGCATCGGCGCCGATACATCCCAGGGCGCACCCGGAGATGCCCTTGAATACTCAGCCGCCGCCGGCGCAGCCGCTTATGTCGTGGGCGCTCAAAACCTGGTGGCCGAACTGTTGGATACCCACGTCTATATGACAGATACACCGGATTTCTGGCGCAGGGAACACACCCATTACCCGGAACACGGCGGACGTTTCACCGGCGAACCGGCGTACGAAAAACACCTGTACTCCGCCGCCAGGGAAATGATGGAAAAAGCCAATAAGAAACCCCAGGATTTCGATTACGTTGTTTTCCATCAGCCCAACGGCAAATTCCCCGCCAACGCGGCCAAACGGATGGGATTCACTGAAGCCCAATACAAACCCGGGTTATTGTGTCCCACCCTGGGCAACACGTACTCCGGTTCATCCCCCATCGGCCTTGCGGCAACCCTCGATGAAGCCAAACCGGATCAATTGATCTTGCTGGTTTCCTACGGCTCCGGCGCCGGCAGCGACGCTTTTATCTTCCGCACCACTGATCGGCTGCCGAAAGTCAAAGACCTGGCGCCCCGCACAAGGAAACAACTGGATGAATACAAAATGTACATCGAGTACGGAACCTACGCCAAATTCCGGCGCAAAATACTCAAGCCCGAATGAGCGGATGAGTGAATAAGGAGGTAGACCATGAAAGAAGTAGCTATAATTGGAATCGGGATGACAGATTGGGGAGAACTGTGGTTAAAGTCTCTCCGTGATATAGCGGTGGAAGCCGCCTTGAATTGCCTGGACGACGCCGGCGTCGCTAAAGTGGACGCCATCACAATCGGCTGTATGTCCGGCGGGTTGTTCAACGCCCAGGAGCATTTGGGCAGCCTGGTGGCGGATTACCTGGGGCAGCGTTTCGTCCCGGCCACCCGCGTCGAATCCGCCTGCGCTTCGGGCGGACTGGCCGTTAAAACGGCCTACATGGAAGTGGCCTCGGGCCTGGCCGAATATGCCCTGGCCATCGGCGTCGAAAAAATGACCGACGTAGACGGCAACGAAGCCACCTTCGCACTGGCCACCGCCGCGGACCAGGATTATGAAGCCTTCCACGGCATCACTTTCCCCGGCCTCTACGCCATGATGGCCCATGCACATATGAAAAAATACGGCACCACCCTGGAACAACTGTCGCAAGTAACGGTCAAAAACCACGACAACGGCAGCATGAACCCCCATGCCCAGTTCCCCTGTAAATTCACGCTGGAACAGGTAATGAATTCCACCATGGTGGCGGACCCCATGCGCCTGCTGCACTGCTCGCCCATTACCGACGGCGGGGCCGCCGTGCTGCTAACAACAGTGGAAGTAGCCAAAAAGCTGAATAAACCCTACGCCGTTATTACCGGCATCGGCCACGCCACGGATACCATCGCCCTTGCCCAGCGGAAAGATCTCTTGAAACTGGAAGTGGTGGAACAGTCCGCCCAACGGGCCCTGAAAATGGCGGGAAAAACTATTAAAGATGTGAATTTCGCCGAAGTGCACGACTGTTTTACCATCGCCGAAATCATGGTAATGGAAGCCATCGGCCTGGTGAAACCGGGTCAGGGTGGACCGGCCGTAATGGACGGTTTAACCGCCTTGACCGGGAAATTCCCCATCAATCCCTCCGGCGGTTTAAAATCCAAAGGCCACCCGGTGGGGGCCACGGGCGTTGCCCAGGTGGTAGAAGCCGTCACCCAACTGCGGGGCGAGGCCGGCAAACGCCAGGTCAAAAACGCCCGGATCGCCATGACCCAGAATATGGGCGGTTCCGGCGGCAGCAGTATAATTCACATATTGGAGGCAAGATCATGAGTATGCACGTACCGAGACATTGGCGAGAAACACCGGAACGCTACCGGATGGAAGCGGGTAAATGCAAAAAATGCGGCGGTATCCATTTCCCCAGCCGGCTGATCTGCCCGGAATGCGGAACCAGGGAATTCGATACCATCCGGTTGGCCGGCAAAGGCGAATTGGTTACTTATACCATCATCCGGGTTGCCCCCACGGGATTCAAAGACCTGACGCCCTATGCCGTAGGCATTGTGAAACTGGATGAAGGCATCCAGGTAATGGGCCAGGTGGTGGATTGCAATCCCGAACAATTAAAAGTCGGCGACCGTCTGGTTACCCAGTTTCGCCGTATCAACGAAGAAGGCAAAACCGGTATGATTATGTACGGTTACAAATTCGTACCGGATGTAGGTTTATAAATAGATAAAAGAGGCCACGGACGAACACGGACACTCACTGACAAGGATTGTTTTTATCTTTTCAGTCCGTGTCCGTCCGTGTTCGTCCGTGGCTCATCTTTTTCGTGTTAATTCGTGGGCTGTTTTTGTTTTGAAATCTTAAAAATGAGGTGTACAAAAAATGTTCAAACGAATTCTAATCGCTAATCGCGGCGAAGTCGCATTACGAATTATTAACGCCTGTAAGCAACTGGGAATCGAAACCGTCGCCGTGTATTCCACCGCCGACAAAGATTCGCCCCACCTGGCGCAGGCCACCATGAAAGTCTGTATCGGCCCCGGCCCCAGCAGCCAGAGCTACTTAAACAAAGAAGCAATTTTACAGGCGGCCATTAATACCGAATGCCAGGCCATTCACCCGGGGTTCGGTTTCATGGCCGAGGACCCCTTGTTTTCCTATATGTGCCACCAGCAGAAATTAACTTTCATCGGGCCCACGGCCAACTCCATCCGGCTGATGGGAAACAAGTCGCAGGCCAAGCTGACCGCAAAACAAGCCGGGCTGCCCACCATCCCGGGCTCGGAGGGGAACCTCAAAGACCTGGACGACGCCATCCGCCTGGCCGGGGAGCTAACCTACCCTGTACTGCTGAAAGCCACTTCCGGCGGCGGCGGCAAAGGCATCCGGCCCTGTTACAACGACGAGGAATTGAAAACCTTTTACCCCCAGGCCAGGATCGAAGCCGAAAAAGCCTTCGGCAACGGCGACCTTTACCTGGAAAAATTGATCTTAAACGGCCGCCACATCGAATTTCAAATCCTGGCGGACGCTTACCGCAACGCCATTCACCTGGGAGAAAGGGAATGCTCCATCCAGAGGAAAAACCAGAAACTCATCGAAGAGTCCCCATCCCCGGCCATGAATCCTGAAAAACGGAAGGCCATGGGAGAATCGGTGGCGGAAGCCATAAGAAAGATCGGGTACCTCAACGCCGGGACCATCGAATTCCTGATGGATGAAAACAAAAACCTATATTTCATGGAAATGAACACGCGGTTGCAGGTGGAGCACCCGGTCACCGAAATGGTTACCGGGGTGGATATCGTGGCGGAGCAAATCAAAATCGCCGCCAACCATGCCCTGTCCTTAACGCAAGAGCAGGTCGCTTTCCATGGACACGCCATCGAGTGCCGGATCAACGCCGAAGACCCGGCCAACAATTTCGCCCCTTCGCCCGGGGTGATTACCACTTTCAATCCGCCGTCCAATCCCGGGCCGGGAAAAATTCGCCTGGATACCCATGTGGCCGCCGGTTATGAAATCCCAACTTTTTACGATTCCATGATCTGTAAGATCATTGCCCACGGCGAGGATCGCGCCTCCGCCATCCAAACCATGGCGAATGCCTTGAAAACCTTCGAGATCAAGGGCATTAAAACCACCATCCCCCTGCACCTGGAAATCCTGGCTGCGGCGTTTTTTAAAGAGGGGAATTACACCACCAGTTCTCTAAGTTCGATATTACGGTAAAGCGATAATGGAGGGTTAAGAAAATGGCAAAAGTATTATTGGAACGTATCGGTTCGCCCGTTGAAAGTTTTATGGACCCCGGGGTCTATAAAGCCAACCTGGAACATATGAAACGATTGAATGAAATTTACCTGGCTGGCCGGAAAGAAGTCAAAGACGGCTGGGGTGAGAAATACGTAGAGCGGGTACATAAAAAAGGAAAACTCACCACCTGGGAACGCATCGAATTATTAAAGGACCCCGGCAGCAATGTATTCCCCATCGGGACCTTTGTCGATTTCGGGTTGGAATTCGGCGAGGGCGGGAATGCGCGCAAAGCCCCGGGCGCCGGGGTAATTACCGCCTTTGTAAAGATCGAAAATCGTTACGTGGTGGTGATAGCCAATGACAACACCGTGGCTTCCGGTTCCTGGTGGCCGCTGACGCCCGAGAAAATCGAGCGGGCGCAGGAGGTTGCGCTGCGGCTCCGGATCCCCGTGGTTTACCTCATCGATTGCAGCGGTTTGTTTTTACCCGAGCAGTCCAAAACCTTCCCCGGCAAAACCGGGGCCGGTTATATATTTAAAATGAACGCTTTATTGAGCGCGCAGCAAGTGCCGCAGGTGGCCGGGGTTTTCGGCGACTGCATCGCCGGCGGCGGGTACATGCCCATCATCAGCGATATCGTCTACATGACCGAACAAGCCTACATGGTGATTGCCGGCGCCGCGCTGGTCAAGGGCGGAAAAAGCGAACATATCACTTCCCTTACCATCGGCGGCCCGGATATACACGTCAATCTCTCCAACTGCGCCGACCACCGCGTGCCCGACGACCATACCATGCTGCTGAAAATAAAAGAAGAAATCGCCAAACTCCCCGGCAGCGGCGTCAAGTACTACTGTTACGGCCAGGAACCCGCGCCCCCGCATTTCGATCCCGCCGAAATCGAAGGCATATTCCCCATGGATTACCGCGTTACCTACGATATGCGCCAGGTCATTGCCCGGATCGTGGACAATTCCCTTTTCTGGGAACTATTTCCCAATAAAGGCCAGGAAATCATAACCGGCGTCGCTAAAATCAATGGCCTGTATGTGGGTATCATAGCCAACAACCAGGACCTCACCCAGCACCCGGTGCATAAGAACATCAAGCGGCCCGGCGGCATCCTGTACCGCGACGGCATCGCCAAGATGACCACTTTTTCCAGGGCCTGCAACAGCGACGGCATCCCCATCATCTGGTTGCAGGATATCGCCGGTTTCGATATCGGACCCGAAGCCGAAAAAGTAGGACTCCTGGGTTGGGGTTCCAATTTACTCTATACCAATTCCACCAACACCGTTCCCGTCATAACGGTTTTGTTAAGGAAAGCCTCGGGCGCCGGGTACTATGCCATGAACGGCAGGCCTTACGAACCCATTGTCCAGTTGTCCACCCCGCTGACCCGGTTGGCGGTGATGGAAGGCCGGACCCTGGCCATCGGCGCTTTTCGCACCAAACTGGATGAAAATTTCAATATCATTTTCACCACCCAGGAAGAGTACGACCAGGTCAAAAAAGGCATGGAAGAAGTCGAACGTCGCATCACCGAGGATATGAATCCCCTGCTCACGTCGCGTCAACTGGATACCGATGAAATCATCCTGCTGCATGAACTGCGGCCTTACCTCGAGACAGTGGTGGAAATGACATACCAGAGCATCGGTTACCGGCGGGTCAAGAATCCGCGCATCTGGTCGCTGCACGATATCGACGCTTTATCCGGCAGTATAGGAGGTTAACATGGCATACGCACAATCCGAAGCGCAGCAATTAAAACCGTTAATAGAGTTTAAAGAATCCCAGCACCTAGTGCTTGCCCCCACCGTGGGATATTATTCCGCCTGGCCCAAACCCGGCGCTTTTTTAGCCGGCGGTTGTTTCATCGGGACCCTGAAAGTCCTGAATACATATTATGATCTCTATCTGCCCGAAGGGTGTTATGGCCGGGTCGTGATGAACGGGGAAAGGGACATTGCCCTGCCCGTGGAGCATGGGCAGGAGTTATTTCGTTTGAATCCCGATAAGGATTTTAGCGAACCCGGGGAACAAACTCCCGGGACGTGCCCCGGGGCCGAGGATATCGATACCTCCGGGGGCGGATACGTAATCACGGCTTTTACCACCGGTATTTTTTACGCCAGGCCCTCGCCCGATGCGCCGCCCTTTGTGACCGAAGGGCAGACCGTCGAAAAAGGCAAGGCCCTGGGGTTGATCGAGGTAATGAAGACTTTCAATCATATCATTTTTCATGGAACGGATAAATCCTCTACCGGTGTGATTAAGAAGGCATATGTTAAAGATTCCCAGGAAGTAAAATTAGGACAACCATTATTCTTAATCGAATAAAAAAAATAGCCACCAAGGCACTTTCGTTTTTCTTGGTGTTCCTTGGTGCCTTGTACTGGCGTGCCTTGGTGGCAAAAAATTGGTGGCAAAAATTAAAAGGAGGTAAGGAATGTCTTTAAATTATGATTTACCGGAAGAAGCAGTAATGATGCGAGATACTGTTCGGAAATTCGCGGAAGCGGTCATCCGGCCCAAAGCCCGCGAGTTGGACGAAAAACAGGAATTTTCCCCGGAGATAACCAGGCAAATGGGAGAACTGGGGTTATTCGGGTTTTGCATTCCCGAAGAATATGGTGGGAACGGGATCGGTTATGTCCCTTACATGGTGGCGGTAGAGGAACTGGCGCGCGTCGATGGTTCCCAGGCCGCTACCGTGGCGGCCCACAATTCATTGGGAATCGGCCCGCTGTATTATTTCGGCAATGAAGAACAGAGAAAGAAATATCTCCCTCCCTTATGTACGGGTGACAAAGTATGGGGATTCGGACTAACCGAGCCGGACGCCGGTTCCGACGCCGGCGGCACCAGGACCACCGCCGTCAAAGACGGCGACGATTGGGTCATCAACGGCGCCAAAATGTTTATCACCAACGCCTCTACCGATGCCTGCCTCGGGGTGACGGTGCAGGCCCTTACCGGCACACGCCCGGACGGCAAAAAGGAATATTCCTGTTTCATCGTCGATAATGGGACCAAAGGTTTCGAAGCCAGGACCCTGCACGATAAAATGTTGTGGCGGGCGTCGATTACTTCCGAGCTCTTTTTCGATGATTGTCGTGTACCGGCTAAAAACATGTTGGGAAAGCAGGGCGAAGGGTTTCACCAGATGTTGGACACCCTGGACCGGGGGCGGTTATCCATCGCGGCCATGGGGTTGGGCTGTGCGCAGGGTGCTTATGAACTGGGCCTAAAATACGCCAGGGAAAGGAAACAATTCGGCCAAGCCATTTCCACATTCCAGGCCAGCGCCTTTAAATTAGCCGATATGTACATGGAAATCGAGGCGGCCAGGAATATGCTGTATAAAGCCGCCTGGTTGTGCGATAACAAACGGGACGAGTATAAAGTCCTTTCCACCATGGCGAAACTCTATTGCTCGGAAGTAGCGCATCGCAACGTCAATCATTCCCTGCAACTGCACGGCGGTTATGGGTTAATGAAAGAGTACGATATCGAGCGGTTTTACCGCGACCAGCGGCTGCTAGAGATCGGCGAAGGCACATCGGAAGTCCTGCGCCTGGTCATTTCCCGCGCCATCGGCTGTTACAAAGTCTAAAAACTCTGCCACCAAGGCACGAAGTGTATTCTTCGTGTCTTGGTGGCAAAATATCGAGGTTACTATGAGCAAAATGTACGAAACCCTGGAATATGAAATAAAGGACAATATCATCACTATCCGGTTGAACCGGCCGGAGGTGCACAATGCGTTTAACGACGTCATGTTGGCGGAGTTGGTGGATATACTGGAAAGCGTCGATGGAACCGACGACATCCGGGTGGTTATTTTTACCGGGGAAGGCAAATCCTTTTCCGCCGGGGCCGATTTGAATTGGATGAGGAAGATGATCGATTACACTTACGAAGAGAACCTGGCCGATTCCATTATGATTTCCAAAGTATTCCATAAAATTTACACCCTTAAGAAGCCGGTTATAGCGGCCATTAATGGGGCGGCCATTGGGGGCGGCATGGGGTTCGTGGGCGCTTCGGATATTGTGATCGGTTCCGATAGAGCGAAGTTCAGTCTTTCGGAAGTACGGATTGGGGTAGTCCCGGCGTGTATCTCGCCGTATTTGATTAAGAAAGTAGGGGAGGGGGTATTAAAGGAGTTATTTATCACGGGAATGCGGTTTGATGCGGACAAGGCGTTGGACATCAAGTTGATCAATTACAAAGTAGAGCATGAGAAGTTGATGGAGTTTGCCCTGGAAAAAGCAAAAGAGTTGTTGTTGTGTGGACCCAATGCCATTGCCGTGTGTAAGCAGTTGTTTTTAAAAGTGCCTGAGATGGATTTACAGACCGCATATGATTACACCGCCGAGGTAATCGCGCGGCAGCGTATCTCCGACGAAGCGCAAGAAGGTATGAAAGCATTTCTTGAGAAACGGGCGCCGGGGTGGCAAAAAGGTTAATTATCAAAAGTCTTTGGGGGTCCGAAACCGGCGGACCTTCATAATTGTAATTATCAGTTCATTTCTCGGCGTCATATGTATTGAAAAGGCTGCGTATTTGGGTTACAATATAACCGGTAAAAGAGAAGGTAAAAATGACAAAAACATTTAACATTACCGGCACCTGTATCCCGGATCGACATTATACCGCCGATATTTCGGAAAAACTGGATAAAATTATCGAAATAATATCCAGGGGCGATTATTTCACCATCAACCGCCCCCACCAGTACGGCAAAACCACAATAATGTATTTACTGGAACAACGCCTGAAAAAGGATAAAAGTTACCTGGCCATTGATATCAGCTTTGAAGGCATTGATACTGCCGCCCTCGAAACCTCCAGCCGGTTTGTTCGCACTATCTTAAGTATATTGAACCGGCGCCTTAAATTTATGCAAGAAAAAGAAATGGTGGACATCTTAGAGTCCAATATGAAGATTTCCGATTTTGAAGAGTTAAACGCTTTTTTTACGGACTTTATCGTGGCGTCCGGCAGAAAAGTAGTACTTATGATTGATGAAGTCGATCAAGCCGGAAACAACCGGCTTTTCCTGGATTTCCTGGGGCTGCTGCGGGCGAAATACCTGAAAAGAAACGAAGGAAAAGATTACACCTTTCATTCGGTCATCCTTGCCGGGATACATGATGTCAAATCACTCAAAAGCAAGATCCGGCGGGGAGAAAAACCGGTTTACAACAGCCCCTGGAATATCGCGGTGGATTTCGACGTGGAACTCAGCCTCTCTCCCGGTGAAATCGCTTCCATGCTGCAAGAATACGTAATGGAACGCCAGGTAACGATAGATATCCCTTTCTTTGCGGAATATCTTTTTTATTTTACCTCCGGGTATCCCTTCCTGGTAAGCTGCCTGTGCAAAATTATTGATGAAAAAATTCTACCCGCAAAGGCCAAAAACGAATGGAAACCGGAAGACCTGGTGAGCGCTGTTCAAATCGTTGTTATGAAAGATAATACCAATTTCGAGGGCCTGGTAAAAAACCTGGTAAATAACCCGGACCTTTATGAGTTTGTATTTAAGATTATAATGAATGGCATGGAATTTTCTTATAACCCGCATAACTCCATTATTCACCGCGGTATGCTTCACGGTATACTCAGGAAAGAGAA
Source organism: Candidatus Aminicenantota bacterium (assembly GCA_026393835.1). Taxonomy (GTDB): domain Bacteria; phylum Acidobacteriota; class Aminicenantia; order UBA2199; family UBA2199; genus JAKAGC01. The sequence continues at coordinate 21,993 of JAPKZK010000081.1, read as the reverse complement.
AGGAAAAATCCAGGTCCATAACCGTATATACGAGCAGATCATTTACAATTATATGTCTTCTAACCTGGAGACTTCAACCGGCATCGGACCATACAATATAGGCAGTAATTATATCGATGAAAACGGCGTCCTCAACATCGAAAAGGTCATCCGGAAGTTCCAGCAGTTTATGAAAGAGCAGTACAGCGTGAAAGATACTGCTTTTATCGAAAGGAACGGCAGGCTTTTATTCCTGTCGTTTATAAAGCCCATTATTAATGGTAAAGGATTTGATTTTAAAGAGGTGCAGGTATCCGAGGAAAAGCGGCTGGATGTTGCGATTATTTTTGGGAATATGAAATATATTGTCGAACTAAAAATCTGGCGGGGAGAAGCCTATCACCAGGAGGGTATCCGGCAACTCTGCGATTACCTTGACCGGCAAAATGAAACGGTTGGGTATCTGTTGGTTTATGACCTGCGAAAGAAGAGCGGCCAGGTTGGGGAATGGCAAAAATTAGAAACCAGGGGTAAACAAATTTTCATCGCCTGGATTTAAACTCAGGATTTGTAATGAATTTCTTCACCTTTCTCGTCCGCTTTGACCGAACCTACGATGCGACAGAGGTTGTTTTTTCCCAGCGCATATTCATAATGAGAAAGGGGCGGGCATAAAGCGGCAAAAACACAGTCCCGGCAGGGAACAACCTCTTTACGGGTACGGCGCCAGGTCTTTCCCTCGAATACCTCCCGGTAAACGATGTCGTAGATGGAATCTTTCGAGAGATTTCCCAGGGATGGATCGTTGACTCCGGCGTGGATATCTCCATTACTCAAAACGGTTAGATTTCCAAAAAGGAAGGGATTCATGACCTGCCTGCTGTGGATATCTTTCATACTGGGCCTGGCATTCGATAGGTTTTGCCGATCGACAAATACCGCCTGCTCGAAAAACTCCAGGTTTTGGCCGTTAAAAAAAGGATGAAATGATACGGGATCGATGGAGAAGGCGGAGATGAGGCATTCCGCTTCGGCGAATTCCGCCTCGGACTGCAAAGCAAAAGCAAATGTCCCGGGCATGGAGCAGTCTTCCAGGATATGGCTTGCTTTCTCCAGCTTGGTTTCATCGACCGGGAAAGTGACCGGGATTTTGATCTGGCAGTTACTGTCCGGGATTAAACCCAGGTCTTGCAAACTATCACGCCCGTCCGCCAGGTTTGAGTAGTGGATATACAAAGTCCTTTTCAAGCGGTGTTCAGCCAGGATGGAGATAAGTTCCCGCAAACCGGGGTAGGTCAAAATATTCCCGCCCAGGATATGAACATGGCAAAGGTCGCTGCCGACAAGTTGTTCGAACAATTGCCTGATTTGGTCGATCGGAAGTTGAGTCCCACTCTTTTCCCGGTTGCACCATAAAAATTGTTTATGGGCAGAGGCGCATATATTGCAATCGAGGGTGCAGTTACCGTTGACATAGAGCGCCATATTGTCCAGGTATTTCATGACATCCACGCCCACGGAGCGAAAGGACTCGGTCTTCATTTTATCGATATCCCGGTGGAGTTTGAGCATCGGCATCATTTGTACCGGCTTACCGGACGACCGGGAGGTCTCGATCAGGTCACCCATGAAAAGGCTGCGCATCTCCCGGACAAAGGCGGAAATTTGCGGGTCTTCCAGTTCTTTTTCTCCCAGCGGCACCACCAGGAGGTTCTCAGGCGCTTGCAGTTTTTCCACCAGTTGGAGCACCGCCGGATTATCCGCATACTCACGGATTTCCCCGGTCAGGGAATTATACAATAGCACCCTATCTTCGAGCCTTTCCAGGTGTACATAATTATCCAGGTAGAACCAGTATAGGGGCTTAGGGGTATCGTTATTCAAAAGCCACCTCTTTCATGATGCGGGTATAGGTTTCCGGTTTTTCTTCCAGGTAAGACACCTGGCTGGACAGGAAGTCCGATATATCTTTTTCGACCATCAGCCCGGCGCAATGGGGATTGTCGGCCTCGATATCCAGGTAGAACATGCACTGCAAACACATCTGGGCAGCCGCGCAAGCGGTGCATTGTTTCTTAAGTTTATCGTAATAATTGTTATAAAGGGCGGCGATTTTTTCGAAATCGAGTTTTACCCCTTGTTCATTCACCAATCCCAGGCCGTACTGCTGCCCGATCTGCTCACAGGGCAGAATTTTGCCGTTCACCGTCAGGAATACTTTCTTGCTGAAGGGCTGACAGGTGCTGGTGGGAATTCGCTTCATCCCTTCATGGGTGGAGATCAGGTCGTTGTAATCCCGGTACCCGAAACCTGAATATTGGTCGATGAAGGTCCCCACACTCCTGATATTAGGCAGGCGGATAAACATCTCTTTTTCGATTAAGGCATAGTCCTCGGCCTGGTGCAGGCTTTCATTAACGTTGGCATAGGTGCGGCGGAACTCTTCTTTCATGGAATCTTTGATACCGCTGGTGTTCAATTCGCTGATACCGGGCGTAGTGTCGAATTCCTCTTTAAAAAAGCGGTGCAGTGTCGAAACGGAGTTGCGGTTGTGGAAAACCGCATTAAAGTTGACATTTTTCTTGAAATAATCGGGGTACATTTCACTTAATGCCCTGGCATTGCGCATAATGTGGGGATAGGCCGGGCTGCCGTCTTTACAGACCCGGTAGGAATTGGAATGCTCATCCCCATCCAGGCTGACCAGCAGGTTAAATTTGTGCTCTACCAGAAAATCCATATATCTTTCCAGCAGCAGGCCGTTGGTGGTCATGCTAAAAGTAAAGTAATTGTGACGGGGTTTCAAGTGTCCCACATAATCGACCATCTCCTTTATAAAGGGAAAATTGAGCAGCGGTTCCCCACCATAAAAACCGATCGAAATGCCCCGTTGGTGGGAATAATTCAAGGGGGAATCGGCCAGTTCCAGGATGTAATCGACCATAGCCTTTGCCGCTTCGGGGTCCATGAACTTGTTTTCGCGCCGGTCGTAATCCTGGTAAAATTTCCCGTATCCGCAATAGGCGCATTCCAGGTTGCAGGCGTCGGTGACCTCCAGAATAACCTGCTTGAGATTGGCCAGGGCGATCTTAATATCCTCTGCCTTGAGCCGGCCGCTCAAAAGGTTTTCAAGATCGGCCTCGTCAAAGAAACCGTTCTCCCGAAAAACAGAAAATTTTCGGTAATAATAATCCAATTCCTGACGCGATACGGAACCGTATCCATCAAGGAAGACCGGCTCCGCCTCGCCGGAAATTGCTTGTTCAAACCATTTGGGCACATCGATACCCCGGTTATGTTTTTCCAGGAGATAGTAGAGCAGCGGGTGGCACAGCATGGTTGTGCCGCGGCTGCGATCGTAGAAGTATTTGTTCTGCTGCTTACTATCGAATAACACACCGCTCTTCAATTTTTTCACCCTGATCGCTCCTTAATCTATTTCTGCCGGGATATGTTATTCCCCGGATTGTATAAAAACCCAGTTTAGCGACCCATAGCGCTGCTTACGGATAGTTAGACTATTTACTCCTCGGACTATATACCATATTTTACAGATAATCTGCCGGCATCGATTTCGATTACTTCAGGATAAACGAAACAGACGCAATTATAGCAGCGGGGTTGCGGATCACCGCCTTTTGTCGCCTGAAGATCCTTTTTAGTCATTTTTGTTAGATTCGTTAGATTGAGTTTTTCTTTCATAATTGTTCCTCCTTTTTAAGGTAATTGATGAGGTATACCGTTAAAAGAACGGCACACCTTTACTTTCTTTTTTGTCAGCTATATGGGCACGCTAAACCGGGTTTTTAATCTTAGTTTGCTTAATTAAAATACGAATTGTCCTGGTTCCGCAGGGCATATATCATCACAGATGGATCAGGATTCAACCGGCATTCGTACTTCGTGATCAATTAAGCGATTCTATCGATCAGTCAAAGAACTCATCTATTTATGTTCATATCTTTTGGCATTTCATCCGTTGTTCCAGAATTTAGTGATAGCGCCGGAATTGATTTTATGTATCTTTAAATAAAGCAATTATTATGCCATATCATCCACGTCGATAAATTCAACTCCCCCGGCTTGCACTTCCAAATTTTTGGATAATCAAACCAAATATTTGAAGGTGCATAATAAATAATCCCGTTTTTGTCCTGGGCGATGCACAGGTTCTGGGGAATGGATGCCAAAATCGGGATTTATTTTGTGGAAATTCTCAACTGGGATATCAAAACCGGCATCCGGGATGAGTATATCCTAATTTTTTAGGCAATCTTCACTCAGAAATACGGGAGATACGGGCGCGCTCTTGAAATTAGCTTCTTTATAGTGGATAATTAATGGAGTGAGAAAAATGATAATGGATATCGATATAGCTTCTAAGCAAGTTGGCAAATTGAAATATACTTTCAACGTCGATGCCTCTTACGATTTAAAACGAAGGGTAACAGGAATAGGAATTGTCATCCGTGAAACAGATCAGCCCCGAAAAAAAGGTCCGGTAATCGCTGAAATTTCAGAACTACACAGCAATATCTCCGCGGGTGAAACGGAGAAATTCGCTGTTTTCAGGGCGCTGGAAATTGCTTCCGAGCGTAATTATGAAATCCTGCATATCCGTTCCGATTATAATAATATGCGCAGGAAACTAAAGGAAGATCATAAAGTCGGGATCGGACATGAACGGGATGACCTCCATGGGCAGATATTAAGATATGCGAAGAAGTTTACAGAGGTAAAATTTCTTTATTGCCGAAGGCGCAAAAACCTAATGGCCCACCGGTTGGCGCGGAAAGCAGTTAAGGAATCGATGCCGCAAGAAAACGACACGGCAATGAATTATAAAACTTCACAATGGAACAATGATGATTGGAATGAAGATTGCGGATAAATTTGCCTGTCCCGGTTTTAGAAATCGGGGGAGATCATTCGAATATCTCAGATGTACGTGTGAAATTTCGGACTTTTTATACAATTTTCAAGTTCAACTTGAAAATTGTATAAAGAGAACGTTCCGATTGATTGGATAAGCGTTATGCGTTATACGTCATGTACATAGATTCGTTGGGAAAATTTCGACTTGATGGTGCAGGGGCGTATAACTGGCTACCTTATCTTTAAGATACCGTCAACAATATCTTGTAAGAGTAGGAATAAATTCTGGATATCGAAGCAAAAAGCTGTGTTCGCGAAGTGTTTTTCAAGGCTGGTATTAAGGCAGCCACCAAGGCACGCCAGTACAAGACACCTGCGAGTATATAAAAATTTACCTCTCCCCAACTTTGTCATCCATCGGTGCAGCATTGATAAGTGCTTCCATTCCTGGTGGAATCGGGCACAAAAAAATCCATTAACGTTGAATGGGATTGAAAAACGGCTCCTCTCAAGAATTTGTGCAAAGGATAATTACCGATTATTTTCCTTCATGCTTCAATGACCGTTGGTAAGGCATGAATGTCCGACGGTAATCTGTCAATATCCGGCGGGAAGGAATCAATATCCGTTGGTAATCTGTCAATATCCGATGGGAAGGTATCAATGTCCGACGGTAATCTGTCAATATCCGGCGGGAAGGAATCAATATCCGTTGGTAATCTGTCAATATCCGATGGGAAGGTATCAATATCCGTTGGTAATCTGTCAATATCCGACGGGAAGGAATCAATATCCGTCGGTAATCTGTCAATATCCGGCGGGAAGAAATCAATATCCGTCGGTAATCTGCCAATATCCGGCGGGAAGGAATCAATATCCGTCGGTAATCTGTCAATATCCGATGGGAAGGTATCAATGTCCGTCGGTAATCTGTCAATGTCCGGCGGTGAGACCATAAATTTGCCTGTCCCCAACTTTTCCGTTTACCGTTATTATTCCCAGGCCTGAAAAAAGAAGGTAAAGGAACTATTAGATATTTCTATGAAAAGATTTCCCCGAAATCGAAGGCGATCTGGCAGAGCCCCAGATCGAATTGCATCTGCCCTTCTTTAAACCCTGTTTCCCGGTCGTATTTATCCTTTTTCATCACATACACTTCGGAGCTTTTGGTTTCCGGGTCAACGATGCAATAGTACTTTACCCCCGCTTGCTCATAAAGCCGGTATTTAATCCCCCTGTCCTTCCGGGATGTCGAAGGAGAAAGCACTTCAAAAACCATGACCGGCGTAACTTCCAATTTCTCTATCCCGATATCACTCCTGTCATGACAGACCACCAGGGCATCCGGTTGAACGACCGTATCATCGAAAACCGGCCAGTCCACCGGCATAAGGACTTCACATTTGCGGCAGGTTTTCAGCAGGTTTTTCAATTGCCAGACAATATTGGTGTTTATCTTTTGATGAATAATGTTGGGGGATGGCGTCATCGCATAGGGTATCCCTTGAATGACTTCCCACCGGCCTTCCCACTGCACATAATCATCATAGGTATATTCCGGCAGGTCCTCGATTCGTAAAGCCGCTGTCCGCATTGCTTATCTCCTTAATATGCAATTATGCCTCATATTTAAAATCCTGTCAACAGTATTTCGGATCAGAAATTTGGCTACTCCCAAATTCCAAATTCTCCCCGTGTTGACAATTGGCATTTTTTGGGTTAAGATTGATTCATGATGACAGTAGAAGATGAATTAAAACAAATACCTTATGGGGTATCCGATTTCAATGATTTCAAGGTAAAAAACCTTTATTATGTCGATAAAACCCGGTTTATCCGTGATATTGAAAAAAAAGGGAGCTACTTATTTCTCATCCGCCCCCGTCGATTCGGGAAATCACTCTTCCTGGCAATCCTTGAAGCCTATTATGATATCGCTTTTAAAGACCGTTTCGATTCCCTTTTCAGTGGAACCGATATCCATCAAAATCCCACGAAAGAGAAAAACAGTTACCTGGTATTGAAGTTGAATTTTTCAATGGTAAATTCCAATATTTCAATGGTTGAATCGGCTTTCCTGACCCGTATCAAGAATGCCGCCAATTCTTTCGTATTGAAATATCAAAAATACCTGGATATCGATATAAAAGACGCGCAAGCGGAATTCAATTCCAAAAAAAGCGCCCCGGAAGTCATGGATACCTTCTTGAATTACTGTTTACGAAAAGAACAAAAATTATATGTCATCATCGATGAGTATGATAATTTTGCCAATACCATCCTATCTGAATCCGGTGAGAAAGCCTTCCGGGAGATCACCCACGGCGGCGGTTTTCTCCGCGCCTTTTTTAATGTAGTCAAAGCCGGGACTACCGATATGGACGCCCCCATATCCCGGCTATTTATAACCGGCGTATCCCCAATTACCCTGGACGATGTCACCTCCGGCTTTAATATCGGAAGCAACATCTCACTCCATCCCGATATCAATGAAATCATGGGGTTTACCCAGGCCGAGGTGGAAATCATGATCGAATACTACCGGCAAACCGGGAAAATCCGCCATTCCACCCCGGAACTACTGGAAATTATGGGCCAATGGTATAACCATTACCGGTTTTCACTCTATGCCGGCCGTGAAGTGTTTAATACCGTTCTTGTTTTATATTTCCTGAAAGAATACCTGGTCAACTCCCGCATTCCCGCTTCTCTCATTGATCACAACGTTGGGATTGATTATGAAAAACTGCGCCATTTAATTATTATCGATAAAAAAAGCGCTCCCACCGGTCAAACCAACGGCAATTTTTCCAAACTCCGGCAAATCATGGAAAACCATACCATTCATTCTACTATCATCGATAGTTTCCCCATCGCTAAATTGGTCAGCCCCGAAAACTTCACCTCCCTTTTGTACTATTTCGGTCTTCTAACCATCACCGGCAGCGATGAAGAAAACAAAGCGATACTAAAAATTCCCAATGAAGCCATCAAGCGATTATACTACGATTATATCAAAGAAACCTACGAAGAAACCGGGATATTGACCATCGATTTAAGCAGGTATGAAGCGGCCATGAAAGAAATGGCCTTTAGCGGGAAATGGAAACCGTTAATCGTTTACCTGGCGGAACAGATGGAGGCGTCGATGGGGATCAGGGATTTAATCACGGGAGAGAAAGCTGTCCAGGCGTTTTTAAATGTCTACCTGGGATTATCTTCTCTTTACCTGGTTTATTCGGAAAAGGAATTGAAAAAAGGATACGCCGACCTGGTGTTGGAGCCGTTCCTGGCGCAATACCCCGGGTTGAAGTATTCCTATCTTATCGAAATCAAATACATCAAGACCCAGGGTAAAAAGAAAGAATCGGCGCCGGGAAAGACCAAGACAATCAAAGAAGAAGCAGAATTCCAGTTAAATAAATACAGCCGGGATGAGAAATTTCAAAAAGCCATTGGGCAAACCACACTAAAAAAGATAGTATTGATTTTCAGTGGAACCCGGTTGGCCTATCATGGGGAAATATAATACAACATCCACTTCATAGCCTCAGGGCGACAGCGAACTGTCATGATTGGCTGTCCCGGTTTTTATAATTCCGGGAAAATCAACGTAACCATGAAATAATTGGCGGGCACATTGCCTTCGGCGGCGCCAGCCACATCGACGGGGCGGTGCACAAGAATTCCTATTTTATCCAGGCAGCCGCTGCCTTTTCCCAATATATCGAGAAGCCTGGCCGGGATTTCCCGGGGATCATACGATGTATAATTAAATATCCTTATCTCTACTTTACCTTTGACCGTCTTATTATAAAAAGCATTTAACTGCTCACGGTGCTTCTTTTCCCAGGCCACGGCGTCTGTGGCGGGTACGGGGAATGATTCGCCGGTGAACCGTTTGTCCAACGTCAATAATCCAAGTCCATTACCTTTCCGTACGCGGTTGAGCTCCGCCAGGAATACTTGTTTGAATTTCTCCGGGGTCCAATCCGCCTGGAGCCCTTCGACAAAAAGAATGGACACCGAATACGCGCCCCCGGGAAACGCCGCGTTCGTGATCCGGCTGACCCCGATGGCCGCCCCACTATACCTCCGCGCTTCGATTTCTTTTGCCAACGCTGTTTTTATCTTCTCCGGGTCCGGGGATACAACACTTATTGCCTGGATCCCACCCCATTGGTCCGGTAATGCGCTCAAATAAGGTTCCAGCTTCTCATCCCGGGCCGACAATTTCGAGGCATGCCGGGCATACGGTTTCAATTGCGAATAAAAAACCAACGGAACGCCGAAAACCCGCCGGTACCTAGCCGCGGCATCCTGCTCCAGCAGCGCTTCGACCTCCTCTGCCTTTAATAACGTGTAAACCTGGGCAAACTCCTCCGTAACGTAGAATTTCTTGTTGGAACAAACAATTCTAATGCCGCAGTGGGTGAAATCCGGGTCAAGGATATTTTGCCGGTGACCGGGGCTGTTCATAAACCCATCATGGATAAACTTAGCCTCCGGGTCCTCACTGAAAGCCACATTCTCACCGGACTTGATGAAAGCCAATCCGGCGTCCATAAGCCGCTCCTGGAGAGTTTTATAATTGGGGAACCGGTGGCTCAGTTGCCCTTCCGCCGCCATTTTTTGACTGTGCCCCAGGGCCATGTCGTTTAATACCGGGTGAAACCGGAGGGGCCGAGTCCCTCGTTCACTCCTTGCTTTGTTTACCAACTCCAACATCTCCTGCTCGATTTTTTCGGGATTGTAAACCCCTCCCGCCTGCCCCTGGAGAAAAAGGGAGCATGAGATATATATAATAATGAGATAGGTTAAATGGCGCATTATTTTAATATGCCTTCGGCGACCAGAAACCCTTTTGAAAAAGGGTTTCTGGACTTCCTAAAACTTTTATTTTATATTCCCCTGAAGATTACTTCTTCTCTTTTAAACCACTGGGCGCAAAAATAAAGCCCCGCCGCGGCCAATACAAAAAGCGAAACATAAACCTCTATCAATAAACCGGTTTGTATCGTCCCGGAAATGATCTCCTTCGTGGCCAGGGAAACATTCAACACGGGAATCAACGCCGTAACCGCGGTCAATTTTATACCGGGAAAAAGCCCGATCAATACCGGGACAATGACCAGGATGTTCAAAGGCGTAACCATACTCTGCGCCTCCTTGAAAGACCGGGCATAAATGGAAACGGATAGCAACAAGGCGGCAAAAAAGACACATAACGGAACCAATAACGACAATAACATCCCGATAGACCTATATTCGATAATCCGAAACAACGCATCGAACATCTCCGGTGGGATTTCCTTTGCGCCCCTTAACGACATATACAACGCCAGGATCGCCACCATGGCGCTGAAAATCCCAGCCAGGGTTACCACCATGAATTTCCCGATTACAATCTGCAAACGACTGGCCGGCGACGTTAACAAGGTCTCAATAGTGGCCCGCTCTTTTTCACCAGCCGCCAGGTCGATGGCCGGGTACATGGCCCCAAGAAAACAAAAGAGAATAAAAAAGTAAGGCAAAAGCCCACCAATCGACTCCCCTATCTTTTCTTTCGCTGTCGAAAGATCATTGATATTAACCTTTACCGGCTCCACGAACGCCCGGTCCAATTTCAACTCCGCCAACCGGGCATTCAACAACTCTTCCTTGTACTCATTGAACACCGCATCGATGCGCTTTTTAGCAATGCTGTTTTCATTCGAAGCTTTATAATAGAGCTGCACGTCGCCGCTGCCTTTTTCCTGTACCTTTCGATCGAACCCTTCCTCGAAGACAACCGCAAAATCCAGCGTCTTTGCCTGGATCAGCTCGCTTATCTTCGCGACAGCTATATCTTCTTTAATAACAACATTTTTACTTTTGGCCAATTTTCCCCGGAAGACTCCCGCATTGCCGGTGGTAATAAGTCCCACCGTTATCACTTTCTCTTCGGCTTTCCGCGTCTGTGACCGGCTGAGACTGAATGTAAGACTCATCAACACGTAAATCAGTACAAGGGGAAATACAACCATCATCATGACGGTCCGGCGGTCCCTGAGGGTATCCTTTAGTTCTTTCTTAAAAATAATAAGTATACGTTTCATGCCACACCTCCTGCGCTGCTCACAATCCGTATGAACTCATCCTCAATGGTCCTGGATTTCAATTGTTTGAAAAATTGTTCATAAGTGTCGTTGTAAAGCAGTTTTCCTTTATGGATAATGGCCAGGTCATCGCTCAACAAACTGACCTCGCCCATGATGTGGGTGGAAAAAATAACGGTTTTGCTTTGCTCCTTGCAACTGCGAATCAATTGGATGATGCTGCGGGCCGTGATGACATCCAGCCCCACTGTGGGTTCATCGAAAATCACCACCTCCGGGTCATGGATCATAGTGCGGGCAATAGAGACTTTCTGTTTCATGCCCGTGGAAAGTTTCCCGATCCTGCGGTCGGCAAATTCATCGATGCCCAGGAGCGTGAAAAGTTCCTGTTTCCGTTTCTTGAATTTGTCGCTGTCCATGCCGTGCAGGTCCGCGTAGTATTTGATGATCTCGTTGGGGGTCAGGCGTTCGTAAAGGGCGGTGGAGCCCGTAAGAAAACCGATTTTGCCGCGAACTTGCCCGGCTTCTTTCACCGTATCGAACCCGGCGATGGTGATAGTACCCGAGGTGGGTTTCAGCATGGTGGCCATCATCCGCAGGGTGGTGGTTTTACCTGCGCCGTTGGGCCCAAGGAGGGTGAATATCCGGCCCGGTGTACAGGTAAAGCTCACATCCGCAACCGCCATCAGGGTATTGTGCGCATGACCGTCTTCTATTTCCTGCTTTTGTTTGCGGGAAAGTTTAAACTGTTTACACAATTTGTCTACACGTATCATTCTTTATTCTCCATGATAGGTATTTATTAAAAAATCACTCGATTTCCTGTGGGGCCAGCAGGTGACTGTAACATTTCCGTTTATTGTAGTGGGCCATCCTGAGGCCATTGTAATTGAATAAATGATTTGTCAGCAAGTCGAAATAGTAGCCCACATGTTCCGGCCGGTGGGCGTCCGAAGCCATGGTGAAAGGAATTTCCTTTTTTATGGCAATATTAACGATTTCAATGGCAGGATAGATTTCACTAATCGGTTTTCGGAGCCCGGAGGTGTTCAATTCGATGCACATGCCTTTTTTCTTAGCCGCATCAAGGACCTTTTCAACATCCTGGCGGTTGGTGTCCAGCACGGGGAACCCGGGTCGTTTGATTATATCCAGGTGGCCGATGATATCGAAAAGACCGGTATCGATGCCCTTGTGCATGGCCTGGAAATAGTCGTGGTACTGTTGGGGGATCGTCTCCGCGGAATATTCGAAATTGAATACCCATTGCTCGCTTTGCCAATGCCTGATGTAATGAACGGACATGATGACAAGGTCGAAATGGTAACCGGCGAGAAACTCTTTTATATAGGTTTCATAGCCCTCCACGTAATCCGCTTCGATGCCGGCCAGGATTGAAATCTCCCGGTATTTCCGGTTCAGGATGGCGATCTTTTCCAGGTAAGGTTCCAGTTCATCCATTGCCATGCGGTGTTCGGTGTCTTCGCCGTCGGGTAGGGGGATATGGTCGGTAAAGCAGATTTCCGGTATGCCCTTTTCGATAGCGGCTAATACGTACTCTTCCATTTCACCGCAGGCATGTTTACAAAGAGAAGTATGTATATGATAATCACGCATAAGGGTAAAAAATACCATAATTCGGAACAAGTGTCAACCTTTACATGCTGGGGCCAGCAATTCTAATTTTAAAGAATTTTGGGCGAACACAGAGGAGGCTGTCTCAAAACCTCTACCCGCGCCCTGCTCCCCCCACAGAATTTTTTTATTCTTCCGCCCCGGCAACAAAAAATCGCAGGGGCAAAAAAGCCCCCTGGGGCTGGAGGCATTATAAGACATAGAACTACAAATTCCAGGATCGGAACAGGAAGATTAAAGTATTGTATAGCCGCCGTCGTCCCAGGCAATCCACTCGCCCTCGATTTCCCATCTTTTTTCGATACGCGTGATGTCGCATTTCTCGCAGTGCAGTTTCAATACGGCCGATTCAACCAAAGGACCTGCCCCGACATAAGAAACCCCATCGGTTGTCGTAGTCATTACATTGCCACATCGATTACATTTAAGCTTCCTGGACGCAGGTAACCCCTGCCAGGGATTTGTAGGAAGACTCATAGGACTTGATGCGTTCTTTGGCTTTTGCAGATGCTTCGGTCTCATTGAGTGCTTCGATTTTCTCAACATGAAGGGTTTGTTTGTCAACCGTCCGGATGTCCAATATCTCGGAAGAATCGGGAATCTGCTTTTTTGCTGTCTTTTCTGCTTCTTCCGGGGAACCGGTATCGACCGTTGCTGTTTTTGTTGCGATGGCGCCATCAGAAACTACTTCCTCGAAGAGGATGCAGGCATCGGGAAACTTAGGCTGTTCGATTTTTTGCCTGGCTTCGTCGATCGATTTTCCGGTAGTTTCCAGTATCCATTTCGCCTGGCGTATTATACCGTTAATCCTGGTCCCATCCGTTTTCAATTTAAGGGGCGCGTTGATATCGACAACGTTTGTATCCAGGAATCCGGCAGCGGGAAACCGGATATATCCTGGCGAAACAAGGTAGATGCCGGGAATTCCGTTTTAATTCATGTAATTCGTGGGTATGTTTTTTTAAAGCCGCGAAGAACGCGAAGAGACGCGAAAAAAAATTACCCGCGAATTAGACGAATTAACACGAATACCGGGTTGACTTGTCTTTCAATTTCTGTTAAAAAGCTCTTATGAAAAACATATTCTTTCCAGTGTGTTTGGTTTTTATGGCAATGTTGCTGAATTGTTCCGGGAAGGTCGATACAACCGGGGATTTTGCCATGGTTTTGAACGGCGGGGAATATAAGGTAGCCCTGGGCCCCCCTGAGGGGAGAATCCGGGAAAACGCGGCGGGCTTTTCATATTCAAATAGTTTTACCGTCGTAGATTAGATCAGGAGATTAAGATGGATGAAACAATCTTAAAACCCAGCGAAGAAACGGTATTATCCTCTTCCGATGAAACAAGATTAAGCAACAATGACGAAAAAAATGAAATGCCGACTGAAGAAACTGGCAGCGACCAGACTACCCTCATCACCATCCCTGAAGGCGAAGACTCGCAGGAAACGATTCTAAGCCCGGATACCACGGACAAGGAAAACGAGAGCACCACCGGGGAAGATCGGACTTCGATTTTGTTCGGCATTTCGGATATCCAACAAAAACTGGACAGCGAGATCGCCAATATCCCGGATGAATACGAAGAACAAATTGAACCGGAACAGATGTCCCATCTCATTAAAGATCACTACCCCAGTCGAACCGAAGCGGAAAAAATAAGGGTCAACAGGAACTTTCTAAAAGACGCGGAACCCTTTAGACTGGAACTCCTGTTAGAAAACATAAAAAAATCACAGGAAGGATTGCCTACGGGCTTCAAAAGCCTGGATCAATTCGTCGCCATCCCGGCCAATTCCCTCACCCTGGTGGCCAGCCGGCCGAAACACGGCAAAACCTGCTTTATGCTGAACTTACTTCTCAATATGTGTCGCATGTTCCCGGGTAAACGCTTTTTATTTTATACCTACGAGGAACCTAAATGGGATGTTTTTTTGAAATTGATCAATATAAGCGGCGCAAAACAATTTACCCAACGGGAAACACGCCAATCGAACCTGGAACGCTGGGAATACGAATTTAATCACCGTGGAATTGCACCCCTGAAAGAAAAAGCCAACGAAGATATGGAATACTTCGGCCTGAAAAATTTCCTGGAAATCGCCGGCAAGGTTCATGTAATCGACAGTAATCAGAATTGCATCGAATTGATCGATTCGATCCGGGCTTTTGGCAAAACGTTTGACATGGGGGCGGTCTTTATCGATTCGCTTCCTAAAATCCGCCTGGAGAATGAAAAGAGAACTATGGACCGTCGGCAGCAACTGCAGGAAATCTCGGATAACTTACGGAAACTGGCCGCTGAAATACGGCTCCCACTCATCCTCAGCGCACCGCTGACCACCACGACAAAAGGAACGCCGGAATATGACGACCTGGCGGAAGAAAACCTGGCCGAATCCGGCCGCCCGGACCAAAACGCAAACCTGGTCATCGGCCTCCAGAACTACGCCCGCTCAAAATTCATCGGCTCAAATATGAATAACAATTTTAAATCTAACTTCCTGGATGATCCACTGAAAAAAGCAGAACCTATGCCGGATAATTTTAAAGATATGGTGCAAAAAACCATTCTCCTGGCAAAAGTAATGGCCAACAAAAACGGCCCGGAAACCGAAACGGAATTGATCTTCCATAAACAATTATTGAAAATTACCGATCCCCAGGCCGATGCACTGAAAGCTTAACCTATTTCTTAAGGAATATTCGGGCCCCGCGGGGAAGATTGCTGAAATCTTTAACCTGATCGCCGGTAAATAATTGCCTATCCGGGATATAATAAATGGTTTCCTTCAAATTGTACGATTTCCCGGCAATCCCCCAGGGAGTTTTCCCCTTTACCGCTTGAATTTCCACCGGCGGCCGATAACCGATAATCATGCGCGTCCCCGCAAGCAGCGAATCCCAATCCACAACACGGGTTCCGGGTACAAATCCCCCATTGGGGAAAAAATAAAAAGTCGAAGGATCATTAAAACTTATCCCCGCATAACTCCAGGCGGTAAAATCCCGGCCGATCTCAAATATCGGTCCCTTCTTTCCTTCCTGACCTTCGTCCGGCGGCCGGTTCAGCAGTACCTGTGTGCCCGCGGGAATGCGGTCCCAACCGACGTCACCCCCTACCCTATCCCCCCGTATCTCCCGGCCGTCCGGGAGTTTATAATAAGTATCCGGGCTGTCGTAATCCTCGCCCGCGATGTTCCAGGCGGTATTGTCCTTGCCGATGATATTGGACAACGCCGCAGTAGGTTCGGGTTCCCCGGGAACTACCTTGATGCCGGGTTCCTTTTCTTTGTATTTATAAGGTTGGTAAAAAATAGCATAGATTTGCCGGTCCTGGTCCAGGCGACCGGCTTCGACATCAGGGTCATAGGTCCACAGATCTTTTCCCAACCCAATGCGGGAACGGTCGAAATTAAGACCGCACCGTTTCCGCCCCCGGTGCGGACGCCTATACCACGGGTTGGGCTTACCGTATGACACCTGGCTGTGGGTCAATATATTCTTGCCGGGAATGTGGTACTTTTTTTGCAGCCTATCTACCAACAGCCCCAAAGACCGGTACTGGGCGTCGGTGATTTCCCCGTAATGGAATCCTACCAGTTCGATGGCCAATGAATGCGAACTGATTTCCTCCACGCCGTCCCACATACTGAGACCGGCATGATCGGCCCGGTAACGGGCGTCTAATACCTGGTATACATCGCCGTTCCTGGCTATGGCATAGTGCGCATGACCGCCATACGTCCTGTATGGGCCTTCTACTTGCTTGCCGCGGGAAAGGGTTTCAAGGGTGCTGCCTAACCCCCCCTCGGAAGTATGGATAATAATATACCGGGTGCTTAAACGTTTCTCTTTGACGAATTTACGGTTTAGATGTTTTTGGTAATCTTTAATGACCGGGCGCTCATAGGTTTTCCCGCTTACCGCCAGCGCCAGGAAACTGCAAATCATAACAAAAAAAATTTTTCGCAAGAAACACACACTAAAACAATAACCGCTGGCCACCGGGAAGCTCCTTTTTAAAATGCTTATATGCCTTCTCCCCGGCCACCCTGCCCCGCGGCGTGATCTTCAAAAAACCCTGCTGGATCAAATAAGGCTCATACACATCCAGGAGCGTATCCTTCTCCTCCTGGATCGAAGTAGAAAGAGTGGATAACCCCACCGGCCCCCCACCGAAATGGTCGATAATGGTTAAAAGAATCTTGCGGTCGGTTTGATCAAACCCCTCTTCATCCACTTCCAGGGCTTTGAAAGACAATTCCGTAATTTTAGGATCGATGACCCCTTCGCCTTCCACCTGGGCAAAATCCCGGACCCGCTTGAGTAATTTATTGGCCACCCGCGGGGTGCCCCGCGAACGACGGGCAATGGCTTCGGCGGCTTTGGGGTATATTTTAATATTCAATATCTTTGCACTGCGGACCAGGACCTCCACCAACTCCTCCACCGTGTAAAAATCCAGGTGAATCATAATGCCGAACCGGTCCCGCAGGGGCGACGACAACAACCCGGCGCGGGTGGTGGCCCCTACCAACGTAAACCGGTTGAGATTGATGGATATATTTTTCGCCCCCACCCCCTGCCCAATAATCACATCCAGTTGAAAATCCTCCATGGCCTTATAAAGAATCTCCTCCAGGGCGGTCTTCAACCGGTGAATCTCATCGATAAACAATACATCGTTAGGTTCCAGGTCGGTAAGAATAGCGGAAAGATCCCCTTTCCTTTCCAGTATCGGACCCGAGGTCTGTTTGATGTGAACCCCCATTTCCATTGCAAGGATATTGGCCAGCGTGGTTTTTCCCAGTCCCGGCGGACCATGAAGCAAGACATGATCCAGCGGTTCCCCGCGCTGCCGGGCGCCTTTGACATAGGTCTTAAAATTCTCCACCTGCTGCTTCTGACCGATAAACTCCTGGAAAGCAGACGGCCTGAGATTCGCTTCAAATTTTATATCTTCGACTTCGGGCGCGGCGACTTCGACTATTTCATCCATTTCATCCATTTCATCCATTTCGTTCGTTTCGTTCGTTTCCACAGGGTCCGTCATTGCCGACATCATGTTATAACGTCACAACTTACTGATCTTTTTTAATAATATTTTAAACAACTCTTCAAACGAGACAATATCCGGGTATTCCCTCAGGGTTTTATTGACTTGTTCCGAAACCGATTTCGCGGGATACCCCAGGTTCACCAGCCCGGAAACCAGGTCCTCCCGCATTTGCACAGTTTCGGCCGCCTGTTCTTCTTCCAGTTCCAATTTACCGGTTAATTCCAGGATGATCCGCTGGGCGGTTTTCTTACCGATGCCGGGGATGGAACTGATTTTAGCGGCGTCGCCGTTATTAATGGCCTCTACCAATTCGGTGAGGGAGAAAGCGGAAATAAGCGAAAGGGCGGTTTTTCCGCCTATCCCGGATATGCCGGTAAATTTTTCAAAAAAGATTTTTTCTTTGGGGGATAAAAAACCATAAAGCACCATTAAGTCTTCTTTGATCCGCAGGACCGTATGAAGTAAGACCTCTTTCTCATTTTTAATAGTGGTATAACTGGAGACCGGGACCTGGATTTGCAGGATCACGCCGCTGCCGGTTTCCAATTGCACTTTCCCCGGGGAAATATCAAATACACGGCCTCTGACAGCAGAGATCATAATTCCATACCTCCTGGTTTTATACTCATCAGGTGACAAAAAGCTACCGCCAGGGCGTCGCTCTCGTCGGCGCCCAGGGAACTTGTTTTTGGATTTAAGTTCAATAATATATTTACCATATTACCGACCTGGCTTTTCGAAGCGTTGCCGAAGCCGGTAAGGGCCAGCTTGACCGCACGGGGGGAGTAGAATTTCAGCTCGATATCCCGGGACAGCAGGGAACCCAACACCACGCCCCTCACCGTAGACAACACATTCATGGATTTGACATTCTTTCCCAGGAACCCCTCTTCGATGGCGGCGCAGTCGATGGGAAATTTTTGATAAAGTACTTCCAACCGCTGCCACAATACCTTCATCTTCGTATAAAAATCTTTTTCTTGCAATTTTATTTCTTCCGAATAAAGGCATGAGATACGATCATTCTCTTTTTTGAGAATACCGACGCCGAAGATAATAGAACCGGGGTCAAATCCGATAACGATCATGGGTCGCTTAACAACAATCGTTCGTATCCTTATTGTTTCGAGGATCAGCCCTATTGCTCGTACGCTTCGATCTCTTCCGCGGAGATATCGAAGTTAGACCAGACATTCTGGACATCATCCATTTCTTCTAATTTTTCAGTCATCCTGAGCATTTGTTCCGCATGTTTACCTTCCAGTTTTACATAAGTGGAAGGGATCATACCGATTTCCGAAGATTCGATGGGATATTTTTTTTCTTTGATGGCATTGAGCACCTTGTCGAAATCTTCCACCGGGGTGTAGATTTCATAGTTCTCCTCTTCCACTTGCATATCTTCGGCGCCATTTTCCAGCGCCAGTTCCATCAATTCATCTTCGCCCACCGCATCCCTGGGAACAATGATCATTCCTTTCCTGGAGAATATCCAGCCGACGCAGCCCTTTTCACCCAGGTTGCCGTTGTATTTACCGAAGATGTGTCTCACTTCGGCCACGGTCCGGTTTTTATTGTCGGTTAAACATTCCACCAGGACAGCCACACCGGCCGGACCGTAACCTTCATAAGTGATGCCTTCGTAACTGACGCCTTCCAATTCGCCGGATCCGCGTTGGATGGCTTTTTTAATGTTATCTGCCGGCATATTGGCAGCTTTGGCGTCGTCGATTGCATGCCGCAAGGCGGCATTGGAATCGGGATCGCCGCCGCCCTGCCTTGCCGCGTAAGTAATTTCCCTGATGAAGCGGGTAAAAGCTTTTCCTCTTTTCGCGTCCGCCGCCGCTTTTTTGTGTTTTATCGAAGCCCATTTCGAATGCCCTGACATATTTATCTCCTTAAATTAATTTTTTTTAGCTCTTCCGATAAGTAAGTATTCTTAAACGTTTTCCTGGCTTCCGCCAACATTCTTTCTACGTCTTTGTCCATATAATCGGGACTGTAATGGAACAAAAATAACTTCTTTACCCCTGCTTTTACGGCGTTGGCCGCGGCCATGGATACGGTGCTGTGACCGAATCCTATCTTGGGGTTCCGGGCGGCATAATAATCCGCATCGAAATACTGCGAATCGTGGATCAATATATCCGCCCCTTTGATGAATTCCAGGTATTTTCCATCGAAGCCATGGGGCGTCTCTACATCCGTGGCATACACCACCTGTTTATCCTCGACGTTTACCCGGTAAATGATAACCCCGGATAGGGGGTGATCGTTTTCTTTTATATAATCCAGTGTGAAATTTTCAGCGATGGAAAAGCGCTTCGGGTCCCGGGTATCCAGTTCCACAAAAGTGAATTTCGCTTTTATGCCTTTTTTGCCGACGGGGGAGAGGGGCTTATCAAACAGGGAATAAATAGTCTCCTGGAACGATATCCCATTACTCTCGTTATTATCACAGTAAATAGCGACATGGAACTCTTTATCGAAATCAGGCTCGAAAAAAGGAATACCCTGGATATGGTCGCTGTGCAGGTGGGTTAAAAAGAGGTCCACGTATTTTACCTGCGGTTTCCGGGCTTTTATATAATTGCCGATATTGATGATGCCGGTGCCCCCGTCCAGGATGAGGATGTGGTCGTCTTTTTCAATAAGGATGGACGCGGTATTGCCGCCGTATTTATTGGTATTTTTGTGGGGGACGGGATAGCTGCCCCTTACGCCGTAAAAAACCAGGTTCGTTTCACCCATTACACATTTCCATTCATTTATAAAAATCTTCCAGTATTTTATAAACGCACAAATCGCCGCACATCGAACAGGCGTCAGTGGTAGAGCCCCTTCTTTCCCGGATTTCCCGGAATTTCCCGGGGTCCATACAGAGGGTTTCCTGTCGTTTCCAATCCAATTTTCGCCTGGCTTCCGCCATTTGATTATCCCTATCCATGGCGCCGGGAATATTTTTGGCGATATCGCCCACATGGGCCGCAATCCGGGAGGCGATAATGCCTTCTTTAACGTCTTCTTCCGTGGGCAGTCCCAGGTGTTCCGTGGGGGTCACATAGCAGAGGTAATCCGCCCCCGCGGCCGCGGCAATAGCGCCGCCGATGGCTGAGGTAATATGATCGTAACCCGGGGCGATGTCGGTGACAATGGGACCCAATACGTAAAAAGGGGCGTCGTCACAGACAACTTTCTGCAGTTTGATATTCATTTCGATCTGGCCGATGGGTAAGTGGCCGGGGCCTTCCACCATGACCTGGACGCCGGAGGCCCGGCATTGTTTCACCAGTTCGCCCAGGGTCAGCAACTCTTCCATCTGCGCCCAATCGCTGCCGTCCGACAGGCACCCGGGCCGCAGACCGTCGCCCAACGACATGGTAACGTCATACTTGCGTGCGATTTCCAGGACCCTGTCGAAATGTTCATAAAACGGATTTTCTTTATCGTTATGGAGCATCCACCCGGTAATAATCGAACCGCCCCTGGAAACGACCCCGGCCCTGCGCGGTTGTTTTCTCAATTTTTCCACGGCCCGCCGGGTCAACCCGGCATGGATGGTCATAAAATCCACGCCGTCGTCTGCCTGGGCTTCGATATATTCCAGCATGCCCGCAAAGGACATATTAACGAATGTCCCGCCTTTGACGGCGATATCTTTTGCCATCTGGTAGATGGGCACATTGCCGAAGGGAATAGCGGACCGTTCGATCAGGGCCCGTCTTATTTTCGATACGTCGCCGCCGGTGCTGAGGTCCATAACCGTATCGGCGCGGTGCTTAACCACCATGTCGATTTTTTTCAGTTCATCCTCAATTTTATCGAAATCGCCGGATGTGCCGATATTGGCATTGATCTTTGTCCTTAAGAATTTACCGACGCCGATGGGATCAAGGTTTTTATGGTTTTTATTGGCAGGGATAACCACTTTGCCTTCCGCCGTCAGTTGTCTTAATTTTTCGGCGTCGATGGATTCTTTTGCTGCTGCCGTCTTCATCTGTTCGGTGACAATACCTTTTTTCGCGTTCTCAATTTGTGTCATCATATCCTCATTTTGTTCATGATTCATCCAGTTGTAAATATTATAATATTTTTAATGTTAAATCAAGTTTTATCATTTAAATTTTCTGTCCTTCGGTTCCGTCTCCTTCTTTTTCCATTTATAAAAAAAGCTTTTTATGAGGATTACCTCTTGACTTCATTTTTTTGGTTCTTTCTCATTTTGAATGGGTAACACATTTTTTGCCGATAGATCGATGCCTCGAGCTCCTATTCCAACCCTTAGAACTATTAATTGAATCCTTTAAACGCCCGGACCACTCCTTTTTTCTACTATATCAGCCG
>JAPKZK010000057.1 GCA_026393835.1 Candidatus Aminicenantota bacterium | reverse complement strand
GATTATCCGAAAGATAAAACAATCCAGCAGTTACTTGAAGAACAGACATCACGGACGCCTGATCATATTGCCATTGTAGGGACAACCACGGTAGAGACGTTGCGCGCAACGTCTCTACATACAACCTACCGCCAATTGAATGAACAATCCAACCGATTGGCAGGTTTGTTAAGCGAAAAAGGCGTCCTGCCGGATTCCATTGTGGCCATCATGATGGAACGTTCCATTGAAATGATTATTGCAATTTTCGGTATTTTAAAGGCTGGGGGAGCGTATTTACCTATTGACCCGGATTACCCGCAGGAAAGAATTGATTATATGCTTAAAGATAGTGGAGCGAAATTGTTGGTTACCACCTATGATGAAGAAGGTGAGAAGGTGAGAAGGTGGGAAGGTGAGAAAGTTCTTTTAGAATTCATCATTCATCATTCAAGTCAGTTTTCTTCTCATCATTCATCATTCATCATTCATCATTCCAGCCACCTTGCTTACCTCATCTACACTTCCGGTTCCACCGGCAAACCCAAAGGGGTGATGATAAACCATGATTCTGCCGTAAACTTATTATTTGCCATGCAAGACAAATACCCTTTCACCCCAGCCGATACTTACCTGTTAAAGACATCTTATATTTTTGATGTATCGGTAACAGAGTTATTCGGATGGACCATGGGCGGAGGGAGGTTGGCGATACTGGAAAAAAATGGTGAAAAAGACCCGCAGGTAATATCTGAATGGATCGAATGGCGTCATGTCACTCATATCAATTTTGTACCCCCCATGTTTAATGCGTTTTTAGACTTTGTGACTGAAAAAAATAAAGACCGGTTAGCCGGTTTGAAATACATTTTCCTGGCGGGAGAAGCATTGTTACCGTCGCAGGTAAAGAAGTTCGCGGATTTAAATACATCCATTGAATTGGAAAATATTTATGGCCCGACAGAAGGAACGGTCTATTCCAGTCGATATTCATTGTCCGAATGGAACGGGATAGGCAATGTCCCTATTGGTAACCCATTACCCAATATAGAACTATATATTTTGAATAAATATACTCATTTGCAGCCGTTGGGTATACCCGGTGAATTGTACATCGGCGGCGACGGGGTGGCCAGGGGTTACTTGAATAACCCTGAAATAACTTCTGAAAAATTCAAAATTAAAAATTATAAATTAAAAATTAAAAATGGAAGCGGCGCCCTTCGGGCGGATTTTCATCATTCGATTCTCTACTGCACCGGCGACCGTTGCAAATGGTTATCGGACGGCAACCTCGAATTCCTGGGCCGGATTGATCAACAAGTCAAGATCAGGGGCTTTCGCATCGAACCGGGGGAGATAGAGAATCGTTTATTAAAGCATGGACAGATAAAAGATGTGGTAGTATTGGCTAAGGAAGATCCCACGGGGGATAAATACCTGGCGGCCTATTTTGTATCAGGGCTAAAAATTCCCGGTTTGGAATTAAGGGAATATTTAGCAAAGGATTTGCCGGATTATATGATACCGTCTTACTTTGTACAATTGGAAAAGTTACCGCTAACTCCCAGCGGAAAAATGGACCGCAAGGCATTGTCCGCGCCGAAAGTAAATGAAATAGCCGCCTATGTGGCCCCCCGGAATGAGATAGAGATGAAACTGGCGGAAATATGGGCCGGGATTTTAGGTAGAAATCTATCCCAGGATCGGATCGGGATCGATGATAATTTTTTCCGGT
>JAPKZK010000007.1 GCA_026393835.1 Candidatus Aminicenantota bacterium | reverse complement strand
ACGTCTTTTCGTTCGTGGCATTTTCAACCTTCCTTGCCCTGAACTTTTTTTATGAACCAGCGGATTGGGCTCACCCTGTATTCTGCATTAAATATATTGCATTGAAATTAAATTGTCAATACCTTTTTCAAATTTTTTCTCTCACTCATTTTTTATTTTTTTGACTGTCCCTTATCCCTTCCTGCTTATCCTGCACCTTATCCTCAGCAGTGGGGGGCCGGATAGTGGTCAAAATTAAAATCTTCCTGTACGGTCCTACAAACGGAATCCCACGCAGTGGGGTAGATTGATTTAATCGCTGAAATGGATTAAAATGAAATCCTGGAAATTAAAAAATGAAAAAATTTTGCGTGGACCTCATCGACGATACTTACTCCGGTTACTTCTCCATCGATTCGTTGGATAAAAAAGAATACACTATAAAAAGTAAAACCGGCATCCTGGAACGAAACTTCGACGACCAATGGACCAGCAGCTCCCATGAATTAACCTCTATCAAAGACGCCGTGGAGTTCCTGGATAAAAAAATAAATCTTAAACTGAAAAACAATAAAGGCCAACCAGTCGATTTCCCCTTTCAACCAGGCAAAATCGCCAAGGAAAACCAATATATTTTCGATTTCCTCCAGGACTTGCAAGCAATGGAATGGAAAGTGATTTTTAGGGCCCTGCGCTCCCGGCGCATTATTATTAAAAACGGCAAAGAAAAGAGAACGGGCTTCGAGCACTTCAGCATATTGATAAAAGTGCGCTTGAAAGACCGCCGCAACTTTATCGAAGTGGGCGAAGGCAGCGGAGGCGGCGGCGGCCAGGGTCCTAAATTCAATCAAAACGGCCTGACGTCACGGGTAAAAGAGATTAGCGATAACCATAAACTGGCGGAAAATTATAACGTCACATTCAATGAAAAAATCCCGGTAATTCTCAGCCCGGGCGACGGTGCCATCCTGTTCCACGAAATCCTGGGGCACGCCCTGGAAGCGGATTATATCTATCTTCAACGCTCACCTATCACGGTTTCCCATATCGGCCGGCAAATTATGCCCGCCAATGTGACCGTGGTAACCGAAGATAAAAATGATTCTTTTTTCGCGGGCATCGCTTGCGACGATGAAGGCGAAACGCCGAAATCGGCCTGTCTCATCGAAAAAGGGATATTAAGGAACATTATCTCAGACTCTTTTTATAAACACCTGCTGGACCTTAAAAACTGCGGTCATTCACGGGTGGAAGATTTTACCTGTCTACCCATGCCACGGATGTATGCGCTCTATTTGAAACCGGGCGGCTGCGACCCGGAAGAATTGATCGCCTCGACGCCCTATGGGGTGTACGCCAGGGAATTCGGGGAAGCGAAAATCTATTTCGATAAAAATGTGTTTTACTTCAATATCCACGACGCCCGGTTGATCGAAAAAGGGAAACGCACGATCCCGCTGGGAAGCATCATGATTAAAGGCGATATCTCGGAAGTCCTGGGATCGGTGGAGATGGTGGCCAATGATTTCCGCTTCGATAAAGGCATCAGCTACTGCTTTAAAAACGGGCAAACCCTGAATGTCCGGGTGGGACAACCGACGGTGAAAATAAACAACCTGTGGGTAACCGGCGACGCCAATGACTAGAACAAAACTGCCCCTGACCAATAACGTTGAAATGTCGGCGACGATCCATGATACCCTGGAACAAGGTAAGAAAACGGGTTTTTCTACGGTGGAAGCCTTCGGGGAAAAAGTGGAAAGGGAAGTGTATGAACATCTCAGCAACCATAAAGTCCAACGCCATACGGCCGTCATAAACAAGGTCACGGCCCGGGCTTTCTGGGATACAGGCGACCCCGTGGGGTTCACCCTGTCAAAACCGGGTTCACATGAAATAAAGAATGCCTTTGCCTCTGTTTATTCTTTTCATTTGCCTTCCGGCGCCAGGAACTATGCTTCCTTGCTGCCCGCCTCCCTGGACCGGGTGGAGGTCAAGATATATGACGATGCCATCGATTCTAGCGACGTTTCCAGGGTGGATGAACTGGCGGACCAGGTCAACGAAACCCTGGTTTCCCCTTCCTTTAAAGACCTGGAATTGAAAAAAATATGTTATTCCAGGGAATTGAGAAAGGTCTATATCGCCAATACCAACGGCCTGAATGCGAAATATATCAAAACGCATTTCAACCTGCTGCTCACCATGGGGCTGGGGGGAAACCTCATCGATATCGGTGAAAACGGGGCTTTCGCCAGGCAAATCGAGCCGGTTAAACTGGTTTATCGGGCGTATAATTTGCTGGATTCCTTAACCGAAACGCCGCTAAAATGGGGGCCAAAGGAGATTGCCCTGGTGCTTTCGCCTGAAGCATCGGCGTTTATCTTAAAGGAATTTTCCGAATATTTTAAAATAAAGGGCGATAAAAAGTTCATGGACCTTTCGTTCCCGGCTATCCTGAATATCATCGACGATCCTTTGTCGGATGGGAAAGCCGGCTCGGTTCCTTTCGATGATGAGGGATCGCAGGTGGGGGAGAAGGTCCTGGTCAGAAAGGGTTCGTTTATCCAGTTTATTTCCGATGTGCAGACGGCGTTCCAGTACGGGGCGCGATCGTCGGGCAACGGGTTCAGGAGTGACAGGTCGTTGTTCCCGGCGGTTCGTTTCTCGAATCTTTATATCAAGCCCACGGTGCTGTCGCTGAAAAACTTGATGGAGGATGCAGGGAAAGGCGTCCTGGTGTCGCTTTTGAAATTAAAATGTGTGGCCAAAGAGGGGTATGTTTTTTCAGCGTATGGGTATAAGTTTTCGGGGAATAATTTGTTGGAGCCGGTGCATTTTCATTTCAGTACGACTTTCTTGAATTATTTTTTGCATATTGTGAAGGTCTCCAAGGAGATGAAGTTTTTTTACAGTACGTACAATGTGGGGTCGCCGTATGTCTTATTGGAAGCTAAACAGAAATCACCGGGGATGCTGACCATTTAGCGCGTTTATCTCAGCTAATAAAAGCCCGATGCCTTCTGGAAAAATTATTCAAAATAGGTTATAATATTATAAATCCAAACCAGGAGGTAAAACGATGAATAATTTTAAAACCGTCCTTTTACTGGGTGTATTAACGGGATTGTTTCTCTTTATCGGCGGCGCGGCCGGCGGTCAAGGCGGCATGCTCATTGCCCTGGTTCTGGCCGGCGTCATGAACCTGGCCGCTTACTGGTTCTCGGACTCCATCGTCCTTAGAACCTACGGCGCCCAACCCCTCTCCGAAACCGAAGCCCCGGAAATACACCGTTCTATAGAAGAATTATGCGTGAACGCAAGAATGCCCAAACCCAGGGTTTTTTTCATAAATGAAGAGTCCCCCAATGCCTTTGCCACGGGCAGAGACCCAAAACACGGGGCTATCGTACTTTCTACCGGCATCATGAAACTCATGGGCCGAGATGAATTGAAAGGCGTCATCGCCCATGAACTTTCTCATATCCGCAACAGGGATACATTGATTCAGTCCGTGGCCGCTACCATTGGCGGCGCCATTATGTTTTTGGCGCACCAGATGCGCTGGTTTGCTCTTTTTACCGGAGGCGGCAGTCGCGACGACGACGATAACGGCGGGATTTTCGGCCTCCTCGCCATGGTCATCCTGGCCCCCCTGGCGGCTTTCCTTATCCAGATGGCAATCTCCCGCTCCCGCGAATACATCGCCGACCAGGACGCCGCCGAGTTAAACCATAACCCCTATGGCCTGGCTTCCGCACTGGAAAAATTGGGGACTTATACGAAACGCATTCCCATGCATGCATCACAACAAACTGCCCATATGTTTATTGTGTCCCCCTTAAGCGGTAAAGGCTTCGCCAGTATCTTTTCTACTCATCCTCCCCTGGAAGACCGCATCGCCCGTCTGCGAGAGATGAGGCTGGGATAAAAAGAAGAAGGTAAGAGGGTAAGAAGGTAAGAGGGTAAGAAAAAACTTTGAGAACTTACCTTCTTACCTTCTCACCTTCTTAATCTTTATTTTATCAAGTAGATCTTTTCCTGCGGCTGCGATAACCATTCCGCGCCATCTTTGGTAATGACT
Source organism: Candidatus Aminicenantota bacterium (assembly GCA_026393835.1). GTDB lineage: Bacteria > Acidobacteriota > Aminicenantia > UBA2199 > UBA2199 > JAKAGC01. The sequence continues at coordinate 23,183 of JAPKZK010000007.1, read as the reverse complement.
ACCATCTCTTCTATCGTCACTACTCCCTGTTTCTCCAGGTAAAGTCGCGGCTCGATCGTAAACACCTGGCCTTCTTCCAATGGTGTAAAGGGCAAATTACCATACCGCTCCCAGGCCGGGGCCAACAACGGCCCCCCATCATGCGCCACCCGCCCTACCTGGTGACCCAACGCATGCGGATACTCTTTGTAACCCTGAGATACGATATAATCCCTGCAAATCTTATCGATGTCAAACCCGTTTACTCCCGGCTTCAACGCATTAAAAGAACGTTTTATGGATTCCACGATGGTATTGAAACCATGCATTACTTCCGCCGGCGGCTCCGTCTCACCCTCTTTCAAAATATACCACGTCCGCTGAAGATCGGAACAATATTTATCATAAACCACACCGAAATCCATGTTCACTACTTGACCACGCTCCAAGACTTTATCTGTCGGCCCCGAATGGGCGCCCGTCTCCTGCGGCCCGGCAAACACCGACGGGCAATGGTCCTCTTCCCAGGAAGGCTCATACCCCGTCTTCTTCCGCTCTTCGGTAATAAAACGCGCCACCTCTTTTTCAGTGAACCCCGGTTTCACATGGGACGAAATCTTATCGTAAATCGCCAACGTGATATCGATGGCTTTCTTGATCCTGCGGATTTCCTCCGCCGACTTCCTGCCCCGCAGCTTGGAGATAATGCTTTCCGAAGAAACAAACCGGTTCTTAAAATCCGTTCCCTCAAGAAACTCCACTAATTTCAAATATTTCCCGTAAGTAAGGCCATCCGCTGTGGGCGAATCGATGGAGTAATTCAACGCGATCTTCTTCGGGTCATGCTTTTTCAAAAGATTCAATAGATATTCTTTCGGAGAACCCTTATAAGCAAAAATCTCATCGAAAAGTTCCAGCCGTTTGAATTTTTCAATATCCAGGTTGCCCACGATGGCGTATTTCTCTCCGGTTTTAAAGAACAGGAAAAAAGACAACCAGGTGGCCCCGGAACCGATTATAAAATCCATGATGGGGTCCGAAAGCACCTCGGATTCTTTTTCCACTACCATCCATAGATCGATGGACGTATCCTTTTCATTTAAAATCTTTATGGCTTGTGCAATTTTTTCTTTTTCCATCTTATTATCCTTAATCTCGTATACCCCACGGATTAACACGGATTCCCACGGATTTTTAAATAGTCCGTGTTCGTCCGTGTTTGTCCGTGGCTAATTTTTTTTTATTTCGCTCGCACCGAGTCGAAATAGACGTAGATGCAGACGCCGATAAACATCACCAGTGAAATCCATTCGCCCACTACCGGTACATTGGCCCAGCCCAATTGGATATATTGTTCAACGTCGATATATTTCAGAATCGCGGCGACCACGCCGATAATAGCGCCCCCGGCAATGAACCCCGAACCGATCAGGATGCCCCTATCGTTTCGACGTTTGGCCAGTTCCTTGTCCTGCGAGGATTTCAACACCAGGTAAGAAATAAAACCGCCCACCAGCAGGGGTGTATTCAATTCCAGCGGGATATACATGCCCAGGGCAAACGCCAGCGGCGGAATTTTTAACCGTTCCAGTATCAGGGCAATGATTGCGCCGGCCAGGTATAAGAACCAGGGAACCATGGCGCCCGGTTTCATCAAGGGTTGGATCAAGGCGGCCATGGCATTGGCCTGCGGCGCCGCCAACGGCTGCGCATTCTGGAATTGCTGGATAAACTTCGGCAGCTCTGTCTTAACCACTTCCACATTATCACTGGAGGCGATTTCCTGGACTTTCGTCTTCAATTGCCTGGGCACCGAAAGCTTTTCAAATTCCTGGCCCAACAGCAGCAATTTCTCTTTGACCGTAGGGATGGCTGCCTCTGTAATTTCCATGGCTTTAAGTTCAGTCACGATGGGCGTGGTTTTATCCGTTTGCACCGGGGAAAATCCATAGGTGCCGTTCAACAGGAAAATCACCAGTCCCACGGAAGCGGCGGCCACCAGTGTGCCCGAGAATTTATACCGCTGTTGTTTCAATGGGGTGGAACCCAGCCAATAACCGATCTTTAAATCCGTAATAAAAGCGCCCGATTGGGACAGCGCGGTACACACAACGCCGCCGATCAATAGGGCTGCCATCATGCCGTAATCTCCCGAAAGTCCGGCGGCCATCAACACGATACTGCTCAAGATCAACGTCATCATAGTCATACCGGATACGGGGTTGGTGCCCACGATGGCGATGGCGCGGGCGGCCACGGTGGTAAATAGGAAACTGATGACAAAAACCACAACAAGGGCGACAAGACTCAGTTTTAACGAACCCGGCACATCCGCCAGGATAGAGAATTTGAAGAAAAGGAAGAGCACCAGGGTGGTTAGCCCGATCAAAATAATAATACTCTTCATACTCATATCCTGTTCGGTTCGTTTCACTGCTGCTTTGGTTACGCCGGCGGTTTCTTTTTTAAAAAGTTGTTGGAATCCCATACCGAAGGCCTGGGCGATAATTTTCGAGGATTTGATAATACCCACGATCCCGGCCATGGCGATAGCGCCGATGCCCACGAAGCGGATATTGGTCCTGAAAATTTCTTCGGCCGTCATTTGTGCCACGGTTTTGTCTCCGAGGGTCATTAACATATTGGCCGGCAGGATACTGCTGAATTGAGAGACAAAGGGAATCAGGATGAACCAGGAAAGCATACTTCCGAAGGCGATAATGGCGGTATATCTTAACCCGATAATGTAGCCCAATCCCAGCACCGCGGTCAGCACATCCAGTTTAAAGACCAATTTGACTTTATCGGCGACGAGTTTTCCAAAAGGCAGGGCGCGGGAAGTGAAGACTTCGTTCCAGGCGGCCACCGAGTGCACCATGAAGTCGTAGATGCCGCCGATAAGCATACTGACAACCAGTACTTTGGCCTGTTCCCCGCCTTTTTCGCCGGCCACCAGTATCTGGGTGGTGGCGGTGGCTTCGGGAAAGGGGAATTGCCCGTGCATTTCCTGGACAAAATATTTGCGGAAGGGAATGAGAAAAAGTATCCCCAGGGAACCGCCCAGGAGGGAGACAAAGAATATTTTCAATAGGTCGATGCCGATGCTCTTATCCAAACCCAGTATAAAAAGCGCCGGCAGCGTAAATATCGCCCCGGCCACGATCACGCCCGATGTGGCGCCGATGGATTGAATAATAATATTTTCAAGAATCGTGCTCTTTCTCTTGAAAAACGGTGAAATCCCCACGGCTATAATCGCAATGGGAATCGCGGCCTCGAATACCTGGCCGATCTTCAAACCCAGGAAAGCGGCCGCGGCGGAGAATATCGCCGACATGATCAAACCCCATATTACCGCCCGCGCACTGGTTTCCGGTAGTATCGTCTCGGCCGGGACATAGGGCTTGTACTCCTTGCCTTCGGGTAAGACTTCAAACGCGCCTTCCGGCATTCCTTTCACTTCTGTGTTACTGTGCTCCATATGGCCTCCTTTCTTTTATAATAATTAATTTATTATTTATTGTCAGTTAAACCTCTGGATAATGTAATCTTTTGTCGCCTGGAATAGTTCCTGGTTGATCTGGACATTGTAGACCTCCCGCTTGTTGGAAATGTAGGAACCGAAATAGTTGTTTTGCAATTCAGCCAATTTTTGGGTATAGTACTTTTCTTTTTCTTTTTCAAATTCCGCGGGTCCGGTTATTGTTTTACCGGTTAACTTTACCAGGGCCACGGCTTCTTTAAGGTCGATGGGGTCTGAATAACGTTTTTCCGGCTGACTGAAGATAAAATCATCCAGTCCTTTTTTGACCGGCAGGGGGCCCAACTTGTTCCCCCGGGTGTAAGCGGTCGTTTCGGAAGCCAGGGATTTATCTTTCATGTATTTTTCAATGGCTTTGTCATCTTTCATGCCGTTCAACTCCGCGGCAACGGTTCTACCTTCCAGCAGCAGGCGCTGAATTTTTTTGCCCCGGAGCACTTCATCTTTTACTTTTTCTCTTACTTTTTCCAACGGCTCCAACTCCGGTTTCTGTACCTGGAGCAACTGCACGATGGCTACGCCGCCTTGCGTTCTTACCGGGACGCCGACCTGTTTTTCCTTTAGCCCGAACATATGGCGGGTGATATATCCTTGTTCATCCACGCCCTTTATCCCTTCGCGGCTGAATACCAAACCCGTTTCCATTACTTTGTAACCCAATTTCGCGGCCTTTTCCTTTATGTTCGGCTCTTTACGTAATTTTTGATAAATGTCGTTTATCTTATTTTCCATCAATTGGTCCAATTTTTCACGTTCGAGGGAGCTCTGGATAAACGGTTTGACCTTGTCGAATTCCTGTTGTTTCGATTCTGTTTTTTCAGCGATGAAGAGGAGTGCGAAACCGGCGCCCGTATCGATGGGGGTGGAAATCTCGTCCTGGTTTAAAGCGTCGATAAAGGTTTTTTCTTGTTTGGTAAAATCTTGCCACTCAAAGTACCCGTAATCGCCGCCCTCTTTGGCTTTGTCGTCTTCGGAGACTTCTTTGGATTTCTGGGCAAAATTGTCTTTGCTTAATTCTTTTTGCAGCGCTTCGGTTTTTTTATAGATTTCTTCCCTGTTTTTTTCATCATATTTAAGAAATATGCGGGAAACTTTTGTCTTGCCCTGTTCAGCGTATTGGGATATATTGCTTTTAAAGAAGTCGCGCATATCCTTATCGGTGACGGTAATCTCTTTTTTATAATCCAGGGATTTCAGGAACACCACGCTGCCGGCCCTCCGTTCAGGGGACTTGAAATTTTCTTTGTGATCCTGGTAATAGGAGTCGACTTCGCTGTCGGTAACCGTGATGGGGTCTTTGACGGTCTCGGGTTTTAACAGGATATATTCCAGGTCTGCTTTGTCTTTTTCTTTTTTGTATTGCTCTTGCAGCGTTGCTTTATCTACCACCAGGCCGCCGCTCACCACGTTCCTGAATTTTTCCATAACGATCTGCTCTTTCAGATCGTTTTCAAACTCGATGACGTCCATGCGGTTGTGCGCCAGCATCAGTTCATAGGCTTCTATCCCGATAAACTGTCCGTCTCTTTGAAAACCTGGGTAATGAATGATCTTGTCTTTTAACTCACCCGTAGAAGCGCTAATGTTTAATTTCTTCGCTTCAATGCGCATAATCGACGTATTGATCAACTGCTGAAGTACATTTTCGGGGATATTGTACCGGCTGATCATTTGCCTGTCAAAACTTTCTTTTAGTTGTTCTTTATAATTTCGAAGCATTGCCAGCAGTTGTTTTTGAAATTCCGCAACATTTATGGTGCTATCTCCGATATAGACCAGGTCATCTTTACTCCTGCTTTCTCCCCTGAAGACATCCGTAACGATAAAACCGCCGACGAATGCCAGGATAACCAACCACAGTGTCCATGAGTACTTTTTAAAATCATTTCTCATTGTTCTTAACATATTATTTATCCTCCGGTCATGGTTTTGAATTTACCATTTTATATGAATTTTCAATTATTTTTTCTTGTGCGGGCAGATAGATTTCCAGGGTCGCCCCTTTTTCGTTATTGTTGATATAGATATTGCCTTTATGTTCGCGGGCAACGTTATAGGCGATAGAGAGGCCGATGCCTTTTTTTTGGGTCCTGCTTTTGGTGGTGAAAAAAGGATCGAACGCTTTATCGATATTTTCAAACCCGCCGCCGTTATCCATGATCCTGGCGACATAGTAAGCGTTATCCGGGGATTTTTCCAGGGTAATAAGGATTTCCCCGTCTTCCGTTTTTTTGGTTGCAATGGCTTCGACGGCATTTTCGATAATGCCTTCGAACACCTGCCACAGGGCGGCGTGGTTCCCGCGTACGATCATTTCTTCGCCCGGGAGGCTGAGGATGAATTTTATCTTTTTGTATTCTTTTTTCTTGCCGGATATTTTAATCAATTTTTCCAGTAGGTTGGCCAGGTCCACTTCCAATTTGGTTTGATCGATTTCCGGGTTCATGCGGTTTATTTCTTCGATGATCCCTTTAATACGAAATGCTTGACGCCTGATGATGTTCAATTTCTTTTTGAGATCGGGGGGGACATCGGTTTTTAATTCCACCAGGTCCAGGGCGCCCAGGATGCCGGTGAGGGGGTTGTTGATTTCGTGGGCAAACCCTGCCACGATGGTGGTTAATGATTTCTGGGTTTCCGCCTGGATAATTTTCTTCTGGGTAATCTTTAATTCTTTCATGGCGGCGGTTAATTTTTCATTGGCGCCGTTTAGCGCCCGGGTACGTTCGATGACCTGGTTTTCCAGGTCTCGCCGGGTTGGTTCCACTTCAGCCATCGTGGTTTCCAACTGTGCGGCCATTTCGTTAAATTTATCCGCCAGGTAGGCGAATTCGTCATTGGAAGCGATTTTAATGCGGTAAGACAGTATGCCGCGGCTCACCATTTCCAGGCCCCTTTTTAAATCTTTAACCGGCCGGATCATACGATCGATGAGCAGCGGTAGCGTAAGTGAGGTCAGCAGGAAAAACAGCAGGCAGGAGTAGATGATAGATTGTTTTATTTTGGCTGCTGCCGCGGCGACAGCGGCGTTGTTTCCGTCGTTGTCCCGGTGGGCGGCGATTATTTTGTGGGTATAAGAATCGACGGCGCTAATCCCGGAAAAACCGAGCAGACTTATGGCGACAAATAAAACGGCCATTAGATAAACCTGAAATTTTACTTTTATAGAGCTTCGTTTATTCATGGTAAAAAAATTTAGATCGACAAGAATCAATTGTAGTACATTATGAGGTAAATATCAAGTACTAAAGTGTATCTCCCTCTCTGTGGCCGCGTTTTACTTCTTCTTCGATGCGATCCATGTCGATATCGCTGTTTTCCCTGTAAAAATGGGTAATAATGGCCACGGCGGATATATCTGCCAGGCGCTGTAGGAGATCGATATCCGTGAGCCTGTATAAGCGGCTCATGCTGCGGGTGAATAGGCCCAGCAGGCCGATGCAATTGCCGTCGAACTGCATGGGAAAAAGTAACGCGGAACGGTAGCGCCGTGAAAATTTCTCTTCCAACTCCCGGCGAAAGGTTTCATCTTCATTTAAATCCGGGATATGGATGGGTTTGAAATAGCTCAGCATTTGATCCAGGTAGCCGGTCCCATTTAACGGGTATTCATAAGGTAAGGCTAAGACGCCCGGGAAATCAGAGGCGACGACGCCTATTTGAACCGGTTTCTGGTCCAATCTTAATACGGAACATAACGCCCAATCGGCGTGGTATATTTTCGTCATGACGCGGGGGATGATTTCGTATACTTCCGCCAGTGAGGTGGCCTTCGTGATGGGAACCAGTAGTTCGAGTATTTTATCCAGGTGCATTTCGATTTGTTCTGCCCGGTAATTTTCCGTGGCATATTCGGGTAATATTTCCATTTCGCTGTCGCGGAAGGGTGGGGTGGTTTCCAGTAGGGTCGAGAGGTATAATACATTGAGTTCCGAGTACCTGGCCTTGAGAGTTTTCAGGGCATGGAAAGTAGTCTGGAGCCCGGCGGCGTTCTCATCCAGGATCACCAGTACATACGAACTCTCCAGGGAATTGTCGCCCCCCAGCCGGTTAGAAACTTCCAGTATGTCCTCTACGGAATCGGTTTGCAAGTTATACCGTTGGTATAGGTAAAATTCCATTTTTTTGGCAAAGTCTTGATCCCTGGTCAACAAAAGCGCTTTTTGATCATTCTTGTACATGGGCGATTTTCCTTTTTAAAAAGTTACTATAGTGCAAAAATGTATATTTGTCAATCGAAATATTTAATAGGTTAATAGGGGACAGTCAAATTTTTTCCCCGCATACATTAAAAAGTTTTAATTTTATTTTAATATTCGGTTAAGCTCTATACCCTATAATTATATCCTGGTTTTAAACTTTAAATGAGATGAGTGATTGGAGTTTAACAATGATGCGAAAATACCCGGTTTTCACGGCGCCGCCGGTCATTACCCTGCTGGCGCTGCTCCTTACGCTGCTGGCGGCCTGCTCCGCGAAACCGGAACCTTATAACATTATCCTGATCACGATGGATACTACCCGCGGCGATTACGTGGACTCCGGGTTAGGCGCCAAAGCCTTTACCCCCTCACTTAAACAGTTTTCCAAACAGGCGGTGGTCTTTGAACGGGCCTATGCCACCATTCCCCAGACCCTGCCTTCCCACCTGTCTATTTTGACTTCCTATTTCCCCCACGAATGCGGCGTATACAGCAACGAATACCAATACGACGGCAGATATAAGATGCTCCAGGAAATTCTAAAAGAAAAAGGGTATTCCACCGCCGCCGTGATCTCGCTTGGGACCCTGGCAAGCACTACCGGTATAAATAAAGGTTTTGACCTGTTCGTTGAAAACCTGAACGGGGAAACGGTCTTCTTCACGTCCGCGGAACAGGTGACCGCCGAAGGCCTGCGCTTGTTACACCAGCTTAAGAAAAATAAGTTTTTCATGTTCCTTCACTATTCCGATCCCCATTCGCCGTATGCGCCGCCCTCTACCGGCGCGCTGGGACGCTTTACCATCGATGTGGACGGAAAACGTGCGGCTGAATTCAACGCCCACCAGGGGGCAATTTTAAGAAAAGAACTGGAAATTCCCGACGGGACCCACACCATCCGGTTCAAAGTAGAGGGCCAACCGGAAGATTTCGATAACTTTGTACTCCGAAAAGTAACCCCCAGTAAAAACTGCACCCTCTCCTTTGAAAATATCTCTTTCTCAAAAAACTATTACGGCGGCTCGCATATGCTAAAACCGCCGGAGGGGATCATCACGGTAAAGTCCAGGGGAAAAGGATACGTGAAGATTTTCCAGGTTATCCCGCTGCTGACCTGGAAAGCGGTTCTCAATTTCTACCGCCTGGAAGTGGAGTACATGGACCGGCAGATCGGGAAATTTTTATGGTCCCTGGAAAAGGAAAAACTCCTGGGGCGTACGATTGTGGTCATAGCCGCGGATCACGGCGAAGGATTGGGGGAACGGGAACGCTATTTCGGTCATGTGAGATATTTGAACCAACAATTCATCCACACGCCGCTCATGATGTATATCCCGGGAACATCGCCGAAACGTGTAATCGATCCGGTATCGCTGGTAGGAATTTCTCCTACTTTGCTGGAATTCCTGGGGTTTCGGGATAACGGTTTCCGGTTCGAGGAAAGTTTGCTGCAAACGATACGGGACCCGGGCCAAACCCCCGGGCCAAACCGGGAGGTAAAGCCCGTGTTTTCCTTTGCTTTCAGCCCCTCTTCCATCGACGACAGGTTCTCCGTCATCCAGTGGCCGTACCAATGTATTTTTAATAAAGATAGTTCCGGCGCGGTAACCCGGGAAACATACCAATTGGTCCTTTCCCAATCCTTCAGGAAATGGGACGAATTTTCCGCCGACGTATTGGTGCGGCATTCGAGAAAAGACTATATCGCCATGCAGCAAGCGTTTCAACAGGTGAGCGCCGCGTTTACTAAGAACAATCTTGCCCGGGCTAAAACGATTAGCCGGGAAGAATTGGACAAACTCAAAACCATGGGGTATCTGCAATGAAACCCTTGACGTATTGTGAAAAATTATAAATTATAAATGATAAATTATAAATGATAAATTATAAACGAAAAACGAAAAATGAAAAATGTAGTAATGTCCAGGAGGATAAGTCGAAATGATCGTATCTAGTTTACAAGTAGAAGCAAACCCAGGGCTGCTGGGAATAAAGAGAAAGAAAGTTTTTAGTTGGGATATATGGGAACCGCTGCTTAAATTAGCGGTTATACTGTCGGGATTTGTTATACTGGGATATGCGTTGGAACGCGATATCCTGTTTAGCTGGGATTTTCACCAGGTTTTGAAAATGAAAAGTCCCTTTTTCAGGTATATGTTTCTCATCAATAGTATTGTGTTTATAAGCGCCCTGGTATTCAGGACTTTTTTATGGTTCAGGTACCGGCCCTATGATTCGGCAAAGGTTGAATCCTGGCCGGCGGTAACGGTGCTGGTGCCTGCTTTTAATGAGGGCGAAACTGTTTACGACACCATCTGTTCTATTACGGCCAGCGATTACCCGCAGGGTAAATTGAAGGTTATTGCCGTGGATGACGGCTCGCGGGATGATACTTATTCGTATATGTTAAAGGCGAAAAAGCGGTTCCCTAAAATGGTGGAACTGATCCGTTTCGACAAAAACATGGGGAAACGTCAGGGTATTTTCCGTGGTTTTAAAAAATCGACCTCTCCTTATTTTATCACGGTGGATTCGGATACGCGGTTGGAGCCCGAAGCCCTTAAAGAGTTATTAACGCCGTTGATCTTGAATCCCCGGTTGGGGGCCGTGACCGGCAGGATTAAGATCTGGAACGGCGACGCCAATATATATACGAAAATGTTAAAGGCTAATTTCGCCATGGCTTTCGATTTTACCCGTGCGGTTCAATCGACTTTTTCCACTGTATTTTGTACCTCCGGGGCTTTTTCCGCTTACCGTAGTTCGATTGTCGCCGAAATACTGGACGATTGGATGGGGCAGACATTCCTGGGGCGAAAATGTACTTACGGGGAGGACAGGAGTCTTGCCAACCATATTCTTCGTACGGGTATGGGGACGGCGTTTCAGCGCACGGCCATTGCTTTCACCAAAGTGCCGGAGAAATTTGTCAAAGTATTAAAAATGATGACCCGTTGGGCCAGGAGCAATATCCGGGAGAGCATTGTATTTTCGCGTTTGATGTTCAATCGGCGCCGCAGGGGGAATTATCTTTTTCCTTTCCTGGAGTTCTTTTCCACCATTGCCATTGTTTTCATGCACATCATCATGTTTTATTATTTTCTTATCGCCGGTTTCATCGATGGGAATTTCATTATCAGGGCAATTGCCTATACCATATTATTCGGTTTTTTCTATATGTTGTATTACATCCGTATCGAGGGAACGAAGGACTTTCCGTATGTGCTGGTTTTTTCGTTATTCAGCAGTATATTCATGGTATGGATATTTACTGCGGCGGGTTTTACGGTCACCAGGAAATCCTGGTCCACGCGGTAATAAAAAAAATTTTAGGGGGGTCCAGGGGCCCCTTTTATAAAAGGGGCCCCTGGTCGCCGAAGGCAACATATATAATTCAATTTCAGCTTGACTTTTTCCGGCCTGCATGCTATCACTTAGTCTTGACATTAAGATTTAAGGAGAAAAAAATGTACTTTACACCCTATGGCGCCGTAAGAGAAGTTACCGGGTCAATGCACTTGTTGACCACCGAAAGCGACCGCATATTACTGGACTGCGGGATGTTCCAGGGTAGGCGGAAAGAAAGCTATGAAAAGAACAGGACCTGGGCCATCGACCCGGAGTTGATAACCAATGTTGTGCTTTCGCATGCCCATATCGACCACTGCGGCCGAATTCCCCTGTTAATTTCCACCAGCATGCTTTTTAGAAATCTCATAATGCACATGTGAAGTTTTATCCGACAATTTACGATTAACATATTCAAAATTTTGCCACACTCACGTGACCAAGTCATCCTGCGCGAATTAAAAATATTTGGTTCTTTCTCATATCAAGTGGGTAAGCCCATTTTTGTATAGCCCGGTTTTTACCCATCGAATCCTTATGCCACGCCTCCCGGCATATAAATTAAGTCCGCCTACCTATATTTTATACCCTATTGAGCTTATATCGATCCTTTGGGGGTTGAAATCAGTCCCTAATGGTATGATATCATCCCTTTTTGCTATTATGTCAGCCCTTCGGGGGCTGATATCACTCCCCAAAGGTATGATATCACCCCCTTTTACTATTATCTCACAGCTTCGGGGCTCGATATCACCCCTTAAGAGGTCAAAAAACAACCCTTCTGGGGGGTGATATCAAGCCTCAAAGGTTTGATATCAATGCCTTAGGGAGTGAATTCACCCCTTTGAGGGGTGATATCGATCCTTAAAGGATTAAAATTTCATCCCCTAAAGGGGTGATATCGATCCTTTAGGGGATGATCTCACCCCTTCAGGGATTGGTATCAACTCTTGAAGGGGTGAAATAATATTAAAAAGGGGTGAACCTGGCCCTTAAGGGATTAACTTAATATCGCTGTGGATAGGTATAGGTTCTCGATGCATCAATGCATCGTCAAAAAAAGGAGTTACCCATTCAAAGTGAGAAAGAACCAAATATTTGTTGACAAAAAGGTTGATTTTTTATATACTATTGTGAGAACAAGAAGGAGGTAACTTGAATTTTTTGATTGATGAAAAATTCAGTGTAAGTAACACTGAAATTCATTGCCGGTTAAAAGCATTTTTTTTAAAGAATATTTATGTAAACAATGGGAGGGATGGTTAATAATAATAAGGAGAAAAATATTATGGATAATGAAGCAGAGCTCCCAACAATTGATATTAAATTTATTTTCAGAAGACTATCAATCTGCTATGGAGGTTTATTGGGTTTTGTTACAGTATTGGATTTTTTTGGAATTGGAAGTCCAGTGTGGAAGAGCCTAGGTTGGTGGGGTTATATAGCATTAATTTTGCTTTCAAGTATTGTCTTTTTAATGTGGACGAGTATAAGTATATATAACCATTATCGGAAATTTAAAAAAAAGGCATACCTATTGCAAAACCAAACAGATATTAAACTTATTAGAAATTGCGAAGAGTTAATACAGACAAATATTGATATTGTAAGTGAGGCAAATGAAATTCTTTTGATGACAGGTTCCCGCTCAAGAGATAAGACTTATTTTAAAGCCATTGAAAGTAAATTGGCATCTAATAGAAGATTAATTTATAATAGAGTTTTGTGGGGAAAGCCATTTCATACGTCATTTAAGAATCATCTCTTACAGGTTTTAAGTTTAAGAGATCCAAATAGCAGGGAGTTTGGATATAAAACAGTTTATATAGGCATTTTTGAAAATGCTATAAAAGAACCGGAACGGTTTGTTTGTGCGAACGAAAAGAGAGCTTTAGTAGTGTTGCCATCTTTTACTGGTGGACTTGGTTGTTACGATACAGCGATTATTTTCTCAAATTCACAAGATGTGGAGTGTATAATCAGATATGTTAAAGAACTCTATGCTGGAAGTAGAAGCATAGAAAGTGAAGAGGAAATTAAATCTCTTATCACATTGGTAGACTGAAATATGATTATTAAGGAGATTAATATAATGGATAATCGTTCAGAATCAATAGTAAATTTTGCTCAAACCCTAATAAAAATACCAAGTCAAGGAGGTATTGACCCCCCAGACGAAATACTAAAAGTGATAAATGATTGGTTTGAAAGCAATCAATTGCATGGCTGTATTCTATTGGATCAAGAAGATCGTAAAGTTGGCTTTTCCTATGAGATTGTAGGAATTGAGGAAGGACCTACTTATTGCTTAAATGCTTGTACTGATACAGCTCCTTTTGGTGATCTAGATCAATGGAAATTTTACCCGACCTCTGCGATAATAAATAATGGATGGCTTTATGGGAGAGGAAGTGCTGATTCTAAAATATCAGTATCAATATTTTCTCACATAGCAAAGGAATTGAGTAAAGAAAAAGAAAAGTTTAAAGGTACAATTTCCTTTTTATTTGACGCTGATGAGCACTCTGGAAAATTGGGAGGCATTAAAACATTTGTAAAAAATAAAAAAAATATAGATGGCGTTATGATCGGGTATCCGGGTAATTATGGAGTTATAATTGGGGCAAGAGGTTTTTTCCGGGCCAAAATTACTGTTTATGGAACATCTATGCACACCGGGTCAACAAAACCAATAACTGAAAACGCTATTGAAAAAGCCTCCTTATTGGTCCATAATTTATCGAAAGTGGACCTTCCTTGTAAAGAAGATGCACTATTTCAGCTTGACCCAAAACTTACCGTAACATCAATAAGAGGTGGAGAAGGTTATTCGATTGTGCCAGATAAATGTGTTGTCTCTATTGATATGCGACTTACTCCTAAATTCGATTCTAAAAAGGCCAATAATCTAATTCAAGAGATGTGCATTAAATTAGATGAAAAATTTAAAACTCATCGTTCCACAGAAATTTTGTATGAGGAGAGTTGGCCTGCATATATTTTACCAAATTCGTGTTATTTTGCTGATTTGTTGGCTAAAGAAGCGGCATCCTTTTTAAAGAGAGAAGTTCCAAAAGTTATTTGTGGTCCTTCAAATATAGGAAATTATTTATCAACATTAGGTATACAGGCGACTTGTGGCTTTGGGGTGACGTATAAAAGTTATCATGCGCCCAATGAGTGTATTGATCTATCATCAATTAATGTGGTAGGGCAAACATATTTATCAACAATTAAAAAACTTTTACTTGTTTAGTAAATCCTAAATAAATTGCACTTTGCCATGCGCGACAATTATGCGTATGCTGTGCATGGCATCTTCCCAAGCGCATTTACTTCATAGAACCATGTGTACGAATTTCCAAAATGTATGTCTATCTGTTATTAGTAATTTAAGACCTCCTTACTCCAGGGATTTTAAACTGATACAAAAGGCTCACTTTAGAAAATAGTTCACAATGGTTTTGTTATTTTTGAATGATTTATTTCCTGAGACCACAAAAAAACAGGTATCACAAAAAAATCTTCACAAAATTTCTGGTTTTCTTTATAACATTCTGATAGGGCTGATATAAAAGACTTTAAAGAATAGAGGAGTTAGTGAGGTCAGAAAGCCTGAATTTTTCGGTTTTTTCTCGCTTTGAATGGGTAACAACTTTTTTTGGCGGGGCATCGATGCCTCGATCCCCTATTCCAACCCCCTGAGATATTAATTGAATCCTTTAAGCGCCCGGTTCGCTCCTTTTTTCTATTAAATCACCCATTGAAGGTATTATACCAATTCTCCGAGGGTTCATATGCTACATCTAAAAGGATCGATTTTGAGCCTAACAGAGGGTAATTCGATTCCCAAAGGCTCGGCATCAATCTTTAAGGGACTGATACCACCCCCCAAAAATTTTTTGGTGAATTTTTGAAGAGGTGATACAGGGGCTCGAAGGTGTGAGATAATATTAAGAAGGGGTAATACAATAGTAAAAATCGCTGATACAATTGTAAAAAGGAGTGGTACAATAGCAAAAAGAGTTGATACAGGGCCTTTAAAGAGGTGAGACAGGCACCCGAAAGGGGGAAATAGTAGCAAAAAAGGTGATATCGCTCCTTAATGGCTCAATATAAGCTCAATTGGGTATAAATGTAGAGAGGCAGGCTTAATGTATATCCCGGAATGTGCGGCATAAGGATTTAATGGGCAAAATACGGACTACACAAAAATGGGCTTACCCACTTGATATGAGAAAGAACCAATTTTTCTCTATCTTAGAGGTCATAAGGTCAATACATCCGACGACCGTAAACAGCACTTGTATATTACTTGACTTTTGGATTTTGAAGGAAATCTATGAAAAAAAACCTTGCGCCATAGACTCGGAACTGAGGGCCAGTGTAGGACTTTCCCATAGCCATTACGACCACCCCGGTCGTATTCCACTCGAGTTTCACAGGAAAGTATTTCCTAACATCCTGCAATTTTGTTTTTATCCAAGAACTGAAGAGTTACGTTTTTTTATTGACAATTTTTTAATTTTGAGTTATTATTAGGGTTGTCCAGTGGACAACTTAATCAATACTGGATATTTTGGTATAGAGGTTACTGTGTGGTGAAATTGATAACCGAGTATATGGCGTCGGACCTTAAGGGTTCGAAAGCGGTAGCTTGCCGCTGGATTGGAGACAGTATTAATGGGATATAACCTATATGAAAATGGTCAATAATTTAAAACACCTTGCCTTAATGATAACAGAACATTGCAATCTTGATTGTTACCATTGTGGTCGATATCTTGCAGGCGTCAAAAGTAATTTGGATTTTCAACTATTGCAAAGATTAAGTGAAAAGATAAAAAAAAGTTCAATCACAAGTGTAAGAATAACGGGGGGCGAGCCATTTCTGGTTAAGGATATTGACAAAATCATTGGTTTATTTGGAGCGTCAGGGCTGAATACTTCCATAGCAACGAACGGTACATTGCTTAATAAACAAATGATTGTATTGCTAAAAGAAGCAAAACTTGGTGCATTATGGTTCTCGATTCATTCAGTAAATAAAAGCCTACACGATAAATTAGCTGGAAAAAGGGGGGCTTACAAGCAAATGTTAAATTCGATTACGCAAAGTATGAAAGCTGGTCTAATCGTAAATATTTATTTCCCAGTTTCAATATTCAATATTAACGATTGCATTGAAACGTTAAAATGGCTTGAATCATTAGGTATATATAGAATTAAACTTCTACGGTTAACTCCTTTTGGAAAAGCAAGTAATAATAATTTTAACCATATTTCTGATGCCAAATGGTGGCAATTAGCACAAAATATAAAAGAGCAAATTCAATTTCAAAAATCAGATTTTAAGATGCAAGGATGCCCTCCCGAGAACAATTGCGAAGGCAGGTGTACCGCATTACCTTTCAAACACATGAATATAAGTCCGTCGGGATATATATACCCTTGTTGTCTAGTGAATAATGTAAAAGGAATGGAAATTGGTCATGTAGCAGAATTGATTGAGGGTGATTGGGAAGAAATGATTACTTTATTTAATAGTAGAATAATGCTGAAATATAATCTTAAACAAAACCTTATTCCTTGTATTTTATCAAAGGGAAAAAGTTTTGAAATTAAGTCAATTTGTCCTTTATATTCAAAAAAGATTTAATGTACAAAATGCATGAAGGTTAAGAATTAGAAATGAATGTAACTCAAAGTATTATTTTTCCAAAAAAATGATATGTTTGAGAATAGTTGGAGATATTACGCAAAACATACAGCTAATAATTAATTTTTTTCAATAGGTGCTGTTTAAAGTGTCCTCTATAAACAACAAAACATATGCAATTATACTTTGCGGAGGTATCTCCAAACGATGGAATAACTACCTGGGTATTGAAAAACATTTTGCTACAATCTTAGGAGAAAGCATTATCGAACATACAATCCGATTGTTGTCATCTCAGGACGTTTTTATTACTTTAATTACAAGAGATGACAATGAAGCTTCTTATCGAAAGTTTAATCACCTAATTGTTACTATTTCAAAAGATAAATCACTTTTAGAATTTTACAAAATTAAATCGACGTTTGACTTATGGCATCCTTATGGAAAAACTGTAATTATGATGGGTGATGTTTGGTTTACCTCAAGTTCAATTAGTAAAATTTTTTCATATGAGCATTCACAAATTATTTTTTGGGGCCGGCAAAGAAAAAATTACCATACAAAATGCAAACATGGAGAAATATTTGCTATTTCTTTCAGTCCTGATTATCACCAACTTCTGATAAAAGCAACAGATACATTAGAAAATTTGATCGTGAATAGAGGTATTAATATTGCAGGAGGATGGGGTATATACAATATTGTATCAGGTCTTGAATCATTGATGTCTGATAAAAGCATTATTAAGGGGAAAGCCTTATATTCAAATTTTCATAATTTGATAGATATCACTGATGACATTGATTCTCAAAAAGATTATGAAAATTTAAAAATAGCACTTTCTGTTAATAAATTAGTAAACTTATTCAACGCATTTAAAATGCATTTATATTATTCTTTTCTTGCTATGATTGACATTATATTTGAATGTAATTTAAAATTAAAAAATAAAAAGCTTAAAATGACCATTAGCAAACGTTATAAGACATGGGTTCGTAAATGGTTATGTTACTTCATCTCCCGTATCAAGGTGTAATGGCTCCTCGTAAGAAATTGTGCAAAAAAAAAGGTTTAAAGGCGAATGCTTTCATGTGTATAATATCGGTTCTTGATACAAAAACACACCGGGGAAAGCATATGCCATTAAAGAGTGTAATAAGACTGACTTTTAGAATCAAGAGGCAAACGGTAAAAAAGTATGGGGAAATTGCCAGCCCCAAAATTTTTGCACAGATTCTTTTGAGGCGGCACTTTTATGGTGAGAATAATACAGGGTGCGGAATGAATTTAACTAAGGAAGAAATGGGAAAAGCATATGATATTCAAACAGAGTTTGATGTAACTGAATTCAATCATTTCGATATTTGTAGAGCCAAACGAATAATGGTCATCGGTCCGTTGGATAGTGGAAAAACCACGTTATGCCGAAAATTAATTTCTATATTTTGCTCCAAGCAATTAATGCCTATTTATTTTTTTGATTTGGATATTGGCCAAAGCGCCATCGGACCACCCGGCACTGTTGGAAGTGCACTTATTGTTGAAGAAGGTGATATGGAAAATTTATCCGAAAATTCAAACATTTACCTCGGGTTTATCGGCTCTCTGTATCCGTATGGGGTAGAAGACAATGTATATAGATCAATGAGTATAATATTAGATCATATTCCTATTAATTCAGTTATAATCATAGATACGACTGGTTTTTACGAGGTAAGTAAAGAGGTTCTAGACTTTAAATGCAAGAAAATAAAGATATTAAGCCCCGATGTGGTGGTATTTTTATCTGACGATTTAAACGAAAGCCGATTTTTTCTTCGACTGCGAGAGGAAACGGAAAAAATAGGTGGCAAATTTCTTGTCCTTCCTTATCAAAGTAACAATTTTAGCAAAACAGCCATTATGAGACGTGCACACCATAAAAATGCGCTCCGTTATTGGCTAGAGAATGCATCTTATCTTAAATTTCCTTACCATTTATTAAATTTTCACCCCCAATTGCCAGATGCGCATAACATACGAGGAAGATTAGTAGGAATCATTGATTCAAAATGCTTATGCGTAGGTGGTGGAATTCTTATAGATCGTATAACTGATACATTAACCATTTATGGAAAATTAAAACCCGGGGGGGATATTGCGTCTATCGAAGTTGGTACGCTAAAATTGAAGAATTATCCTGAAGACTATGGGGACATTAAATTAAATTTAGAGATTATAAGAGATATAATTAACAAGGGTAATTACGAATTGGAGACAAGTAACAAAAGGAGGTCCCGTGATAACGACGAATTTTGAAACTGAATATGTACTATTAGAAACCGATATTAAAAGACAATTGGAAACTATGGTAAAACAAAGCCCCCTGGATACAATTCTAGGATCTTTTTCCTCGAAACTTAACGCTTTAGTGTATAAGGATTTCTCCGATGTATATTCACTTTCCCTCGCCCTTTTGATTGATGATATTATAGACATAAATTTTCCAGAGGAGTTTGCTAAAACCCAGCACGGCTGGTACAATTATTCTTATCTAGATGGTGGATACATCGGACACTGCTGCAAAGAAGCCCAAAAACAGAAAACTAAAGTTGTCTTCATACTTAAAAATAAAAAAGAAATCGCCATGGCACCACATATGACACAGAAATCATTATTTTTAACACACAGTGAATTGCAGTCTTTTTGTGTTGTCCCAGTGCTGATCGGCGAACATATTGTCGGCTCCCTTCAATTATCTTTTAAAACTCCTTTAACAGACATATTGGCAAAGCGTGTTGAAACATTTCTTCATTTGTTGGCTGAAAAAATTACATGGATACTCTATTCTGAACAAGTGAGACTTTCAGGTATCCTAGAAATTGCCAAAACCATGATCGGGGCATTAGAAAGTAAAGATAATTACCAGGCCCATCATTCGGAAAATGTAGCCAACCTTGTGAATCTTTTTATTTTTCTTATCAGTCGTCATGAGGAATATAAAAGGTTGCTATTTCGATCAAACAAAAACGTATCTGGACTTAGCTTTATAAAACTACGTCTCGCCGCGTTATTGCACGATATGGGAAAATTCTCTATGGCAAACGAAATATTCGATGAAAAGGAACCTCAGAAATTGGAAGATAAATGCAAAAGAAGATTACACCCTTTCTTTTCATATTATATATTGAATACTTCTCGATTGACCAGAGATATTGCAACTACATCCGCGTTTCATCATGAGCGAATCAGTGGGAAGGGATATCCTTTCGGAATAGCTGGAAGAGAATTGAGCGTTGAAGCACAAATTATTAGCTTTGCCGATAAATTCGATTCTATTGCCAGGATAAGAAAATCTAAAAGTAAAAGAAGCTCGTTTGAAAATGTTATAGAGGTAATGCAGAAAATTGAAGGCGTTTTTAGCGATGATGTATACCTGGCATTGTCGGCAATAATAAAGGACTATTTCGACCAGCCGGAAAAATTTCCAACTTTGACACCCAGAGAAGCAATAATATTTAAAGAACTCCTCGGAATTCCAATAAGGAAGAAAAGAGGACCTTTACAGACCAAGACGGAACTAGATCAATTGTTCAAATTTGCAAAATTCAGTTTAAGTAAGATCGATTTAAATCAGTGGTGGGTAATGGTCCTTTTGTGGAATGAATATGAAGATAAGATATCTATTGATGGGAAAAAACAAGAAGAGGATTTTTTCAGGTTAAACGTAAAGATACGAAAAAAGAAGGATGGCAAATGGTGGGAAAAAAACAATTGGATATGGAGGATGTCCATGTGTCGAATAACAAATCAACCTGGTTTATATATTGGTATACATAAACCTGAGATGTATAAAGAGCGTGCGTATGCATTTTGTGAAGATCTCGCTACTAGAATTTCCCCAAATTGCCGAATGGCTGCAGTATTTATTGATAGAATAAAGAGCTTTGAAAATTCTAGTATTTTAGATTGCAGAAAACAACTGATAGAAGCAGTAAGAAATATGAATTCCAATGATCGATGGCGCCTTTTAATGGTATAAAAAATGAATGAGGAGATAGAAATGTATCGAGGAAATAGTGAAACTCAGAAAGTACAAATAGTTCAAGCCTTATATTCAGAAAAAAGAGAAAAGTGAATATGCAATTAGTCTCTATTATGGCATATCCACTAAGACACCTTAATATATATCCATTGGGCAACTTATATCCATGTTGTATACTTAACGGGAGAATAGACTTTCGAATAGGAAACTTAGGCGAGTTACTTGATGGAGAATGGGATTCAGTCCTGGGCGAATTAAAAGATAGAACTGTAAAAAAGTATAAACGATATGGGGAAAAAAAACTTCCTTGCCTAGGCCCTAGATCAATGCATTCTATTGCCAGTAAGCGGTATTGTCCACTGTTTGCACAGCCTATATAAAATGAAAAATAACAGACTATGGCGTATTCGTTTGACAAACAGATGCAATGCTAATTGCATTTTCTGTCATGGTGAAGGTATCCATCTGTCATCTACTGCAATGGATATCTCAGTCAATTATGTTCAGCATCTATTAGAGACTGTTATCGACGCTGATGATTCAATAGCATTATCTGGTGGTGAGCCGCTATTACACCCAGAGTTGGAATATATTATCCGGTGCACAGTCACTAAAGTAGGTGAAAAGTGTCATTTAAATACTAATGGAATCTTGTTAGAAAAAAAATTAAATATATTATTTATGGCGGGTTTAAAGAATATACACGTAAATCTTGCAACATTAGATGGAAAAATATACAAAAATTTATACGGAGTAGACTTCCCTTTATTTTTATGGAATACCCTACGAGATGCTGTGGAGTTAGGTTTTCATATTAATATTAATGTAGTTGTCCTTCAAGGCTATAATGAATGTGATTCTTTTGCTATTGATCTTTTAAAACGGTGTGAGAAGTCCTGTTTTGATGCTACCTTTATTGAACCGCATAATGCATTAAACTCGAAATCAGATGGCACTTTATTTCAAGAATATTATCAACAACTATTAACCAGCAAGGGGTTTAACTTGATTCAAACAATGCCTGGGCGAAAGATCTATAAAAGGGAGAAGTGTCATGTACGCATTGCATCCCCTTGTGCACCTGCTATGGCTTGGAATGGTTCACCAAAAGATGATGCTTTCGTAGTATTAGAAAACGAGGAAATAAGAAAATTTAGTACAGGAGAGGTGATAAAATATGCAAATACACCCGCGTAATTTCTTAAAATCCATTATCAATTGTTTTGGAAATCATCCACCGAAATCCATTATTGTTGGGGGGAGTTATGCAACAGGTGAAGCCTGCCGTTATTATTATAAAAGAGATGACTTATGGATGAGTGACTTTGACCTCCTTTGTATTGATAATATCCCTTATGAAATTGAAGAAACACGAAGTATTTATAAAAATATGTGGCAACTGAGCAAATATATTCACCAGGCTAATCCTTATTTTCATATTGGTTTAAAGCTCAGAACCCCAGTTGAATGGTTGAAAGAATCAGACTCAATGTATTGTAAGGAATTGCTTGAAACAGGTAGTTCCATTAAAGGGCCTAGTTTGGATGCCTATATGGGGAAAATAAATGATATTACTTTTGACTCATTACCTGAAAAGAAGCGCTATCAAAAATTATATAATTGGGGGCTCACTCGACTATGGAGTAATATCCTTTTCTTCCCAATTAGAGCTGTGGGGAGCACCCCGTGGGAAAAAGGTCGATTATGGTATTCATATTTTGTGGCAAGAGGGGCTATGGACTGGCTTACATGGCAGTTAATGGAACAAAACTGTTGGGCTCCTTCGTATCATGAACGTTTCCAAATTTGGGAAAATAGATATACTACCGATAAGAAAACAAAATTACTGCTGAAACAATGCCTAAAAGCAAAGTTGGGATATTCGATTGTTGATGTAAAAGAAATATTTTCCCCTATTGTTGAGTTTTCGTCAGTGCAAATGGAAAGATACAGTGAAATGAATTTCGAAAATAGAGATGAAAGGGAATTAAAATTCGTAAAGGTAATGCTAAAAGTTATAAAAAGCGTGATTGATAGTGATGATGATTTCAGTCCGTTACAGGAGGCAACGAGTTTATTTGAGGGATTTTCTACTCAAAAAATGGGAGCAAAAATT
This sequence comes from Candidatus Aminicenantota bacterium, assembly GCA_026393835.1. Classification (GTDB taxonomy): domain Bacteria; phylum Acidobacteriota; class Aminicenantia; order UBA2199; family UBA2199; genus JAKAGC01. Next base: position 314 of record JAPKZK010000007.1, on the reverse strand, counting down.
GATTATTCATGGGAATATTGGCATCACTTACGTATTGCTTATAATTATTTTCGTTTTAAATGCGATCCACTCGCTTGGAAAGATCACGAAATATATACCAATTACTTTTTACAGTTAGGCAGCCCCTAATTAAACGTTTATTTATTGTTGGACTGAATGGCACTACTTACGATTCTATAGCGCTCAGATAAATTGACCCGCCTCCGCTCAGATAAATTGATCCACTCTTGGGATTTTGCAGCTCTATGAGAGGATGGAAGTATGAGCGATATTAAGCTCCATCATTTTTTATATCGTCCATATCCTCGCCTGGG
>JAPKZK010000166.1 GCA_026393835.1 Candidatus Aminicenantota bacterium | reverse complement strand
GCTGAAATTTTTGCCGATATTATCGAGTAATACTGTCACAAGCCAGTTTTCAAAGCCGTCCTTATCCTGTTTTTTGCCGAGGGTTTTGTAGTCGTTGGTAAGGCCGAGGATTTTACCTTCATCATCGACGCCGATGAGAAGGGAACCGCCTGCTGTATTAAGGAATGCGGCGACTGTTTTGATAATGATATGTTCAAGAGTTTTATTAATACGCTTTTCTTTGACATCCCAGCGGGCGGTGGATTTAAATTCGAGGGTTTTGCTTTCCCCGGCCTGGAGTAGTGCGGCTATTTCCCGGTTTGCGATATTAGGGCCAAATCTGTGGTAAGCCGTCATCGCCGCTGTTTTGACAGCGTCTTCGACAAGGGGAAACGTGGTGAGGATGTAAGCGAATTCGTCTTCTGTCAGGCCGTAAAGATGCGCGATGAGGCCGTCCAGGTCAGCGCGTAATCGGGCGCGTTCTCCCGGATCGGTTGCCCCATCTTGATGGCCTATCAAGCCGGCTTCTTTCGCCAGGGCGTCAAATTCCGGGGTCGTACATACCAGGCGCGCCGCTCTTTTGATAATCGACCAAAATACCGTGTCATTCTCAGTTAAACGGGGCACAGGCAATTGGTAGATATAGAAAAAGTTAATGTTTGCGGAAACTCGCATTCTTAAAAGATAATCGACAACAAAACTATTCCATGCAGCGCAAATATAAAACAGTACATTGTAAGGAAGGGATCGATTTCCCTCTTCATCATATAATCGCACTGCTTGAAAATTTTCCGAAAGAAAATTAGGCGGTATGATAGTAGATATCAATGTCCTTTCATCAGTATTACGTGCGATTTTTCGAAAACCAAGCCGGTAATCCTGGTAGTCAAGCCGTTGGCCTTTATCGACTGTACGCCCTAATATTGCTTTCCTGGCTTCTTTTTCATAAACCCAATAACGGGGGTTATCGAAGTTATGAATAAACTGATGAATCATTTTCCCTTCATATAGAGGCATAGTATTTTTGCCGGGATTGGTTTTGAATAGATGACTATCAAGAGTCATATCAAATTCACGAGTAAATTTCAAATTCCATTGTCCATCGATTATTTCTCCAAGAAGATTGAATTTTATAACTTTTTCAGTGATATTCATGTCAAATGGTTCTTTGAACTCCAATATTGAAAGCGAATCGGGAGAAAGCCGATGAATCAGATCATTGGAAATTAAGAACGCGCCTTGTTTAGGAAATCGGTCCAGTTCGGAGGCTTCAAGCCGCATAAACGCCGCGGGGAACTCCTTGGTGATTCCACCTTTTTCATAGGTCAAAACGACAAACTTAAAACTCCTGTGTACACCTTCAAAGATACCTTTTCTGTTCTCGAAACCGAATAAACCGGTAACCCGGGTTTGATTAAACAGCATTTCTCGAAGCTGTTTTGTTCCCAGGTCCGTATAAATTCCACTGGGAATAACGATACCGCAATATCCGCCTTCTCGCAGGAGATTGAAACACTGCTCTAAAAATAACTTATACAGGTTGATATCCGTTCCTG
>JAPKZK010000160.1 GCA_026393835.1 Candidatus Aminicenantota bacterium | reverse complement strand
GCTGAAATTTTTGCCGATATTATCGAGTAATACTGTCACAAGCCAGTTTTCAAAGCCGTCCTTATCCTGTTTTTTGCCGAGGGTTTTGTAGTCGTTGGTAAGGCCGAGGATTTTACCTTCATCATCGACGCCGATGAGAAGTGTCCCGCCCGCTGTATTAAGGAATGCGGCGACTGTTTTGATAATGATATGTTCAAGAGTTTTATTAATACGCTTTTCTTTGACATCCCAGCGGGCGGTGGATTTAAATTCGAGGGTTTTGCTTTCCCCGGCCTGGAGTAGTGCGGCGATTTCCCGGTTGGCGATATTAGGGCCAAATCTGTGGTAAGCCGTCATCGCCGCTGTTTTGACAGCGTCTTCGACAAGGGGAAAGGTGGTGAGGATGTAAGCGAATTCGTCTTCCGTCAGGCCGTAAAGATGCGCGATGAGGCCGTCCAGTTCGGCGCGTAATCGGGCGCGTTCTCCCGGGTCGGTTGCTCCATCTTTATGATCTGTCAACCCGGCTTCTTTCGCCAGGGCGTCAAATTCCGGCGTGGTGCAGATCAGGCGCGCCGCTCTTTTAACAATCGACCAAAATGCCGTGTCATTCTCAGTTAAACGGGGCACAGGCAATTGGTAGATAAAAAACATCGTCAAATTGGCAGACACAGTTGACCTAAGGGAAAAGTCGAAAATGTAACTATTGAAAATTGCAGTTATTAGAATGAGATATACCGGTTCAATATCATTATGTGAAGCGTTAATAGAATGCCCAAAAAAAATATTTGGAGGTAATATCGATGCAATCATCGTTCGTTCATTTGTACTGGATGCAATCGATCTATATCCTAATCGATATTTTTGATATCCAAGAATCTGGCCGTTCTCCGATTCCCTGGATAAAATTGCTTTTCGTCCTTCTATTTCGTTTATCCAATACCTGGTTTCGCCATATTTGTGATCAAACTGCCAGATCATCTTTCCTTCATACAACTGTAGATATCCATCTTTTGCTTCGGTCTTAAATAATCGACTATCACCCGTCATATGAAATTCATTTCCAAAAACTAAATTCCATTTACCGGATATTTTTTCTCCTAATCTTGGATATTTGAAGATTTTCTCAAAAATCAATAAATCCTTTTTGTTTTTTAATTCTGTTACCGAAAGCGAATCGGGAGAAAGATGTTTAATCAAATCGATGGTAATATCGATCGATCCTTGCTTAGGGAATCGATCCAGTTCAGCCGCTTCATGCCGCATAAACGCCGCGGGGAATTTCCTGGTTTCCCCTCCTTTCTCAAAAGTTAAAACAACAAACTTAAATCGGCTGTCTACATTTTCGAAGATCCCTTTCCTATTTTCGAAACCGAATAAACCGGTAACCCGGGTTTGTGTAAACAGCATTTCTCGAAGCTGTTTTGTTCCCAGGTCCGTATAAATTCCACTGGGAATAACGATACCGCAATATCCGCCTTCTCGCAGGAGATTGAAACACTGCTCTAAAAATAACTTATACAGGTTGATATCCGTTCCTG
>JAPKZK010000130.1 GCA_026393835.1 Candidatus Aminicenantota bacterium | reverse complement strand
CTTCCATCGCCTCCCCCCTTTTTATAAGGATTGTGAAATCGTTGGCCGGTTATTTTCCTTTTTCCTTTTTATTATTGTTGGGGGCGGTTTGCACCTCGGGGGCCGCCGTTTGAGTTGTACCGCCGTCAGCCGGGGGTTGTTCGCCATTGGTTTTAGGTTTCGCTCTTACGTAGCCTTCCGAATAGACCTTGATGCCGAGCTTTTCAAGCAATTGCGGGTGGTCTTTCAAGGCAATGCGGCAAATGGCGCGTAATCGCTTGACGTAAGTAGCCAGTTCCTTAAACACATCATCTCTTTGAACTACGGCATCCTGGGCCTCGCCCAATTTGATTCTATGCGCATGATAGGCGGCTTCGACTGCCGTTATTTTACTTTCATTTTCCTGGAACATCTCCGCCGTGATCCCGTAGGAATCCAACTCAGCCATGGCTTCTTCATCCACCACCGTATTTTGATAGAATGCGAAGGCTTGTTTAAACCAGTTGGGGATATTCGCCGACCGAGTGCCGTAGGCGCTAATTTCTTTTAATTTCTCAGTATCTTTCTCAAAGGATATTTTTAAGAACTTTAAATGAATTTGACAGACTTCATTGACCTCGGCAAATGCTTTTTCAAATTTCTTATAGACCCGATATTGCTGTCCATGTAGTTTAATTTGCAGATTTTCTACCTTACTTCTTTCCAAAGTATTCTTACTGCCTCTCAAATTTTCCCAACCGCTCAAAACTCTTTCCCAACCGCTCAAAAGAGTCTCCCATCCACTTAAAACTCTTTCCCAGCCGCTCAAAATTCTTTCCCAACCGCTTAAAACTCTCTCCCAGCCGCTCAAAACTCTTTCCCCTCCACTTAAAACTCTTTCCCATCCGCTCAAAATTCTTTCCCAACCGTTTAAAACCCTTTCCCATCCGCTCAAAGCTCTTTCCCAACGACTTAAAAGAGTCTCCCATCCACCCAAAACTCTTTCCCAACCGCTCAAGAGAGTCTCCCAACCACTCAAGAGAGTCTCCCAACCACTCAAAACTCTTTCCCAACCACTCAAAAGAGTCTCCCCAGTGCGGCCCCTAATTTGGTTTAGATTTAATATACCTAATTGTATCCTTTTTCCCCAGCCCTGACCATTTTTCTGAATCGCCCCATTCTTCACTGGTTTAGCAAAGATGATTTTTGGTTCGAGATTCAATATTATTGAGGTTACCGGGAGCTTTTTTGTAGTGGTCTGATCACGCCTTTGTCCGTTTGCTTTTGATTTTCCGCTTAAAAGGAAACGGCTGAATATAGGCTGGGGATTGATACGGGATAAAGTGCGTCGATTTACGCCATATGCCGCACGAGTAATCAGAATATCACAATGATGTCTCGGAAATATCAGGCCGGTTGTACAAGGTAAAAGCCGGTTTAGAAAAAAATGAACTGGCTGCCATATCCGATTTGTGGGATATTCACCAGCATTACGAGGACTCCATCTTTTTCGGGCAATACGTGGCCGCGGTATTTTTCGAAATGAAGTGACCCCAATAGAGGTTTTTTCCATATAAAGAAGAATAAATAAAAAAGAGTGAAAATCCCGGAGCGAATTTCCAGGGCTTTTAGTCTTTAAAAAAAAAAACAACCGTTCAGGCCATAAAACAGGGGAAGGCAACACCTGGTTGTCAGAGTTCTCGAATAGATGTGTCTTATATTTACCTTTTTCAGGGCCTGCAAAATAAAAGTTTTGAAAAATAAGTTAATACTTGACAGGGTGTTAATTTTATTGTACGATAACTATTAAAAAATAATGGAGGCAAATTATGAAAGAAAAAATCAAAGCAAGCCTTAAGTCATCCAAACTGGATGGGAAACTAATGCAAAAAGTGAAAGGCGGCCATTGCTGCTGCGGATGCTATTACGCAAGCAGTGGGGGCGCATCAACCGCGGCAAACGGTACTGCAAACATGGAATCGGATCCGGAATTGCATTCCCCCGGTATGTGTGTAGATTAACTCTATGCAAGATTAACGCCGAAAGGGAAGTGAAAATGAAGAGCATTTAAAGGGTATAAATCCTTTAAATGCTCTTATTGAATTAGGATAACCAAAAATGAAAAAAGTGTGGCCGATTGTATTCTTAAATATCATCATCGTCAGCTTTTTATCAGCCGGGCTTCAAGATATCTATAAAAAAGGAGCCATTAAATTGGAACCCTCTCCCGGTTTTGGGGAAGGCACCGATTGGGCAGCGCTTTTCTATGACAACGCAAAGGAGGTAATTGTTGCCGGGGATGGAACTATATTTGTATCCAATTCAAATCAGAATACTATTTCCAGGTTCACACCGTCTGGAAAGTATCTCACTTATTTTGGGCAAAAGGGGCAAGGCCCCGGCGATTTTTATTACCCGGATCAAATGACAATTCTTGATGGGAAATACCTGGTCATCGCCGAATATGCATCTACAAGAAGAATTAACCTTTTTGATTTTTCCGGGAAATGCATTAAAGTGCTGCGGACCGGTTATGATGTATTTGGGGCTGTCGCCTTAAGGAATAATAAGGTTGCCTATATGGCATCCCAAAATATTTCATTAAAGGTGGGCAAGAGAACTGTTTTTATAAAAGATGCCGATTCGGGAAAAGAAAGCCCGGCATTCACCGGGGAAGTGTTAGGGAAAAATACTATTATTATCGATGGCCTTTTCCTGGGATTCGATAATCAAACGGGTGTAATGATTATTGTACAGACCGGGGACGGCAACTTATTGGTGGGACTATCCAGCACTCCTACTATCCGAATTTACTCCCCGGAAGGAAAATTGAAACGCACTTTTGAATTAAATATGAAACCGCTTCCCGTCAGCGATCAATATATAGAGGCATTTAGAGAATTCACTATTTCAGAAATGAAAAACGGCAATGATCCGACGCCCCCTGAGATGATCAAAAAAATAGAAAAGATTGCCTTTAA
>JAPKZK010000067.1 GCA_026393835.1 Candidatus Aminicenantota bacterium | reverse complement strand
AAGCAGCGACAGGTCGATTTATAAGGCAACTTTCGGCAGAAATAACCTTGTTCTTGCCGCGGATGAGGAAGTAGGGTATCATATGAGCACGGACGGCGGCATGACCTGGACCCATAACCAGGATAAAAAGTTGAGCGCCTTTAGGACCATCGAGTTTCTTAACGATACTTTTTATGCCGGAAGTCCGACAAAGGTATGGCGCAGCGCCGACGGCGTAAACTGGAGCAAGGTGGAAACTCAATCCACCGGCGCGCGCGCCCTGGCATATAACGAGCAAACCGGTACCTTTTTTGCCGGGGCGCATGCCATCAGCAGAAGCATGGACGGCGGGAATACCTGGGAGCAGGTATTTGACCTGGGGCCGGTTTATGGCGATAAAGCTAACATTATGGGCATAGCCTGTTTCGATGATGTTGTCGTTTGCACCGGCGGGGACATGCTGACATTGATATCCAAAGACAACGGGACAACCTGGGGTCAGTTGGGTTCTTACCCGGCGAAAGGTGGGTTCCTGGGGTTGCTGCAAACAGCGGAAAGGATTATCGGCGTTGGAATCTTTGAAAAAGACAGCGAACCGGTATGTTACATTGAAAAAGCAGTTATTATTGAGGCGGAGCTTACTGAGCGGACTCCTGCGCCGAAGCCGGGTTCCACGCCGCCACCGCCAACGCCGACTCCCACACCTACACCTACACCTACTCCGACTCCACCGCCGACGCCGGTTCCGACTCCTACGCCTCCACCAACTCCAACGCCGACGCCGACTCCTACCCCGGCGCCTGTTCCAACAGGACCATTGAACAAGTTCCCGGCCGATGAGCTGGATATTATCACAGACGCTCTCGGGCGCATTGCAAAATATTTTAGGAGCTTATAAGGAAGATATCTCTTTAACCGGGGGGGTGAGAATTGAATGATGAATGATGAATGATGAATGATGAATGATGAATGGTGAATGGTGAATGGTAAATGGTGAGTGGTGAATGGTGAGTGGTGAGTGGTGAGTGGTGAATGATGAAAAAATATCCGCGGAATCAGGGGAGTCGTCCATATGTGGACTTATGGTTCTCATGGTGGATGTTTGTTATTTTGCAGTGGGCTTTGGTTATACTGCGAATACTTTCAGCACTTCATCGCCGTAGATGTTCTTCTTCGCCATGGTTATCCTCTATGCTTATCATTCATGTTTCTTTATCCTGTTTTTTAGAAATCCTTTGCCTTTTTCCGTTAGGCGGTATCTCTGTTTACTACTATTTGGTTTATCCGGGATAGTCAAAGCAAGCAGTCCTGCCTCAACTGCCGGGTTTAGATATTCTTTTCGTAAATGTTCCCTATCTTTTAATCTCAATTTAGAGAGTAGCTCTTCCCTGGGCATTTCTCCCTGTAAGACTTCTAATAATTTTATGACTTGCGGGGTGACTTGCGGGGTATCATGGAGGGTCGTTTGCCGCGTTTGAATATCTTCGGTGGTAGGGATAGGAATGATTGTCGTGAATACAATATCTTCATTAAAAGAAGCTCTTCTACCCGGTGTATAAAACGGTAAATATCTATTGATATTGTAAATGCCGGAGCCGATTTCCTCCACCCAACCAAGCTGCAGAAAAAATTTTGATATAAACGGGTACATCGCGTTTGGCCTCTTTGAATTCCAGTTTCTGGGATTCCTTTTGTTTTAATAGTGGCAGGATTCTTTCTTTTATCATTTCAGGTATCCTTTATTCCGATGGTTTTTTTCCGGCTATTTTCACTTTTCATCCTTTAGATATAGCACATAATGGTTACAAAATCAATTTTTTTAGGCAGCTATTCAGTCCCAGGAAGAGAGGATTTGGGGGATAAAACAAAGTAATTGCTGCCCGCTTCGGTCTTAAACCGGTCGAATTCGACCAGTTTAAACGCCGGTCCGGCAGTCTTTCAAATTTGCCCCTTCCCTACCTTTCGTGTAAATTCGTGTAATTCGTGGGCCCTGTTTTTGTCCGTGTTTGTCGCGACGCTTGTGTTCGTCCGTGGCTAATCTTTCGACTTATTTTCATCCGGCAGCAGGGAACCATAATGCCGATTGAACCTTGTGGCGGAATACTTTTCCAGTTTCCAGTCCGGCACCTTGCAAATGGGGCACGCTTTCCCAAACCACTGGTTCCTTAACCACCGCGCCGCACGACTGTTCCGGGAATTATTGACGATAAATGTTTTATCGCAGTGGGTGGTTATACGCACCTGCTCCCCCAACTTCTCCAGGGTCTTGATGCCGTGCAATAACCCGTTCCGCGAGGGCCATAATTTGATCTTTTCGATCAATTTGAATAACTCCACCCGCTTGCGGTAATACCGCTTGGCCGGTTCCTTATCTTTTTCTTTCATGGCTAAAAAACCTTTTGGTCCACTGATTACACGGATTACACGGATTACACGGATTAAATAGCCTCTTATCTATAACAGGCGTGTCAACACGTGGGCAAGTTTTGTTTTTATCAGTGTCCATCTGTGTAATCTGTGGATAAGCTTTTGTTTTCAATACATGATACGGCAACTTCGATTGCCATAACTGCCACCCCCAATTGCAAGGGGTCATGCAATAACCGCCGGGAAACCTTGCGAACCGCTGCCGGGGTCAATCCCAAAGGCATACCTGGCGCGGCAATATAGGTCTCAGGGGTAATAAAAATTTCAGCGATAACTCCCGCGGCATTGGTGGCTTCTACTATAAAACTATGCCCGGAAAGGGCTTTTTCAATAGAGTTTGCCGCTGCAACCGGGCGGTGGGTGAGTTCCATTAATGCGTTTGCTACTCGTTGGCAACGCTGGGAATCGATATCGAACACGGAGACTTCGGCCCCCCGGTGAATGGCCGCCAGGGCCGCGCTGTAACCCACGGGGCCGCAGCCGATGACCAGGACTTTTTGTTCCTTCAATCCGCCCGTCATTAAATCCAAACCGGCCATAAACCCTTTGCCCGTGGCTTCGGAATTGTCCACAACGAGTCCGCGGGCGACATTAAGGGCCACAAACCGTTGATCGTCGGCCATCATGATGACCTGCGCCTTTTTCGCCACTGCTTCTGCAATCCCGGTTACATCCGATTCACTGGTAACAAAAGCATTGAAACCGATGTACCGCACGATTTGGGCAATGGTTTGGGAAAACGCACGAATCACACCCTGCCCACTGCTGATGGGTACTATTCCTATGGAAACGGAACCGCACAGGGATTGGAGTTTCTCTTCATGGAAGTCCAGGGCATGGCAGGCAATTCCTCGTAAGGTGTGCCCGGTTTTTTGGAGTAATTCATTGTCGTAATCGGTTAATTGCGCGGCGATGTCTTTTATATCATGGTGTCTTAGACGGGTCATGGTTGGGCCTCAATGTTGTGGCAATGTTTTTTTATATCATCGATAACACGGTTTCGATTGCGCCAGGCTTGTTCGCGGTTTGAGCCCGTGATAATTAAGGTGGCTACCCAATGGGTTTGTCCGGGTGCATAATTGGTAATGGCTTCATGGGCGCCGAAAAAACCGGGTTCAAGGTGAAGCGGGCCCGCGTCTGCCATGATATGCTCCCCGCAAACTTCCACGACGCCGGACGTCACCTTTATATGTTCATAAACAACCCCAACCAAAAGTTTCGGGAAGTCCAGAAACCCCTTTTCAAAGGGGTTTCTGGCCGCCGGAGGCAATACAGAAAACGCCAATAACTCAATCATATTGATACCCGTCGAATGATAAACCGCTGTCGGCGTCTGACTGGGAAACCGGGCATCGATCTCCAATACCTTCAACTCCCCCTTGTGAAGAATAACCTCCACATCCATCAACCCCCTCAATTGAATCGCTTCCGCTATCTTAACAGATATTTCTTCAAACTCCCCCACCTGCCGGGAAGTCAATTCCGTCGGCGCCAATACCCGCTTACAATCATACCCCGCATCCATCTCAAGGTCCGTTACCTGCAAAGGTAAATATTGACCCGGAACCCCGACTATTTCCAGGGAATACGAAGGCCCCTCCACATACTCCTGCATCACCCAACCCCCCGGAGGAAGAGAACCGGGAAACCGCTCCTCCAACTGCCGCCGATTATCAAAGATTTGAACGCCCTTACTGCCGCTGCCGCCCGAAGGCTTGGCAATAAGCGGAAACCCACAATCCGGCCAGGACACCGGTGCAGGTATTTTAATTTTTGCAAATAAGCGATCCGATTCCAATTTGGACGACGAAATGGCATACGCATCCGCATCAAAAGCCAACGGTATTCCCTTTGCACTGCACCATCGATGAAGAATATCAAGGGTCTCGCGGTTCTCCGTGGCCGGGATTACCAGGTCCACTCCTTTTAATACGGTCTCCAAATCCCCGGTATCCGCTGCATCCAATTGAACGAATTTATCACTCAACCCGGAAGCAGGCACCACGGGCCCCTTATCAATTACTATCACTTTCCAGCCAGCTTTATGGGCAAGATAAGTAAGCTCGACGCCCTGGAGTTTACCACCTACTATTGCTACTAACATTTTGCCTCCGGCGGGCACGCGGCGCGTGCACCCTATTTGTAGAACTCCCACGGGAGGTTTTAATTTGCTGCTTCATCTGGCTCTGCACCTTAATTATTAGGTCCCCCGCGCCGCGGGGCCCCTGGACCCCCACAAAATTTTTGATATTCTTCTACTGTAGCCGGTTTTAAACCGCATTTCTCCAACACCGGCAACACACTGTCCACCGTTCGCCGCGCATCATCGATATCTAAAAAACTCTGCGCTACCCCCGCTAACCCCTGCCGAGGCGGCACAATCGACGTCACCACATTGGCCCCCGCCTCAAGCCTGCGCTCCAACCCCGCCAAACCTTCTACATCCAACGTGGCGGGGATAAGTCGCCCAGGGAACACAAGCCGCAACACCGCAATAATTAATAATTCAGCTAAAGGATCAGGCGACGGATAACCCTCCATCGGCGTCCCCTCCCGCGGCACAAACTTCATGGCCCGCACCTGTTCCGCCCCCAGGGTACGCATTGCTTCAATCGAATGCGCTATATCCGCCGATGTCTCCCCTACCCCGACCAATATCCCCTCCTCGGTTAAAAGACCATAAGCATGCGCTATTAACTTCGCATTAAACCGGGCTTGATAATCCTGACCGGGCCGCAGCCGCTCAAATAAAACCGGGTTATGGGTTTCCTGGTAACACGCATACCACACGGCCCCGGCCTGGGCTAAACTTTCCAACACAGGCCCCGGTACAGCCCCAGGCGAAACCATCACAGGCAACCGGGTAACTTCCGTTATCTTCCGAACCAACCGGATAAGAGCGTCAAACCCATGCTCCCGGTCATTAAAAAGCTCCGGGTCTTCGCCCATGGTCAGATCGATAAGATGGACGCCGGACCGGGCCAGCGCCGTGGCCGCTGCTACTACCTCGGATTCTTCTTTTCGATACCGCAGCGACCGGTTGTTGGCGGTGCGGTAAAAACAAAAGGTACAATTATTCCGACAATAAGTACTGATATAAAGGAACCCATATAAAAAAATCTTATCCTGGAAATGAATGCCGCGCATCTCCCTGGCAGCACTGAAAAGTTTATCAATCAAATCCCCCTGCCGAAGTTGTAATATAAATACGATATCTTCCTCGGTCAGCGCTTCATACCGCCGCGCTTTCTCCAATATGTTCTCTAATCTGCGTCCCTGTTCAGCGATATTCATTTGCTAACCATTAACCCCTGTTTTTTCCTTTTTTTTTCTTCTCTCACCTTCTCACCATCTTACCTTCTCACCTTCTTATCGCATCTCCCTCAAATATTCAATCGTATCCCATCGAGGTATGACAGGCTTCTGCCCATTTTGGCCAGGTTCGGGCTTTTTTCTTTGACCATTAACAAACGTTCCAGGCCGAAACCGATGCCCATCCAGGCTACAGTGATTTTCCAGGCGGCATCCAGGGGGTGCGGCCCCATGGCGGCGGAACCGATTTCTATTTTACCTGCCGGCGTCTCAACCACCACATCGATGGTTTCGCCGTAGACAGCGGAGGTTTCGGTTTCAAGCGTGTATTTCTCCAGTCCGGCGGCGCGGGTTACCAGTAACGCCAGTTCTTCCAACCGGGGACGGCATTGGTCCGCGGGTAAACCCATCTCCACCAGGTTGAGCATGGTAAACTCCGACGAATGCTGCGCGCCTTGCGACTCTTTCCGGAAACAGGAACCGACTTCAAAGATGCGCACGGGATTCTCCCACAACCGCAGCAGGTCTTTCAATACATAGTACAAATGGGGCGCCAGCATGGGGCGCAGGCATTTGTCTTTATCCAACCAGTATACCTGGGAATAAAGCGGATGCTTTTCAGCGATGGTCATTTTCGCCAGGTGCGCCCTGGACATAATAGTGGGGGTAACCACCTGGACAAACCCCCGGCCGGTAAGCGTTTCTACCAGCACGCTTTCCAGGCGGCATAAGGAGGGGCGGAGATATTTTTCACGAAGTTCTCTTAAATGGGACCGGGCGTTCCGAATGAGCCCTGTTTCCAGGAGATGGAACGCCCGGTCGCGTTCAGCAGTACTGTTGAATTCCTGATCTTGTTCATCCGGGGCCGCGTCCAGTTCTTTCAAGCGGTGTAGTTGCACTTCAGACCATTTAATCTTTGTCATTATCAATACCTTATAAAAGCTTTGCCACCAAGAGACGGCACACCAAGAGAGGGCGTTTGATTTATCTGTAGGGGTTTGATTTATCAAGCCCCACACAGGTGTTCATCTATTGGGTTTGATGAATCAAACCCCTACATCACCGCGGCCTTTTTATGGCAGCGAGGAGTCCGGGGGTTGCACCCGGCTGCAGGAATTTAGAGTCCCTGCGATCAACGTTCGATCCACTCCCCATTCGCTCATATGTGTCCATGGGAAAATATCTTAAAACAATATTGATTATTTGTCAATGAAAAATTGTCAGAACCCTTTTGAAAAAGGGTTCCGACACCTCCTAAAACTTCTGGTAAGGTTTATTATCAAAAGCTTTTGGAAGTCCAGAAACCTTTTCTCGAAAAGGTTTTTGGTACAAGATATTATCACAAAAAACGGGTCGATAAGATAGTCCCAGAAATTGGGCGATTCCAACAAACGTAAATGATACGCCAAAATGCACAACATCAACACGATTCCCAATGGGTTCCTCTTCAAAAGCAAGAAAATGGTTAATACCATCATCACAACAAATAGCAGCGAAAACTTCCACCCCAACGAATAGGGATCATACCACCCCAACCCCAACGCCATGGGATAAAGCAATAACCCCATTACGATACCGAATAGCCAAAAACCGGATAACGTTTTCCTATCAAACAATACCTTTCCCCCTGCCTTTTCCCACACCCCGACAAACAAAACCACGGTTAATGGAATGGAAAAATTAGCATTCAAACTGATAAGCCACCGGGCCAACGGGATACCCCCCACCGGCGCAATACACACCAATAAAGAAATAATACCGATGATAGACGTTGCCCGCCACCCATACAACGATTTCCCCATCCGCTGGAGAATCCACTGCCCGGCAAACATTACCAATAAAAAAGGAAATAAAAACGAAAATTCATAACTCATTTTTCATCATTCATCATTCATCATTCATCATTTTATTTTCTTCTCAATCCATTCTTCATTGAAAACAACATGTTTAATGCGTTTTCTTTGCCAGGTATAGAGCAGGTGGATTTTTCCATCGCTGGACCGGATCATGTAAGGGTATGAAAACTCCTCGCCCGGGGTATTTTCAAGAACGGCAGCCCGCTCTGTGTGTTCAGTGGGATATTCTTTTAAGACCGCCAGGGATAGATTCTCGCGGCTGGATGAACTGTCGTTAAAGGCCAGTAAAATACGCCCGCCCGAGAGGGGCAGGCCATTCAACCCGGACCCGGGATTGGGGAGATCGATATATCGGGGGGCGGTCCAGGTTCCCCCGGTATCGTCGCTGAAGGATACGGCGATGCGGCTGTTAGCGCGGCGGCTGCGAAGGAAAGCAACCGCACTGTCGGGCGTTAATCCCACGATGGCGGGCTGAAGATACAGCGTCCCCCAGGTCAACCGCGTTTTGAAATATACCGGGGCATGTTCACCATCCCCGGGACGGAGCCACAGGAGTTCGGAAAAAATCCCGATAAATTCATTGTAAATGGGAACTACGAACCCCCCGTCCGTGAGCCGCAGCGGGTTGTTGCGCACCAACTGGCTGACATTGAAAAAAGGACTTAAGGTGAGCCGCTGACTGCGGGTCCAGGTCTTGCCTTTGTCGCTGGAAATTTTTATATTCAATGAGCTTCCTGACCACCCCCCGAAGGACACGGTCACGAAAAGAAGCGCCAGGCGATCGTCCCGGTCTGAAAATACCAGCGGGTTGCCGATTTTCTTAATGTAACGGTTCAGTTCTTTCGAAGCAGAGGCGCGGTTGACAATGCCAACCGGGGGCGTCCAACTCTTTCCCGGTGCGCGGGTAGTGAAATAAATCCGGGTATCCGGCGTACCTTCATATTTCCCGCCGTACCACACAGCCGCCAGGGTGTTGTCTTTCATTCCCGCAATGGAAGCGGCATGCACCTGCATATTCCCCGGCGCAGAAATGAATTCTTCCTCTTTAAAAGGTCCACCTTGAATCGAAGAAGGTGAAGGAAGTATTTCCGCAAAGCGTGCGGCCGTTGTTCCCCCGGTATGAAACCATTGACCCGGCGGCCAGGCATATAAAAGGACGGTCAAAAGGATTAAAAGGAAAACAGCCTTTTTATTCACTCACCTTCCCATTTTCGGTCTTTTGGGGTCTCATGTAAATTTCTTTGTTCAGGGGGTCCAGGAGAATAACCAGGAGCAGGAGTACGGCGCACATTTCCAGGAGTTCCCATTTCCGCATGTCATGGATGACGCCGATGGCGATAATCAAGGCGCCAAAAGCGATCAACTGGTAATTTTGCAGCACCGGGATGGCCAGGTCATCCACCCATTGCTTTACTATCTTGAGCAGGCGATATAAAACCGGCAGCGCAAAAATGTACACGCAAATGAGGATGGAAAGCAGCAGACTGAAAATGAGTTTATCCAGTTTCACGGGGCCGAACTGGAGGTTATGGAGATTGACTTCTTTCTCGGTATTATAAGTATTAAAGAAATCGCCGCTTTCGAATTTGAATATGCGCTGTCCCCATGAGAGTTCTTCCCCTACGCCGAAAAGAAGCGCCAGGCTTGCCGCCAGTAAGATGCCTAAAAATAGTTTTGTTTTTTGTTTTCTCAGGCGGAAGAACCTCAGTATATTTATCGCCGCGCAAGAAACCAGGGCGACGACAGTGGTCCATTCGACGACGCCGTCTTCCTCGACGTAAGTTGAAAAAGCCGACGAATCGATGAAATACAACGCGACGCCAATCAACAGGCCCAGGGCAAACAATCCCAGGACCAACATTTCTAATCGGTAAAAGGATTTCATCTTGCTCATATGAATATTGTATAAAATTACCGCGCCAATGTAAAGACAACGCCATAATAAAAATATAAAAACTCAAAATCCGCAGTTCCATATTTAAATTATGGTATAATACCAATTCAAATGGCTGTCTCCCGGTGAATGATGAATGATGAATGATGAACGATGAACGATGAATAGCCAAAATGAATCACTGGCGGGAGATGCAAGATGAACTAAGGAAAATTAATGAGTCATGAATAAAGGAATACAGAGATTTTACACCCGCATCTGGGGCTCTTACGAATTAATCAACAGCATCCTGACACTGGGAATGGATGCCCGCTGGCGCAAGAAAGCCGCCGCGTCGGCGGTAAAAAGCAGCCGCGAACCCGGGCTATTTTTAGATATTTGCAGCGGCACGGGCCAGACCGCCATCGATCTAAGCCGCCGACTCCCCTACCCCAACCGCATCATTGCCGCGGATTTCTCGCCGCAAATGTTGACACAGGCCGCCGCCAAAATCCATGAAAAAGGAATCGCCACCATCTCCTTTACCCTTGCCGACGCCCTCCTACTTCCTTTTGCCGACAACTCCTTCGACGCCATTACCATTTCCTTTGCCACCCGCAACCTGGACGCGAAGCAAGGACATCTGCTGCAGGCTTTCCGGGAATTTCACCGGGTACTGAAACCCGGCGGATGCTTCTTTAACCTGGAAACCAGCCAACCGCGCCTGAAGATCATACGATGGTTCTTTCATCTCTATGTCAAATTAACGGTCAAACCCATCGGTTGGTTGATATCCGGTTCGGAATCCAGTTACGCTTATCTTTCCTCTTCCATCCGTTCTTTTTATCCGGCCCCGGAACTGGAATCCATATTATATGAAGCCGGGTTTAAAACCGTCGCCTATCAACGATTTCTATTTGGGGCCGCGGCAGTTCATCAAGCATGCAAATAATTAAAGAGATAATAAATTCGAAATCCGAAATCCGAAATTCGAAACAAATTCAAATGACCGAAATACAAATGACCAAAACTGTAAAAAAATAAAATGATGAATGATGAATGATGAATGATGAAAAAAGACAAAAAACATTCGTGAAAATTCGTGTAATTCGTGGGCAGTTTTTGTTTTGAATTTTGAAACTTTGGATTTTGATATTGTTTCGGATTTATTTTAAGTTAAACGTAAAGGTCCTGGCGGTTTTATTCCAGGCGTAATCTCTCACTTCCACTTCCAATACATTTTTCCCTATTTTGAGCGGCCTTAAATTTTCATCTTCAATATAGACGGCCCGCCAATCGGGGTCATAGTCCACATCCAGCAAGACGCCGTTCAAACGCACTTTTAAGGTATCGTCATTAATGCCTTTGCCGCCATCGGTCATGGCGATATCCAACCGCCCGAGGGCCCCCCTGTGCTGCGACCGGGGCTTCCTCAAGAAAACCCGCGGCGGAAAGATGTCCCGCAGCAGGGCGTATACGCCCGATGTTAAGGCCGTATGTCGATAGGTTTTAGCGGCGCTGTCATAAATCGTGTTCTTGTAAGACCATCGTTTGAGCCTGACCTCGTATTTGAATATTCCTACCTGTTGGGGATTGGGGAGGTCTTTTTGAAAGGTATAATTAACCGTATCCAGGAAAGCAAAGTAATAAGGGGATAAACTAATCTGCCTGGATAAAACCGGGTATTCGGAAGGGAAATTCTTTTCCTCCATCAGCAGCGCCCTGGGTTCATATACGGCCCTGGTTTCGAATTCGGCGCCGAATTCTTCATATTTGAAATCTTGCGTCTCCCCTTTCTTAAGATAGACCAGGGCCATCGACTTTTGAATTTCCGCGACTTTTTCGTCCCCTTTGTAAAGGGCAAAATTCAGCAGGACTTTATTGGTAAAATTCAAAGGGGTAAAGCGAAAGTAAATGGAACCGGCGCTGGATTCGGCGTTTACTTCCCTGGATTCCGGCCCCTGGACCACGGTTAAACGTAAATTGTCGGGGGCCAAAGCGGGACTGAGGATTTTAATGAACACTTCATCATGATTGAGAAAGGTTTCGAAATCGATATCGGTAATAGAGCTTAACCACTGTTCCTGTAATAAGAAGCGTTTTTTAAAATAAGGGGTTCGCTCTTTTATAAAATTAAAATCGATAAAGTAGACGCCGGCAAATGAACCTTTTAAGACAAACTCTTTTGGCTGGGAAATAACGGTTTGCTTCAATTGGCCGGTATATACCGTACGTTCCCGGCTGTCCTTTAAAGTAATGGAGACGGCGTCCGCCGCTTCCGCTTCCAGTTTTTCGATGCGAAAGCGCATCTCGTTCCCGGCGACGCTGCACCCGGAAAGTTCTAATTCGGGTTTCTTGATCTTGTAAAAAGTCAGTTCCCCGGTGGACTCATTCTCATAATTATCTTTCACCTGGATTTTTAATTTATGCGGGCCGTAATCCAGGGAATCGACGACGCCCCGGAGGGGGATTTTTTTACTTTCCAGGGAAAACCCTTCCTGGGAAAAAAGATTATAATAAAAAGTACTGGCATTGGAATACAACATGTCATAGACAAATCCCAACTGGTTATTATCATCCCACGAGAACCGGTCGAACTTCAAATCGAAATAGTCGTGCTCATCGATGGCGGCGGAGATTTCATAGGGCGCGGCGTACCGGCCGCTGTCGGTGATATCCCTGGTATTCAGTACCAGGTCAAAAGGGCCGGCGATAATCAAAGGTCGGGGCGCGGTATAATGATTATATTTATCCCTTTTGAAGGGAAAATAGAATTCCCCGATCTCGCCGTTTATGGGTGAGGAACCCCGGTTCCTTAATAATATCCCTTTTAACACCGGGGCATTCTTATCGCGGGAAGGCAACTCCAATAACGGGAAGGGGTTAAGGGTAAATTGTCCGGGGTCCTTGATTTCCAGGTGAAGATGGGGAAACCCGAAACCGGTTTCCCCGGAGTAGGCGATCACCTGCCCCTGTTTATAGCACAGCGGCTCCTGGGGATAAAAATCGCCGAAATATATGACGCCTTTGGACTGCTGAACCTGTTTGACCAGGGTTTCGAGGTTTTTCTCAAACCTATCCAGGTGAAAATAGACAGAGGTATTCCCGTCCGCATGTTTCAAATAGAGGCTTTTGCCGCTCCCGGTTTTCACCATGCGCAAGCGAACGATACAACCGTCGGCAATGGCATATACAGGATGACCGGTAGTCTGGAAAGTGCGCAGGTCGATGCCGGCGTGGAAATGATTGGAACGAAACTCCTGGAACGAAGAGCTGTATCCGTTATTGATATCCAGGGGCCAGCGGTATTTTTTTTCAGCATTCCCATCCTGGGTATGGGCATAGTTCGCGGCCAATAGACAGGAGATGAAAAATGGTATCAGGATTTTATATTTCATATTGCCTTCGGCGACCAGGAACCTTTTTGAAAAAAGCCCTCACGGAGGGCGAGGTTCTCCGGACTTCCAAAAACTTTTCGTTAGGGTTTTTCTAAAATGTCTCCTTCTTTCTTATTGGCGCGCAATAACAGGAACGCAAAAATCAGCCCGATAAAACCGAGGCTGGCAAACATCACCTGGCTGGCAGTATATGAGCCTGTGATTTCCCTAAATTTGCCGTTCAGGTAAGGAAAAAGACCCAGGCCGATATTTTGAATGGCGGTCATGACGCCAAAGGCGGTGCCCACATGTTCCTTTTTAATCACCAGGGGGACAGACGGCCACATGGCGGCCGGGACCAATACAAAGGCCGCGCCCAGCATAATCATGGGAATAACCGGGTAAAGCATGGTAACGCCCATCAGCAGGTGACTGGGGATCATTATCAATGAACCGAAAATCATAAATGTAGCGCGTTTACCGATCTTATCCACCAATTTACCGGCAAAAGGCGCCAACACCATGGAGGCAAAAATAATAATGGATGCAACTCCGCCGGCGGTGCTGAACATATGTATGAAATTGGCAAAGACTTTGTAGAGGAAACCGCCCTCCTGGCCGCTCACCAGGGGAAGGCCCCATTTCTCATTAAAGAATTTTAATGAAAGGGATGTAAAAGGGAAGATGGCCGAATAAAAAGTCAAACACAGGATGGTGACATACCAGAAAGTAGGTTTAAAAAATTTAATATCTTTCAACACGATTTTGTCTCCCGAAGCGCTGTCTGCCAGGCCCAAAACCCGTTCGCCCCTGCGGTCCAGGAAAACATAGACCACATTGGCCAGCAGCGACAGCAGGCAAAGGAGCGTGGCCGCGCCCAATGCGTACTTGGGGCTGCCGAAATGACTGGTAATAACCTCGCCGGTATTGAGCGCAAAAAGGGTCCCGACCCGGCTGACCGTCAGTGCGATGCCAAACGATAAGGCCAGTTCTTTTCCTTTGAACCAGCGGGCCAGCATGGCGCTCTGGACCACCACCAGGGGTTCGGAACCGGCGCCGAAAATAAAGCGCCCCACATATAAAACCGGCAAACTGGGGGCAAAGGCCACAATTGCAGCCCCGATAAACACCAGGCTTGAAAATATCATACTACCTTTGCGGGTCCCCAGGCGATCGATCAAGAAACCCGATATAAATACAGCCGCAATGGCCGCAATACTATACATCGTGTACATGGACCCCACTTGACTTTCCGTGGCGCCCATGGTTGTCATTAAGCTGTCTGCAATCGCAGCGACAATGTCATAGGCAAAGTAACACCCCAGCGTTAACATGGATACAAATGCCAGTACTATAAACCGGTACGCTTTGGATGCAGGGTGAAAAAAACTGTGATTGGTTGTCTCATCGTTCAACATATCTGTCTCCTTTCTCTAAAGCCATATATATTATAATTCTTCCAGGAGAGTGATGAAATCGTTTTTTTTCAACATCCCCATGAAAAAAGAAACCCGCTGTTCCGGCTGGTCCAACTTATCGCCGGGCTGTTCTTGAATAAGATCGCAAATAGCGCCCACCGTTCGTTTGCCGTCGATGAGTTCCCACACCCTGGCCCCGTTGTTGTCCAGGTAGAGCCTGACAAACTCGGATTTTCCCATGTTTAAGGCAAATTTTTTCAGCCAGCGGTTTTTAAACCGGGGAACCAGGAGAAACATTTTCCCGTCTTCGGTTTTATCCCAGTTGCATTTTCGACCCGGGACCAGGTCGAGAAAATTAATGTTATTATTGGTTTTACTCATCGGCATATCCTTGTTTTTTTGAATAATATGGAATTCCCATTATACAAATAAGTCGGCCATAAAGTCAATAAAATTACTTTTTATTTTTGTCTTCTTTGCTTTTATCTTCTTTTGTCACCGGGATTTTTTTTATTATTTTCAAATCCAGGGAATCATCCCAGTTTTTCGGGGCAATGAGGAGGCGCATTTGTTCCAGGGTAGAGACCTCGACGCCATCCACGGCAAGGATTTGATCGTCTTTTTTGACGCCGTTTTTCTCCGCGATGCTTTCTTTGGCCACTTCCGTCACCATCAATTTCCCGTCTTTTTCCACGGCGGTAAAACCGATAACCGGGAAAGTCCGGTCCGTGGGTTGATGGGCGGAGAATACATAATCGGCGATGCCCCTTGAAAACACCGCCGCCGGGGCCAGGGATTGGGCCATCATTTTCATCATGGGGTTAATTTCCTCGCCTTCCGCGTCGTCTTTTTTCTTTTCTTCCGGCATCAGGACAGGGACAATGGTCGTGATTTTGACGCCCGGTTGGGCGGCCCGGTACCTGAAGGGGATGCCCAGTTGATAAGCCACATGGTTGCTGCCGGCGATAATAACCCCTTTATAACCGCGGAATTCCGCCCGGGCCAGGGTTTGCCGCATGGATTCCGCCATGATGACATCCCAGCATTTCTGGGCGTTGTAAATATTTTGAAACCACATAGGAACCTGGGCGGCAAAGGTTCCGAAGATACCTTTGATAAAATATTCATGTTCGGGGTTGGGGACGCGGATGGTGGGAAAGAGCGCCTTTTCTTCTTTGGTGAGGTTATCGAAACCTTTCCGGGAGACAGTGCGCAGGATTTCCCTGGGGACATTGAGGCCGATGGTTTTTATCTTGTTTTCCTTGATAATATCCATGATGAGGCGGGTATACCGGTAATCCTGTCCGCCGCGTTTGTACCAGGCGGACTTTTTTATTACTTCCTCTTCGCTGATTTTGCCGTTTCTCCAGTCTTCCAGTACGGGATTATCTTCGCGCTGGAAGAATTCGAAACCCACCACCAGTTTGGGGTATTTTTTAAACAGGGCCCGGATAAAATCCCGTTGGAAGGTATGGCATTGGAAGTTATCATGGGCTTCGCCGATGATAAAGACGTTGGCGTCTTTGTTTTGATCGATAATATCTTCCAGGGAAACGGTTTTACCTGTGGCGGTTTGGATGACCTGGTCTTTTTCGATTTTGTCGATGATGAATTTAAATTTTGACGGTCCCAGGGGGAGGATATCCTGGTTGATTTCCGCGTTGAGGAGAAGCGCGCCCCAGGAGAGCGCGATTGCCAGGACAAGAAAGATAGCTTTTGTACGCATCATATTTGACTCCTTTTATAATTTAGTTTCTCTAAGGACGCCATTATACCATAAAGAATAGCGAATGGCATGTTCTTGCCTCCGGCGGCCAGAAACCCTTTTGAAAAAGGGTTTCTGGACTTCCCAAAACTTTTGATAATAAAAGTTTTTGTGGGGGTCCAGGGGGCGGTTTTTTCAAAAAGAGCCCCCTGGCCGCCGGAGGCATTATTTTGTTGCTTTTTCTGCCAACCTTTTATACAATACAATTTAACACTCTCAAGGAGAAATAAATGCGGAGAAATATTACCATTTCAATCATTATCGCTATCTGCGTCATGCTTACCCTATCCAGCGCCAACGCCGGGTGCTGCGGCAAAAAAATCGAGAAAACCAACCATATCCGCCTGGCCGTGGCGATCGTCATCGACCAATTACCGGCAGAGATGGTTTCACGCCTGGAAGACCGTTTCGGGAAAGGCGGTTTTAAGTACTTGATGAATAACGGCGTATGGTATAAAAACGCCAGGTATCCTTATGTCACTACCTTAACCGCGGTCGGACACGCGACCTTATTCACCGGGGCAACGCCCAGCGACCACGGCATCGTGGGAAACTCCTGGTTGGACCGTCAAACCGGCGCATCCATCAAAATCGAAGACCCATCCCTATTAACCGCCACTACCATCGGCGACGAACTGGTCCTGGCCTTTGACAGGCAATCACGGGTCTTCGGCGTATCCGTCAAAGACCGCGGCGCCATTCTCCCGGCAGGGTACCTGGGAAAAGCGTTCTGGTACAATCAAGAAAACGGTGAATTCAGGACAGGCGACTATTATTATAAAAATTCCGCATTACCCCCATGGCTGACCGACTGGAACAAGCTCAAAAAAGCCGATCAATATAAAAATAAATCATGGGAACTGCTCCAGGACAAATCGACTTACATCCACGGCAGCAGCGACGACCGGCCAGAAGAAAAACCGTTTAACGAACCCAACCACCGCACCAATGTATTTCCCCATTCATTGGCCGGATATCAAGACCAGGAGTATTATAATCAACTCTGTTTCACCCCTTTTGCCGATGAATTAACCGCGGATTTTGCCTGTTACCTACTGAAAGAAGAAAAACTGGGACAGGGAAAATATACCGACATGTTGATCGTGAGTTTATCCATGAGCGATTATATCGGGCACTCTTACGGGCCTGAGAGCCTGGAATACGAAGACAATCTTTTACATGTCGATACAACATTGGCAAAATTATTCAAGGCCATCCATCAGGCCGTCGGTTTGAATCGCACATTGATCGTACTGGCCAGCGATCACGGCGGGGACATAGTCCCGGAATACCGGACCCGGTTGGGCATGCCCGGGGGGCGCATCGATCCGGCGGATTTAAAAACCGCCATCAACCGGGCCCTGCAAAAAAAATACAAAACCCGGGAAGATTTCGTGTTCGGGTTTCGGAATCCTTCCATTTACCTGGACCCGCGGGTAGTGGAAAAGTTGAAACTGGATATAACGGAAGTAGAAAGAGTTGCCGCGGAGGCGGTAATGACAGTAAAAGGCATAGCCCTGGCGGTTACGCGGACGGAGATATTAAGGGGAAACGGTCTGGATACGCCCATGGCGAATAAATTAAAAATCGTATTTCATCCCAAACGTTCCGGCAATATTTTAATATACCAGGATTCTTCGTGGTTATTGTACCCGGTGCATGACCAGGATGCGGCCATGCATGGTTCGCCGTACTCTTACGACACCCATGTGCCGGTATTTTTCGCGGGTCCGGGTATCCATCCAAAGGTTGTTTACCGGGCCGTTTCGCCTTTGGATATCGCGGTTACCGTTGGGTTGAAATTGGGGATCGAAGCGCCGTCCGCCGCATCAGGGACTGTGATGACAGAGGTTTTGGAATAGTAAACGGAATGATGAATGATGAATGATGAATGATGAAGAAAAAACAGGAAGCACGGAAGCGAGGAAGCGAGGAAGCGGGGAAGAGCCGATAAAGCAGAAGAGAAGAGAAGAGGAGAAGAAGAGAAGAAAAAACATCCTGTAATCTGTGTAAATCAGTGTAATCTGTGGACGGGCGTCTTTATATAGAATGATGAATGATGAAAAAAGGTCAGTGTTCGTCCGTGTTCGTCCGTGGCAACTTTTTCGCGTTTTTCGTGTATTTCGCGGGCTTGCTTTTGTTTGGGATTTTGAGCTTTTGAATTTTGAATTTGTTTCGAATTTCGAATTTCGGATTTCGAATTTTACTTGTTAATCATTAAGGCTGTCTAAATTCACTTTTTGTTTGCGGATTGAAAAGAAACATGATATACTTGTACAACTAACAAGACATGTGTGGAGGTTTAAATGAGAGTTGTTACGTTTAGCGAAGCCAGGAACAATTTAAAATCAGTCCTGGATCAGGTTGTCAATGACGCCGATTATACCGTCATTAAACGCCGGGAGGCGGAAGATGCGGTGATAATGTCTTTAGATACTTTTGAGAGCTATATGGAAACCTTTCATCTTTTAAAGTCTCCCGCAAATGCCAGGCATTTATCAAAATCCATTGAACAATATCGCTGCGGTAAGGTTCAGTCAAGAATGTCGCTCCGCTTTAATTGAATTTCCCGAAGAGAGGCATATCTCCAACAACTTGTTGGAGAAATTCCCTGGGGGCAGAATTTCCCACAAGTTCTTCCCGAACATCTTGCCGAACAAGCCGATAAAGCACTGAAAAATTCGTATATTTTGGATTTCCTCGATAAATGTCTGAACCGCTGATTACGCTGATGACCTTGATGACGCAGATAAAGAACTTTCTGATTTTAATCTAATTAATCTGCGCCATCTGCAACCCCCGCGCATCTGTGGTCCGGACAGTCCATTGAGAGCGCAAGGTCCCCCCGTGAGAGAGAAAAGGAACAGGCAAAAAATCGTCCCGATTCATGTCTTGGTTTCCCCGGTTAGTGCATTCTCAATTTCCTTTTGGTTATTTCTGACTTCTTTACCGTCGATTTTTATTGAATTTACCTTTTTAGATTTAAATTTTTCATATAAAATTGACGAAATTATGTTTGTACTAATTCCGACAGGAATTGTTAAAACTAGCAGTATTATTTGCTCAAGCGAGCCTCTGAATTTAGATTTTCGCCTATGGCAAGATAAGGCTATACCATTGCCTAAAGAAATTTCTTGATCAATGGAGGGATTTTTATTCCCAAAAAAATCTAGCAAGATGCTTTCATCGTCAACACAAACCTCAATATTTATTTTGTCCATGCTTTCCTCCTTAAAAGAAAGAGTCAAATCTGAATATCAATATTAAAACTGATTTTTTCCACCCTTTTCTAAAATTAAAAACATGAAATAGTAGGTGTATTTTAGAAATATCAGCATTAAAACTTTGGGTAGCAAGTGATTTATAGTAACCTTCGTGCATTCGGGGGTAAATTCTATTTTGAAATACACTTTCCATTTGGCTAATTAGCTCCCATTGCCCATAGAGTTTTTATTTACTTCATCGTTTGAACTAATATAATTCAAAAGATTCTCAACAGTTTTTGCTATACCTTCAACCATAATGTAACCTGGATATTTGCATCCATCTCCTATCATATAAAGCCCATGAACCGCGGTTTTAAAACTAACATCCATTCCCTGGATTGCTCTATTGGTTGGCCATTTACCCTTAAAGCAGCTTATACATAAGACTTCACAATGGTCACTGAAATCCTTATTAAAAATACTTTTTAAATCATTTAGAGCAAACTCAATTTCTTTTTCAATGTCATCAGATTTAATCATTTGATATGATATTAACAGGTGTTTTCCAACTGGTGCGAGGTTAGGATCGGCATTCGAGGGTTGTACAATTCCTGCAATCCGCCTAGTACCAAGGCAAAACATTATTCCGCTGTGATCTATTAACGATTTGTTACTTGAAAACTGTATTTTAAGCCCGTTTGCCTCTTTAATACTCTTTATACTTTCAGTGCTATCGTAGTCGAATGAATTTTTTTTGATTAGCAACATAGCGCCCTTTGGGCCATTGTTGCAAATAATAGTTTTACATTCAAAAAAGCATTTCCTACCACTCTGTCTATCTCGAACAATAACTCCCTTTGCTATTGAATCTTCAATTACAATCTCCACAACCTCTGCTTTTTTTTTAATAACACCATTCTGTGATTCGATCAAATCTTGCAGTTTTTTTACAATGTTTCCGCAGCCACCTTGAGGAACCCCAGGAACGTGTAAAGATAGTAAAGTCTTTAATATTCGGCGCATTTCATTGTACGAAATCTCCTTAAGGCTAAGGCTGAGAGAAAAATTTGAGAATGTCTCAAAAAGAGAAAATATTTTTTGATATCTGGTTTGTCCACTAAGCCAACTAGAAAATGAAACTGACCCGTCTAAAGATTTGATGATTCCCATCTTTATAAATAATTTAAAAAGGCTGATCTTTTCTAAAAGAGATAATAAAGATAATATGCTAAGCACTCTATTGAAGCGAAAATGTTTATTGTCAACATAATAAGAAAATATTTTTGAACTGAATATAATATCTCCAATATTTAAACGTATAAGGATTTTGGCAAACGGTCCTTTAGAACCATATGGAAGCATATGAACAGCCCCTGTAGATATTTGAAATCCATTATATGGAATACTTGAAAATCTCCCACCGAGAAAAGATAATTTCTCAAAAACAATTACCTTTTTCCCCATTTTTGACAAACAGGCGGCGGTAAGGAGTCCCCCAATGCCTGCCCCGATTATTATGGTATCATAGTTTTCTGTCAATTCAGTCGAATCCATTTCAATTTGATGGCTGGAATGATTATTCTCACTGATTTCAATCGCACTACATGGACATACGAAGATGCACCTTCCACAAAGATTACATGATTCAAGATTTATTGATGCTTTAATTGATAATTTTATGGCTTTTTCCGGGCATATCAAAAAACAGTATCCACATGCATTGCATCCATCCCTGATGAATATTTCTTTTTTCGCATTTAGTTTGCTCATTTCAACATCAACTCCTAACTATTGTGAAAAAATAACTGGTGCGGCCCATACTGGATCTTTCCAATCAAAAAAACGCCCTACTCTAAGACGCGCTCTTCTAAGAGCTTCAACCGGGTCCTTTAACTTTAAAAGTTTATCGTAAAATTCTTCTGCCAATATCAAAGCTCCTTGATCACTAATCGGCCATAACATTCCTATTACGAATGGAACACCAATCTTTACAAAGGAATCTGATAAACCTGTTACACCAACCCCGTAATTTCCAGTAAAGCCACTTAAGCAGGAGTTAAGGAAAACTAATTTAAGCCCAAAATCTTCTGATAATCGTGCTAATTCATCTGCCAAAAGTTTCCTCTCATTGTTGAAAAGTAGAAAACTCAGTCTGGGGTTTTCCTTATTGAATTCCGAATGCCCGCAATAATGCAGAACCTGATATTCTCCAGATTCAATCTCGTCTATCACATTGTCTTTAGTGGCATCGCAACCTATCAACAGTTTTTTATTTATACCCTCAACATTTTCAAGTGCTTTAAAAACAATCATCGCTTCTTTTTCCACATTTTCTAAATCGTTCTTGGGATTTGAGCCAATAATCAAAACGCCTTTAAAATCAAAGTCCTTATTGGCTAGTTTTATAACTTCGGAGACTATTCTTGTCAATCCGATCTTAAGGCAGAGAAAATCCATTCGGTTATGGAGCAATTCCCAAGGAAGTGTGCTATCCCGTCCTTCCGCTTCTATATTAAGTTGAACATTACCGCTATAGTCTATCATCGATGTCAGATAAGCATGTATGTCTTCTGAAATATATGCAGAATAAAGCGATTGCCCTAACTTTATTGCTTCCTGGTAAAATTCCTGTCCACTGACAATTAGACCGCCTTTATCATGGGTTATATCAATCCCTCTTGAAATATTTTCAAAGAAATTTGCAGAACGATTGATTTTAGTACAAACTGAAATTATACTATCAACCTTTTCCTCAACTTCCATTTCCTGTCTTATTCTTCGCTTTTTGGGAACAGATGTCTCAAGTCTTACAAGAGATTTATTGCCTATAGGAACAAATTGCAGGGTATTCTTTTTGTCTAAAATATTTGTAGGAATATTGGTTTCGCATAATGTTAAAGGCTCTTTAAGATATTTATCCAGTATTTTTCGTTGCTCATCAGTGAGCTTTTCTTTTGCCTTTTCTATATTTTGTGAAATCATAGTACAACTTATCTCTCCCCCCTCTATAATTCTATCTGCTAGCTTATATGCGTACTTTTCAGACATCTTCCCTATCAATGCTATTATTCCTTTTGCCTCGAAATCTATGGTTCCCATCACAGAGGTTTTCCCGTCCGAAGTTGCTGAATATTTCAATATGATGATTGATTTTCCTGGGATCCAGGAAGCCCACGGTTTCCAAAAAGTCGATAAATATTTGAAAGTTCCATATTTCATATTATGCTGACACTCAATTAATTCAAATTTAAACCGAAATCCTTTAACTTTAAATGTCCAAATTCCTTCTTTCTCTTTTATACTGTTAAATTTATTATCAAGCACTGCATCATAAATATCCCAATTTTTCCACAAACAGGAAACGACCTGTGGGGTTGTATCTATAATTCTTCCGCGTTCTATGTGAAATTTAGCCATAAGAATACCTTTTGCAATGTGATCGAAATATTGAGTTCAATATTGACCATTTAAAAAATTCTCGACCCTTTACCATTTTCATTTCTCACTTTTATTAGGTGTAATGCATTAAACCTCCAGAATCAATTCTAATTGGTTGCAAGGGGTTTGTCAACTATTTTTGCTGAGAAAATATTTTTTTTCTGTTGACGTATCAGTTTATTTTGCATGCATTTCCCTCCTGCCCCCATCCCTATAGCAATATATTCTCCCTTTTTTAAACTCCAATTTTTCTTTCTTCTGGGATCATCATCCAGTACAGGCTTCATCACCTTGCGGTTCTTAATCAATTGCTCTTTTTCAGCTTTTACCAGGCATGGTTTCTCCGTTCCGTGGCTCTCTGGGCTTCCGTTTTGGTGGCGGATTATGGGACAGTAGGCCAAAAGGGAAGAGGCATATCTCATTCAACAATTATCCCAAATGCAAATGACCGAAACTGTGAATAAGGGCAGGAAAAGGGAAGAGAGGAAGCGAGGAAATAATAGAAGGTGAGAAGTTAAGAGGGTAAGAAGGTGAGCAAAAACAGGGAAGCGGGGAAAAGCAGAAGAGAAGAAGCGCAGAAGAGAAGAAGAGAAGAAAAAAATGATGAATGATGAATGATGAACGATGAAGATGAGAATTTGGGAAAACCATGCTCCGTTTTTGTTCTTCCTGACCTCTGTTCTGGGTAAACACTTCTCAGTTCTTTCGGTATATCCGGATGTTGAGAAATCAGCTAACTTTTAAATCTCCGGGTAGATAGCCGCCAAGAACGCGAAGGACCGCAAAGAAAAAAACCTACAAGGGCGAGGAAAAATGGCCCGTAGGGCCTTCCTGGGCTGCGGGCGCCGCCCGCTCTGTGGAATCTGTCCCATCTGCGATATCCGCGGTTCGGATATTGGTTCCTTACCGTCGGACATTGACAGATTACCAACGGACATTCATACCTTACCGCCGGACATTAACAGATTACCAACGGATATTGGTTCCTTCCCGCCGGATATTGACAGATTACCGTCGGATATTGATTCCTTCCCATTGGATATTGACAGATTACCAACGGATATTGGTTCCTTCCCATCGGATATTGACAGATTACCGTCGGATATTGATTCCTTCCCATCGAACATTGATACCTTACCAACGGACATTGACAGATTACCATCGGACATTGATTCCTTCCCATCGGATATTGACAGATTACCGTCGGATATTGGTTCCTTCCCATCGGATATTGACAGATTACCGTCGGACATTGATACCTTACCATCGGACATTGAGTTGAGAAGCGAAGAAGAGAAGAAAAAACTTCCTGGCAATCTGTGTCAATCCGTGTAATCTGTGATCCCCTCTACTTCGCGTGTCTTCGCGTTCTTAGCGGCTATTTTCATATCAGCGGCAACTTTACCCTCCGCTGCGTTCTTTAAAATCCGGGACTGTATCGAAACCCTTTTATTCAGGATCTTTAGTCGCTCACTCCGCACCCAAAGACGCTCACTCCTCACCCTTTGTCGCTTAGTCCGCTCCCATAGTCGCTCACTCCGCACCTTTTGTCGCTCACTCCGCACCCTTTGTCGCTCAACTCGCTCCCTTAATCGCTCAATTCGCACCCTTTGTCGCTTACTTCGCTCCCTTAGTCGCTTAGTCCGCACCCTTTGTCGCTTACTCCGCACCCAAAGACTCTTACTCCGCACCCAAAGACTCTTACTTCGCACCCAAAGACGCCCACTCCGCACCCATAGTCGCTCAATTCGCTCCCATAACCGCTCACTCCGCACCTTTAGTCGCTCACTCCGCACCCGAAGGTGCTCACTCAGCACCCGGATACGCTTAGTCATCACCCGAAGGTGCTCACCCGGCGCCGCAAACTTTTCCCTCGGCAGCAGGGATTTTTATCTCCGATGCAGGAACTTTTGCCTCCGCCGCGGGAACTTTTCTCTCCGCAGCTGTATTTATTGACATCTCCGGGAGAAAAGGAAGAGAGGAAGCGAGGAAGCGAGGAAAAAACATTCTGTGAAAATCCGTGTAATTTGTGGACTTAAGTTTTTATCTTCGCGGTCCTTCGAGGCTCATAAAATTAGGAGGCGGATTCAGGGAACCGGGCTTAATCGTTTTTATCGGCGCCGGCTTTGGCTTTCTTTCTCTTGATGTGATCCAGGATAATATCTCTATCATTAAAAATGGTTCTATTGACGCAAGTCAGGACAATGGAGTGGAGATAGATCGAATGTTCCATCAACCAGGCCACTTTCTCAATAGAATCCACCTCATCCTCCAGGTCCACTTCTTGTTTCTTTATTTTGCCTTCGTCGTTGACAAACATATCCGGGGCGCCCCTGAACAGGTAATTCATGTTGATATTAAACTGGCCGGCAAGCCTGACAAAAAATTCAGGGCCGGGGTTGCCTTTGCCGTTTTCGATCTCGCTGAGATAACTGCCTGCGACATTCATGGCGGCGGCCATGTCCTTTTGCTGTATGTGCAATTCCTTACGTACTGCCCTTATCCTTTGCCCAATTTCCATAGCGCTGATTTCATATTTTCTCATTGGCTTGACATCCGTCCTTATTGTCCCGTTGCCTCAGTTCGGCTGCTTTCCGCGCGGGTTACTTTTTCTATTTCCTGTTTTGGCTTTATTTCTTTGCAGGCTTTCCATGATCTCATCCTCTTCTTTGCTGATGGTCTTATTCGCCAGGGCCAGCATTGTACTCTTGAAGTATACCGAGTGCTGCATCAGCCAGAGCAATTCTTCGATGGATTCGATTTCAGTTCCCCATGTAAATTCAAACGGTTTTAAGATGCCACCGGGGCCGCTAAACATATCGCCAGTTTCCAGGAACACGTATTGCAGGTTGACATTGAAAGAGGTCGCCAGTCTTATAAAGAATTCCGGGCCGGGATTGGCCCTGCCGCTTTCGATTTCGCAGAGGTAGCTGGGAGCAATTTTCAAGGTAGCGGCCATATCTTTCTGTTGCAAACGAAGCTCTGCGCGTATGTTTTTGAGCCTCGCACCGATTTCTACTGAACTTTCACTTTTTCTCATTTGTTTTACAGCCGTCTTTTATTTTCCTTTTATTCGTTATGTTACAGGATATTTAATTATATCCGAAAATTGGAAAAAGTAAAGGTATCTCACTTTAATGTTTTCTGCTGCGACTGCTGGGCGGGAAAAAGGAAGAGCGGAAGAGCGGAAAAAACATTCTGTGAAAATCCGTGTAATCTGTGGACTTAAGTTTTTTTCTTCGCGGTCCTTCGCGTTCTTAGCGGCTATTTTTATGACAGTTCGATATCTTGTTGACAAATACGGAAAAAAATATTATACTATTCTCGAACAAGGAACGAACAATGCTCACAAGAAGACAAAAGAAATTTTTCGAACAATTAAAAGAAATGGTCAGAAGTAGAGGGTATTTCCCCACTGTAAGGGAAATAGGAAACGAAACCGGCCTGTCCTCCCCCGCCACCGTTCATGCCTACCTCAACCGGCTGCATGAACGTGGTTACCTGAAACGGGCGGGCCGAATCTGGGAACTGGCGTCTTACTTTACCGCCGTTCCCCTGGTGGGAATCGTACCCGCCGGCAGCCCCCTGGAAATTTTCGAATCCCTCGGCGAAGAAATCGAACTACCCGAATGGATGGTGGAAAAGGGCGGCGATATCATGGGGTTCAGGGTCCAGGGCGAAAGTATGAAAGACGCCTATATCCAGGAAGGCGATGTGGTGGTGGTGAAACGCACCCCAAACGCCGACCCCGGCGAAATGGTGGTGGCCTATCTCAAAACCGACGGCGCCATTACCCTGAAACGTCTAAAAAAAGATAACGAAAAATACTGGCTGGCGCCGGAAAACCCGGAATACCAACCTATTTATGATCCCTTTGAACTGGTGGGAAAAGTCGTCGGCGTCTTAAGAAGATACCACTAAAGAATACCAATGAAAATCCCGTTTGTACTTCATATCGATATCGACGCCTTTTTTGCTGCCGTAGAAGTCATGCTGAACCCCTACCTGAAAGGTAAACCCGTTATCGTCGGCGGCATGCCCGACGAACGCGGCGTGGTCAGCACCGCTTCCTATGAAGCCAGGAAATATGGGGTACATTCGGGCATGGCCCTGCGAACCGCCGGACAAAAATGCCCCCAGGGAATTTTCGTCCGCGGACGCTACCACGTCTACAGCCGCATTTCAGAAAAATTCATCGCTTGCCTGACCCACTTTTCACCACGGGTAGAACCCGTCTCCATCGATGAAGCCTATATGGACCTCAGCGGCAACCGCTACCTCCACTCTTCCGTATACGCATTGGCGGAAAAAATCAAACAAACCGTCGAACGGGAAACAGGACTAAGCGTTTCCGTGGGCCTCGGTTTTTCCAGGCTGGGGGCCAAATTGGCCACCGAAGCCGCAAAACCCGGCGGACTTTTCTTTGTGGCCGATGAAAAAACCTTTATCTCAAACCTTACCCTGGAAAAAATCCCCGGCATCGGCAACCATACACTGCTGATCCTCCAGGCCATGGGCATCAAACGGGTGAAGGAACTGGAACGCGCCTATCCCGCCATCTGGAAACGATCCATTGCCCCCCATTTCTATTCCCAATCCCACTACCCCGCCGCACGCGAAGCCAAAACCAAAAGTTTCAGCAGGGAGACCACCTTTCCCGAAGACATTTCCGACCGCGATATGGTGGTTTCTCACCTGGCTTATCTCGTGGACCGTTTATCCGTTTATCTCATCGATCACGACTATTTTGCCGGGCGCGTCGAAGTAAAAGCCCGCTTCAGCGATTTTTCCACTTACACCAAACGCATGCCCCTCGAATACCCCACCTACTCATATAATAATATATGGAGTAGGGCGCTCTTTTTATTGGACCAACTGATGAAAAAGAAAAAACTCCCCTTGCGGTTGGTGGGCGTCAAAGTCGAGGATATCGCCGGGCAAAGGGACCTGCTGCCTTTTATATCAATCAGGAGCGAACAGTTGAGCCGGGGTGTGACCGATATCAAGCGGCGGTTTGGTTTCTCCTCCATTTTCACCGCCCGCGAGTTATTGCTGGAAAAAATTTACCCCGTAGAACGGGACGCCATCGTTTTGAAAACAGCGTCGCTGACAAAATGAAACTTTTTCCCCGCCCGAATTCGTCCTTGTCTGTCCGTGTTTGTCCGTGTTCGTCCGCGGCTAAAAAACCGCGGCTAAAAACTTTTTCTTCAAAAGGGCTTGCATTTAGCGCAAATAAATTATACAATAGTACTTTATCGGATATCGGACGGAGAGGTGTCCGAGCGGCTGAAGGAGCACGCTTGGAAAGCGTGTGTGCTGGGAACGGTACCGTGGGTTCGAATCCCACCCTCTCCGAATAACGAATGGTCCGGGAGCCCGACAATAAGGACCTGTGAACCGTGTCAGGGCCGAAAGGCAGCAGCACTAAGCAGTCAGCTTTATGTGTTCGGGATTTCCCGGGCCTCTTATTTAAAGAACGGAAGTAGAACGGAAAATCATGTACCTGGCATTAGCACGAAAATACAGACCGCAGCGATTCGCAGATTTGATCGGGCAGCCCCATATCACCAAAACCCTGCAAAACGCCATCAACACCGATAAACTCTATCCCGGCCTGATTTTTTCCGGGATGAAGGGCGTGGGCAAAACCTCGGCGGCGCGTATCCTGGCCAAGGCCCTGAACTGCGCCAAAGGACCCGCATCCGAACCCTGCAATGAATGCGAAGCCTGCCGGGAAATTACCGGGGATAAATCCCCCGATTATATCGAAATCGACGGCGCCTCCAACAACGGCGTCGAAGAAATCCGCAACCTCAAGGAAACCGTCAAATACAGACCCCTTAAAAACCGCAGCCGCGTCGTGGTCATCGATGAAGTCCACATGCTCTCCAATTCCGCCTGGAATGCCCTATTGAAAACCATTGAAGAACCCCCCGATCATACCTATTTTATCATGGCTACCACCGATTTCCACAAAATACCCGCCACCATTATCTCACGGTGCCAGCACTTCGAGTTCAAACGAATACCCCATGAAGTCATCGTCAAACTCCTGAAAGAAATTTGCATCAAAGAGAATATCACCATTAGCGATTATGCGCTTTTCTTAGTCGCCAGGTCCTCCGAAGGAAGTCTAAGGGACGCCAAAAAAATCCTGGACCAGGCCATTGCCCTTTCCGAAGGGGGCGACGTCAAAGATCAAAACGTCATCGATATCCTGGGCGTGATCGATGAAGAAACCTTTATCGACCTCAGCAAAAATATCTTTACCAAAGACAGGAAAGCCATTATCGAACAGGTAAACACCCTGGCCGAACGGGGCATGGATTTGAGATTCTTTTATAATGAATATTTAAAATTCCTGAGGGACCTGATGGTTTTAAAGTCCCTCGATGAATCCGAAAAGCTGCACAACCTGAACCCCGAAAATATTCCCCGCATAAAGGAAATATTAAAAAACGTAAGGGAGATCGAATTATTAAGATACTTTAACGCCGCCAAGGACCTGGAACAGACCATGCGCAATACCGAGAACCCCAGGATCATCCTGGAGTACCTCTTCTTAAAATTATCCTATTTTTCGTCCCTGGTTTCCATCGAAGACTTAATCAATGAAGTAAAATC
Organism: Candidatus Aminicenantota bacterium; assembly: GCA_026393835.1. Classification (GTDB taxonomy): domain Bacteria; phylum Acidobacteriota; class Aminicenantia; order UBA2199; family UBA2199; genus JAKAGC01. Next base: position 17,250 of record JAPKZK010000067.1, on the reverse strand, counting down.
CGGCCGGCGCGCCGTTGAGAGGACGGTTCAACAGCCGGCGTCGCCATCTTCGTCTCCGTCTCCGTCTCCTATGGATGCAGTGGTATCCGGGGCAGCCGCCGCCACGGCCTCGGCCAGGACGTCTCAACCCGGCGGGAACGCGGGCGCCGGGGCAGCCGTGGACGCCGAACACTTAAAAAATCTCCTGGTGGAAAAAATAAGCCCCGAACGCCCCAGGTGGGCTCCCGCCCTGGGCGCGGCCGCTTTCGAAATGGGGGATAGTAAGCTGGTAATCACATTGACCGCGGATTTCGAACTCGCATACAACACCATAATGGACCAGCCGGACTATTTAAAAAAGACGGTTCTCGGCATCCTTAAACGAAACATCGATATTGAAATCGCATTAGCCGACACGTCGGCGAAGAATGAGAACGCAAAAATCGAAAACCTTAAAACCGATGAAAAAATAACCAATTTAATGGATAAGATAAAAGGTAAGATCGTTAACATAGAATAATATTTTATCGAGGAGGCAACAATGGCAAAGATGCCCAGTATGAATCAATTGATGAAAATTGCCCAGGATATGTCTAAAAAAATGGAAGAGCAGATGGATTCGATTGAAGTGGAAGGCAATGCCGGTGGGGGAATGGTAAAAATAATGATGAACGGCCATAAAAACGTTTTATCCGTAGAAATTTCAAAAGAAGTCGTGGACCCCGATGATGTGGAAATGCTGCAGGACCTTGTGACCGCCGCGGCTAATGACGCCCTGGCCAAAGTAGATGACGAATTAAAAGACAACCTTGGCGGCATGCCCGGTATGCCGGGCGGATTCCAGTTCCCCGGCTTTTGATAAACAATACCATTAATAATAAGGCGGGGGACGTGACCTGTCATGTTTGAATTTACATCGCCGGTAAAAGACCTTATCGAAGAATTGAAAAAAATTCCCGGCATCGGCCGAAAGTCGGCACAGCGCATCTGTTTTTACCTGTTAAGGGCCGACAAACAGCATGCCGTGGACCTGGCCAATGCCATATTGGAGGCCCGGGGAAAAACCTTTTTTTGTTCCGTATGTAATAATATCACCACCACGGAACCCTGTGAAATATGTACGGACACCGAAAGAGATAAGTTGAAAATCTGTGTGGTGGAAGAACCTTTTAATATTTATTCCATCGAGCGAACCGGCCTGTATAAAGGAACTTATCACGTGCTCCATGGGAACCTCTCGCCCATCAAAGGGATTGGACCGGATGAGTTGAAGATTTCCGGTTTGCTGGAGCGGACCGCCGGCGGGAAAGTAGAGGAAGTTATCCTGGCCACCAGTCCCACCACCGAAGGCAATGCCACGGCCCATTATTTATCCGAAAGAATGCGGCCACACAAAGTAAAAATCACCCGGCTGGCGTTGGGCATACCCATTGGGGCCGACCTGGATTACGTCGATTCCGTCACCATTGCCAAAGCCATGGAAGGCCGGATCGAATTATAGGAGAAAGTGAGAACCATGGGAAAGTACCTGGAGATCAGGTGGCAGGGCCAGGCGGGTCAGGGCGTGATGACCGCCGCCGAGCTGCTGGCCGACGTCCTGGCCCAGGAAGGAAAATATGTCCAGGCTTTCCCCGAGTTTATCACCCAAAAACAGGCTGCTTCCATCCAGGCCTTTAATCGCCTGTCGGACTCTCCCATCAAACGGCATGCCGGGTTGATTCACGCCGATGTGGTGGTTTTGATGGACGCCCGGTTGCTTTTAGACGCCGGAGTAAAAAACAATACCGCGGAAAACGCATCCTATGTCGTGAACACCTCCTATACCCCCGATTATGTCAAAGAAAAACTCAATCTATCCGAAGCCAATACCATATATACCCTGGATGCGGATGCCATTGCCAATGAAGAGATCGGGCGGCCCCTCCCCAATATCCCGTTAATGACCGTGGTCCTGGACGCCGCCCATTTGCTAACCATGGAAAATTTCCGGGAGTTGTTAAAAAAAACGCTGTCTCATAAATATAATCCCGACCTGGCGGCCGCCAATATCCGCACCGTGGAACGCGCATTGAGCGAGGTGAAACGATTATGAATCCCGGCAGCGGTAATAACGGTAAGAAATGGCATGAATTGCCCATCGGCGGGATTAACCCCGACGCCGGGAACTCCCTGGAAAACTATACCGGTTACCTGCGCCGGGGCGAAAAACCCCAATTTAACCCGGATAATTGCATTAATTGTTTTTTTTGTTGGGTTTTTTGCCCGGAAAATGCTATAATGGTGGACGGCGAAAAGATAGCAGGAATTAACTATGATTATTGCAAAGGATGCGGAATATGTGTTAATGAATGCCCGGTCAACCATGAACCGTTACCCCTGGTTATGGTTGAAGAAAAAATAGAATTATGATATGATTCATTTTGAAAGAAGAAAGGAGTAGGTAAAAAAGAAGAACCATGGCGTCGATCAAAGTATTGAACGGGAATGCCGCCGCCGCCGAAGCAGTGGGACAGGTTCACCCGGATGTGGTGGTAAGTAATCCCGCCGCGCCGGCATCCCCAATTCTTGAGAAGCTCGCCTCGTTTATAGCCGACGGCCGGCTGGACGCCGAAATGATCAACGCCGAGTCGGCCTACAGCGCCATAAGCGCCTGTATCGGCGCGTCTGCCGCCGGTGGCCGGGTCTTCAGCGCCGCCTCTTCCCAGGGGCTGGCCGCCATGCACGAACTCCTTTTTATCGCTTCATCCTTACGGCTGCCCATCGTAGCGGCGGTCGCCAACCGGGCGTTGTCCGCCCCCCTCAATATCCACGCCGACCACTCCGACGCCATGGCCCAACGCGACTGCGGCTGGATACAAATCTTCTCCGAGAATTCCCAGGAAACCTATGATAATATCATCCAGGCCTTTAAGATCGCCGAACACCCCGAAGTCAAAAACCCGGTCATGGTCGGATTAGACGGTTTTATCACCTCCCACGAAATGGCCAATATCTGGCTGGAGGAAACCGGCGAAGTGGCCGACTTCGTAGGCAAATGCAATCCCGCCTATTCCCTGCTGGACAGCGATAACCCCGTCACGGTAGGCTCTATCGATACCCCGGACTACTATTTCGAACATAAGGTCCTTCAACTGCAGGGCATGGAAAACGCCCGCAAAGTGATCAAAGAAGTCGGCAAAGAATTCGGCGACCGCTTCAGCCGCTATTACGGCTATTTCGAATCCTATAAACTGGAAGACGCCGAATATGCTGTCGTATTGATGAGTTCTTCCGCCGGCGCTGCCAAGGAAGTGGTGGATGAATTGAGAAACAATGGCGCGCACGTCGGGCTGCTAAAATTAAGAGTTTTCAGACCCTTTCCCCACCAGGAGTTGAAAGAAGCGCTGTCACACCTGAAAGCCATTGCCGTCCTGGACCGGGTATTAACCCCCGGCAGTTACGGCGGACCTTTATTTAATGAAACCCGGGCCGCGCTCTATGACCTGGAAGAAAAAAAGCCCCCCCTGGTTTTCCCCTATGTTTACGGGCTCGGCGGCAGGGATATCGACGTAAACCATTTCCGGGATGTGTTCAAGGACATCGAAGAAAAAAATATGGAAAAAATAGAAATAAAAACAGGATTGGCATTTATTAATTTAAGACAATGATGTATAATGACGATGAATTAACATGATGACATTAAAAAAACTTGCCGGAAAAGAAGATATGCTGGCGGCGGGGCACGGACTCTGCGCCGGGTGCGCCATTTTTCCCATCCTGAAAGTGGTCCTCCGGGCCGCCCGGCATCCCATTGTGGTATCCAATGACACCGGCTGCCTGCAAATGACCACCACCCATTTCCCCCGCACCTCCTGGAACCTGAACTGGATTCACAGCGCCTATGGAAACAGCGCCGCCACTATGTCCGGGATTGAAGCCATGTACCGTTCCTTGAAAAAACAGGGCAAATTCCCCCTGGAAAAAGAGCTGAAATTCCTGGTCATCGCCGGCGACGGCGCCGCCAATGACGCCGGGTTGGGATCCCTTTCCGGCGCAGTGGAGCGGGGTCATCATTTCGTTTATTTATGCCTGGATAACCAGATGTATGCCAGCACCGGGGGACAACGTTCCTCAGCATCGCCCATGGGCGCCGCCGCCCCGGACACGCCGGCCGGCAGCGCTTTACCCGGGAAGATGCAGGCCAGGAAAGATATAGCCAGGATCATGACCGCCCATAAAATCCCTTATATGGCCCAATCCGCCCCATGGATGTGGCAGGACCTCTATAAAAAGGCGGAACGCGCCTTTGAAACCCCGGGACCCGCTTATTTAAACGTCTTAAGCCCATGTCCCTTTGAATGGAAAACCCCCACCCGCAAGACCATCGAACTAAGCAGGTTGGCCGCCGATACCTGCGTCTGGCCTGTTTACGAAGTGAAAAACGGCGCAAGGCTGACCATTAATTATAAACCCAGGGAAAAATTACCCGTGACCCGGTGGCTTCATACGCAGCCCCGGTTTAAACACCTGGAGCAGTCTGAAAACAAATGGATCGTGGATAAAATCCAGGAAGAGGTGGATAAAGATTGGGATTTCCTACTCTCCGCCGAAACCGAACCGAAACATAGAGATAACTAAGATGCAAGAGAATTTTATAATATACAACGAAGAGTATGTATTGATCAAGGATATTTTGCAGGGTTTGAAAACCAACACCAGGGCCGAGATCGTTTTTATTACCGATTCCGAGGGGCACTGCATTGCCTCGACAGGGGAAGTGGATGATTCCCATTTAAATTCGATCTCGTCATTGATCGCCGGCAGCATGGCCGCCGTAAACGGTATCGGGCAAATGCTCAAAATCGATAAGTTCAATACCATCCTGACCGAATCCAATACCAAAAACCTGCATATCTCGCTGATCAATGACAGGACCATGCTGATCGTGATATTTGACCAAAGCTCAAACCTCGGCATTATTCGATTCAGAGTCAAAGCATCAACTCAAGAACTGGAAAAAGTATTTATCACCATCAACGAAAAACTTAAATCCAGTGCAATGGGAGATGGGATATCTCCATTTGAAGGTGTCTCAGACGAAGATATCGATGAAATATTTGGAGATTAAATGTCGTTTCTAAACTATTCAACCAGAGAAATTAATTTTAAAATCGTTTACTACGGCCCGGGATTGAGTGGGAAGACCACCAACATAAAGACCATCTATAATAAAGTGAAAAACGATAATAAAGGAAAACTGGTAAGCCTGGCCACAGAAACCGAACGAACCCTGTTTTTTGACTTTTTCCCGTTGGACCTTGGGACCGTCAAAGGCTACAAGGTAAAGTTCCACCTCTATACCGTACCCGGCCAGATTTATTACAGCAGTTCCAGGAAACTTATTATGAAAGGCGTCGACGGCGTCGTATTCGTGGCGGATTCCCAGCGGGAACGGTTTGAAGCCAACCTGGAAAGCATTAACGATATGCTGCAAAACCTGAAGGACTACAATATCGAGTTCGATACCTTACCGTATGTCCTGCAGCTCAATAAAAGGGATTTACCCAATATCACGCCGGCCAACGAATTGATCGCCGCCCTGCGACGCAGGGAGGAACCCGTCATCGAAGCCATGGCCCTCAAGGGCGACGGCGTGGTGGAAACCCTGAAAGCCATATCCAAACTGATTATGGTGGATGTTAAAAAGAAATTGGGATGAGAAACCCCCGGCCCAGGACCCACATTTTAAAAAAAAATTACGATTTACCACTCTTTTTTCATTATAGGTATTGACTTTACACCAATTTTAGGGTAAATTTAAGTTTCTTTTTTATTTAATTTACATAGTACATAGGAGGAATCAAATATGAATAAAAATGAATTGGCTCTTCAAATGGTTAAGGGTACCGGCGGTACCAAGAACGATGCATTGAAAGTGATCGATACACTGGTGAAAGTCATCGCTGAAGAGTTAAAGAAGAAAGAAGGGAAGCTAACCCTGGTGGGTTTCGGCACCTTTAAAACGATAATCAAGAAGGAAAAGAAAGGGAGAAATCCCCGGACCGGTAAAGAAATCGTTATTCCAAAAAAGAGGGTGGTCAAATTTGTAGTTGGAAAAAAATTAAAGGATTCGACAAAATAATCCAGGCAATTACTATTTATAGGCACGTAGCTCAGTATTGGTTAGAGCGCTACCTTGACACGGTAGAAGTCGGCGGTTCGAGTCCGCCCGTGCCTATTTTTTTTAAAATGGTTAAATTGTGAAATAAATAGGAAAGGAGACTGGACACATATATGGCTAGAGTAAACCAAACAATCAATAATAAAGAGTTTAATAATGAAATATAAGAAACCCAGAGGTAAAAAAAATCCCCATCTCATCAACGAGGAGATTAAAGCGCCGGAAGTCCGGCTAATCGATGAGGAGAAAAATCAATTGGGAGTAGTTCCCCTGGCCGACGCGTTGGCCGCGGCAAGGGATAAAGAATTGGACCTGGTGGTCATCTCACCCAATGCCGTCCCCCCCGTGTGTCGACTCCTGGATTATGGAAAGTACCTTTATTCCCTGCAAAAGAAAGCCCATGAAGCCCAGAAGCAGCAGCGCAAGGTCCATATTAAAGAGATCAAATTCACCCCGGTGATCGGGGAACACGATACAGAAGTAAAATTGAAAAAAGTAAAAGAATTTCTGGATGACGGAGACAAAGTGAAAGTCACCATCTGGTTAAAAGGAAGACAGAAACGGAGACCGGAAATGTTGGACACCATGACCAACAAGATCATGGAGATTTTGAAAGACATTTCCGAGATCGAAGCCCCGCCGAAACGCGAAAGATGGAGCTGTCACATCCTTATAGGAAAGAAAAAAGGAGAGAAAGATGCCAAAACTTAAAACTCACAAAGGAGCACAAAAAAGATTCCGGTATACAGGTTCCGGGGAAATTAAAAGAAGCCAGGCCAATGCATCCCATATCCTGACTAAAAAGAGCCGGAAACGGAAACGGAGCCTCAAACAATCGAACATTGTGGTAAAAGAAGAATTCAAACGGATAAAGGCGTTATTGCCTTATTCATAGGAGAAAAACATGCCGCGAGTAACTCGAGGAAATAAAAAATTATTAAGAAGAAAAAAAATATTAAAATTAGCCAAAGGTTTTTTCGGCGCCAAACGAAAAAATTACCGCACTGCCAGGGAAGCTGTGGAAAAAGCATTACAGTATTCCTACAGGGACCGCAAAGCCCGGAAAAGAGATTTCAGGACCCTCTGGAATACCCGGATAAACGCCGCCGTCAGGGAATACGGCCTGAGCTATTCCCGCTTCATCGACTGCCTGAAAAAAATGGACATTCGTTTGAACCGTAAGACATTATCCAACCTGGCCGCCTCAGAACCGGAAATCTTCGGGAAGATCGTTGAAAAAGTTAAAACCACCATCTGATCGATGATGTGTTCGAGTAATGATTAATGAACTGAAGAATGAGATTGAGCAAGCAAAAACAGGATTCTTAAAAGAGGTTGGCGAAGTTCGGTCTCAAGATGATTTCAGGAATCTAAAAGAGAAGTATACCAGCAGGAAAAAAGGAATTCTAACCGGTTTTTTACAACGACTAAAAGATGTGCCGCAACCGGACAAGCCCTTTGCCGGAAACGCCGTCAACCAACTGAAAGTCCTGGTGGAAACCGGCTTAAACGAGGCCGAGACGCGCTTGGCCGCGCTAAAAGCCACAAAAGAGACCGAGCCCGACCCTACCCTACCCCCTTTCGTTTACCCCGTGGGACGGGTGCACCTCCTCTCCGCCATACGCAAACGCGCCGAAGACATTTTTATCGGCATGGGCTATGAAGTCGCCCACGGTTATGAAGTGGAACTGGAAGACAACAATTTTACCGCCCTGAATGTCCCCGAATACCACCCCTCCCGCGATGAACAGGATACCTTTTTTATAAAAGATTTCCCCGGTTACCTGCTGCGAACCCATACCTCGCCGGTGCAAATCCGTTATATGAAGCAACATAAACCTCCCCTTAAGATCATTTCCCCGGGCAAAGTGTTCCGGAAAGATGACCCGGACGCCACCCATTCCCCGGTATTCCACCAGGTGGAAGGCCTGCTGGTGGATAAAAATATCCATTTCTCCCACCTGAAAGGAACATTGGAGCTTTTTATTAAAGCCTTTTTCGGGGAAAATATCAACGCGCGGCTCAGACCCAGTTACTTCCCGTTTACCGAGCCCTCCGCCGAAGTGGATATCAGTTGCTTCATGTGTTTCGGTAAAAACCCCGTGTGTAAATTATGCAAGGGAACCGGCTGGATCGAAATCCTGGGCTGCGGAATGGTGCACCCCAAAGTATTGCTGAACTGCGGCATCGACCCCGAAGCCTATTCCGGGTTTGCCTTCGGCATGGGAATCGAGCGGATCGCCCTGTTGAAATATGAAGTCAGCGATATGCGCATGATGTACGATAATGACCTGAGATTTAACTGTCAATTCGGTTGATGGAAAATAGGAAACTGGAAACGCCATGAGACTCGATACGGATTACTTGAAAACCTTTGTGAATGTCGATATGGCCGCGCCCCAATTAAAGGAGCTGCTGGTGGGCGTCGGCATGGAAGTCGAAGAACTCAGCGAACATAATGGGACCCCTGTTTTCGAAATCGAAATTACTCCCAACCGGCCCGACTGGCTGTCCCATTACGGTATTGCCAGGGAGATATACGCCAAGCTGCCGCAACTGGAACTGGCCCCCCCGGAACTCTATGAATTCGAAAAAAAGATGGGACGCGATGGTTTTTCCCTCTCCATTGAAGACAACGGCGACTGCGGACGGTATTCCAGTTGTATCGCCCGGGATGTCAGGGTCAAGGAATCCTCCCCGGGACTCAAAACCCTCATGGAGAACCTGGGGCTTAAGCCCATTAATAACATCGTGGATATATCCAATATTGTACTCATGACCCTCGGCCATCCCATCCATATCTTCGACCTGGACAAACTGGCCGGCGACCGCATCATCGTGCGCCGGGGCAAAAAAGGCGAAAAACTGGTTCTCCTGGATGGCCAAACCATCGACCTCAGCGGAGAACACCTGGTGATTGCCGACAACGAAAAACCCGTGGCCCTGGCCGGCGTCATGGGCGGCCTGGAAACCGGCGTCGCCGCCGGGACAAAAAATATCCTGGTGGAGAGCGCTTATTTCGACCCCGTCCGCATACGGAAAACCGCCAAACAACTGGACCTGAGAACCGACGCCTCATACCGTTTCGAACGAGGCGCCGACATCCTGGCCACCCCCACCGCCGTCGGGCTTTTCCTGCGGATGCTTTCCCAGGACCAGGGGACGCCGCTTCAAGTCTCCTGGTATCATGACCTTTTCCCCCGCACATTTACCCCCCAACGGATTATATTAAAAAAAGATTTTCCTTCCATCTATACCGGTATCGAAATCCCCGCGGCCATATGCAGCCAGGTGCTGCAAAACCTCGGCTTCAAACTGGCAGACCACGGCGACCAATGGGAAGTGGAAACGCCGTCTTACAGGGTCGATATTTATGGAAAGCAGGACCTGGTAGAAGAGATCATCCGCATCTATGGTTACGATAAAATGGAATCCATGATTCCCCTGTCCTTGAATACCGCCGTCAGGATCGATAAAAAAAGAGAATTCATCCGGACCGCCAGGGAATATTTAACCGCCGCCGGGTTGTACGAAGTCATCAATTACAGTTTCCACAGCCCCGAAGAGAACCAACGGTTTTCCGCGGCCCACCCCCAGTTTCATTCCACCGTGGAATTAAAAAATCCCATCGGTAAAGATTTTTCCGTATTGCGGAATTCCCTGATCCCCGGGCTGCTGCGCAATACCGCCCTAAATTTCAATCAAAGTCTCAACCGGGTCGCCCTCTTCGAATTCGGCAGGATATTCGGCGGCCACAGCGGCAAAATACAAGAAGAAGATTATCTCGGCGTCAGCGCTTCCGGTGAATATGCCAGAGCCGATTGGCAAACCAAAAAAGCGCGGCCCTTTGACCTTTACATATTCAAATCGCTGCTGGCTGCGCTGTTTAGAAAATTATTTCCTAATGTTAATGCCGAATTCGTGGAAAAGGAGTTCCCTTTTTTCAAAAAAGGAACCGCCCTGGCCGTCCTTCTTGACGGCGTCGAAGCCGGGTACATGGGAGAAATAAACCACGATATACTGGAAGCCGGCAAGATCGCCCTCCCCGTCTTTGCCGCGGAGATGACACTGGAAACCTTGCTGCAAACCTTAAAAGAAAATCGTTTTACCACGTGGAACAGGTACCCTTCCACCAGCCGCGACTTTTCTTTCCTTATCGACAGGACAGTCAAATATACGCAATTGGAAACCGTTATCCGCAAGATAAAACCCGATACGCTGGAAAGCTGGGAACTGACCGACCTGTACAGCGGGGAAAATATCCCACCCGGCCAGGTCAGTTTTTCCATGAGCTTTTCTTACCGGGGTAAAGACAGGACGCTGGTGAGCGATGAAGTCAATGCCATACACAGCGACTTCACCGCCCGGTTAAGCAATAAACTAAATTTAATCCGAAGATAAACATAAGTTAGGTTAAGGAGTTGCATGAAATAATGAATATAGAGGAATTAGATAAATTAGAGGGAAAAGTTAACGATATGGTTAACAAGTTGAAGTTGTTAAAGGATGAGAACAAGAAGTTAACTACGGAAATCGAGGATTTAAAGAAAGAGACAACGCTGAATTCGGATGAGCGCAACCAGGTAAAGCGGAAAGTCGCCGCCTTAATCGAGCTGATCGATTCGCTTGAACAAGAATGATGACCAGGGAAATTGAAGTCCAGATACTGGGTCAAAATTTCAATTTTAATATACCGGGCAGCATCGGCGCCGACGATTTTTTGGAAATCGTCGATTATGTAGAAACCAAATTAAAAAAAATAAGAAGCGAAACCCAGGACCTGGATTCATTTAAATTGGGGTTATTGGCATCCATTAATATAACCGAAGAATTTTTTTCCTTAAAAAGGGAGTACGACAAATTTAGAACCGCGTTAGACCGGATCGACACGATGGTTTCACCCCTGGATCTCGACAGCGAGGAAGGAGACCGATTACCCATCCGTTTTTCATCCTGAAAAGTAATAAGTAGTAAATGGAAGGAGGAAAAAAATGAGCATTGTTTTAAATATATTGCTTTTAATCGTAGGCCTTGGGGCCGGGGCGGCCGTACCTTTCTTATTAAAGAAAAAAATCTTTGCCGGGGAATACCGGGACTTAGAGAAGGTGAAGAAAGAAATCACAGAAAGGTATGCAGAGGATTTCGAGAACAACAAGAAAAAAATCTCCAACGAATTAAAAGATGAATTTGCCGAATGGAAGAACGAATACAACCGGAAACAGAACCACAAGACCAACCGTTTGAACGAAATGGAACGCCGGCTTCTCCAACGGGAAGAGAACCTGGACCGGCGTTACACGAATATGGATAATAAAGAAAAAGAGTTGAAGAAAAAAGAAAAGGACGTGCAATACCAGGAAGAGGAATTGAACACGCTGAAAACCAGGGTAACCGCTATTTATGAAGAAGAGAAGGCCAAGTTGTTGAAGATCGCCGGCATGACCATGGAGGAAGCCAGGGAAGTCATTATTAAGCAATGTGAGAGCGAGGCCCGGATGGAAGCGGCACAGCGGTTGAAAACCATCGAAGAAGAGTTAAATGAAAAAAGCACGGTCATGGCCAAAGAAGTCATTTCCAACGCCATCCAGCGCATCGCCAGCGAGCATATCATTTCCTCTTCCGTGACGGTAATCGACCTGCCCAACGATGAAATGAAGGGCCGCATCATCGGCAGGGAAGGCCGGAATATCCGCGCCCTGGAAACCGCCACCGAGGTCGATTTTATCGTAGATGACACGCCTGAAGCCATCATCGTTTCCTCCTTTGATCCCATTCGCCGGGAAATCGCCAAGCAGGCCCTGGAGACGTTGATCATCGACGGACGCATCCACCCGGCCCGCATCGAAGAGATCGTCGAAAAAATCAAAGCGGATTTTCATAATTTTTTAAAGGGAGTCGGGGAGAACGCCGTGGTTGAATTGGGCGTCAGGGACGTCAACCCGGAATTGTTTTATTATCTCGGGAAGTTAAAATACCGTACCTCTTATGGACAGAATGTACTGCAGCATTCCAAGGAAGTTGCCATGATCGCCGGTATCATGGCCCGTGAAATCGGCGCCAATGTCAATATCGCCAAACGGGCCGGATTGCTCCATGATATCGGGAAATCCATCGATAGGGAAACCGAAGGCACCCATACGGAATTATCCGTGGAACTGGTAAAAAAGTACGGCGAATCCGACAAGGTCCAGGCAGCCATTGCTTCGCATCATATGGACGTCGATTTTACCAGCGTCGAAGGCGTCCTGGTCCAGGCAGCCGACAGCATGTCCGCCGCCCGCCCGGGCTCCAGGCGTGAAATTTTCGAGACCTATATCAAACGCCTGGAAAAACTGGAAGAAGTCAGCAAGTCTTTCGGCGGCGTCAATAAAGCCTATGCCCTGCGCGCCGGCCGGGAAGTGAGGGTGATTATCGATTCCAACGAGTTGGATGACAATAGAACCTTTTTGATGTCCAAGGACATTGCCAAGAAAATCCAGGCGGAAATGGAATACCCCGGTCAGATCAAAGTAACCGTTATCCGGGAAGTAAGGGCCACCGAATATGCAAAATAATTGGTTCCGCATCATTTTTATCGGCGATATTACCGGCAAGTACGGCAGGAGGCTGCTGGGGAAAGTCCTGCCCATGGTAAAGATCAAGTACGACCCGGATTTGATTATCGCCAACGGTGAAAACTCGGCGGGTGGATTAGGCATCATTCACAAAACCGCTTATGAATTGTTCCAGGCCGGGGTCGATATTATTACCACCGGCAATCATGTCTGGGATAAAAAGGACGCCCTTACATTATTAAAGGAAGATGAGCGAATTCTCAGGCCATTGAATTTTCCCCCCCTGGCCCCGGGCAAAGGGTACACTGTTTTTTGCAGCGAACATAAAGGCGACGCGCTGATCATCAATCTCCAGGGGCGTGTATTCATGGACCCGGTGGTCGATAATCCTTTCCTGGTTATCGATGCTTTCCTGGCTGAGCATGATTATAAGATTATATTTATCGATTTCCATGCCGAGGCCACGGCCGAGAAACAGGCCCTGGGATTTTTCCTCGATGGCCGGGTGAGCGCGGTGCTGGGAACCCATACCCATGTGCAAACCAACGATCTCAGGATCCTGGAAGGCGGCACCGCCTACCAGAGCGATGTGGGCATGACCGGCCCCCTGGATTCTGTCATCGGTATGAAGCGGGAAGCGGTTATCAAGAAGTTTATTACCGGCATCAACCAGCGGTTCGAAGTGGCCAGGGGAAATTTATTCATGGATATGACCCTGCTGGACATCGACCCTGATACGGGTAAAACAGTAAATACCGAATCCCTCCGTATTTTCGAAACCAACTACGAAGAACAATTAAGTTTCTGAATTTTTTCCCTTTTCATTTCAAAACCCAGGGCAGGGAAGTTAGGAAATTAGGAAGTGAAATTAAGGAGTTATAGTCGGACTGTCCCTGATACACTGATACATAGTCAAACAATTGCCCGGTCCGAATAGGCGAAATTGACGCAAACCTGACGGATACAAGCAATGAGGTGTTTTCGAACTCCAATTCAGGTATAAAAAAAAAGGCCGGGCGGAAAATTTTATTATATTGAAAATTGAGGGGAACAGGCGGCGCCTGTTCCCTGCCAACTACCAACTACCAGCTAATCACCGACTGTATCGTTTCACACAATGGCGTCGGTTTTCAGTACTTCAATCCTGGGAGAAAACATGTTATAATATTATAATATGAGGAAAAAACCCATTTTTATCCACTCCCTGTTTCGGACCGGCAGCACTTACGTATGGAACAAATTCCGTCAACACGGCGGCTATTGGTGTTATTACGAACCGTTGAACCAGGTTCTCGCTAAAATTGATACCCAAAACCCCTTGACCTGGGCCTACGACGCCAATACTTCCGGGAGGCTGAGACACCCCGCCATCGACAAGTATCACCTATGGGAATACAAGGATTTACTTATCCCCGGCCGGACCGGCGTGCCTTTTTTTAAAAAGTCTTTCTCCTTTGACGATTTCTGCAATAACGACGCGAATCCCCATCAGAAACAATATATCGATTTCCTCCTACGTAGCGCTGGCGTCGGCGATAAAACTCCACTTCTCCAATTCAACCGCACCGCCCTGCGAATTCGCTGGTTTAAAACCCATTTTCCCGGGGCCGCTCATATCTACCTGGCGCGAAACCCCCGCCATCAATTTCACTCGTATTTATCCATGCTGCGATCGGAGAAACTGGACATATTTTTAACCATGGACCTGCTTACCGCCTCCATCAATCGTAATTCGCAATACTTCAAACCGCTGTCGGAACGTATCCCGTTATGCGAATACCACTCCGGTTCATTCGAAGATGAACGGCTGGTTTACAGTCAACTCCTCCCATTGTACAGCGATAAAGAAAAATACTATATATTTTATTTTACCTGGTTTAGCGCTTTACTAGAAAACGCCCTTCATAATGATTTCATTCTGAATATCGATCTATTAAGCGCCGACCCGGGCTACCGCCGGAAAGTAATGGAACGTTTCGAAGCATTGGACATCCGGGGGATCGATTTTGAAGACGCCGCCATCGGCAAATACGACAGCGACCCCATCCCCGCCGTCGACATCGAAGGGGTTGAAGCGGAAGTTCGCACCCTGGTAACCGGTCGGTTCCTCCAACACCAAATCGACCGCATCGATTCGGCGCTGGACCCGGAGAACCGGGATTTTTTCCAGGTGGGCAAAACCGAATTGACGCGTTTTAAAAATACCCCGGTTCCGCCGCTCCCGGCCCCGAAAGAAGTAAGAAAGAAATATTCGCTCTTTCAGAAAAAATTGGCCGATGTCCTGGCATGGGACGAACACTCCATCCTTCGGTTAAATGCGCCCCCGCCTTCCACCGCCCACGTCTATCCCACGGTGACGGTGATCACGGTGACGCTGAACGATGCGGAAAAACTCGAAAAAACCATCTGTTCGGTCCTGGAACAAACCTACCCCCATATCGAATTTATTATCATCGACGGAGGGTCCACCGATTCGACCCCGGGGGTGCTGAAAAAATACAAAACCGTGATTCACCGCGTGGTCAGCGAACCGGACAACGGGATTTTCGACGCCATGAACAAAGGCATCGATCTGGCTTCCGGAAAGTGGATCATTTTCTTGAACTCCGGGGATTATTTCTATGAAAAAAATACCGTAGAAAAAGTTTTTAATACAGGGTACGGGGACGCCCATTTTATTTACGGCGACACCTATTTCCTGGGCGGGGACTTCCGCGGCGTTGTCAAAGCCTGGAGTTTCGACAGCCTGTGGAAAACCATGATATTTACCCATCAAAGCCTTTTTACCCGGAGCGATGTATTGAAAAAACACAAGTTCGATACCTCCTTCAAAATTTGCGCGGACTACCAGTTGATATTTGATTCGTACATGGAGGGGCTGCGGTTCTTCAATTCCGATACCGTTATCGCCGCGTTTGATCCGGGATTTTCCGAAGTCAGCCGCGCCCGCATGGCCATCGAAAAATGGAAAGTGGTGAAACGATACCGGAACGACCTCAAATTCCATTGGTTTTACTTCACCCTGTTCATCAAACGCCTTTTCCGCGACATCTCGCGCCGCTCCAGGAAAAAACCAGGCAAATGATCTCCGTCGCCATGCTCAGGACCCATTACCCCCACTGGGGAGAATATACCGCATTTAATTCCTTTATACAGCATTTTGATCCCCGGCGTTTCAAAGTATCCATGAACCAGGTTCCCATGGGCGACTATTGGTTTCCCGACATACCCCTCCTGAAAAAATACGCCGCGAAAAAAATCAAGCAACAGGCGCCGCCCGCATATAAACTCAACGACCTGATGGCTGAAATTTCCTTATATGTCCAGTGTAAATTTAACCGGGTCGATGTCGTTCATTACATCGATGCCGAGCATTCCCTGGGGTTTCTCCCCCGGTGGAGTAAAAAGTCCCGGTTCCCGCGAAACAGAAATACCCCCAAAATCGTGGCCATGTTCCACCAACCCCCCGCCCTCCTGGAACAACTCATCGATATCGAGATCGTCAAGCAGGTGGACCGCGTATTGGTGGTGTCGCCCACCCAGGCGGATTATTTCAGTCGGTATATCCCGCGGGAACAAATTAGCGTCATATTATTGGGGGTCGCTTCAGACCATTTCACGCCGTCGCCCGAAAAAAATTCCACGGGCGAAAAGGGTTCCGGCAAATTAAAATGCCTCGGCGGGGGCGTCTGGCTAAGGGATTACGACTCCCTTTTTAAAACCGCGGAAATGCTGCTGGCAGTTCCCCAGATTGAATTCCACCTCGTGTCCCCCGGCGTCGATCTCCCAAAAAGGCCGCAATGGGAAAACCTCATTTACCATGACGCCATTCCCGACGCCAAGCTACTGGGCCTGTACCGTGACTGCGATGTGTTGTTTCTCCCGCTGTTGGACGCCACTGCCAATACCTTTTTATTGGAAGGCAGCGCCTGTGGATTACCGTTAGTGACCACTGACCTTGCTTCCACCAGGGCCTATTTCCCCGGCGAAGAAGCCATCCTGGTCCGGGACAATGATCCGGCGGCGTTTGCCGGGGCATTGACCGATCTTCTCCAGAACCCAGGGAAACGGTCGCACATGGCTGAAGCGGCCAGGGCCAGGGCGCTTCAATTGTCCTGGGAACGCATTGTGAAAGAGTACGAAAAATTGTACGAAGTATTATAAAACCATAGTGCCTCCGGCGGTCAGAAACCCTTTTGAAAAAGGGTTTCTGAACTTCCCAAAACTTTCGATAAAAAAAAGTTTTTCAGGCGTTAAGGGGGCGGTTTTACAAAATGGGACTGCGCCCCAACCCTCCTTGCACGGCCCTGGTTTTTCCTTCTTTGAAGACAGCGTCTCAAACTTGGGTTTGGGATGGGTAAGTAAACGCATCGCTGTAAAGGCACTATAGACGTGGGTAATGGGGTGGGTTCAAATAATGGCGTGTGCCTACAAAAAATATATCCATTAAGGAAGGGGATTTATCCCGATAACTCCCTTGGGTAGTGGGATTTCAAGCTTTTTGAAAACCTCTTTTACCTCGTTTGACACCTCATTTAAACGAAAAAAAACATGATC
>JAPKZK010000199.1 GCA_026393835.1 Candidatus Aminicenantota bacterium | reverse complement strand
CGAGGTATACATGATGTAAGCGAGATGGCTTGAATGATGAATGATGAATGATGAATGATGAAAAGGTGCGTCAGGCACACTCATTAACAATTCACAATTAACAATTAACCATTGACAATTCAATCCCGCGGAACAGGCATGTCTGTTCCCTACAATAATTTTCGCCGCGCTGTCTTTTAACATATAATCGATGCGTTCTTGCGGGTAATCCGGATCGATGGGCAAATACGCGGCGCCGGCTTTCAATATTCCCAGGATACCAATGATCATTTCCGGCGACGTTTCCATCATTAGGCCCACGATATCATCCGGTTTAACACCTCTACTCACAAGCGCACAGTCAATGCGACCAGCTCGATTATTCAATTCCCGGTACGTTAAACTTACAATGCCCACCACAGCCACCCGATCAGGGAATTTTTCCACCTGTTCTTCAAACAAAACGTGAATGGTCTTGTCCCGTGGGTACCCCGTGCGGGTATCGTTGAAATCATACAACGCCCGCTGCCGGTGAATTTCTTGCTCCTCGAATTTCAATTTCTCACTCCTGCGCTAAAACTCGAAATCGTTTTCCATACCTTTATATACACCTGAAGCGGCAGTCAATAAATCATGTGATATCTTGATATCATCCAGTTTTATCCCTTTATTATAGGCAACTGTGGAAGCAATTTCCCTGAAAAAAACGATAAATCTTTCCATGGTCTCTCTTTTAAATAGCTTGCTGCAATATTCCAGGGTGAAAAAGAGTTTGCCTTCCTTATCTTTTACATCGAGGTTAATATCCACTTTGGCTTCGATGGGGGCCGGTCGCTCATACGGGGCAACATTGATTTTCCCTACCTGGAACTTTTCCAGGTCGGTATCCCGTTTCTGCATGATCAACATGGCGTCGAAAAGGGGATTGCGACTGAAATCACTTTCATCCCCCACTTTCTTCAACAGTTCCCTGAAGGGATATACCTGGTTCTCAAATGCGTTCAATGTATTTTGTTTCACCTCTTCCAGGAACTCTGAAAAAGGATTTTCTCCCTCCAAACGAATTTTCAACACCAATGTTTCAATAAACAAGCCGATCACATTTTCCAGGTCCGTATGGTTCCTCCCGGAAATAGGTAATCCTATGATGATGTCTTTCTGCCGGGTATACTTACTTAACAAGATAGAGTAAATTGCCAACAGCACCATAAATAGGGTTGCCCCGGTTTCTCGCGCCAACTGTTTCAACTGCCGGGTAAATTCCGGGTCCCATTGAAAATCGATACTGCCTCCCTCGAAATTTTGAAATGAGGGTCTGGGGTAATCAGTGGGCATATTCAAAACCGGTAAATCCCCGGCTAAATAATTCAACCAATACTCCTCCTGTTTTTTTATTTCCCCGGACATTAGAAGGCGGTTTTGCCATTCGCAAAAGTCTTTGTATTGGATTTTCAAAGGAGGAAGTTCTTTCCCGGCATAAAAAGCAATGAGATTCATCACCAATAGGTTAACAGAGGTGGCATCGGAAATAATATGATGCATATCGAACAACAAAAAATATTTTTCCTCTGCCAACTTGATGAGTCCCAACCTCAGCAGCGGCGGCTTTTTTAAATCGAAAGGCCGAGAAAAATCACGGATAATCCTATCGAGTTCTTCCTCCCGGTCTGTTTCAAAATATTCCAGATCGAATGCCACTTCCGGGACGATCTTTTGTCGGGGTTCTTCATCGAACATATCGATGCAGGTACGTAAACTTTCATGCCTGTTTATCAATTTCTCGAGGGCTTCTTCCAATTGGTCTCTCATTAATTTACCTTCCACTGCCATCATATGGAACATATTGAAAACCATCCCCTCCATATCCAATTGCTGGAGCATGAAAAATCGCGTTTGAGCTGATGACAGAACATAATATTGTTTCTTTTCCACCGGTTCCAATGTACGGTATAGACTCTCTTTTCTCCCGGGTGGCTGAAGCCCCGCCACACCCTGCTGTTTAAGTTTCAATTCCAGCAGTTTTCTTTGTTCAGGCGACATTTTCGCAATTCTTTCCGCCAGTTCCATCATTAACTCCATTCTTCCATTCACACTATTATTTCTTCGCTTTCCGGTTCACCTTCAATATCGATGCGCGGTTCCCCGGCATTTACCCACTTTATGGCTTCAACTAATGAAGCAATACCCCTGATGGTGGGCGCACTAAAAACCTGCATTAATTCTAATTTCAAGTTTAGCACTTTGTGTATCTTTGCAATCATTAACACCACTTTTAACGAGTGTCCACCTAAATCGAAAAAGTCGGCGTCGATACTTATCTTACTTTTTCCTATGCCCAACACTTCGGACCATATGGCCGCTATTTTTTCCTCTATCTCATTGCCCGGCGCTGTATAATCTTCTCCCGGTGTAATACCGGGCTCCGGCAATGCTTTCCGATCTACTTTCCCATTGGGGGTCAGGGGAATTCGATCCAGTAAAACAAAATACGTGGGAATCATATATCCGGGCATACATTCTGCTAAATATTCCTTAAGTTCAGAACCGGGGAAGGACCGTTCTGAAACAATATAAGCGCATAAATATTTATCGCCGCTATTACCCGTTTTATCCAGGACCTTTGCTTCTTTGACGTCCGGGTGCTTCAATAATCGGTTCTCTATCTCCTCAGGCTCTATCCTGAAACCCCTGATCTTTACTTGCCGGTCGATTCTTCCCAGGAATTCTACAGCTCCATCCGGCATCCGCCGGCACAGGTCGCCGGTACAATATAACTTTGAATGATGAATGCGTGGAAGATCGAATGATGAATGATGAAAATGGACGAATTTTTCTGTGGTTAATTCCGGGTTGTTTAAATAGCCGCGGGCCACGCAGTCGCCGGCTATGTACAATTCCCCCAGTACATTCACCGGGCATAGGTTCATATATTGATCAAGGATAAAAAGATCGATATTGCCCACGGGAACACCAATGGGGACGCTGGCTAGGGATGCAAATTTATTAAACTTGTAACGGTCAATCTCTAATACTGCTGAAATAATGGTACATTCCGTGGGTCCATACATGTTAAACACACGACAATCCTTAGACACCGACTCGAAACTGCGCTGTACCAACTCCCGGCTCAATTTCTCAGCCCCGATAAATAAATACTTCAATGTCCGCGGTTTCTCCGGCACATTTAAGTAATACTGGTACTGGGTGGGCGTTACATGCAGCACGGTAATGTCATCCCGGTTCATAAAAGCAATGCATTTCTCCGGGTTCATCAGTACTTCATCGGGCGCAATATACAAACCGGCGCCGGTGGTAAGGGCCATCATGATCTCCCAAACGGACCAATCAAAATAATACGATAAATTCTGGATAAACCGGTCTTTTGCTCCCAGCCCCAAATGCCTGTACCCCCAATGCAGAAGTGGCGATAGATTGGCATGACTGATGGGAACCCCCTTGGGTTTCCCCATTGAACCGGAAGTGAAGATAACATAAGCAAAATTTGAAGGGTTCGGAAAGTAATTAAGTAACCGGGTGAGAGGATGAGAGTGGGTTAAAAATTCCTCGATAAGGACTATCTCGCTTTTCCAGTTTCTCCCCGTCTCATCTTCTGCATATAGGTTGCGGGTGGCGACCAATACTTTTACATTGCATTCATCAAGGATATATCCTGAGTTGGCGGCGGGCGCATTGGGGTTCAACGGCACATAACCGCAGCCTGCCTTCAAAATCCCCAATATAGCGATGATCATCTCAAGCGAACGGTTCATCATCAGGCCCACCAGGTCATTCTTTCCGGCCCCTTGCCGGGCCAGGTAATAGGCCAGGCGACCGGATTGCTCATGCAATTCGCGGTAGCTCAGACTGACAAGTCCGACAGGTCGAACAGAAAGTGCTGCCCCTCCAAGAGCGATGTGGTCCGGGGTTTCTTCCACCTGCTCCTGGAATAATTGGGGGATGGTTTTATCGTTGGGATATGGTTCTCCCGTGTCGTTAAATTCTACCAGGAGCTGCCGTTTACCCGCTTCGGAAAGTATCTCGATATCCTTTATCCGCCGCCCCGGATTTTCAATGATCGAAGATACGATGTTCTTAAAATAATCGCTAAAACGCTCGACCGTTTTTTCCTTAAAGAGCCTGGTACAGTATTCAAACATAAAAAACAAACTCTCACTTCCCTCGAAACAGGACAACGTAATATCAAATTTTGCAGTCTGACCTTCTCTATTATAAGGGCTCACCCGCAGTCCGGGTATCTCTACTTCCGGTATGTCCCCTGTTTGCGCCTCCATATTTTGCAATGCAAATATCACATCGAACAATGGATTTCGGCCGGGGTCCCTGCTGACCAATACCCGCTCCACCAGGTCCTCGAATTGATAATCCTGGTTTTCAAAAGCGTTCAATGTTCTTTCCTTGACCTCTACCAGGAAAGCCGTAAACCGTTTTTCTCCCACCGGGAAATTTCTCAACGCAAGGGTATTAACAAACATCCCGATGATACGTTCAAGGTCTACATGCCGGCGGGCCGCAATCGGCGTTCCCACCACGATGTCTTCCTGGTTGGATAATTTAGCTAAAAGAATAGCTGTCACCGCCAGCAGTACCATATACAATGTTCCTCCTTCTCTTGCTGCCAGTTCTTTTAATCCTTTCAATCCCTGGGCCGCGATTTCAAAATTTATCGAATGTCCCTCAAAACTCTGCACCGCCGGCCTGGGGAAATCTGTAAGTAATTCCAATACCGGGATTTCACCACTGAACTGCTCCAACCAGTACACTTCCTGCTGCCTGATGACTTCTTTCTGCTCCCCACAGTTTTGCCACCGGGCATAATCTTTATACTGTACCGGCAGCGGCGGCAATTCTTCCCCTGTATAAAAAACCTTGAACTCCTTTATAAGTAATTCCATCGAAGTACCATCCGTCACAATATGATGGATGTCCACGATAAGGATATGTTTTATTTCCGTTTCTTTTATCACACCAACCCTCAACAGCGGTGCATGGGAAAGGTCGAAAGGTCGAATAAAAGAGCGAATAATCCGTGTTTGTCCGGAACAGCGTTCGTCCGTGGCCGAATTATAATATTCGATATTAAATTCAATCTCATCATGGATTACCTGGACAGGTTCCTCATCGATCATTTCAAATGAAGTACGCAGGCTTTCATGTCGCCGGATCAACTTCCTGAAGACAGTATCCAGCCGCATTATATCCAATTCCCCCTCCAGCACACAGGCATAAGGAACATGATACCCGGTTCCCCCCGCATCCATCTGCTGCAAAATATATAACCTCTTCTGGGCGGAAGACAATTCATAATATTCCCTTTCCTCCACCGTCCCAATAGCAGAAAATTTTTCCCCGGCATGAGCTTTGATATAGCCGGCCAGTTCCCGTATTGTCGGTATCCTGAACAATTCGGACAGTGGGATTCTTACATCGAAGCCCTTTTGTATTTTAGCTGCCAGTACAGTGGCCTTTAGAGAATGCCCGCCCAGGTCGAAAAAATCCGCATCGATGCCGATGCGTTCTTTGTGTACTCCCAGTACGTTGCGCCACATGTCAACCAACGCTTGTTCAATCTTGTTCCTGGGGGCCACATAGGCCACGCCTCCGCCTATTGCATCCGGGGGGGCCGGCAAAGCCTTCCTGTCCACCTTGCCGTTGGCGGTCAGAGGTATTCGTTCTAACGGCACAAAATAGGACGGCAGCATATAATCGGGCAACTGCCTTGCTAAGATTCTTTTCAATTCACCCACATCCACCTTTATCGGTTCTCCTGCCGGGGTTTTATCCACCACAATGTAAGCACACAAATATTTTTCGCCGTCGCTATTCTTCCGGTCGATAACGACCGCCTCCTTGATAAAATCCACCCGCATCAGGCGATTCTCTATCTCCCCGGGTTCGATGCGATACCCACGGATTTTTACTTGCTGATCGATCCTACCCAGGAACTCTATAATACCTTTAGTGGCTCCCCCCGCCGGGGGGCCATCCGCCAACCACCGCGCCAGGTCGCCGGTTTTGTAGAGTACCAGGGGGGCTTTTTTGTAAAACCGCCCCCCTGGACCCCCTGAAAAACTTTTGATAAATTTTTCCGCTGTCAATTCGGGATTGTTCAAATAACCCCCGGCCAAACCATCCCCACCGACATAAAGTTCACCCGGCACTCCCAACGGCGCCAGGTAACCGTGCTCATCAAGAATATAGGCCGTGGAGTTACCGATAGGCTTGCCGATTGGAATATTTTCCTGGTAATCTTCTTGAATCCGGTGAGTAATGGAAAAGGTGGTATTTTCCGTGGGGCCGTAGCCATTGATAACGGTTAAACCCGGGAAACGGCGCCGCACACGGTTAATATGAATCGGGGATAACACATCACCCCCCACCACCAGGTTTTTAAGCCCCTTGAATACCCCGATATTGGCATCCACCATCTGGTTGAAAAGCGGCGAGGTCATCCACATCGTGCTTACCCCATTGCGCTCCAGGGCCTTTTCCAATTTATACGCACTCAATATAGTATCCTTGCTGACAAGGTGAAGCGGTAAACCGTTTAAAAGGGCGCCCCATATCTCGAAGGTGGATGCATCGAATTCCAGGGCGCCGGTCAATAAAATACTATCTCCCTCTTTCAAGTCGATGAAATTATTATTCTTCACCAGCCGCACTACATTCCGATGCACTACCATAACTCCTTTGGGAGTACCGGTTGACCCGGAAGTATAAATGATATAGGCCGGGTCATTGCCGCTTCCATCCCAATGGAAACTCTCCCTGCGCTCGTAAATACCTGCGTTATCCAGATCGATCACCTGGGAAACGTAATTACGATGAAAAGCATCCCGATCATTGGTTAACAATATTCTTGCATTACAATCTTTAAGGATATAGCTTTTCCGTTCCTCCGGGTACGCGGCATTCACCGGCAGGTAGGCGCCCCCGGCCTTTAGAATCCCCAGTAGGGCGACAATCACTTTATAGGTATTCTCTGCCATTAATGCCACGGGCTCCCCGGACATTACCCCCATAAAATGAAGATATGCTGCCAGGCAGTCGGCTTCTTCATTCAATTGCTTATAAGTCACCGGTTCCCCTTCATAGGTTACCGCCGTCTTACCCGGATTCCCGGCAGCTTGCTCCTCGAATAATTCAGAAATGGTATGATCGGCAGGATAGGTTGTGTGGGTATTATTAAAATCCACCAGCAATTGTCTTTTCTCTTCCTCCCCCAATAAATCGATTTCCCGTATCCGGATATCGGGATTAAAAACAACCGCCTCCAACAAACATTTAAAATGGCCCGCGATCCTGGCGACGCTGTCTTTCCTGTAAAGGAGTGGGTTATATTCCACTACCCCTTCTATTTGCCCTCCGGAACGTAAAAAGGAAAAAACCATATTGGGCCGCGTATGCCGTATATACTCTTTCTCATGGATATTCTCAAGTAAAACTGCGACATCAAACAGTGGAAACGGGGACCGGGACATAGACATATTCAACCGGGACAGGAGAACCTCGATGGGGTAATTTTGATGGGCATGGGCTTCGGTGACGGTCTGCCTAACCTGGTCCAGCAGTAGTTCTTTAAAAGTTAAATGGTCATCCAGGATATTTCGCAAAGCCAGGACGGTATTGACATAATCCCCTTCTATCTCCTGTTTGAGAATGGGTGAACCGATGACAATATCTTTCTCGCCCGTGTATCTATAAATAAGCGCTGCCAGGACCGCAGTCACAATCATATACAACCTGTGATCCAGGCCTTTACTTAATTCCATTACCCTGTCAAAGCATGGACCGGTAAGCGTAAATGTCACCCGGTCTTTTTCCTCCGGTTCCTGCTGCTTTTCCAGGTTTGCTTTTGAATAATCGTAAGGAAAGTTGGTCCTTTTCAACTCACCGGAGAATTTGTTTAACCAGTACTCGCCTTCTTCAGCATATTGATTGAATGCGATCGCTACTTTTCGTGAAAAATTTTCGGCCATGGTCGTTTACCTCCTGGATTCTATAAACAATAGCAATTACATCACCATTCCCAGGCGTCCTCATCGTCACGGATAAACGCAGACCTTGCGGCCATCAAATGATGTGGCAGAGTAATTTTTAATTCTTTTAACGTGATATCGAGGTTCTCAACCACCTGGGCCAATATCTCCCGGTAGGAATTTGAAAATTCTTCGATAGTAGACTTATTAAATAGATCGGTGGAAAATTCAAATATCGCGCTCATGGAATCATTTCTCGCGGTTATGTAAATCATTAAATCAAAATGAGAGGCCCCGGCTGCCGCCTGGCGAGCCTGTGACTCCTGCGGCCCCGATCGATTCTCCTCGTAGAAAGCAAAGACAGTATCAACCAGCGGTTGTCTCCCCGGCTGCCGCCGGATACCCAGTCTATCGACCAACTCTTCAAATGGATAATCCTGGTTCTCATAGGCATTCAACGCTTTTTCTTTTACTTCCATTAAATATTCCCGGAACGTTTTGTTCATCGCAGGCCTGGTTTTTATGGCCAGCATATTGACAAAAAAGCCGATAATATTTTCAAGGTCTGCGTGGCGGCGCCCGGCGCTGACTGTGCCCACGACAAATTCCTCCTGGCCGGAATACTTTGAAAGCAGTATCTTGTAAACTGAAAACATAAACATCATTAACGTCACTTTCATTTGCCCGGCAAGTTTTTTTATTTCAGCGGTTACCCCTGGGTTTATCATAAAAGTAAACTTATCTCCTCTGAAACCGAATACCTCCGGCCTGGCATGGTCCATGGGCAGGCGGAGCAGTGGGATCTCTCCAGTAAACTCTTTCAACCAGTAGGCTTCCTGTTTCTTCCTGGTTTCTTTTCTGGTATCGCTATTTTCCCATTCGGCATAATCCTTGTACTGGAGGCGTAAAAATGGTAATTCTTCTCCCGCATACAGGGCGGTAAATTCCCTGGCCAATATATCGCGGGATATCCCGTCAGTGATAATGTGATGCATATCCACCACTAAAATATATTTACTCTCTAGTGCTTTTATCAATCCGACCCGGCATAAAGGCGCATGAGAAAGATCGAAAGGTCGAATAAAAAAATCAATCCCTGCCCCTAATATTTCGATTTTAAATTCAACCTCATCATGGATTCTCTGAACCGGCTCGTCCCCGATTATATGAAAAGAGGTCCTCAAACTCTCATGGCGGATGATCAAACCACGGGAAGCCACCTCCAGTTTCTCTATATCCACCTTCCCTTCTAACGGCAACATAAGCGGGATATTGTAAACCGTACTCCCCGGGTCTATTTGGTGTAATAGATACAACCGGTTCTGGGCCGGGGACAATGGATAGTATTTCTTTTTTTCCACCGGTTCAATGGGAATGAGTACATCCTTGACAGCACCTCTTAAATAATCGGAAATCCCTCTTATGGTGGGCATTTTGAATATATCCGCCATCTTTACTACAACTTCCAGTTCCTTGTGTATACGTGCTATTAATACCGCAGCCCTTAAAGAATGGCCCCCCAATTCAAAAAAATTATCATCGATACTAATACCCTCAGCTCGATCCCCCTGGTCTTTGCGTCTTATGTTCAATACCTCCCCCCATATCTCCGCCAATTTTTCATCCATGGCATCCCTGGGGGCCGTATATGCCGCCGTACTTCTTTTTCCAGGCTCCGGTAAAGATTTCCTGTCCACTTTGCCCTGGGAAGTGACCGGTATGGTTTCCAGAAGTACAAAAAACGACGGTATCATATAATCCGGCAGCATCCCGGATAAGTACTCTTTCAATCCTTTAGACAGTTCCATGGATGTCATTTTATCAAACGCCGCCCCATCTGTACCGACAACATAAGCGCATATATAACGATTTCCCTCTTCATCCTCTTTAGCCAATACCACTGCGTCCTTTATCTTATCATGTTTTAACAATAGATTCTCTATTTCCCCGGTTTCGATCCTGAACCCCCGGATTTTTACCTGCTGATCGATGCGTCCCATGAATTCGATTATATAGGCCCCCTGCGCCGCAGGGTCAACCAACCACCGCGCCAGATCGCCGGTGCGATATAACTTTGAATGATAAATGATGAATGATGAATGATGATAATCGATAAATTTTTCTGTCGTTAACTCCGGTCGATTTAAATATCCCCGTCCTACACCTGCGCCGGAAACACACAACTCGCCCGGTACTCCCACCGGGGTCAGCGCCAGTGTTTTATCCAGGATAAATATTTTTATATTGGCGATGGGATACCCGATGGTGGGTCTCTTTTTATACTCCCCGAACTTTCCAAAATCGATTGCCTGTGCGATACACCCGATGGTGGTTTCCGTCGGCCCGTAATGATTCATTATTTTTATTTGCGGTCCTACCTCATGCGCCCTATTTACATCATCCGGTTTGATCTTTTCTCCTCCCAGCACTATCAACCTCAAGTCTCCACAATTCTCTCTCCTGAACTCCTCGCTCGCTACAATGACGCCGAAAAGCGACGGCGTCATTTTGAGAAAAGTGATACGATGACGGATAATATACGCAAGCAAATCCCCAGGGGACATATAGAGTTCTTTAGGGATTATATGAAATTGACAGCCACTTAAAATTGATGGGTAAATAACGGTATAGCCCAGGTCAAAACAGAATGACGATGTCAAAACGGTTCGGTCTTTCCCTGTTAAACCGGTTGCTTCCCTGAACCAACGAACATAGTTGACCAGGTTTTTATTGTCGATGAGAGCGCCTTTGGGTTTTCCTGTGGTGCCGGAAGTGTAGATGTTATAAGCGAGATTTGAAGAGCTTTGAAGGTAAGAAGGTAAGAGGGTGAGAGAGTAAGAGTCGCTTTGTGGCAATTTGAGAAGCCCTTCTAAAAATATTACCTCACCTTCCCAGGTTCTCACCTTCTCACCTTCTTTAGCTAAATTGTCGGTGGAAACCAGCAATTTAGCCCCGCTGTCTTTTAACATATAATCGATTCTTTCCTGGGGGTAATCCGGATCGATAGGTAAATAGGCCCCCCCGGATTTCAATATACCCAGGATACCTTTTATCGTATCGATGGAACGGTCTGCAATTATACCTACAATATTATCCGCCCGGATGCCTTTTTCATTTAACACACACGCCATTCGACCGGCATTTTCATCCAATTCCCGGTAGGTCAGTTGGACAGGGCAACAGACAGGGCAGCCACGGGGGGCTGCCCCTACAAGGGCAATGTGATCCGGCGACATTTTTACCTGTTCCTCGAATAATTGGGGGATGGTTTTATCCACCGGGAATTCCACGGCTGTATCGTTAAACACATACAACAATTGTTCTCTCTCCGACTCAGAAATGACCTGGATGTTGGAAAGCAATAATCCAGGGTTCTCCGTCACCTCATGAAAAATATTAAGAAAATGTTTTATCAATCGTGCGATGGTCTCCGGTCGAAATAAACTGGTCCGGTAATCCAGCATGAACAAAATATGACGCCCCTCTTCAAAGGCCTGGAGAGTCAAATCGAATTTTGCGGCCCTCCGCTTATAATGATAAGGTATGATTCGCATATCTTCGTTACCCCCGGCGGAGAGGTCGATATCCTGGGAAAAGTTTTGCAAGGCAAACATAACATCGAATAATGGATTGCGATTCATCTGCCTATCCGCAGTTACTTTTTCCACCAGCATTTCGAATTGGTAATCCTGGTTTTCAAAGGCAGCAAATGCATTTCGTGATACTTCACTTAAAAATTCGTTAAATGTTTTACTAAACTCCGGCCGGTTTCTCATGGCCAGCGTATTGACAAACATGCCGATAATATTTTTAAATTCCCGGTGACTTCTCCCGGAAACCGGGGTCCCCACGACGATATCTTCCTGGTTCGTGTACTTTGCCAATAATATATCGAATACGGTTAAAAGTACCACATACAATGACGTATTATAACGGGCCGCCAGTTGATTCACCCCTGCGGTAATGTCCTCATCCAATTCAAAATCGACGCTGCTCCCGGCAATATCCGCCTCCCGCGGCCTGGGAAAATCCGTGGGCAACTCCAGTATTGGTATATCTCCCTCAAATACTTTCAACCAGTAGGCTTCCTGCTTGCGAATATTTTCACTTTTAAAAATGTCGTTTTGCCAGATGGTAAAATCCACATATTGAACCTCGGGTTCCGGTAATTCCTTCCCCAGGTAAAAGGCCCCCAACTCCCTCATAAACAAATCCATCGAGATACCGTCGGCAATAATATGATGGAAATCCATTAATATCGACTGCCGGTTCCCCTGCCATTGCACCAACTCCAGTTTCCACAACGGCGCGTCGGCAAGATCATACGGTTTGAGAAAATGATCGATCAGGACTTCGATATCCTGTGGGGTGGGATCGACTGTTTCCTTTTGCGTATATGTGAAATCGACATCGATACGATCGTACACTTTTTGCAGGACCTCGCCGTCTTTCATTATAAAGCAGGTTCTTAAAATTTCGTGGCGCAGGGAGAGTTGTTCCAGTATTTTTTTTAAACGAGTGGGATTCAACTTCCCTTCGATATTCCAGACGCGATTTTCATTGTACAGTAAACTGTTGCCCAGCAAATTGTCGATGATATACAACCGCTTTTGAGCGGATGATGTTTCATAAGCATTAAAACTCACATTATACCTCCCGCTCTCTTCTCTTTTTCTTTTCAAATTTAAGGCTGGAGAGCGATTGATCCTCGCCGCCCCGCCCCCTGGATATCAATTCGGCGATTCCTTTAATAGTTCCCACCTGGAAAAACACGATCAATGGAATTTTTGCATCAAATATCTCCTTTATCATCGCCATCAACCGCATGGCCTTTAACGATTGTCCCCCCAGGTCGAAGAAATTGTCATGGATACCGACCCGGTCTCTCATGAGAATTTCCGACCACATATCCGCCAATTTCCTTTCTACTTCATTTGAAGGGGGAACATATTCGGTTGCAATCCCTTCCCCGGTTTCTAATGCAAGCAACGCTTTCCGATCGACCTTCCCATTGGCAGTCAAAGGGATTTCGGGAATCTCGATAAAATGAGAGGGAATCATATAACCCGGTAATAACCCGAATAAATAGTCTCTCAAATCAGGTATGGAGAACGGCTCATTCTTTCTATCCCCTACTGGAACGATATAAGCACAGAGGTATTTATTGCCACTGCTATCATCATTAGCCAGTACAACCGTTTCTTTTATATCCTTGTGGGCCGCCACCCGGCGCTCTATTTCCTCCAACTCGATCCTGAACCCCCTTATTTTTACCTGGTAGTCCACCCGTCCCAGGAATTCGACATTACCGTCGCTGAGCCACCGCGCCAGATCGCCGGTACAATATAACTTTGAATGATGAATGCGTGGAAGATCGAATGATGAATGATGAAAATGGATGAATTTTTCCGCGGTTAATTCCGGGTTGTTTAAATAACCCGGGGTCACTCCACTGCCACCGATATAGAGCTCCCCCGGAATTCCCTCCGGCGCTAAATTCCCCACGGAATCCAGTATATAAAACGCGGCGTTTGGAAACGGCTTCCCGATGGGCGCATTTCCTTTCAAAGGAATATTCTCCAGGCGCTCTTCATAATAACTGCTGTCGATTGTCGCTTCGGTCACCCCGTAACTATTGATCACCCGCATCCGGTTCCCTTCCATTGAACGCGCCGCCAGTTGTTTAAAATCCGCCAGTGGACATACATCCGAACCTATAATCAATAACTGTAAATACCGGAGGTCCAACCGGTTTTCGTAAACATACTGCATAAACGGTATAACCAAAGAAGGCGTGGCTTCGAAAAGCGTAATCCGGTGATTTTTTACCAGGGAATAAAGGGTAGGAAAATCCCCTCGCACTTCCCCGGGACAGATTACTAATTTCCCACCGCATAATAAGGCCCTGGCCATATCGCCGGAAAACACATCAAAAGAAAAACTGGCTATCTGAAGTAAATTCACCTCGAATGTCGATAGGCGATACTCTTTTATCCAACCAAAAGCGGCATTTACAAAATTATCATGCCGCACCATGACGCCTTTGGGCCTCCCGGTGGATCCTGATGTGAAGATAATATAAGCGAGTTGATTTGAATGATGATTGCGTGGAAAATCGAATGATGAATGATGAACGGGTGCTTCGAGAACATTCATTAACAATTCACAATTAACAATTGACAATTGACAATTAAATTCTTCGGAACAGGCATGCCTATTCCCTACGATAATTTTTGCATTGCTGTCGGCCAACATATAATCGATTCTTTCCCGCGGATAATCGGGATCGATGGGCAAATAGGCGCCCCCGGCTTTCAAAATCCCCCATATACCGATAAACATTTCAATGGAACGTTCTATCATTATACCGACAATATTGTCCGCCAGGACGCCTTTTTCTATTAACAACCCGGCTAACCGGTCGGATTGCTCATTCAATGCGCTGTAGGACAGGTTGACGGGGCCGACAGGTGGGAAGGAAAGGGCATGGCCAAAAACCGCGATGCGATCCGGCGTTCGCTCTACTTGCTCCTCGAACAACCCGGTAATGGTCTTTCCCCACGGATAATCCATGGCGGTATCGTTAAAATCAACCAGGAGCCGCCGTTTCTCTTCTTCATCCATTATTTCCGGCTCCGCCAATTTTATTGCCGGATTTTTTACCACCTCCCTTATGCAATTTATATAGTGACGGATAAACCGGTCCATGGTTTCTCTTTTAAATAGCTTCGTACAATAAATGAGGGCCAATTGGATTTTTTCATTCCCCTCCGTTGCTTCCAGGGAAATATCAAGTTGGGCGCCTTTGGCGTCATACCGGTTGGCAACAATCATTCCCTTTTCCATTTCCAGGCCCGCCACCTCCATATTCTGAATGATCAATTCGACATCATACAGGGGTTGCCGGCTAATATCCAGTGTAACCCCAAGTTCTTCCAGCAATTCCCCGAACGGATAGCCCTGGTTGTCGTATGCCTTTATGGTATTATTTTTGACCTCTGTTAGAAATTCAGCAAAAGTTTTATTGGCAACAGGGTAGTTTCTTATGGGCAGGGCATTTATAAAGAGACCGATTACATTTTCAAGTTCTACCAGTTCCCTTGCTGCCACCGGGGACCCCACGATGATATCCTCCCGTCCTGAATACCTGGAAAGTAAAATGTAAAGGGCCGCCAATAAGACCATGTATAACGTAGTTACGGTTTCTTTCATTAATTGGGCCAATTCCCGGGTAAGGACTTCGTCCAGTTCGAAATTGATCCTTTCCCCTTCAAAACTTTGAACCGGCGGTCTTGGGTAATCGGAATAAATATTCAAGGTTGGAATTTCTCCCTTCAAGCGATCAAGCCAATACTCTTTCTGCCTTTTTAGCCTGGTCTTAGGAAGCTCACTGTTTTGCCATTCTGAAAAATCTTTATAACTGATCTTCAATTCCGGCAGCGGTTTCTCATTATAAAAAGCGTTCAGGTCCCGAACCAATATCAAACAGGAGGTGCCGTCGGACACGATATGATGGATATCGAAGGCCAATATATATTCTTCTTCCGCTAATTTGATAACCGCCACCCTGAGCAATGGGGGCTTACTCAAATCAAAGGGTCGAATGAATTGTTTGATGGTTTCATTTTTTTTATTTTCGTTTGTTTCGATAAATTCGATATGAAAATCGACATATTTATGTACGATCTGCACGGGACCGCCGGTTTTCATGACAAATGATGTTCTAAGGCTTTCATGCCTTTGGACCAATAACTGGAATATTTTTTCCAGGCGCGGGATATCCGGTTTTCCTTCAGTCTCAATAAAAGAAGGCAGGTTATAAGCGGTGCTGATTCCCTCCATTTCATTTAATATATACAATCTTTTTTGCGCCGGCGAAACGGTGTAGAATTCTTTCTCTTCTACTGCTTCGAGAGGGTCAAACGCTATATTATCCGTCCCTGATTTTTCGATGTATTTCGATAAGTCCCTAATTCGTGGGGAGTTAAATATTTCTCGCACTGTAATCCCGGAATTAAAGGCTTGCTTTATCTTTGCCACTAACAGGGTGGCCTTTAAGGAATCGCCGCCCAGGTCAAAGAAATCATCATTCACCCCTACCTGGTCAATGCCCAGGAGTTCCTGCCAGATCAGCGCCAACTTTTGTTCCGTTTCATTTGTGGGGGCCGCGTAGGCGGAACTGACGTTGGGCCGCTCATAACGTGAATGGGCGGCGTCCCCCGGTCTGCTTCCCGGTGAGCTTTCGGCCAGGCCGGATATCCCGGCGCTGTTTAGCGCCCGGATGCGCGGAGCAAGTTCTAAGGTGGATACCACCACCTGGGGCAGCGGCATTTCCTGGGCCAGTATGCGGGTAAAGGCTTCTACTCCTTCTGCCGGTAATATCCAATGCCCGGCGCTTCCATCCTGGGATTTAAACTGTTTTGCGGCCTCTACCGCCATGCCTATTTCCCCCCAGGTATCCCAGTTAATGCTTACGGTAAATATGTTATCTACCGTACTTTTATAAAAGGCAAAGGCATCGAGGAAGGCATTGGCGGCGCAGTAATCCACCTGCCCGAAAATGGATAATACCGAATTGACCGAAGAACAAAGGATAAAGAAATCCAACCGGGCGTCTTGCAGGGCCGTGTTGAGGGCCAGCGCGCCTTTTACTTTGGGGGCCAGGATTTTGTCGGCCATTTCCCGGGTTTTTAACCGGATCACCCCGCCGCCGGGCAACCCCGCTGCATGGATGACGCCGTTTATGGTGCCGAACCGTTCAATCGTTTCTTGAACTACTTTTCGCATTCCCGCCGCATCGGTGACATCCACACTGTAAACCCGTACATGCGCCCCCAGGGATTCCAGTTCTTTTATTTTATGAATTTTGTGGCAGACGCCGTCCTGGTTATCATGGCGGCCCAACCATTTTTCCCATTCTTCTCGAGCAGGGAACGGGGAACGACCGGTGAGAATGAGTTTGGCCCGGACGGTTCGGGCCAGAAGGCGGGCTAGTTCGAGGCCGATCCCGCCCAATCCGCCGGTGATTAAATAAACCCCCCCCTGCCTTAACCGCGGCGTCGGTGATTCGGCCGGCGCTAACGGCGCCGGCGCGAATGTCCTCACCAGCCGGGATTCCCCCCGGTAGGCAATGAGTTCATCGGTAACGCGGCTGTGGAGTTCTTTTATCAACCTCTCCAGCAACCACCCCGTCCCATCATTCCCTTCCCCCTGGCCCTGGGGTATGATGTCGATGCAGCGACATTTGATGGTCGGGGATTCTGGGTATTCACGCGGAATTACCATAACCGGACCCAGCGCCACCGCTTTCTCAGGGTACAATACTTTCTCTCCCCACACTTGCTGCATCCCGTCTGTCAAAACGGTCATCTCTATGGGCCTGTCACTATTCCCACTGTCTACGCTGCCTGAGTTACCCAGCGCACGGGCAAGGTAAAGTAAACTGTAAAAGCCCAAATCCAGGTATTTTTCAATATTTTCGCTTTTCCGTCTATTTTCATTTTCGCTAAGGTTCCACAAATGAACGACCCGGCAGGGAACGTCGCCTGTCCCTTCCAGTTCTTTAATCAATGCCTCATAATCGCTTTCTTTACCAGGATCAATGGTGTAAACGGCGTCTATCCCTTCTCCTTGCTTTGAAAATTCTTTCCCGGCCAGAACCACTGTCACGTGGTTTTCTTGCTCAACGGCCAGTTTTTTTACCAGTTGGGCAGCAAAATTCCCTTCCCCGGCAAACACCAACCACCGCTCGCCGCCGGTTTTCCTGTCCTTGCCCGGTGCGATAACAGACTTTTTCCAGGAAGGGATATAAAACCAATCCGATATGTCGCTTTTTTTACCGGCTGCGGGCTTCCCCTGCCTTCCTTCCCGGATCATGGCGGCGGGGTTTCCTTCGATCCAGTATCGCTGGCGCTGGAATGGGTAGGTGGGCAGGTGAAGGCGATTTCTTTTTTCTTCTCCGTAATAGGCGAGCCAATCTACGGGTAGTCCATACAGCCATATTAGCCCGATTTTCTCGGTTAAATAATACTCATCGGCGATCTCTTCATTGGGGTGTCTCACCAGGTTGAACGGGGTATGTTCCGGCTGCTTGCCCGGGTGCTGTTTGATAAAGGCGCTTAATGTACGACCGGGCCCGACCTCTATAAAAAGTGAATTTTTCTCTTTTAAAAGTTCTGTCAAGCCATCGTTAAAGCGGACGGTCTCGCGTAAATGCCGGGCCCAATAGGCCGGGTCCACGGCGTCGCGGTTATTGATCCATTGACCGGTGACATTGGATATAAAGGGAATCCTGGGCTGATTTAGCTGAACCTGGGCAACTTTCATTTCAAAGGTTTTTAAAATGGGGTCCATCATGGGGGAGTGATAGGCGTGGGAGGTATGGAGTTTCCGGCATTGGCGCCCTTTTTCTTCCAGTTGACGGGCAAAGGCTTCCACGGCGTTGTGGGGGCCCGAGACAACGCATTGGCTCGGGCCATTGACTGCCGCCAATGCTAATTCTTGGGTTAATGACGGGACCAACTGCTGTTGGGGGAGGGAAACGGATAACATGCTGCCTTCGGGCATTTGCTGCATTAATTTTCCTCGCCAGGCCACCACGGTTAAGGCATCTGCCAACGAAAACACACCGGATAGGCAGGCGGCGGTGTATTCGCCGATGCTGTGACCGATCATGGCATGGGGTTTGACGCCCCAGGCCATTAACAATTTTGCCAGGGCATATTCGATGATGAATATCACCGGCTGGGTTATTTCGGTCTGATCGATAGTATAGGTCTTATAGGACCCATGTGACCTATCTGACTCATTTTCCTCTAAAGACGGATATAGTATCTTTTTGAAATCATGTCCGGTAATGGGCCGCAGGATTTCAAAACAGTGGTCTATTTCGCGGCGAAATAGGGGTTCTTTTTCATACAAATCCCGGGCCATGTCCACGTATTGGCTGCCCTGGCCGGGGAACATGAACACGGCGCGTTTCACCTCTTTTGTGTAATGGGTTTGAGCGAACGGCCCCCCGCCCGCTTCCGGGACCGATGATGATTGAAGAATAGACACGGCCCCTGGGGCATCTTTGCACACCAGCATTTTCCGGTGATCAAAGGTTTTCCGGCCTAGTTTTAAGGTGTAGGCGATATCTGCCAGGTGGAAATCGGGATTTTGGGTTAAATAATTGGCCAGGTTTTCGGTCATTTTATCAAGGGCGGCCCCTGTTTTGGCAGACAATAAAATCAATTGGTAATCTTTTTCTTGGCGTTCTTCGCTCTTAAAGGTTGTCCCGCCGGGACCTTCGCGGCTCCCCTCAACACCGGGCCATTCCTCCAGCACCACATGGGCATTACCACCGCCGACGCCGAAGGAACTTACCCCGGCCCGTAAGGGATACTCATTATGTTTCCACTCCCGCAATCGGGTATTGACAAAGAACGGGCTGTTTTCAAAATCGATCCTGGGGTTGGGTTTTTCGTAATGCAGGCTGGGGGGTATCTGGCGATGTTTCAACATTAGTACTACTTTTATCAAGCCGGCGATGCCGGCGGCGACATCCAGGTGGCCGATATTGGTTTTGACGGAGCCGATGGCGCAGTATTGTTTTTTATCTGTATGAAACGCCGTCTTTAATGCTTCGACTTCAATGGGGTCGCCGATTTCGGTGGCTGTTCCGTGGGCTTCAATATAAGTAACGGATTTCGGTTCTATTTCTGCCATGTGTAGGGCGGCCTGGACGGCTCCCACCTGTCCATCCACGGATGGAGCCGTAAAACCACTTTTCTCCAGGCCGTCATTATTAACGGCAAAACCTTTTATCACCGCATAAATGCTGTCACGGTCAGCAATGGCGCTTTCCAACCGTTTTAATAAAACTGCGCCCGCGCCGCTGGAAAAAACGGTTCCCCCGGCCTTTGCATCAAACGCACGGACATATCCGTCCGGCGAGTTAATCATTCCTTCATTATAAATATAACCTCCTGCGTTGGCATTTTCGGATTGTGCGGACACGCC
The DNA here is from genome assembly GCA_026393835.1 of Candidatus Aminicenantota bacterium. GTDB lineage: Bacteria > Acidobacteriota > Aminicenantia > UBA2199 > UBA2199 > JAKAGC01. Next base: position 20,705 of record JAPKZK010000199.1, on the reverse strand, counting down.
CCCGGCCAGGGCGGCGTCGCACTGACCGGTCAGCAGCGACCGGCAAGCCAGGTCTACCGCCACCAACCCGGTGGAACAAGCGGTAAACAGGGTCATTGACGGCCCTTTTAAATCCAGTTTATGGGAGATGTGGGCGCTTAAATAGTCTTTATCGCTCAAGATATCCGCGGTAAACTGGCCCAGGGTATCGCCTTTCCGGGTAAGGACAGTTAATACTTCCCAGGAGCGGCTCGCCGAGCCCCCGGCATACACCCCGATCGGACCATAATAGGTGGAAGGGTCACAACCTGCATCTTCCAGGGCTTCCCAACAGATTTCCGAAAAGATGCGCACCTGGGGATCCAATACTTCTGCTTCCAGAGGAGAATACCCGAAAAAGTAGGCATCGAAATATTCCGTGTTTTCAATAATCCCTTTGGCTTTCACAAAGTTGGGCAGTTTAATCATTTCAGGATCGATGCTGCTCTTTTCCAACAGTTCCTTTTCAGTAAAAAATCGGATGGAATGAACGCCGTGTTTCAGATTATCCCAGAATTCATGGAGGTTATTTGCGCCTGGGAACCTCCCACTCATCCCCACGATGGCGATTTCAAAACCGGTTCTTTGTTTTTTTTCTTTCATTTTTTCCCAACAATTATTAATTCCCGGCCGTTATGTTCTCCGAGAATTAAATGGCTAATTCGGAAGACAGGGTAAAATTTACAGGGAGCTTTGAAACGCTTTTCCATCACTCTCGAAACGACTACTCGCGGGGATTTTCACCCAGGGTATCGCGAATCTCTTCCTGTGAAAGTCCTTCGACTTCCCGGATAAGGTCCTCGATCTTTTGAACCTCCAATTCCTTATTTCTTTCGGAATCGATCAATGCGGCAAGATTGGCAACAACGGGTTCCTCGAATATGGTTCTCAATTCGAGCCTGATCCGGAATTCATCCTGTACGCGGGATAAAAACAAAGTGGCCAATAACGAATGCCCTCCCAGGTCGAAAAAGTTGTCATTTAAACCTACGGGTTTGATGCCCAATAAATCTTCCCACATTTCCGCTACTTTCCGTTCTGTTTGGGAGGTCGGGGGGATATACTCATTGTTTAATTCGGGCCGCGGTTGAAAGGACTTCTCTTCTTCGATTTGCCCGGTTTTCTCAACGGGGGCGGGGACAGCACTTTCCGATGCTTGTATTTCTTGATCTTCGCCGATTCCTATCTCGGCGGCCCGGCTGCTTTCGCTTTGTTTCACTTCTTCCAGCCAGTGCCGTTTTCTTTCGAACGGGTACGTTGGCAATGGAATACGGAACCGTTTTTCATTTTTGTAATAATTTTTCCAATCTGCGTTCGCACCGGACAACCAGAGGTTGGCCAATGTCTTAAGCAAAAAGGTAAAATCGGAATCGGTTTGTTTAATATGACGGATGGAAGAGAAAATAAATTCTCCTGTTTTCTTCTCGTCCTTTTTCTGTTCAGCGGCCAGCACACATAAACTATTACCGGGCCCTACTTCCAGGAGAATGCGGGTGGGGTCTTTCAATATCTCTGCAATTCCGGCGGCAAAACGGACCGGTTTTCGTAGGTGATTCACCCAGTAATGTTTATCGCAAACCTCTTCAGCGGTAATCCAGGTTCCGGTCACCCCGGAGATAAACGGTATTTTAGGGCCGTTGAGTTTGACTTTGGCGGCTGTTTCGGCAAATTTATCCATGATGGGTTCCATTAGGGGTGAATGAAAGGCATGGGAGGTTTTTAAGCGTTTATTAAATTGGTTTTGCTGCGACAGTTGTTTTTCTAATTTCTCGATGGCTTCGGTTTTCCCGGAAACCACGCAGTGTTTGGGGCTGTTGACCGCGGCTAATGATAGGTCCGGGTACTGCTTCAGCGCCTGGGTGATGTCTGTTTCATTCATACCCACCGACAACATGGCGCCTGGGGCGGTCTCTTGCATCAAACGTCCCCGGGCAGCCACCAACCGGAGGGTATCTTCCAGCGACATGCAGCCGGAAATACAGGCGGCCGCAAATTCGCCGATGCTGTGCCCGATCATCCCGACGGGAACGATTCCCCAATCCATAAACATCCGCGCCAGGGAATATTCGATTATGAATAATAGGGGCTGGGCCAATTGGGTTTGGTTAATATCCATTTTATCCTGGCGTTCTTTCCCGTTATTCGCGGCCCCCTCCACGGGGTATAAGGTTTCTTTTAAATCATAACCCAGGATGGGCGTCAGTATCTCGAAACAGCGGTCCATTTCTTCCCGGAATACGGGTTCCTGGCGATACAGTTCCCCGGCCATATTCACATATTGGGCGCCCTGGCCGGAGAACATAAAGACCACGGGTCTGCCGGTCATGGTGCAAACGGCATCGAACACGCGGCCGGGAGTTCGTTTTTCCAGTAGGGCCGCCGCATCCGCCCCATTTTGATGACGGCACAACGCCGCCCTCCGGTAATTGAAATCCTTTCTGCCCACCGCCAGCGAATGGGCGGCGTCGGCCAGATTTAAATCAAGGTTCTCTTTTAAGTAACCGGCCAGGTTTTCCGTCATTTTATCCAGGGCCGTGTTGGTTTTAGCCGATAACAAAACCAATTGTTCCGGCCTGGATGCCCCGGAAGGCTCCTTTTCAGGCGCCTCTTCTACGATTACATGGGCATTGGTGCCGCCCATACCCAACGAAGTCACGCCGGCGCGGCGGGGAAACCCGTCGGTTTTCCATTCCCGCAGTTTGGTGTTCACGAAAAAGGGGCTGTTGTCAAAATCGATCTTGGGGTTGGGCGTCTCAAAATGTAGGGACGCCGGTATTTTTTTATGTTTCAGGGCTAACGATGCTTTTATTAACCCGGCGATCCCGGCCGCATTGTCCAGGTGGCCGATATTGGTTTTGGCGGAACCGATGGCGCAAAACTGTTTTTTATCGGTAGAGGCCCGGAATGCTTGCGTTAGGGCCGTCATCTCGATGGGGTCGCCAAGGTTGGTGCCGGTGCCGTGAGTTTCGATATAACTAATGGTTTCCGGGTGTACCCCGGCGGCCGCCATGGCCTGAGCAACCACCTGCGCCTGGGCATCGACGCTGGGCGCGGCATAACTCACTTTGTTGCAGCCGTCGTTATTAACGGCGAATCCTTTGATCACGGCCCAGATATTATCATGGTCGGCCACGGCATCTTCCAGCCGTTTTAATGTCACCAGTCCCATTCCCGCCCCGGGGACAAAGCCGGTGGATTTGGCGTCGAAAGCGCGTGTGTGACCGTCATCAGACCAGATGCCGCCGGATTGGAACAAGTACCCGGACCTGATGGGCGGTCCGGCGGTAATTCCACCGGCCAGCGCGATATCGCATTGGTAGGTTAAGAGACTCTGGCAGGCGACGCAAACCGCCACTAATGAAGTGGACGAGGAGGTCTGGATGGTAATGACCGGCCCCATCAGGTTCATCCGGTAGGCTATGGTGGTGGTTAAGCTGTCTTTATCATTGCCGATGGCCGCTTGCAGCGATCCGGCGGAAATCTCTTTCTTGATGCGGGGAAACACATTGAGGAGTAAATAGTAATCCATGCTTTTCCCGGCAAACATCCCCACCAGGCCGTCGTACTTGCTGGAATCATAGCCGGCGTTTTCCATGGCTTCCCAGGCGCACTCCAGCAGCATCCGGTGCTGGGGGTCCGTCACTTCGGCTTCCCTGGGGTTGATACCGAAAAAGGAGGCGTCGAACATATCGACGTCCCCCACTTCTCCTTTGGCTTTCATATAATAGGGATTTTTTAGTACTTCCGGCGCGATGCCGGCCTCCAGCAATTCCTCTTCGGTATAGAATTTGATACATTCGACGCCGTTCTCCAGGTTCCGCCAAAATTCATCGATATTTTTTGCCCCGGGGAAACGGCCGGCCATGCCGATAATAGCAACACCATTCAAATCTCCTGTATTTTCTACATTATCATCATTTTTCATCTGGGTCTCCTTTTATTTTTATTTCAGTGCCCGTACTACCCTGAAGCCGATGCCGTAGGATAACCGGGAAGGTTTGTAAGCAGTACGATAGGTAACATTCACCTGCGCTTGGGGGCTGTTGATCCAGCCGCCGCGAACCACGCGGCGAACATCCGCGGCAGGCCCCGTGGGATTGTCGGATGGACTGACTTTATAGTAATCCCGTTCATACCAGTCCCAACACCATTCCAACACATTACCGCTCATGTCGTAAATTCCAAGTTCATTGGGTTTCTTTTGTCCCACGGGGTTAATTTTAAAGGTGGAATTTTCATTAAACCAGGCTACTTCGCCGGGATCATTACTTCCGCTAAAATTATAATTACGGGATTCCATGCCGCCCCTGGCGGCATATTCCCATTCGGCTTCCGTGGGCAGCCGGTAACCGCCGGCGGCAAAATTACATACGATATTATCGCCGCTGCCGCTGTAACAAGGGGTTAAACCCTCCATTTGACTTCGTTTATTGCAATACTCCACTGCCTGGAGCCAGGTGACGGCTTCCACGGGGGATTTCTCTCCTACCCAGTCAGAGGGGTTATTGCCCATTACTTGCCGCCATTCTTGCTGGGTGACGGGGTATTTGCCGATGCAAAAATTATTTACCGTTACCTTGTGCGTGGGTTTTTCGCCGCTGCCGCCGTCCTTGCATCCCATCTTGAAGGTACCGCCCTGGATCAGGGCCATATTACCGGGCGCCTTACCGGAGGTGTTTTTCACAATGCGGAATCCCATATCGAAACTCTTGAAGGAAGGGAACAGGTTGTAGCGTGCGCGGATGCGCAGCCAATAAATACGGCCGCCCGGGCCCCCACCGCCCCGGTAAGACCGGTTTTTCCCGGACTCGGCGCCCAGGGGGTTTTTTCCCGGGCTCTTTTTATAATACTCCGGGTCATACCAGTCCCAACACCACTCCCAGATATTACCGCTCATATCGTATATCCCCAGTTCATTGGGTTTCTTCAAACCCACCGGCTGGGTTTTATCGCCGCAGTTGGTTTCATGCCAGGCCACTTCACCGGGATTATTGCCGCCGCTGTAGACATAATCATGGGACTTTAACCCACCCACGGCCGCGAATTCCCATTCCGCTTCGGTGGGCAGCCGGTAGCCGTCCGCTTCGAAATTACAGGTAATATTATCGCCGCTGCCGCTGTAACAGGGGGTTAAACCCTCTTTAATACTTCTTTTGATGCAATATTCGACTGCCATATACCAATCGATATTATCCACGGGTAGATCATCCCCGGTAAATATCGACGGGTTATTTCCCATCGTTTCTTTCCATTCTTTCTGCGTGACTTCGTATTTCCCGATATAAAAGCCATCCAGTGTAACGTCGTGAACCGGTTCTTCTTCGGTTACTATATCATCGGTTCCCATCAGGAATGAACCGCCCTTGACCATGACCATATTTTCGGGTATGTTTTCAGGGGAAAATGCAAAAATCATACCTACGGTTAACAGTGATATTAATATCCGGACTAATTTTACTGACATATCTTTCTCCTTATTTATTTCTACTTTGTCACATTTCTGGTTCTACCTGCACGAAGATTCCGTGCATGTGCACGAGAGTTCCGTGCATGTGTACGAGGCGTCCGTGCATGTGCACGAGAGTCCCGTGCATGTACACGAGGCGTCCGTGCATGTGCGCGAGGTCTCCGTGCATGTGCACGAGAGTTCCGTGCATGTGCGCGAGGTCTCCGTGCATGTGCACGAGGCGTCCGTGCATGTGCGCGAGGTCTCCGTGCATGTGCGCGAGGCGTCCGTGCATCTGCACGGAAATTTCCTGCAAATGGTCAGATGCTGGATAATCAGTGATATTCATTAGAAAGAGAATATGGGATAAAGTAGAATTATTTGATGCAAAAATTTTGTTTTATAATTTGCGATTTATGAGTAAAAAAACATTCAAAGGCGCCAGGACGCCCCAATGCCCCGGGATATCTTAGCGCCTTTGCGTGCACGTACGCAGCTAAGCGACTCACGCGCCGGCCCCATAGGACCTCCTTAAATCCGATCCGTGACTTCTTTTTAGAAACGCCATAGATAGCTTACCTTGGCAAAGAAACTCCGTTTGATATTGATTAAATCACCCTCGCCGATAACCCAGCGGTTGTTCACCCAATCCCTGTTCTCATACAGGCCGCCGTAACCGACATGAAGAACGGTGCCCGGGATCAGGGTAAAAGAGGCCAGGAAATCCGTCAACACCCGCTCCCGGTAGCTGTCGTACTGGAGCACGGCCCTCAGGTAAAAGTACTTGTTGAATTGGTAAGTCGTCTTGGAATAATACAGGTTTACATTATATAATTTATTCCCACTGCTGGAAAGATCGTTATGGGTATAACTGAAATACTGGTTCAAATTCTTGCTGGGTTGAAGGTCCAGGATGACTTTATATATATTTCCTTTGCCTTTAAAAGCGGGAACCGCATAATAGTAGATGCTCTCATGCCGGTAAGCAGCCGCCGCCACCCTCAGCCAATTGGTCAGTCGAACCTGTCCCGTTACCCTGAATAAGTTGAGATCAAAAGTTTGCCCCAGCCAACTCTCCTTGGAAAACTGGTAAGTGAGAATAAGGTACGCCTCTTTAATTAACTGGAAATTCAAAGATGTGCTCACCAGGGAATCATCCATATGGGTGTACAAGTCATGAATATAATCCGCCTGGATTTCGGGACTGATCCGCTTTAGCCAGGAAATCTTTTTTTCATCGATGTAGAAATTAACGGTACTCCACATACGGCCCATATTGATGCCGGTGCGCTGCAAGAACGCGCTGTCTACCCGTAAATCGCGGCCGAAATGCTCGAGGACGCCTACCCACTGGAACACTTTGGAGCCATAGGTATACACAAACGTACCATAATTGGTATCGGGGCCGTTGGTTACCTTGCCCTCGCTGTCCCTGGAAGCGCTGTGAATAAGGGATGCACGGATCCGGTGTTTGTTGGCTACCCTGATGGCCCCATCGGCGCCGACTACATGGTTGTATTCATCGGCAAATCCACGTCCGCTGTAAAGAAAACCGACGTAATTATCGCTGCCGAGACTGTATTTACCCCTGGCAACTCCGAAAAAAGCTTGTTTATCCTGGTTGGGATTGACGCCCACATCCCATTTCTGCCCGGGGAATTCATCCCCGGCGGAAAGCAAACCGAAAGAAAAATTTCCAATGCTGCCGGTTAATTTGGCGCCCCAGGTGGGATCGACTATCTGCCGCGTATGAACGGGAGTGGGTAAATAACCGTATATATATGTCCAGAAGTTGAATATATCCATCCCTTCCATGAAGAAAGGCCGTTTCTCCGAGTAAAACAACGGGTAACGCTGGTTAACCTCCACCTGGAACGCATCGCTTTCCACCTGGCTGAAATCCGGGTTGTAGGTCAGGTCAGCCGTGATGGAAGAAGTAATGCCGTATTTTAAACCAATGCCGAATTGTAGTTTGTCGTAAGTTTTCGCCCATGTATCCGGGGTAACCCTGTCGTGGTTATTGGTGTAAGTAAGAGAGGGCAGCACTTCGATTTTTCGCTGCTCTTTGAGGTCTAAAAATACAACTTTGGCCTGGCTGTCCAGTATCGCCCGGTTAAGTTTGATATCGGGCCAGGCGCCGATGCAACTCAGGCGGTTGATCTTGCGCCGGAACAATATACCCATTTTTACTTCTTTCCCGCTCTTGAAACTGATGCTTTTCAAAGGAAGACTGATTTCCACCCGGTAGCCATTCCCGGTCATTTTGGCGGCGCTATCCCAGACAAAATCCGGCGACATGTCTTCACTCATGCTGATCCCGGAGGCCAACCCATCTCCCTGGATGCCGTTGGGATTGACATAAAGAGTATATGCTGTCTGACCGGCCCCGGCGGCATCGATGGACACGGATACCCAATCGTCGCCGAACATATTGTCTCTCTTGGTGAGGCTGGTTTTGATTTTATCCGGCTCCGGGTCGGAGCACTGGAAAGCAAAATAAAGATTTTTACTATCATTGGCCACCCAAACCTGGGTTTCCATGGATAATTCATCCCCATAGCGGGGTTCATACGAAATGAATGTCTTTTTTAGCGCCGGGCTCTGCCATACGGGATCGTCCAATACCCCGTCGATTTTAGGTTTTACCTTTGTTTTAACTGCTTGAATGAGATTATCTCCCTCTGCCGTCGACTGCGCCCAAATTCCGGGTGACCACAGGCCGGTCAACATCACGATCACTACTCCGATGATCACAGTAAAGCCAAGGTTAAAGTGTTCTCTCATCATGGGTTTTCCTCCTGGTTGACTATTTATGGATTGATTTAAAAACTCTCAGTACTCAAAACCAATTATTATAATGATTTAGTATATCATTTTTTTTAAAAATTATAAATAATGGAAAGCACGTTTTCATTCATCATTCATCATTCATCATTCATCATTCTTCATTTATATATCCCTTACCGTCGCCGTTGAAACGCCTGCCGTTGTTTATTTGCCCTTTCCTGTAATTTTGTATATGTTTCCGACGATGCCTGTTGGATTTTATCCTTGTTTTCACCTAAATATCTCGCCAGGGAACGGATGGTGGAATAACGAAACAAATCGACGATGGTCAACTCTTTGTCAACCATTTCACTTAACCGGCTGTGAACCTGGGTAAGCAATAAGGAGTGGCCCCCCAGGTCGAAAAAATTGTCGTCCACTCCCACCTCTTCCAGGTGCAGGAACTCCTTCCAGACAACAGCGATTTTCTTCTCGATTTCGGTTTGCGGGGCTTCAAAAGCCACATTCAATTGGGGCCGGAGCCCCGAGGGAATAGGCAAGACGCTAATATCCACCTTGCCGTTAACGGTTAACGGGATAGAATCGATGATTTCAAAGGCGGTTGGGATCATGTATTCGGGAAGCCTTTTGGCGAGCCACTCCCGCCATGGACCGCCGGTGTATTTCCCGTCGCCGCAGGCAACTAAATATGCCACCAAACGCCGGTCCCCCGGACCAAACTGGCGGTCGATCACGACAACATCCCGGATGTCCGGGTGCAAACCCAGTACGGTTTCGATTTCCGATAATTCGATCCGGTGCCCATGTACCTGGACCTGGGTGTCGATCCTACCCAAAAACTTGATCCGGCCCCCCGGTAACCAGGCGCCCAGGTCGCCGGTTTTGAACAAATTACAGGTCTTATGGGACCTATAGGTCCTATTTTTAATAAATTTTTCTGCCGTTAATTCCGGGTTGTTTAGATAGCCGCGAGATAGGCCGTCCCCGGCGATGTACAACTCGCCTGGGACGCCCACGGGTTGCGGCTGCATATATTTGTCCAGGATGTAGACGCGGGTATTCATTATGGGCTTACCCACGGTAATCAGGGGATTCTGAGAAAAATCCAGGCTATTCAATACTTCATAAGTGGAACAAATAGTGGCTTCGGTTAAACCGTAGCCGTTAACAATGGTAATGCTATCCATTAACCGGTCGATATCGCCGGCGGAAAGGGCTTCACCCCCACTTAACAAGAGCCGAAGCTTCCCGGTTCGCCAGCGCTCCCCCCCCATGGCATTCAAACGCGCAATCATGGAGGGAACAGTGCTGAGGATGGTGATTTCATAGCGAGACATGAGTGCTGTAAGACTATTCATATCAAGGAAATGCTCTTTGTCGGCCAGGACAATGGCGCCACCGGAAACAAGCATGGGCAATATCTCACCGACAAAACTGGCGGACGCAATGGAAGTGAGGGGTAAGATGTTATCTTCGGGCCCGGCATGGTAAGACCTGATAAATGAATATAGCAGGTTTACAATATTCCGGTTCTCTATCAAAATACCTTTGGGGATACCGGTAGAACCGGAAGTATATATAACACAAGCAGCATTTTCCGGCATACAGCCATTGGAAATTGCAGATATACTCTCTTGCGCCAATGCATCGATATCCGACCCGGGATCGAGACAAATAATCTTTCCCCGGTAACAATCCGTGGGAAAGCGTTTCATATAAACCGACAGGGTAATCAATACAACCGGCTGGGAATCTTTCAATATGGCCCCCAACCGTTCATCGGGGTACTGGGGGTCCAGGGGGATGTAAGCGCCGCCGGCTTTGAGTATCCCCATAACCCCGGTAATTAATTCCAATGAATTATCGATGCAAATTGCCGCCAATACATCAGGACCAACCCCCGCCTTTACCAGGTAATGGGCCAAATGCCCGGCGTGATCATTTAATTCCTTGTAAGTCAACCGCTGTTGCTCGAACACCACGGCGTCCTTACCCGGGTATTTTTGGGCGCAGGTTTCGAATAACTCATATATGCAGACATCTTCAGGGTAATCGGCGCCGGTGCGATTCCATTTATCCAATACCTGCCGGGTCTCTTCCTGGGAAAGCATGGACAGCCGGGAAATTTCCCGGTCCGCACCTTCGCATACGCTTTCCAGCAAGCGCTTGAAATGACCGATCATCCGCGTAATCGTGGCGTCGTCCAACAGGTCGGTGTTGTACTCGAAGGTTCCTCTTAATATATCATCCTGTTCCCACATGGTGAGGGAGAGGTCCACCTGGGAAACCCCGGTATCCAATTGGATGGGTGTGATGGTGAGACCCGATAGCCTGGCCGACGGCATGGGCGCGTTTTGCAATTGGAACAACACCTGGAACAAGGGGGTAATACTCATATCCCGCTGCGGGTTTAATTCTTCCACTAATTTTTCAAAGGGCATATCCTGGTGGTTGTATGCTTCCAATGCCGTCGTGCGTACTCTTTTGAGCAGTGTTCGAAAACCGGGGTTCCCGGACAGGTCGGTGCGTAATACCAGGGTATTTAAAAACAGGCCAATGAGGTTCTCCAATTCGATGCGGCGGCGCCCGGCAATGGGCGTGCCGATGAGTATATCTTCCTGCCCGGAATATCGGTGCAGAAGGATGTTGTAAACGGCGGTCAACAGCATGAACAGGGTAACATCTTCTTGCTTTGCCAGTGCATTGAGATCCTGGAAATTTTGTTTTGCGAGGGAAAAGGGCTGCAAGGCGCCCCGGCCGCTGGGAACCGCGGGGCGCGGGTGGTCCAGGGGCAGTTCCAATACCGGCGGCGCGCCGGTTAATTTTTCCTTCCAGTACGCCATTTGTGTCTCGTACATCTTCCCTTGCATCCATTCATGATGCCAATGTACGTAATCGGTATATTGTACGGGCAGTTCGGGGAGGGGTGAAGGTTTTCCCCGGCTAAAGGCTTCATATAGGGTCATTAATTCCTGGAGCATGATGCCTTTGGACCAACCGTCCATGACGATGTGGTGGATATTTACTGCCAGGGCGTGATCATCTTCCGTTATTTTTAATAATGCGGCCCTTATGGGCATGTCCCGGGATAGATCGAAAGCCAGCCTGGAAAACCGGTTCACGAAGTCCAGCGCCTGTTCTTCCACTGTTTTGCCGGGTTCTTCCCGGGGTACTGTAATCGATACAGCGATGCGGTCATCCGGGTGAAGGGCCTGGACCGGCTGTCCTTCCCGGGCCGGGAAGGTCATGCGCAGCGCCTGGTGCCGCCGGATGATCTCATTAAAGACTTGTTCCAATACCGGTATTTGTAAAGGCCCTTTGAGACGCAGCGCCGTGGGGTCGTTATAGGCCGCGCCCTTGAGATCGAATTGCTGGAGGAACCAGATACGGCGCTGGGCAAACGACAACTTATATGGACCCGGATCACTTCGTCTGAGCAGTACCGGTCCTTGGGGTACGGCAATCCCTTTCTTTTTCAATAATTCTTCAAATAGTTTTTGCTTGTTCACTGATTACCTCTTTTAGGAAATAGTATTAAATAAGTTCACCAACTTTTCTACCTGGGGCATCTTAAATATCGTATAATGATCGGCCTGGAGTTCATTGTATACCGGCGGCCTTTCGCAATAACAGGTCCAGGCTTGCGCATATGTTTTTCCTGTTTCACCGGCCCCAAAGAAATGAATAACGGCGTTTACTTTCCCGCCGGGAATATAACGATTACGAGCATTGTTCAAAGTCCTAACCCGGTTGATGCTGTTAAGCGACTCCCTGATTTCTAATTGTTCGATATTGGGAATTGCACGGTTGATGTATCCGGGAATCGCCTCCCGGAGTTTCCCGGCATCGAAAGAGGCAGATTCCAGGTAATCGACAATTAGGGGCCAGAGCTGCTCAATATCGGATACTTCCTTTATTTTTTCCCTGGTTGCCAAATCCGGTAAAATTTCACGCAGCCAGCCTAATTCGGATTCCAGGGTAAATGTAAATTCACGAGTTTGAGATGCCAGGTCAAATTGTGGGGCCGGGGTATCGATAAGCGCCAAAAATGCGATTTCATCTTTTACGGCTTCCAATTGCCTGGCCATCTCGAATGCAATAGCGCCGCCGATACTCCAACCGGCGAGCCGGTACGGTCCACCGGGCTGAACTTTCTTTGTTTTACCTATATAATCGGCTGCCAATTCTTCGATGGTGAGATTTTGTGGGCTGTCGCTTTTCAACCGGTTGGCCCGGATGCCCCAACCGTTTATCCCGGGGTTCCCCCGGTTGAGGCGATGGAAAAATTCGATATACTCTTCCACGTCCCCGCTCCCGGCATGCACCATAAAGAGATGATTTCCCGGGTCAGCCCCTTTTTTCAAAAGTACCAGGTTTTCATCTTGCAGCGATTCTATTCCATTCGTCCCGACGACAGACTGGAGATATTCCGCCAATTCCCTGACAGTGGGTTTTTTAAAAATCTCCACCAGCGCGAATGCACAATTCAAGCGCGTCTTTATTTTCGACGCCATAATACTGGCTTTCAACGAATGGCCGCCCAACTCAAAGAAATCGGCGTCGATACCTATTTTATCTTTGCCGATTGCCAGGATTTCCGACCACACTTCCACCAATATCTCTTCCAATTCATTGGTCGGCGCCGTATAAACTCCTGTTTTCTTTATGGTGGGCGAGGGCAAAGCTTCCCGGTTGATTTTACCATTGGGATTCAGGGGGATTTTTTCTATCTCGATAAAAAATGCCGGTATCATGTAATTCGGCAGCAATTGAGACAGGAATTCCTTTAACCCGGATGCCACCTCTTCAATCCCGGCTTTAGGCACTATATAGGCGCAGAGATATTTTTCGCTGTTTTGTCCTTCCCGGTCTATCACTACTGCTTCTTTTATCTCTTCTTTTTTAAGCAGTAATCCCTCTATTTCTCCCAGTTCGATGCGGTGGCCCCTGATTTTTACCTGCTGATCGATCCTGCCTAAAAATTCGATGTTACCATCGGGCAGCCAACGCACCAGGTCGCCGGTACAATATAATTTTGAATGATGAATGCGTGGAAGATCGAATGATGAATGATGAAAATGGATGAATTTTTCCGCGGTCATTTCGGGGTTGTTCAAATAGCCCTCAGATACACCATCGCCCCCGATATACAACTCGCCGGCAATATTAACCGGGCATACGTTCATATATTGATCCAGTATGAGCAGCACGGTATTACCTGTCGGCCTACCGATGGGAACACTGTTAAGCAATGCGAATTGCGCCAGGTTCTCCCGCTGGATTTCCAATACCGCGGAGATAATCGTGGCTTCCGTGGGACCATACATATTAAACACCCGGCATGCGTCACTCACCGTAGCGAAGCTGCGTTCTACCAGGTCCAGGGCTAATTTCTCGGCCCCGATAAATAAATATTTTAAGGTAACGAGTATGGTGGGCGCTTTAACGATATATTGATACTGCGTGGGCGTGACATGCAGGATGGTTACTCCATGCCGGTTAATGAAATCGACGCAAGCTGCTGCGTCCAGCAATATTTCTTCCGACGCCATGTAAAGACCGGCGCCTGTTGTCAGAACGATAAACATCTCCCATACGGACCAATCGAAATAATAAGACAGGTTTTGAAGGGCGCGGTCATTTACACCGATCCCCAATTGATGATACCCCCAGTGCAGCAGCGGCGATAAATTGGCATGGGTAATGAGCACGCCTTTGGGATTCCCGGTGGAACCGGAGGTGAAGATAATATAAGCGAGTTGATTTGAATGATGATTGCGTGGAAAATCGAATGATGAATGATGAAGCCCGCGGCGCGGGCGCCCTATTATTAATTTACAATTAACAATTAACAATTGACAATTAATCTCGTTTTGCTTTTCCAGTAAATCGCCTGCGGTCACCAAAACCCTGACACCGCACTCCTTCAGCATGTACTCGGATCGTGAAGCCGGGGCTTTGGGGTTTAAGGGCAAATAAGCGCAGGCCGCTTTCCATATTGCCAGGATACCGATAATCATTTCCAGGGAACGTTCCACCAGCAGTCCAATAATCGTATTGGGTTGAACCCCTGTTTGTATTAATCGGTATGCCAACCGGCCGGCATTTTTATTTAATTCGCGGTAGGTAAGAGTATGCCCCATGCCGACGACGGCAATTCTATCACCCGTCCCGGCCGCTTTTTCTTCAAACAATTGCAGGACGGTTTTTTCATTGGCGTACTGCGGCAATATATCGTTAAATTCATATAAAATCTGCTGCTTTTCTCCCGCTGTTATGATCTCTATCCGGGATAACCGCATATTCCAATTTTCTATAATTATCGCTACTACCTGTTTAAAATGGTTTACAAACCGCTGGATGGTTTCTTTTTTAAAGAGTTTTGTACAGTATTCAAACAAACAAGACAATTGCTCTTGGCCTTCGATACAGGTTAGATTCAGATCGAATTTGGAAATCCCGGATTCGATTTCATAGGGTTGTATGTGAAATTGCGATGTCTTTTCGTGAAGCAGTGGTATTTCTATGGTCCCGGTTTCCATATTTTGCAACGCAAACCAGCTATCGAATATGGGATTACGACCGGTATCACGCTTGAACACTACCTTGTCCACTAAATCTTCAAACTGGTATTCCTGGTTATCAAAAGCTGCCAGGGTTCGTTTTTTGACTTCCATTAAAAAATCGACGAATCTCTTATGGCCTTCGGGGTAATTCCTCAGGGCCAGGGTATTGACAAACATACCTATTATCTTTTCTAAATCGGCATGTCTACGGCCCGCGGTAGGTGTACCGATGATAATATCTTCCTGGTTGGTTACTTTGGCTAATAAAACATTATACATGGCCAGTAAGATCATATACAATGTCACCCCACCTGTAACAGCGATATGTCTTAATGCCTTTGTTTGAATTGCGGATAACTCAAAACCCAATGAGTCGCCAATAAAACTCTTCACTGCAGGTCGGGGAAAATCGGTGAAAAGATTAAGCGCCGGTATCTCACTTTCAAATACGTTAAGCCAATAGGTTTCCTGCTTTTTTATTTTCCCTTTTCCCTTTTCATTATTTTGCCATTCGGAGAAATCTTTATATTGAATTCGTACCGGTTCCAGGTCGCCGCCATTATAAAGTCTATAAAAATCCCCGGCCAATATACCGTGGGAAACGCCATCGGAGATGATGTGATGCATATCCACCAACAACATATATTCGGTTTCGGCTCTCTTTATCAATCCCACTCGAATTAACGGCGCCTTCGACAGGTCGAAAGGACGAATGAAGGGCGACCACGGGGGGTCGCCCCTACCCTCTAATTGCTCGATTTGAAATTTTACCTCATCATGTATCCTCTGCACCGGTTCGTTTTCGATCATATGAAAAGATGTTCTCAGGCTTTCATGACGATCGATCAACATTTCAAAGACGGTTTTCAATTTACCGGTATCGAGTTCCCCGCTGATATTGAAGGCACGGGGCATGTTGTAAGCAGTACTCTCCTGGTCCATCTGCTGCAAAATAAACAACCGTTTTTGGGCCGGGGATAAAATATAATAATCTTTTTTTTCCACAGGCTCGATGGATGTGTATCTCTCTTCTCTCAAACTCCCGATAATCGCAGACAGTTCTCTTATGGTGGGATTCATAAATATGTCCGTTAAGGGCACTTTCCCATTAAACTCTTTATGTATGTTGGAAACCATGACAGTGGCCCTTAACGAATGCCCACCCAACTCGAAAAAGTTGCTGTCGATGCCCATTGAATTTTTTTCAATTCCCAAAATCCCGGACCAGATTTCCACCAACTTCACCTGGATTTCATTTTCAGGCGCCGCGAATTCCCCTCTTATAGTTACCTCCGGAGTGGGTAGCGGTAACGCCTTGCGTTCGATTTTGCCATTGGGATTGAGGGGAATTTTCTCGATTTGTATAAAATAAGAAGGAATCATATACTCCGGCAACTGCTGCGCTAAATATTGTCTTAGCTCAGCGATTGAAATCTCCTTTTCGGCGACTGCGGAAACAAAATATGCGATTAGATATTTATCCTGGGTTTCATCTTCTTCAGCCAGTACCACTGCTTCTTTAATGTGGGGATATTGTAATAAGCGGTTTTCTATCTCACCTAATTCGATGCGGAAGCCCCTGATCTTGACCTGCTGATCGATCCTACCTAAAAATTCGATGCTCCCATCGGGCAGCCAACGCACAAGGTCGCCGGTTCTATAGAACTTTGAATGATGAATGCGTGGAAGATCGAATGATGAATGATGAAAATGGATGAATTTTTCCGCGGTCATTTCCGGGTTGTTCAAATAGCCCTCAGATACTCCATCGCCGCCGATATACAACTCGCCGGCTATATTTACCGGGCATACATTCATATATTGATCCAGTATGAGCAGGTTTGTATTACCTGTCGGGCTACCGATGGGGATACTGCTAAGCGATGCGAATTGCGCCAGGCTCTCGCGGTGGATTTCCAATACCGCCGAGATAATCGTGGCTTCCGTGGGGCCATACATATTAAACACCCGGCATGCGTTGTTCACCGACGCAAAACTTCGCTCCACCAGGTCTAGCGCTAATTTCTCGGCCCCGATAAATAAATATTTTAGCGTAATGGGTACGGTAGGCGCTTTAACGATATATTGATACTGCGTGGGCGTGACATGCAGGGTGGTTACGCCATGCCGGTTAATGAAATCGACGCAAGCTGCTGCGTCCAGCAATATTTCTTCCGACGCCATGTAAAGACCGGCGCCTGTTGTCAGAACGATAAACATCTCCCATACGGACCAATCGAAATAATAAGACAGGTTTTGTAGGGCGCGATCATTTACCCCGATCCCCAGGTGACGATACCCCCAGTGCAGAAGCGGCGATAAATTGGCATGGGTAATGAGGACGCCCTTGGGATTCCCGGTGGAACCGGAAGTGAAGATAATATAAGCGAGTTGATTTGAATGATGAATGATGAATGATGAATGATGAAGCCCGCGGCGCGGGCACCCTATTATTAATTTACAATTAACAATTAACAATTGACAATTAATGTCGTTTATCTTTTCAATTAAATCGCCAACGGTCACCAAGACGCTGACACTGCATTCTTTGAGCATATATTCGTTCCTGGCGGCAGGCGCTTTGGGATTTACGGGTAAATAAGCACAACCGACTTTCCATGACTACGGCAATTCGATCGCCCACGCCGATCGCTTGCTCCTCAAATATTTGCAGAACGGTTTTCTCTCTGGGATATGGCGGTGTGGCATCATTAAATTCATGCAAAATTTGTTCCTTCTCTTCCGCTGTTATGATCTCTATGTGGGATATCTCCCGGTTTCTATCCCCTATAATCGCCGATACCACCTGCTTAAAATATGTTATAAACCGTCGGATGGTCTCTTCTTTAAAGAGTTTGGTACAGTAATCAAAGGTGCAAAGCAGTTTCTCTTCACTTTCAGTGCAGGTTAAAATGAGATCGAACTTTGAAATGCCGGTCTCGAGTTCGTAGGGTTTTATATGCAATTGGGATGTCTCTACCCGGAGGGGCGGTAACTCCCTGGTCCGGGCTTCTATATTCTGTAACGCAAAAACGGTGTCAAAGATGGGATTACGACTGACATCACGCTTGACCAATACTTTTTCCACTAAATCTTCAAACTGGTATTCCTGGTTTTCAAAGACTTCCAGGGTCCGTTCTTTAACTTCCATTAAAAAATCGACGAATCCCTTATGGCCTTCGGGATAATTTCTCAAGGCCAGGGTATTGACAAACATGCCTATTATCTTCTCTAAATCCGCATGCCTGCGGCCCGCGGTGGGCGTACCTACGACGATATCTTCCCGACCGGTGAGTTTGGCTAATAAAACATTATACACTGCAAGTAAGATCATATACAAAGTCACACCCCCTGTAACAGCGATATGCCTTAATGCATTCATCGCATCCGGGGGTAATTCGAAACTGGAGGCGCTTCCTGCAAGACTCTGTACAGGGGACCTGGGAAAATCGGTAAAAAGATTAAGCGCCGGTATCTCACCTTCAAATTCTTTAAGCCAGTAGGTTTCCTGTTTTTTTATTCTTACTTTTTCCTTCTCACTATTTTGCCATTCGGAGAAATCTTTATATTGAATTCGCACCGGTTCCAGGTCGCCGTCATTATAAAGTCGATAAAAATCCCCGGCTAATATACCGTGGGAGACGCCATCGGAAATGATGTGATGCATATCCACCAGCAGCGTATGTTCGGTTCCGGCTTCCTTTATCAACCCCACCCGCAGTAATGGCGCCCTGGACAGATCGAAAGGACGAATGAAGGGCGACCACGGGGGGTCGCCCCTACCCTCTAATTGCTCGATTTGAAATTTTACCTCATCATGTATCCTCTGCACCGGCTCGTTTTCGATCATATGAAAAGATGTTCTCAGGCTTTCATGACGATCGATCAACTTTTCAAAGACGATTTCCAATTTACCTGCATCGAGTTCTCCGGTAATAAGGAAGGCCCGCGGCATGTTGTAAGCTGCGCTTTTTTGGTCCATCTGCTGCAAAATATACAACCGTTTTTGGGCCGGGGATAAAATATAATAATCCTTTTTTTCCACCGGCTCTATGGATGCGTATCTCTCTTCTCTCAAACTCCCGATAAGCGCCGACAATTCACGTATGGTGGGATTTATAAATATTTCCGTCAAGGGTACTTTTACATTAAACTCTTTATGTATACCGGAAACCATGACCGTGGCCCTTAATGAATGCCCACCCAATTGGAAAAAATTACTGTCGATGCCCACTAAATTTTTTTCGATCCCCAAAATCCCGGACCAGATTTCCACCAACTTCACCTGGATTTCATTTTCGGGCGCTGCGAACTCCCCTCTTACAATCACCCCCGGAGTGGGTAACGGTAACGCCTTGTGATCGATTTTACCATTGGGATTGAGGGGGATTTTCTCGATTTGTATAAAATAAGAAGGAATCATATACTCCGGCAACTGCTGCGCTAAATATTGCCTTAACTCAGCGATTGAAATATCATTCCCGGCGACTGCGGCAACAAAATATGCGATTAAATATTTATCCTGGGTTTCATCTTCTTTAGCCAGCACCACTGCTTCTTTAATATGGGGATATTGTAAAAACCGGCCCTCGATCTCTCCTAATTCGATGCGGTACCCCCTAATCTTGACCTGCTGATCGATCCTACCCAGGAACTCAATAATACCTTTAGTTTCTCCCCCCGCCGGGGGGCCGCCCGGTAACCAACGCGCCAGGTCGCCGGTTCTATAGAACTTTGAATGATGAATGCGTGGAAGATCGAATGATGAATGATGAAAATGGATGAATTTTTCCGCGGTCATTTCCGGGTTGTTCAAATAGCCCACGGATACCCCATCGCCTCCGATATACAACTCGCCGGCAATATTAACCGGGCATACGTTCATATATTGATCCAATATGAGCAGCACGGTATTACCCGCCGGTCTGCCGATGGGGATACTGCTAAGCGATGCGAATTGCGCCAGGCTCTCGCGGTGGATTTCCAATACCGCCGAGATAATCGTGGCTTCGGTGGGACCATACATATTAAACACCCGGCATGCGTCACCCACGGTCGCGAAGCTGCGTTCTACCAGGTCCTGGGTTAATTTCTCGGCCCCGATAAATAAATATTTTAAGGTAACGGGTATGGTGGGCGCTTTAACGATATATTGATACTGCGTAGGCGTAACATGCAGAATAGTCACGCCATGCCGGTTGATAAATTCGACGCATGCGGCGGCATCCAGCAATACATCTTCCGAAACCATGTAAAGACTTGCGCCTGTTGTAAGAACGATAAACATCTCCCATACGGACCAATCGAAATAATAGGACAGGTTTTGTAGGGCGCGGTCATTTATCCCGATCTCCAGGCGATGATACCCCCAGTGCAGCAGCGGCGATAAATTGCCATGGGTAATGAGCACACCCTTGGGGTTCCCGGTGGAACCGGAAGTAAAGATAATATAAGCGAGATGATCTAAATGATGAATGATGAATGATGAATGATGAAGCCCGCGGCGCGGGCGCCCTATTATTAATTTACAATTAACAATTAACAATTGACAATTAATGTCGTTTATCTTTTCAATTAAATCGCCTGCGGTCACCAAAACCTTGACACTGCACTCTTTGAGCATATATTCGTTCCTGGCAGCCGGTGCTTTGGGATTTAAAGGCAAATAAGCGCAGGCCGCTTTCCATATAGCCAGGATACCGGTAATCATTTCCAGGGAACGTTCCACCAGCAGTCCAATAATCGTGTTGGGTTGAACCCCTATTTGTATTAATCGGTATGCCAACCGGCCGGCATTTTTATTTAATTCGCGGTAGGTAAGAGTATGCCCCATGCCGACTACGGCAATTCGATCGCCCACGCCGATCGCTTGCTCCTCAAATATTTGC
>JAPKZK010000011.1 GCA_026393835.1 Candidatus Aminicenantota bacterium | reverse complement strand
AATGGGAAGTGGTTAAGAATATGCTTCAAAAAGGGCTTAGTATCGATGTTATAGAAGAAATAACCGGTTTTACCTCAGAGAAAATCAGGCAATTTAAAGAAAGAATGCAATCCCAGGAAGAAAGGGTACCGGCTTAAGAAGTGATGAACGATTCTTTATCGTTTAATCCTTGCAGGGCGCTTTCTTTCCCACACCACTCGTTCACCAAAAGGTGCATGGAGAATATTTTGGCCTGTCCCGTTTTTGGTTCTTTCCAAACCGGGTATTTGACCATAAAAAAACATGAGGATGAAACCAATGTTCTCTCTTATCCCAACCGGGAGGTTGAGAATGCATTCCTTTATAACCTGGTGGAAGAGTTTTCCGGAAAATAATCAGCTAACTCTTTACCCTTCCAAATCAATACGGCTGCTAATAGATTTTCCCGTATTTCAATATGCTGCTGAGAAAACCGCTTCTATCTTCATTCGCGCTTAAAAGAACGGGTTCAATCCTGGAATCGATTCCACGGATAAGTTGAAATAACTGGGCGCTTTGTTCCAGGTAGTTTCCTACGATTTTATCAACCACTACCGCAACATCGATATCGCTGGTTAATCTTTCTGTACCGCGGGCATAGGAGCCGTATAAGATAATCATTTTAACCTGCATGGTATTTCGAACCGCGTCAGCGTATCTTTTTATTTTTTCAGCAATTTCTCGATCCATTTAAAAAGCTCCCTGGTTCTTTTGAAAATATCGGTACATCGTTCCTTATCCAATTCCTTAAGGAGTGTCATTTTATCTTTAGGATACCTGGCCTGGATGTTTAAAGGCATCAAGGTATTGATTAATCTCACGTGGTCGTCCGTTAATATCTCATTTAGCCCCGACATTTCGCACAACCTGATTAAGTTGTGAGTATATTCGGGTTCCTCTCTTTTTTTCTGCCAGTAATACGCTTTCAAGGCTTTTTCTATAACCTGATGGCACATGAAGCCCACATAGAGGAATCGTTTGGTTTTTAGCATCGCTTGAGCCGTTTCGATATCGTATGCGGCTACATCAAGCCAATATTCAATTTTTTCATCCGCGTTCATCATGTTTTAAATATACGGATTTTTTATTTTTTGTCAAGCTTTCACTTTTTTTCTTTCCGCTCCGTCATCCTTTTACCCTGTCTCGTGCATTTAAGAAAAGGCCGGACAGGTTTTTTTGATAATAACCGTTTGGGCGGATGAACGTCGTTCCTTCTTTTCTTATTATCCCAATAAAAGCAATTATTAAAGGGCAGACACGCAGGTCTGCCCCTACGGAAATTTGTCCGACAATAATTGATGGTGGATTCGGGTTTTTCCCAGTTGACATTCTTTGCCGGGTGTGTTACAAAAGTCCTTCCGGTTCTTCTTCCGGTTCAAACCACAATGATTAAATTGAGAGCAACTGAGTTGGCCGTGCGAAAAGAGGCGGGTTCCTTTATCAATACCAGCCTATTGCTTTTCCAGACCGGGTATTTGACCATAAAAAAACATGAGGGTGAAACCTATGTTCTCTCTTATCCCAACCGGGAGGTTGAGAATGCATTCCTTTATAACCTGGTGGAAGAGTTTTCAGGAAAATAATCAGCCAACTCCTTACCCTTCCAAATCAACCCGGTCGCTAATAGATTTTTCCGTATTTCAATATGCTGCTGAGAAAACCGCCTGGAAACCACCCATTTTTTAGACAAACGAGGTAGTATAAATATTCAATTCATTCCTGGAGGGTTGACAAATAGATTCATTGAAATTATAATTGAATGGATGAGTAAGCAAGCTGAAAATGAAAAAAAAGATTCTGCTGCCAGGTTAGATATAAATTCGCCGCACGACCGCCTGGTAGAGAAGTTCCTCCAGGAAAACGAGACAGCCCGAAGTCTATTCAGAGAATACCTGCCGAAAGAAATTGCAGATATCCTGGACCTGGATACCCTGGAGTACATTAAAGATAAATTCGTCGATGAAAACCTGGCAAAATACTATTCGGATTTACTATACAAAGTGAATTTCCCGGGCCATATCCAGGGATTCATCTTCCTGCTGCTGGAACATAAGAGTACGGAATTCCGCTTTACCGGTTTTCAAGTACTTAAATATATGGTGCAAATCT
>JAPKZK010000201.1 GCA_026393835.1 Candidatus Aminicenantota bacterium | reverse complement strand
TTCTTCCCACTCCCACCTATAAAAGTAGTTCACTCAATATATCGCGCAGCAAAGCCATAATATGAGGAACCGGATGCGTTAATTGCGCACGTCCGGATCTGTGGGGGAGCCGGAGGGTAACCGAAGGCTCTACCCGGCAAGAGAAGAAGATAAGCAGAAGTTGCGCGCTTCGCGCTTTTTTAAAAAGTGGCCGAAGGCCACGCTTCTTTTTCTTCTCCTCTTATCTTCTATCTTTTCCTAACCCTTCCCACCTGCGCTCATTTTTATGGTGTCTTCCGGGACTTTTACCACCAAGGTGCCAGGTCACCAAGGATTTTTTAATAATAATCCCTTGGTGTTTCTTTGTGCCTTCGTGCCTTTGTGGCTATTTTCATAGTTGACAACTATCGCGACTGCCTTTATAATAATATCATGAAAAAAAAAGAATCGACGAAGGAACCGGTCATTAGCAAGCACGATCAGGAATTCAAGGATTTTTTCAACGCCAGGGAAGTGGCAAGCAGCTTCTTCTGGTGAGCAGCGCAAAAGAGTTGCAAATTGAATATATTGAAGAGACCGTAACCAGGTATATCGAAGAAGGAGGTGTTATCATGCAAACAATCGCAGAACAATTGATGGAGAAAGGAAAACTGGAAGGAATGCAGCTAGGTATGCAGCATGGTATGCAGAAAGGGAAAATGGAAGTTGTGAAGAAAGCCATAAGGGCTGGATTATCGATAGAAACTATTGCAATGATATCCGGGTTATCCATCGATGAGATTCGTCAAATGCAATCGAAAATGAAACTGAAAATAGGCAGTGATCATTAGATAGAGATCCTTGCGGCGGAAAGAAGGGAATAACTGGCCGTAGGACACTGCTTCAATTTTTCATTTTTCGTTTTTCATTTTTAATTTTCCACTCCCATCATCCTGTTCATCCTTTCATCCTGCAAATCCCGGTTCAGGCAATTGACTTCGATAATGCGTTTGTAATATAATCGGGAAGGTGATAAAAATGGTCAATTTAAAATGCCGGGTACAACCTCAGCTCATTGCACACATTTGTGTGCACTATTTGAAGGAGGTTGTATTTTTTGAGTCTGAAATCGATGGTTATAAAACAGTTTAAAGATGCCAGAGTCTGAGAAGACATCCTCTCTGAGAGGTACGGAAACATTCCCATCAGTATTGCTCCGCCTATCTCCATTTCTGTCCAACCGGACATCCTCTCTGAGAGGTACTTTTTGAAGAAAGAACCGAAGAAGCGAAGAAGAGCAGAAGAGAAGCGTTAAAAGACGAAGTTAGGAGGTTAGGAGGTTGCGAAAAAGAGGAGCGCCGAAAGGCGCTTTTGAAACAGGCGCGAAGCGCCTCAACTTCTTCATAACTTCCTAATTTCCCAACTTCCTTCTTTAAAGTGGACCCTATTCGTAAAAAGGTTCGTAAAAGGATTCGTTAATGGTGGTAATGGCATGATAAGAAAGGCTTTCCGAACATTTTTCGACAAGAATTAAAGAAAAAAGGTTCGTAAAAGAGTTCGGAAAAGAAATTAGAAATTATAAGGAATAAAGCGTTTTGATGAGCTTGTGATTGAAACCCACACATAACACGCTCACGCTTATTGACAATTATCTCCCGAACCTGTAAAATTAATAATGGTGAGAAAATGAATTTACCGATAAATGTTAACGACATCTTGACCGGACGTTCTGTAGAATGGGAACGACTGGAATTCAAGACCGGATGGAACCCAATGGAGGTCCTCCATACTTTATGTGCCTATGCAAATGATTTCCATAACCTGGGAGGCGGGTACCTGATTATCGGTATAATGGAAGAGAAAGGACACCCTATCTTGCCCCCCATCGGCTTACCAATGGACCAGTTGGACTCGATACAAAAAGAAATTATCGAGATCGGCCATCATATCATTCCCTATTACCACCCGGTAATTTCCCCCTACCAAATCAACGGCAAACATATACTCGTGTTGTGGGCGGCAGGAGGACAGAGTCGTCCATATAAAGCGCCGGTTTCACTGGCAAAGGAGAATCGGCAATATGCCTATTATATACGCAAAGGGTCTTTAACCGTACGCGCCGGATATCAAGATGAAGTAGAACTAATGGGGCTTTAATTATCCCTTTGAGGCTATCGAAGAAACCCTTTGTAATGCCATATATCACCGTTCTTATGAAACCAGGGAACCTGTGGAAGTCCGTATATTACCTGACAGTATTATTATTACCAGTTTCCCGGGACCTGACCGTTCCATCACCATAGAAGAAATGAAGCGATTTCGCTTCATTGCCAGGCGGTATCGAAACCGAAGAATTGGTGAATTCTTGAAGGAGTTGGACTTAACCGAAGGGCGCGGCACTGGAATTCCAAAGATACTGCGGAGGATCAAAGCCAACAACTCGCCGTTACCCCGGTTTCTAACCGATGAGGATAGAACTTATTTTGTAGTGGAGTTTCCTATCCATAGAGCATTTCTTCCAAAAAAAACCAGGAAAGAAAAAGATATGGTAAATGGTGAGGAAAAGATCCTCCAATTGTTGCTGGAGAAAGCCAATCTCACTATACAGGACATCTCGCGACAGTTGGGTATTTCGACTCGCACTGTTGACAAATATATTTGTACGCTAAAGGAAGCCGGTAAATTAAAACGGGAAGGCGGCCGAAAATCCGGGTGTTGGGAGGTTATCGCCCGCCATTAGAAATTCTAGAAATTAAAACTGGTGAAAAATGGTGAATCAAAAAAACTCATTCAGGATCTCGGCGCTTTGCACACAAATGGGGAAATAGCGCACAGTTTTAGAGAGATCCTGAATTTTCGGTCTGAAAAAGAAGAATATAAAACGTTTTTAAACTGCCAGTGTCCAACCGGACATCCTCTCTGAGAGGTACGGAAACAATAATTCATTACCGTACAGCCTTAATTGTTCGTCCAACAAGACATCCCCGGAAAAGAAAGAACCGAAGAAGCGAAGAAGAGCAGAAGATAAGCGGAAGTTGCGCGCTTCGCGCTTTTAAAAATGGCCGAAGGCCACCCCAACATCTTCTCCTCTTATCTTCTCATCTTCTTCTCTTCTGCTTTTCCCAACTTCCTTCTTTTCAAGGGGGGCCAATAGTACTTGATTTCGATAAAAACATATGGTAATATCAATAATCTGGAACCCATTGTGAGGCAGGAATGTCGAGAAAAGAAAAATTGCTACAAAAGTTTTTAACTGTACCGGTAAGAAATGATTTAACTTTCAATGAGTTATACTCCCTCCTCCTGGCTCTGGGCTTTGAAATGAAAGAGGGAAAAGGTTCGAGAGTTAAATTTTTTCATAAAGAAAAGAAATTAATCGTAAGCACACATAAGCCGCATCCCAGGCCGGAGCTTTGCGAAGAGTTTATAAAAGATGTTCAACAAATTCTGAAGGTTTTTAAATAACGGTTACAGGAGGCTTTAAATGACGAATATCGTACATTATAAAGGATACATTGGAAACGTTAAATTTATCGAAGATAAAGAGATTTTTTACGGCAAATTGGAATTTATAAATGACCTTATCACTTTCCAGGGGACTTCTGTAAAAGAATTGAAGAAAGATTTCCATCATGCGGTGGATGAGTATATCGAAGATTGCCGGGAACTGGGAAAAGAACCGGAAAAACCTTTTAAAGGCCGGTTCCCTGCCCGAATAGATCCTGACCTTCATCGCAGGGTCGCTTTCCTGGCCATGCATCAAAACATGTCACTCAATAAATATGTGGAAATGGCAATCGAGCGGGCCGTTGAAGCGGATAGCCACCATTGAAGACAAATAATCCGGCTGGCCCTGAATCCCCCATCTCCCGTGCTAAAAGGGGCAGCTATTTGACGACGATTATGCATTTATAATATATGGTGATAAAAATGGTCAATTTAAAATGCCGGGTACAACCTCAGCTCATTGCACACATTTGTGTGCACAATTTGAAGGAGGTTGTACTTTTTGAGTCTGAAAGTAAAGATCATGAAATAGTTTTGAGATGCCAGAGTCTGAGAAGACATCCTCTCTGAGAGGTACTTTTTGAAGAAAGAACCGAAGAAGCGAAGAAGAGCAGAAGATAAGCAGAAGTTGCGCGCCGAAAGGCGCTTTTGAAACAGGCGCGAAGCGCCTCCTCTTCGTCTCAACTTCTTAACTTCCCAACTTCCCAACTTCCTTCTTTTCTCACCTTCTCTTTTTTTAACAAAAAAACAAATTGACAAAAGGGGCCCCTTTGATCGGTTTGAACGATTCAAAACTCATTACCGGCTTTAAAAAATGATTCCGGGGCATTGGGAAACTTTTCCGGGGTGTTGGAAAAGTTTTGCGCGGCGTCCGGAAAGTTTTCCGGGGTGTTGGGAAAGTTTTCCGAGGCGTTCGGAAAGTTTTCCGGGGTGTTGGAAAAGTTTTCCGGGGTGTTCGGAAAGTTTTCCGTGGTGTTGGAAAAGTTTTGCGCGGTGTCCGGAAAGTTTTCCGCGGTGTTGGAAAAGTTTTGCGCGGCGTTCGGAAAGTTTTCCGGGGTATTGGAAAAGTTTTCCGCGGAATTCAGAAATCGTTCGGCGTCTGTCAGAATTCTTTCGGCATATTCCAGGAACCTTTCGGAGGTCGCCGTAACCTGTCGGGGGATTCCAGGAAGTTGTCGGGGGATTGCCGTAACCTTTCGGGGGGGTTAACGCAAGCCTTTAAGGCCTTTTAAAGCTTGTTTAAATCTTTTATAAATCGCCCTCATTATCCTGTGCATCCTTTCATCCTGTAAATCGCGGTTCAGACAATGAATGATTAAAATGGTGGCTATGAAATAGTTTTAAACTGCCAGAGTCCCTGAAAAAAAAGAACCGAAGAAGCGAAGAAGCGAAGAAGATAAGCAGAAGTTGCGCGCTTCGCGCTATTGAGAAAAGTGCCGGAGGCACGCCCAACCTCTTCTCTTCTTATCCTCTTATCTTCTTCTCTTCTATCTTTTCCCAGGCTGCGAAAATTTTCAAACACTAAATTGACAAATCTTTGAAAAAGATATATTATCCAGGTATGCAAGAACAAACAGTAACTCGTGATCAAAACCTGGTAGAATTAAAGAACATTATTTCCCATATTTTGCCGGGAAGTCGAATTATATTGTTTGGTTCCAGGAGTCGCGGGGATTATGATTATAAAAGCGATTATGATATCGTTGTAGTTAGCGATAAAAGCCTGGATATAAAAGCGAAACGTCGATATGCGAGCTACATTAGAAAAAACCTGGCCGCTTTAGGAATACCGGCGGATGTGTTGGTGAAAACGGAAACAGATGTTTTTTATTATAAAGACAAGATAGGCAGTGTGGTGAGAGATGCAATAAGTAATGGGGTAACACTGTGACGGATGATTACATCGGAAACTGGCTTAAGAAAGCGGAAAACGATTTAAAAATCGTGAAACACGAATTAGAACTATCGGAAGAAGAAACTGTAAAAGATGGAGCCTGCTTTCATTGTCAACAAGCCGTTGAGAAGTATTTGAAAGCCTTCCTGATATTTCATAAGATAGATTTCCCAAGAACACATAGTATTGAGTATCTCCTTGAACAAGCCGCTAAAATCGATAATGATTTCGATGACATCGATGTGGATGAATTGTCGGATTTTGGTGTAGACATCCGTTACCCTGATAGTTTTTACATCCCCCAAATGGACGAGGTCAATTTCTATTACGATTTAGCCGTAAAAATTAAAAACCTTGTCTTAAAAAAGATTGGGCAAGCCATTTAACCGCGAGGTTAGGAAGTTAGGAGGTTAGGAAAAAGAGGAGCGCCGAAAGGCGCTTTTTAAAAAGGCGCGAAGCGCCTCAACTTCTTCATAACTTCCTAATTTCCCAATTTCCTAACTTCCTTCTTTTCCTACTCACCTTCTGTCTTTTCCCCTTCTCAACTTATCCGTTTCTAAAAAAAAAAAATTGACAAAAGAACCATTACAATTTATAATACCGGTGGAGGTAAACATGAAATCCCTGGTTTTAAGCGTCGATGACAATGTGTATGAGAAATTTATAAATTTCCTAAAAATCTTCCCGCAAAGCAAATTCAAAATTGTAGATGAAATCCCATGCAGCAGAGAGTTGGAAAAGGAACTAAAAAAGAGAAAAAAAGAAATTGCCTCCGGTGACGTTCTCACCCACAGCGAAATTTGGGAAAATGCCGGGATATAAACTCCTTTACGCCAATTCTGTAAAAAAAGATCTAAAAAACATCGACATCGCACATTTAAAGAAAATAAAAAAAGAGATTGAGAAACTGGTCGATTTCCCGGATATAAAAAATATCAAGAAATTAACCCACCATCCGGTTGCAGATTACCGGTTAAGAATAGGTGACTACAGGGTATTGTTTGACATCGATTCACAGGAAAATACAATTAATATATTAAAAATCGGCCATAGGAAAGATATCTATTAGTTTGTGCACGTTTATGATAGCCTGAATTTTCCGCCTGAAAAAGAAGAATATAAAACGTTTTCAAACTGCCAGAGTCGCCGGTTCAACAGGACATCCGAGAAGAAGAGAAGAAGAGAAGAAGAGAAGAAGAGAAGAAGAGAAGAAGAGAAGAAGAGAAGAAGAGAAGAAGAGAAGAAGAGAAGAAGAGAAGAAGAGAAGAAGAGAAGAAGAGAAGAAGAGCAGCAGAAGTTGCGCGCTTCGCGCTTCCTAATTTCCCAACTTCCTAACTTCCCTCTTTTCAAAGGGTACAATCTCAACGCGATGCACTTATTTATGTAAAACGCATGAATTAAACTGTTTCACGCGTGAAGCAAAGCGTTTCACGCGTGAATCTTTTTGTTTCTTGAATGGATATTTTTTATTCGCGTGTTTCGCGGGCAATTTGTAAGATTTTTTTACCTGACCAGCGTAAGGGCGGTTTGAGTTATCGTATCTGCCGTCGTAATCGTTTTCGAGTTGGCCTGGTAGCCCCTCTGGAATACCAACATCCTGGTAAATTCCGTCGCCATATCCACGTTGGAAGATTCCAGGGCGCTTCCGATGATAGTTCCCCTGCCACCGGTATTGGCAACGCCGATGGAAGAGTTACCCGACGCATTGGTTTCCCCGAATAAATTCTGGCCCAGGCGCATGAGACCTTTGGGATTATTGAACTGGGCAATGGCCAACTGCGCCATCTGCTCCACCTGGCCATTGGAAAACACGCCCTCGATAATCCCGTCGGAGTCGATGATAACGGAACTCAAATTCCCGGGCGGATAACCATCCGTGTTGGTGGCGCTGGTGGTGGACGGGATCGGATAACCGGTAATAATCGCGACATTGTTGTCATCATACAGGTCCCAATCAAAAGTTAAAGCGCCGGCCCCATTGGCAAATGCCGGGGTGGTGAACGGCACATTGGCGGCCGGCGTCAACAGGGCGCCGGCGGCGTCGAATTCCAATGTACCGGCCCCCAATATACCGGAACCCGCCGCCCCGGTGGCGGTATCGGCGTCCGGTATGGATGCGCTGTACGCCCACTCATCATTCCCCGCGCCATTTAAACCATTGTGGGTAAAGGTAATCGTTAATGTATGGGGCGCGCCCTTGGAATCGTAAATGGTCGTCGATGCGCTGTAAGTCGTACCTGCAACAGTCCTTACATCCAGGTTGGAAAACACCTGGAAAAACGTTGTGGCCTGGGGGTCCGATACGGTATTGGACGGTAAAAATATCTGCTCCAGCGGACCGGAAGTAATAATGTTATTATTGGCATCCTTTGTCGTATAGCCCAACACATATTGACCCGAAGGAGAGACCAGGTACCCATCATTGTTAAAGAAAAAATTTCCCGCCCGCGTGAAAAAACGGTCCTGGTTGGTATTACCCACTACAAAAAAACCATTTCCTTCCAGGGCCACATTGGTGGCATCCCCCGAGGACATGATGGACCCCTGGCTGAAAATGCCGCTGATGGAATTGGGCAGCGTTCCCAACCCCACCTGCATGGGGTTTCCCGCGCCATTGGTGGCCACGCCGCCGAAAGTACGGGTCACCAGGTCTTCAAACGAAACATCCGACGCTTTGAAACCCGTTGTATTTATATTGGCCAGGTTGTTGCCCACGATGTTAAGCGCACTGGCATAAGCCGATAACCCCGATAACCCGGAATAAAATGATGTATTCATCCGCCGCCTCCTAATTCATGATCACTTCGCTGATATCGCCCAGGTCAATGGCGACCCCCGCCGATTTTAAAAGAATAGTCGAACCGTCGAAAGCCACCGCATCCACCAGGTAATTGGCATAGGTGGTCAACCCCTCGATTTTATCGCCGCTCGCCGAGACGATTTCATACGTATAATTGCCCGCGGCCAGCGCGTTTCCATTATCATCTTTCCCATCGAAAGAAAACTGGTTCGTCCCTTGTTTGAACTCCGTGATATCTATTTTCCTCGCCACATTACCATCTTTATCCTTAATAACGATTTCCGCGGGTGCACCGTCGCCTTCCAGGTCAAAACGGAGGCTTACCGCTTTTTCGGCTTCCAAAGTGAATCGGTTTCCAGGCGTCAGCACCCGTTTGCCGATCAGGTTGACCATCTGGCTGTTGGTGGAGGCCGTCTGGCTTAACGCCAGCAGTTGGATGCCTGCCGCAATGTTTTGCTGTTGTTCAAGGGCCGAAAACTGCGCCAACTGCGATATAAATTCTGTATTTTCCATGGGTTCCAGCGGGTCCTGGTAGGCCAACTGGGAGATCAGCAACTGCATGAATGCATCTTTCCCCAGTTCTTGCTGGGCGTTTGCCCTGGGCGCTTCCGCCGACAACCCGGTATTCAAATAAGTTACAACATCGATCATCTTAACCTCCGTCATTATTTAGCAATTCCCGTGCCAGGATAGGAAGATTCCCTGCCGGCCAGGAAAACAGCATCCACAGGAACTGTCCCCTGTCAACTATGGGTCCCGGCTCTATGGAAACAAGGAAATATTTTCCTCTCGCCTATAAAATTTTTTCTTTCCATAAAATTCTTCTTAAAAAAAAAGAAAATAATTAAAGCTTTTCCTCGAATGGCCGAAATAATAGACAAAATCAGGAACATGTTTTTAATCGAATTTTTATAGAGCAAGGATGCTCGAAAAAATTAAATCATGGAGGATTTAAAATGTCAGGACAAGCGTTTTCAGTTTTAAACAATTTTTCGTCGATGAAGGCCCAGAAGGACCTTTATTTCACCAACATCGGGTTAAACAGTACCCTGGCCAAGTTATCATCCGGTAAACGGATCGTGGACGCCGGGGATGACGCGGCGGGGTTGGCCATCGCGGCCTCGTTAAAAGCGGATTCCATGGCGCTGCAGCAAGCAGTGAGAAATGCCAATGACGGCATCGCCATCGTTCAAATCGCGGACGGTTCGTTAAACAAGTTGACCGATTTGCTGATGAGGGCCGTAACGCTGGCCGAACAATCCGCTTCCGATACCGTTGGCGCCGATGAGAAAGCAATACTGGACGTCGAATACCGGGAGATTTTGAATGAACTTGACCGTGTGGTTTCCGTGGCAAACTTCAAGGGCGAACGGTTATTCAGCGTCGGTAACGCCTTTACCAAAGGAATTTACGTGGGCGACACCCAATTTTCATCATTCATCACCATCTCCATCGGTGGACCCAGCGGCGCCGGTACTGCCGCTCTCGGTCTGGCCAATACCGCCAGGACCAGTTTCTCATCGGTGGCTACACAGGACAGCGCCATCGCGACGCTGCGCTTACTCCAAACGGCCATCGCTTCCCTATCCCGGTTCAGGGGTGTATTGGGCGCGCAGCAGAACCGTTTGATCAACGCCGTCAGCATTATCCAGGTACAGGAGTTAAATATCAGGGCCGCGGAATCGTCGATTTCAGATGCCAATATGGCGGAAGAAATCGTTAACATGACCAAATGGCAGATACTGCTGCAATCGGGTATGTCATCATTGGCGCAGGCAAATGCGTCGTCCCAGATGGTACTCCAGCTTTTGAGGTAAACATTAAAATGGGCTGGATGGGAGGTGCCCAATGATCGATATGATTTCGACAAATGAAAATTTAGTGATAAACAAAGGGGAAGGAGTATATCCTTCCCCCCCTCCCTCCTCTCCAGGGGGCGATGTTAAGGTTAATGCCGATATTTCCGGCATAACCGGGGAACCCCCCGGGGCGAGGGAAGGCTCGGCGGTACAATTGTCGCCGGGGGGCCCGGCCAAACCCGTTAAAGCAGCCCGGGAAGAAGTATCCCGGGACGAAAAGGTGGAAAAAGAACTTAAAGAGACCATTAAACGATTGAATGATAGATTGGGCGGATTGGACAGGGAAGTGCTGCTGAAAATGGATGAAAGGCTCGGTAAGTATTATGTTAGCGTCATCGACAAGGCGTCCAAAGAGATCATCAGGGAATTTCCGCCGGAAGAAATTCGGACATTCATTGCACGTTTCGTGGAGTTCAATGACAAATTGACGGCCGCAACGGATCTCAGGAGTTTAATCGTAAACCTTGAAGTGTAGAAGTCCAAAGAGACAAGGAGTCTGGTATGAGCGATATCGGTATTTTAAGCGGAGGCGCATCGGGCAGCGTTACCGGGCAGTTGGATGTACAGTGGATCGTCGAACAACTTATTAAAGCCAAACAACAGCCCATCAAGGACCTGGAGACCTATGAAACTTTTTATAAGGCCAAAAAAGAGGCGTTCCAGGAATTAAACACCAGGGTATCGGCGCTGGAGAGCGCGCTGTACAATGTCAATACCTCGGGTTTCGACGCCAAAGGGGCGACCCTCAACACAGGGGATTACCTGGCGGCCTCCGCTTCCACATCGGCCTCCACCGGTTTATACTCTATTATCGTTCAACAGTTGGCCGCCGCCCAATCCGATGCGTCCACCGGTTTTACCGGCCCGGATGATCCATTGTTAGCCGATAATACCTTTAAAATCTGGACAGACGCCTCGAAAACCACCCTGTTGGGTGAAATCGATTATTCCACCGGGACCCTGGGCCTTAACGGTCTTAAAAACGCCATTAATGATCTGGGGCTCGAAATCGATGCCACAGTCATCCGGTATGGCGCCAATGATTACCGCCTCCAGTTGACGGCGGGTGAAACCGGGACCGATAACGGTTTTTTTGTAGAAGCAGAAGCCGCCCTGGGCTGGAGCAACAAAATAGCCGCGGCCGACGCCCGGATCTATGTCAATAATCCCGACGATAATATTAACTATATTACCCGATCTTCCAATACGATTACCGACGTTATCCCCGGCGTCACCCTGGACCTCAAACAGGCAGACGATACGAAAATCACCACCTTGACCATCGGTTCGGATAGCGCCGGTCTAAAAGAGAATATCCACTCTTTTGCGGACGCCTATAATAGCGTGATGGATTACCTGAACACGCAGTTCACCTTTGATGAAGAGAAACAGAGGGCCGGCGTTCTTTCCGGCGAATCGGCCGCGCTGAAGGTAAAGAACGATTTGCTTACCATTGCCACCTCCAGGGTGCAGGGTGTGGATACCTCGGAAAAATATAAGAGTTTATCGGTCATCGGGGTGGAACTGAACCGGCAAGGACAATTGGAAATCGATGGTAAGAAATTGGATGACGCCATTGCCAATAACCTGGACGCGGTGAAACGCATCTTTAAAGACGTGGGTGTGGCCGGCAATTCGGAAATCACTTACGTCGGTAAGTCCGACGATACCGCGGCCGGCAGGTATGCGGTGAAGATTACCCAGGCGGCGAAACAGGCCGCCGCCGCGGGTAGTACGGATATCGAAACATTGACCGGCGCGGAGACTTTAACTATCTGGTATAAAAATAATGAATACCAGGTAACCCTGGACAGCGGTTGGAATTCAAGCCGGGCGGCGTCGGAAATAAACAGCGCCATGGATGAAGAAGGGGTCCCGGTATTTGCCCGGGTCTCGGGCGCCGGGAAACTTGAAATCGTGACCGATGAATACGGGTCATCCCAGGCCGTGAAAGTGAAATCCGACCAGGCGGCGGGTGCAGGGACCACGGGAATCGGTACAACTTACATCGAAGGCGCCGGCCTGGACGTGGCCGGGACCATCGGGGGTAACGCGGCTTCCGGCAGCGGCCGGACCCTAACCGGGACCGCCGGCGACTCCAAAGGGCTGGTGCTATACATTACCACCACTTCGATTGTGGGCGGCGGCGGCGATGATAAAGGCGAAGTCTATTTTACCCGAGGTGTGGGTGAAGCCCTAAGAGATCGGATGTATGAAATCAGCTTCCCTTATACCGGGTTGTTAGCGAGAAATATCGGGTCTTTTGACGATCAACTGGAAAACATTGCCAATAAGATCACAGGTATCAATCGGCAGCTTCTATCCGAACAGGAGATATTGATTGCCCAGTTTACCAGGGCCAACGAGGCCCTGGCGCAAATGACCTATTTGCTGTCCACGATAACGAATAATTTTGCGAAATCTTAATATCAGCGAGGAGCTTTGACCATGATGGAAGGCGACGTATACCTGAAAAATAGGATCGAAGGAATGTCGAACGATGAGTTGATTTTGTTTATCTACCAGGAGATGCTAAAAATTTTGAACCAGACCATATACTATTTTGAGAAGAACGAAATAGAAAAGCGGGTTAACGCTGTCAATAAAGGCCTTGAAGTGGTGCATGCCTTATTATCCGTACTTAATTATGAGGCCGGTGGAGAGATCGCACTCCGCCTGCGCTCGCTGTATCTCTACTCCATAAAAAAATTGACCGCTGCCAATTTCGACCGGGACCCCAAAATGGTCGGTGAAGTAATGAATATCTTCAGGAACCTTCATGCGGGGTGGGTGGAAAAGATCGAAAACGACAAAAAAATAAATATGACGCCGTCGCCGGGTGTGAAGGCCGGCGAAAACGACCGGGGCAGGGGATTGGAAATCTATGGATGAGAAAGATATCCTGGTCCATTTGCGCCGGATTTCCGCTAACCTGGGGAAAGTGGGTGAGAGTCTTAAAAAAAATGACTGGGATAATGTGGAAAAATTGTTAGCCCGGGTGGATGAAATTCAAACGAAGATAAAAGGCAACGCGATCCCGGTGGAGATATTCCTGGCCCGGGACCCTTCTTTTGAAAAAGAATACTCCGCCGTCAAAGGGAAACTCCTGGAACAGCTCAAACAAAACCATACGGCCATCGAAGCATGGAAAGTGAAACAAACGGAAAAGATAGCCGGGTCCAGGAATGTACTGGATGCCATCGCGAAGTATTACAGTCCCCCCAACACCCCTTATTACATCGATAAAGAAGAATAGCTTTAGATTTTAAGTTTTTTCTCTTTCAAAATGAAGCGTTTTATGATAAAATAGAGCTTCATTTCATCGGGGTGTAGCGCAGGCTGGTAGCGCGCACGGTTCGGGTCCGTGAGGTCGGAGGTTCGAATCCTCTCACCCCGATTCTCTTGTTTCCCTTTTCTTCCTATTAATCATTAATCATTGACCATTCTCCATTCTCCCCCGGCAGTGAGTCTTGAGAAACGCGGGCCTTCGGCCACGAAAATCGCAAAGAATCAAAGGGGGGGAAAAAAGATAGGAATATCGGCTTTAAGATTGCCACCTTTTGCAGCAAAAGTGAACCGGGGCAGGAGATACTTTTTCCAGGGTCCTGCCGGAAACATACTGGACGCGCTTTCATATCGTTAATTCCAAACAGAATTTAAAGTTACGAATTAACGTTATGGAGCTTTTAAACATTTTTTGTGGAAAAAAACGCGGCAGATCTAAGGGTTCTTTATGGATTTTGAATTGTTATCGGTTTGTGAAGAAGTTCACTAAAACGGGCGTTACATCGCTGAGACTTTTTATGTGTTCCCTTAATTCATGACTTTTGCGGACCCAGGTGAGCGGCGGGCCCGGGTTTGGGACGGGTCAATAGCCAAAAGTCGTGGTCTTAAAGCCGCGGCTCCATAAGTATGAATTAAAGGTCGCCCGGTTGATGTTCATCAGGACATTATGTTCAACCATACTCATGGGTTTTGATGATTTCCCGGACCCGGGATAATTGGTTGCCGGGGCCAATTTTAACAATTGGCCGCGAATTTTTTCTTTTTCAGCGGCGCCGCCGAATTGGAGTAGGGTGCGAAAGGTGAGCCAGAGGCCGGGCGTGGTTAAAACATCGCTTCGTTCAGCGGCGGTGAATTTGCCCCAACTTTTTTGCAATAAACGGCGAATATTATCCACCTGGTTGGAAGAAATGTCTGCCGGGGATGCATTTGAATTCTCCGCTAGAATATCCGCAAAAGCCGTCATTTCAGAATATGCCGTGGCCGCCATCTCGGTTAACGGCGGGCTGTCCGCGGCCAATATTTTACTTCTTTGCTGTAATTGGCTGCGTACGATACTTACTACCGGGTCGTTTTGATCCGATTCGGCCAGCCATTGGCGGGTCGATTTTTCAAGTTCCGACCGCAGCTTTTCCAGTTCATGCTGGCCTGAAGAGAGAATTAAAGCCGCCAATTGGGGATAGGCATCGAATTTCTTCAACGAGTCGCGGGATTGGGCCTTCCAACCGGCTAATAATTGGTCCAGTATCATTTTTTCCTGCGTATGATTTAATGGCGCGCCCAGGGCGAATTCCAGGACAAATAGAAAAGACCGGGCGTTTTTTTCTAAAGATGAAGGGGGCGTCGATGCGATAGGGTTTACGCTTACGTTTTCTGGGGGTTGGGAAGAATTACCCGTCGCTATTGAACTCATAAAGGCTTGCAGCAATTCCAGGCCATATTCCTGTTTATAGTCGGCGCTGGGGGCGCTGTAAGAAAACCAGTGGGCGTTTTCCTTACCTTTCACCAGCAGGACCTCGGCGCGATATGCCGTACCCTGCTCCGAATAGGTGGACTCAAAATAAACGGACTGACCGTTTTCACGAAACCCGGAGGCTTTTATATCGGGTATGCCTTGTTTAAATAGTGTAACCATCTGTTTGGCCAGCAGCAGTGGACTTTTTGTTTTGTCGAAAGGAACGGCCACGATCAATAGTTGTTCTTTTGTTTTAGTATTGGATATTTCTATATTGGAATCCTGCTCTTTTACTTCCCACCCCGCGGGGTAGTGGAAAGAAGATGAAGCGGTCGTATATTTCTTCCAGGTTGCAGCGTCTATGGTTATGGCCGCTGCAATCAATATTGTTATACTAAAAATCGGAATAAATCGTCTCATCATGGTTCCTAGAAGGCCCTAAAGAGCCCCGGGCTATTTATTGTTTAACCAATTCGGCATGTACGAAATCAGAACCAATCCTGTTGGAAAATAGCTTGTTTACGTCCCCATACGGCGTCGTTGGCGTTACGGATATATTCGGGTGTATATTCGGCGATGCGCATTAATTCGATTCCCAATTGGGAGAGATTAGGAATCAATAAATCATTGGCCTGGAAGTGCCACCATTCGCACCCGATGTATTTCCTATCCCTGGCGCGGGTAAAGCTCAATCTTGGGCGTATGGGGGTAAACCCGTGTTTGGCTGCGGTCTTAGTAAAACTGAAGAATTTTCCTTGAATTGTTTTGGTTCGGTCTGTGGCGCTGGTGGGGTCATCCCAATACAGTGCATTTAGTTTCGTCTCCCGGCCGCGTGGGGCGCGGCACCAGGCTTCCCAGTAGCCGCTTCCTCCAACGGTGATTACAAAGGGATCCTTGTCGGGTATAAAGAAGCCGGCGCCGCCGGCCAGGTCGAAAGCCAGGCCGGGATAGTGCATGGAGGTTGCCGACCTGCCCAGGCCTGCCCCTTCGGAGAGATCGCGTTTGCCCCCTTCGGTGGGAATTACTCCGCCTAACGATAGGACTTCTTGTCTCAAGCCATTGTATCTTTCGGCTGCGTCCTGTCGGAGCCACAGGTGGTCATACCCTTCTACACCGGGTAATTTATCGGCTTCGCATCTCACGAAGGCTAATTTAGGCTGTTGTTGTACCCAGGGGTAATGTAATTGCCAGAGGGTTTCCCAGCGGGGGTTCCCATCTGCCATTATATTCACTTTCTCCTGGAATTCTACAATCGATTCATCGAAATTATCATCATTTAAATCTTCGGGTCGGTTAATGATTTTGTGAAACGCCAATAATTCACCCATTCGTTTCATAAATCCGGCTTCTCTTTGCATTTTTATTCCTCCTGTTTTGCGAATAATCAAAATAGATAATACCATTTTTCAAAAATATATTCAAATGGAAATTTTAATAAGGAGGAATTAGGGGGCAGAAAAAAGCGGGAGCGGGGAAGTGGATAAAAAGGGACGCTCAAAAAAATCTTCGCTTGCTTTTTAGGCAAAAATAATATATAAGTGTAGACTATAGCTAGATAGATAGACAAACATCGATGAATAAATATATTGAGAATTTAACCCGAACCGTTGATGAGTCGCTGGTAAAAGGACTCGACCCGCATAAGGGCGTACTGGAATCCGCCATCCACTACGCTCTTTCGGTCAAAGGTAAACGCCTGCGACCCCTGCTTTTCCTTGCCCTTATCGAAGCCTATGGCAAAGACCCCATGACCTATATGGATATCGCCTGCGCCATCGAATGTATCCATACGTATTCATTGATCCATGACGATTTGCCTTCGATGGATAACGATGATTTCCGGCGCGGTATGCCCACGGTTCATAAAAAATTTAACGACGCCATTGCCCTATTGGCCGGGGATACGCTGCTGACTATTGCTTTTGAAAAGATTTCCATGGCCAGGGCGGAACCGGCAAAAATTGTTAATATTTTCAGGTTATTAACGGTCGGCATCGGCATCGAAGGCATGGCCGGCGGCCAGGTCCTGGACCTTGAATTTAAAGGCGATAAAAACGTCATCCTGGAAATCCACCGCAAAAAAACCGCGGAACTGATTAAAGCGACCTTATTATCCGCCGCGGAAATCGTTGATTTGCCCCCCCATGAAAAAGAACTGCTGGCCCAGGCCGGGACCACCATCGGCGTCGGGTTCCAGATGGCCGACGATCTGCTGGATATCGACGGCGACGAAATAGAAGTGGGCAAAAAACTACATAAAGACCAGGGCAATCACAGCCCGAATGCGGTTCTGTTTTATGGCAAGGACTTTATTAAAAATGAAATCGACGCCTGTTATCGAAAAACAATAACCTTACTGGAGGAATTGAAGATTCAATTCCCGCCTTTTTTGTACCTGATGGAAAAAATGGTTTACAGGAGCAAGTAATGGTATCGAACTACCTGCAGTTGAATAAGATTAATTCCCCAAAGGATTTGAAAGAACTTTCTTATAAAGAGTTAAAAGAGCTTTCCGCGGAGATACGGGAAATTATAATAAAAGTGGTTTCCGAGAATGGCGGACATCTTTCGTCCAACCTGGGGGTCGTGGATTTGACCCTGGCCCTGCACCGCGTATTCGATGCGCCGCGGGACAAGATCATCTGGGATGTGGGCCACCAGTGCTACACCCATAAGATCGTTACCGGCCGCAAAGACCGCATCCATACGATCCGTAAGAAAGACGGCCTGCTTGGTTTCCCAGATATCCAGGAGAGCGAGTACGACGTGCTTAATACGGGGCATGCTTCCACTTCGCTGGCCTTTGCTTCGGGCATGGCGGTTGCCAGGGATAACAATGGGGAGGATTTTCATATCGTGGCGGTCATCGGCGACGGCGCCCTCACCGGCGGCCTGGCCCTGGAAGCCCTCAACCACATCGGCCAGGTGAAACAACGCCTTATCATCGTGCTTAACGATAATAAAATGTCCATTTCCCCCAATGTGGGCGCTATTTCCAAATACCTCAATTACCTGGCTTCGGGAAAACCTTATAACCGTTTGAAAGAAAGGGTGTATTCCATATTTAAAGCTGTCCCGCTCATTGGGAAGTACCTTGTGGGGATTTCCCGGACAGTGTTGATAATTATGCGCCGCATGATGGTGCCCGGGTCTTTTTTCAATGACCTGGGGGTCATGTATATCGGCCCTATCAAAGGCCATGATATTAAGGAAATGGAAAAGGTTTTCCGGGATGCGAAACAATACGACGCCCCGATCCTGCTGCACGTGGTAACTGAAAAAGGCCAGGGTTACAAACCGGCGGAAGAGGACCCCAGTTCGTATCATTCTTCGGCCCCGTTCGATATTTCCAACGGCAAATTTAAACAGAAAGGCAGTCGGCCTTCTTATTCGGAAGTTTTCGGGCAGGCGGTTTTAAAATTGGTCCGGGAAGATAGAAAGATAGTGGCCCTTACCGCGGCCATGCCGGAAGGAACGGGTCTTGATGTTGTCCAGGGGGAGTTCCCGCAAAATTTTTACGATGTGGGGATAGCGGAGCAGTATATGTTGGATTTTGCCGGCGGCCTGGCCCTGGGCGGCATGAAACCGGTGGTGGGTATTTACTCTACGTTTATGCAGCGCGCCATCGACCAGATCATCCATGATATTACGCTGATGAAAATCCCGGTGGTGGTGGGTATCGACAGGAGCGGCCTGGTGGGCGGCGACGGGCCGACGCACCAGGGTATTTACGATATCGCTTTACTGCGCCCCCTGCCGGAACTGGTTCTAATGGCCCCCAAGGATGAAAACGAACTCCAGCATATGGTCTTTACCGGGATGCGCTTGAACAAACCTGTTTTTATTCGTTATCCTAAGGAACCGGGCATCGGTGTACCCATGGATGTTGAGTTTAAAGAACTTCCGCCGGGGAAAAGCGAGGTTTTAAGGGATGGCATTGACGGGGTTATACTGGCCGTGGGTCCCCTGGTTTACCGCGCCCTGGAAGCGGCAAAGAGGCTCCATGTCGAAGCGGGGATCGATTTGACGGTGATTAATGTCCGGTATATTAAACCGCTGGACACGGAACTTATTTTGAAGGTTGTCCGGGAGAAGAGGGGGCGTCTTAATAATAACGGCAAGATCATAACGATTGAAGACGGCATCCGGGTTGGGGGATTCGGGACGCTGATCCGGGAGTTGTTGGTATCGGAGAGCATTAAGGATTATTCTATTCTTTCGTTGGGCGTACCGGAAGAGGATATTGTAGTGGCTTCCAGGGAAGAGTTGTTGGCAAAGTATCATCTTAATGCGGATGGAATTTTTGGGGAAATTAAAAAGTTGTTTATGAAATAATCAAAAGTTTTTGGAAGTCCAGAAACCTCGCCCTCCGTGAGGGCTTTTTTCAAAAAGGTTTCTGGCCGCCAGAGGCCAGGGGGCTCTTTTATAAAACCGCCCCCTGGACCCCCGTAAAATTTCTAACTATAAAGTCGAATATTTATAAGCCGTATCGCATAGGACGGTAACTACCACGGGGTTTCCTTTTAATATGCCGCTTTTTAGCAATTTCAAGGCGGCGCAGACATTGGCGCCGGAAGAATAACCGACATATAAACCTTCGTCCCGCGCAAGT
This sequence comes from Candidatus Aminicenantota bacterium, assembly GCA_026393835.1. Taxonomy (GTDB): domain Bacteria; phylum Acidobacteriota; class Aminicenantia; order UBA2199; family UBA2199; genus JAKAGC01. The sequence continues at coordinate 694 of JAPKZK010000201.1, read as the reverse complement.
AACCGGGTTTGTTGTTCCACTTCTTCATCCGTTACCGTAATCACATCATCCACCAACGCCGGGTCCCATTGGGGCGGGATCATGCCGTAACCGGTGCCCTGGATAATATGTTTCGGATTAACCACGAAACCCTTTTTAAGAATTGCCGCTTCCGCGGGTTCGGCCGGAACGCAGAAGATGCCTTTCCTTTGTTCTTTGAGGAAACGGGAAGTGCCCACAAATGTAGCGCCGGTTCCTACGCTGGCCACGAAAGCATCGATGTTGCCGTCCAGGTCGTTCCATATTTCAGGGCCAGTGGTGAGGTAGTGTCCGGCGACGTTGGAGGGGTTGTTGAATTGATCGACATAAAAACAGTTTCTTTCCCTGGCGATTTCCAGGGCTTTTTCCACGGCCCTGGCAATATCGCTGCCCGTTACCATGCCGGGGGTTCCGTCCGCCTGGGGGACCCGGATAACTTCCGCGCCCAGGGCTTTCAGGATTTTGACCCTTTCGATGCTGTTGCCTTCGGACATCGCAGCGATAAAAGGGTTGCCCATGGCGCGGCATACGACGGCTAGCCCGAGTTTCCTAGTTATAAACTGCAACAACCTCTAAAATCATTCAATTAAATGCTTTCGGGACTTTCTATACTATGCCCTAAAAAAAAATGTTCAAAATACATTTATATCGCTATTGACTTACACTCCACTATCCC
>JAPKZK010000097.1 GCA_026393835.1 Candidatus Aminicenantota bacterium | reverse complement strand
CTTGACGCTGGTTGATTTATTGGAGAGGTCGGAAGACTTATATGGACCGCCGTATGTTAAAGTGACAGCGGATTTATTTGGAGTAGAGTGGTATCGTCAATTTGTTTATACAGCGGGCGGAATAGAACATGAAGGGAAAGCACACCTGCCGAAGGAAGTAATAGATCAAGTAGTGGGTTGTAATGGTCATTTAGGAATACTGGGGCGATTGCGTTACCGGGTGAAAAATTTTTCGGAGGGAATTGCCATCGGAGGTTATTCAGCGATAGCGGGTATTCAGAAATCGGAAAACCGGAAAAACATTCGTCCGCGATTATTTTTAGATGCGTACTGGGCGTATACTACCCGGGTGCTAAAATTATAGGGATTGATAATGGGTCAATCTATGTGATAAGAATTTTTTATTATCATTGGTACTCGCTTGCGTTATTTTCCTAGAAAATTTCGAAATCGATTATTCTCTTCATGGAAAAAGTGACCCAACGCAACGGTTTATACCTTTCACTTCTAATTTTTGACTGTCCCATTTCCAACCCCTGGTATGGATGGCCGACGATACCCTGAAGTTCAAGGATGACTATGTGGCTTACAGCATGAGCCCCGAGATGGTGGCCGAATTTGTCAAGAATGAACGGTTATGGCGCAAGCCGGAGATCATAGAGATATTGAAAGAACGGGAACGGGTACTGGCGGTATTGGGTAATAAAGCCAAAGACCTTGATTTTTTAACGAAAAACCGGTTGATTTTCTTGTTGCAAAAAAACATCGTTAAAAACAAAACCGGGGCAAAATACAGGAAGTGGTTCGAGTTTGCCCAAAAAACCAAAAACCCGGACAATAAAAAAGAGGATTTCCTGGAATACATGGATGATGAAATCTTTTGTGAGATCATGAAACGACTCGATAAAAAAGGGTTAACCGAGGACGATTACAACTATATCCGGAAAGAGAGGGAACTGGGGGAAGCAGTGGAACAATTTGAACAGGACCTTTATAAAGACGTTAGGAAAGACGCTTATAAAGACGTTTATAGAGAAGTTTATGACGAGGCATTGAAAAACGGCATGGGAAAAGGTAGAGAAGAGGGTATGGAAGCAGGTATAGAAGAAGGTAGAAAGGAAGGTAGAAAGGAAGGTAGAAAAGAAGGCAGGGAAGAAGGCGAAAAGAGTAAAGCACTTGAGATCGCCGGGAGATTAAAAGCCAAAGGATTCGATGATGAATTCATTGCCGACGCTTCAGGTTTGCCCCTGGAAGAAATCACTCAATTGTAAATCAGGACAACAGGCCCGGGGAGGATTTTTTTGACTGTCCCTTATCCCCCTTGTAGGGGCAGGCCCCCGTGTCTGCCCAAATTAAAATCTCTATTTTATAGGGCAAAATGAGAATGGCTGTACCGGATATTTTTTGATTGACAAATTAAAAATAAAAATATATACTTTTCCGTGTTATGGACGACGTCGCTTAGGAGATATAAATAAGTACAATGAACATACAATTTAACCAGTTCAAAAAATTAAATACGTTCCTCGAAACCTTTTCACCCCAACTGGAGATGGAAAAAAACGAGCTGAACAAAGCCGATTCGGAAAAACTCATCCGCTCCCTGGTCTTTATCATCGACGGCCTCATCAAAGCGGAAAACCTCTATAAGAAACGAAACCTGATCCTTCCCAACGGCCGCTCTTTCTTTTCCGGCGACGTGGTGGAAGTGATGACCAATATCAACCTCTACCTATACAAATTCGAGACCAAGGTCTTGAATTTCACCCGCACCGAACGACAAACATTCATTTTCATCCTGGAAAACGTGATCGATTATTTCAAAAATACCGCCCTATATGATAGCCAAAAAGAGAAACGAAACTTGTTCCTGGATTATCGTTTCTGGATCGAGAATTTCTTCAAGATCATCGATCAGAAACTTTCCGGGGTGCTCAGCATGGACAAGAAGATGAATTTAAAGAATTTCTTCAACACCGACGAGGCCCTAAAAAGTCAATTGATCTTCTCCACCGGCAGTTCCAGTTTCAGCGTTTTGCCCTTCGTTATCACCAGGGGGGATCAATATTTGTTCCTGGCCGGGATTACCGATGACGGGCTAAGCTATATGAATATCGGTTACGAACAAGAACTCCTGATCAGCGATAAAGAATACGAAGCGCTGGTCTTCGAGTTCCTTCTATCCAATTTCGATTTCAGCCGCGCGCAAATGTTAAAAGAAAGGGTAAAAGGCGGCGAAATCGATGCGCTGGCGGAACCGTTCGACCTGGTGCGGAAAGCCTGCGATTACCACCGAGACCGCCGCTTCAAGGAAAGTTACGATTTACTGAGAGAGATATCCTTCGACCGCTTGAATCTTCCCCTGATCTATTTGCTGCAAATAAAGAACCTGGTGAACGTCAACCGGGTATTCGAAGTCAAACAGTTGATGCAAAAATTTGTGCTGCTTTATCCATACTATGTGGACGCCTATGAAATCATGGGCGATATCTACCTGAAGGAAGAAAACCTGGAACTGGCGCTTAATTTTTATGAAAAAGTCTTGATACTGACGCAAAATAAGCGAGTGGCGGAGAAATTGAAAGGGGTTAAGGATGCTCTTTTGAAGAATAAAGGGAAACCCGTCCAGCAGCAGAGCGAATATTTTTATGACATTACCGAGACCGTGTATCAAAGCGAAGAAGAGATCATCCTGAGAGAAAAAGAACTGCGGCAGATGATCGAGATACTGATGTCCAACTCCCGGAGAAATGTACTGCTGGTGGGCGAAAGCGGGGTGGGGAAAACCGCCCTGGTTAAACTGTTGTCCCGGAAAATCCTGGAGGGAAGCGTCCCCTCGTTCTTAAAAGAAAAACGGCTCAAAGAGATCAATTTCGTGTCCCTGTTGACCGGTTCCAAATACCGGGGGCAATTCGAGGAAAAGGCCTTAAAACTGCTTCATGAATTCAAGTCCCTGAACGCCATCCTGGTGCTGGAAGACATTCACTTGATGATGTCTTCGGGCATCGCCCGGGGAACTTCCCTGGACCTGGTAAATATATTGAAACAGTTCTTACGGGAAAACACGGTCCAGGTCATTGCCACCACCGATTACGAAGAGTATAAGAATACCATTGAAAAAGATAATGCGCTGTTGGGCTTTTTCCAGAAAATCACCGTGAGTGAATTATCCATGGAAGATACCCGGATCATTTTGAACAACCTGTCCAAAAGCGTCTTTTCCAGGGATAAAATCCTGGTGGCCGGGGATATCCTGGACCTTATGGTGGAAAGCGCAAAACGGGATGTGCGGGAGAAAAAGCTGCCCGACGCGGCGGTCATGATCTTCGAACGGGCCATTGCCAAAATAAAAGTAAAAACATTTAACGAAGAATTGCCCAGGTTTAAGGTGGAACAAGCGGATGTGGCGGAAGTGCTTTCGGATATGTTGAATCTCCCCGATTCCGATGTCGCCGTTTCTCTAAAGGACCGGCTGTCGGGGTTAAAAGAAGCGCTGCTGGATCAAATCGTGGGCCAGGATCATTGCATCGAACGGGTTATCGACAATATTATTACCGCCAAGTTGAATTTCGATATTAAGAAGAACCGGCCGGACGGGGTGTTCCTATTCATCGGTCCCACGGGGGTGGGGAAGACGGAAACCGCCATTGCCCTTTCCAAAGCCCTTTACGGTTCCACGGATTATTTAATACGGATCGATATGTCCGAGTACATGGAGCGGTTTACCTATTCGCGGTTTGTGGGCGCGGCCCCGGGTTATGTGGGCTATATGGACCCCAACCAGTTAACCGATAAAGTCAGGCAAAATCCTTATTCTATTATTTTGTTGGATGAGGTGGAGAAAGCCGACGCCCAGTTGTTGAATATATTCTTGCAGGTATTCGACGCCGGGCGGTTGACCGACGCCCGCGGCAATGTGGTGGATTTCTCTCATACTACTATTATTATGACTTCCAATATCGGGACCTCTTTGTTTTCCAAAATCCAATTGGGGTACCGCAGCGACCTGGAAAGCGCCAATGTCTCGCATGCGTCGTTGTTGAAAGCATTGAAAAAATACTTCTCCCCGGAATTTTTAAACCGTGTGGATGAGATCGTAATATTCGACCACCTGGAACGGGATGGTATTAAAAAGATTATCGATCTTCATTTACAGGGCGTTTACCAACAGTTTGAAAAGATGGACAAGGAGTTGGTCGTTACGGATGAGGTGATCGATTTTATTATCGCGGAGGGCTATTCGAAAGAGTACGGGGCGCGGCACATCGCCCGGACATTGAGAAAATATATAATGGAAAAGATTGCCCACTGCTCCCTGGATAAAGAATGGGACGACGCCCGCCGGGTGGTATGTTCCATGAACAATGGGGAAGTGACGGCCGCCATGACGGCCATGGAACCCGAGGAGATTGAGTCTTTAGAGGATGCAAAATTAATCGGCCAAATGACCGTGGATTAAATAAAGTAAACGGGCGGACGCGCAGGTCCGCCCCTACGAAACTCTGACCCCTGAATCCCGATTCCTGAATCCTGAATCAGAATTTTATTCCTGGTGCGGCGGCTCTTCCTGGGGGGGATCTTCGCGCTGCAGCCGCTCGCGCTCACCGTGTCTCTCTTTCATTCTCATCATTCTTTTTTCCATCCGTTGCCCCATCCGGTCCCGTTTGAACGACTCCAGTTTTTTTAACTGCTCAGCGGTCAGGAGATCCTTTAAGTCCAGCAAATGATTGATATGTTGGACCTGTAAATCGGTTCTCATTTTCCCGATTTCCAGGATCATGCTTTCCATCTTGCCGCGGTCGATTTTGTCTTCCTTTAGATAGGCGCCCAGTTTTAACTCTTTCACAGAGATATCCGCCTGTCTCTTTATGAAGGATTCCTGCTGTTGTACCTGCATTTTTTCAATCTTACCCACCTGTTCCGCGGTCAAGCCGATATCGTCTTTATGCTTCAGCAGGATGGGGGCGGGGAAAAGATTCTTATCCACCAACATGATGCCGAACCTGGCATGTTCCATCATTCTCTGCGGCCTCATCTCTGCGCCCAACGTGAAATACATGGTCACTAAAAGCAACCCGGTAATCGCTAAAATGATTATTTTTTTACTCATTTGTTCCTCCTGTTGTTTTTTTTATGATCATCATACAGTAAAACAACCGGGATTTTTGTTTCTTGCAAAAAAATCTGTAAAGTATTCTTTTAACCTGGGGAAGAATTTGTGGTTGGCCCCGGGAAAAGGGTATATGTCCAGTTCGGAGATAGTGATCCAACGAAAAGGTCGATTCTCCTGGGGATGGATATCCCCGTGCTTCAGTTGGCAAATAAAGGGGGACATTTGGATTTTAAAATGGCTGTAGGCGTGGCGAACCAGGGGCAGCGGTTGCAGGATTTCCACTTCGCAGCCCAGTTCCTCTTTACATTCGCGGAAGAGGGTTTGTTCCGGCGACTCGCCCGCCGCCGCCTTGCCGCCGGGGAATTCCCAGAGCCCGCCCAGGTGACCTTCCGACGGGCGCTTTTGGATATAAAATTTAGCTTCTTTAATAATAATGCCGATGGATACCTTGTATTCCGGGACTTTGCCGGCCGGCGATTTGAAAGGGTAACGATCGATGGTATTGGTGGTAAAAGCGATGCATTGTTCGTGAAAGGGGCAGGCGTCGCATCGTGGTTTTTGCGGGGTACAAATAAGCGCCCCCAATTCCATGAAGGCCTGGGTAAAGTCCCCGGCTGCGCCGGGGGGTTCCGTGGGGATGATTCCCTTTAATTCATTAAATATACGGTCCCGGGTAGTGTTTTTGCGGATATCGTCGGCAATGCCGTGGAACCGCGTATAGACCCGCATGACGTTTCCGTCCACGGCAGGCAGGGGAATATCCAGGGCGATGCTTAAGACCGCGGCGGCAATATAGGGGCCGACGCCGGGCAACTTTTGGAACGTTTCGGGCGTGTCCGGGATTTTTCCATCATACACCGTCATCACCTGCCGGGCGGCGCGGTGGAAGTTTCGTATCCGTGAATAATAGCCCATGCCTTCCCACAGTTTCAAAACTTCTTGTTCGCTTCCCCGGGCCAGGCGGCCCACGGTGGGGAAACGTTCCAGGAAACGTTTATAATAAGGAATAACAGTCGTTACCTGGGTTTGTTGGAGCATGACTTCGGACGCCCAGATGTGATAGATATCTTTTGTTTTTCGCCAGGGGAGGTTGCGTTGATTGGTTTGGAACCAATCCAGTAATTTTTTTACGTTTGGGTGTTTAGTGGTCATCATTTTCTCTGGGGTTTTATTATACACGACTTGTGAGAGTAATGAAAGGGTTGCCTCCGGCGGCCAACTTTTTGAAAAAAGTTGGACAAAAACTTCAGCAATTCTAATTTTGAAGAATTTTAGTTTTTCTTGCCTGTCCCTTTTTTCTTTTTCCTCCTCTATTATTCTCTTCGCGTCCCTTCGCGCTCTTCGCGGCTTAATCTTAGGCGTATTGATTTCCCTCCACGGATGTTCTATAATTCCAGGCGGATGAAAACACAACTCAAGGTTTTAGCAGGCGGCAAAAAGAAAGACCGTTCCCATACGGAAGAATACGATAATATTATCAATGAACACTTCGAATTTATCGAAAAACAATGCTTCAAAGCCGTCCGCCTGAAACTGGAAGACCGCCTATCCCCCACAAATTCCTTGAATATTGAAAATGAAGCCCTGGAACTCTCCAACCAGGTCCTGGATCTCCTGCGGCAAGACAATTACCGCGTACTCCGGGAGTTCAAAGGAAACGCCCAATTAACCACTTATCTCACGGCCATCATTTCCCGCCGGGCCGTGGATATGATCCGTAAGAAACTGGGCCGGGGCCGGGAAAAAGAACGGGCAAAAGACCTGGGCAATATCGGGCTGCTGCTTTACCAACGGGTGATAAAGGACGGTTACCCGCTGCGTGATGTTTACGACGAGCTGCGGACCACTGGCAATTTCCCCGGCGCACTGGAAGAACTTGAAGCAATGCTGCGCAAAATAAAAGGAAAAAATCCCGGCGGCCATCAACCCGGGGCCGCAAACGAGAACAACGGGACCTCGGCGGTCAAGAACGGGACCTCTATTAATGAAGAGGAATATGTCATCCCGGATACCAAAAGCGACCCCCAGGCATTGTTAATGGAGAAACAACGGCAGCAGGACATTCGCCGGGTCCTCCGGGATATGATCGCCCCCTTGTCCGGCGAAGAACGACTGCTGCTGCGCATGCGTTTCCCTGTCCATGAAGATGAACAACCCGGATCAGTGGAACAAATTGCCGACGCCCTGGACATAACAACCAAAGCGGTTTATAAACGCCTTACCCGGCTGATGAAAAAATGCAGGCAACAACTGGACCGCCGGGGAATCCGTATTAATGAATTACTATGAACACCGGCGACTGAAAAATGAAACATGGAAATGAAGACAGGAATCAAGAGAAAAAGCGGGCCGGCGTCCGACTGATATATCGGTATAGAAAACGGTGAAAACCATGAATAAATATAAAGATAAATCATCATTGGTTGTGATTCCCGATCCCAATGATGAACGAATGGGCGCAGCCCTTTCTCGCGGGCTGGCCGGGACAGCGGAATTCGAACTCGCCCAATGCCCCAGGGCGGAAGAAATCGCCGCGGTGGTAGAAGGCGCTGCCCCGGCCAGGGTAAAAGACCGCCTGTTGAAACATATCTCTACCTGCACCGATTGTTATGAGTCATTTATGCTTACCGTGGAATTACATAAACAAGCCGATTTAGAAAGAAAGGAAGATAAACATAAAATCATTTTCCTGAGACCCCTGGCGCTGGCGGCCAGTGTTTTAATCGTGGTTTTCACCGCTTACCTCGTTTTTCGAACCGGCGGCATTCCCAAAACCCCGGGAGACCTGGAGAAATCCGTAACCCTGGAAGAGTCGGGCGAAACCCGGCCCCGGTTGGGTGGAACTTTACGCCGCGAGCAGCCGGCGGCTGCCCTGGAGTCAGACGCCGAACGGATGGAAAAAGATAAAAAAGAAGAAATAAAAGCCGATAACAACCTCGATCGATTTAGCGAACCCTCCCCTACCCAACCCTTACCCTCGCCCTCACCCCCGCCCCCCCCGGAAAATCGCCGGATGGCAAAGTCTAAAACATTCGAGACCACAAAATCAACCGCGCCGGGAAGCCCGGAACCCTTAAGGGAAGTTCCAAAAGAAGCGGAAGAAACCGGGAAAGGAGAACCGGCGCTGGGGGCAACGGCGCAGATACAAAGGGCGGATGATGAAACCGCGGGTAAACCGTCGCTGTCCTATATGGATAGGCAGGACAGCGGGGAAATTGGAAAAAAAGGCGCCCCCTACCAACAACAGGCGATAATATTGAATCAGCAGGTCCGGGAGATTAATACCTATGTTCCCCAAAAGGAACTGGACGATCTCTTCAATCAGACCATCGACCTGTCGCGGCAAATGGTTAAGGAAGTGGAAGCGCTCAACAAGGAAGCCACTGCGAGCCGGGATTTCAATAAAATGAATGCCTATATCGATGGGCTCAAACCCCTGATAAAAGTGAAGGTTGAGGCTAATGCCGTTTATATATTTCCCGATGTCCAGTGGTTCCTGTCAAAGAGTGACCCGGCGTCTGCCGAATATCGATTTTTTTCCCTGGCCCGTTCCGGGTGGTGTGTCGCCGGCGATTTATGCACTACCGGGAAACCCGGACGGCCGGAAGCGCAAAAACTCCTGGCTCAATGGCAAGAACTGGAGCCGCAATTAACCGGGATTTTCAAACAAATCGCCGCGCGGACCATCTCCCACTTAACCGTTGAAAAATAGAACCCGGTTTTCAGTTGCTTCCGGGACAAATTTATTTTATAATCTAAGGTAAAAAACATAAAAAGAAAAAGGAGAATATAATGATGAGATATTTGAAAATCATGGTTTTGATTTTTTCATTGATCCTGGCTTCCGGCAGCCCGGTTTTTCCTGATGACGGCATGTGGTTGCCCCACCAGATGAAAGCATTGAACCTGGAATCCAGGGGTTTACAAATGGACCCCGGCGAGTTATTTAAAAAAGACGGGACCGGCCTGATGAGCGCCGTAGTAGACCTGGGCGGCGGCACCGGTTCCTTTGTCAGCCCCCGGGGACTGCTCCTGACCAACCACCATGTGGCCTTCGGCGCCATTCAAAGGGCCTCGGATAAAGACCATGACTATATCGAAAACGGTTTCCTGGCCAGGGATATGAAAGAAGAAATCCCCGCCACCGGCTATAACGCCGATGTACTCCTGGGCTATGACGATATAACCCGGGAAATACTGAAAGCAGTAAAACCCGGCATGACCCCCCTGCAAAAATACTATGCCATCGATAAAGCAAAAAAACAATTGATCGCCGGGGAAGAACGACAAGCCAAAGACCGGCGCTGCGAAATCCGGGACATGTACAGCGGCAACCGGTATTACCTCTTTAAATTCAAACGGCTGCGCGACCTGCGCCTGGTTTATGCGCCGCCCCAATGCATCGGGAATTACGGCGGCGACATCGACAACTGGATGTGGCCCCGTCATACCTGCGATTTTAGCTACTTAAGGGCCTATGTGTCTAAAGATAACGTGGGCGCCGAATACAACGCGGATAATGTCCCCTATAAACCCGCCGCTTACTTGAAAATTTCATTGGACGGCCTTAAAGAAGGTGATTTTACCTTTGTCATGGGCTATCCCGGCGTCACCTACCGGAATTACACGGTTTCGGAACTTCAAAACGATATTACCGTTAACAAGGAACGGGTCCAATCGCTTAAAGAGATGATCATTTTTTTTGAGAACGCCGGCAAGGACAGCCGTGAAATCCAGATTAAATACGCTTCACGGGTCAAAGGCATGAATAACACTTTGAAAAACCGTGAAGGGAAACTGGAAGGCCTGGAAAAGGCGGCGGTGATTGCTAAGAAACAGGCGTTCGAAGAAAAATTTGCCCAATGGGTGAACAGCGACCCGTTAAAAGCAAAAAAATACGTTGCCATCTTGAAAAAAATCGCAGATTTTACCGAAGTAAAAGCCGCATTTATGCGCAAATACAATTCGTTCGAGGGCCTGACCGGTTTCCGCACCGGGGTGGCCCTCCTGCAGCAGGCCTATGTGATTTACCGTACCTCGGTGGAAAGTCAAAAACCCGATATGGAACGGGAACAGTTTTTTCAAAAACGGGACCTGCCCGAGATCGAAGAACGAATCAAACTGGCGGAACGTGGGTATGACCTTGGCGTCGATAAAGCCTACTTCAAATACCAGTTGAAAGAACTGCTGAAATCCCCCGCGGATTTACGCCCCATGGCGTTTAACCCGGCGCTGGAAAAAGGGACGGAAGCTATGGATAAATATGTGGATGACCTTTACGCCAATACGTCATTGGCCGACCCACAGAAACGGCTCAACCTCATCAAGTTAACCCCCACGGCCTTGTTAAAACTCAAAGACCCGCTCATTACCCTGGCCGCGGATTTGGAAAAAGAGCTCAAAACGATGCGGGAAAAGCGGAAAGCCCTCGACCAGGAACAGGAGGACTTAAAAAAGATTTACCTGGAAGCCCTCCTGGAGATGTACAAAGGCGAAATCGCGCCGGACGCCAATTCGACGATCCGGTTTACCTATGGCCCGGTCGAAGGATACCGCCCCAGGGACGCGGTGGTCTATCAACCCTTTACCACGTTAAAAGGCGTCATGGAAAAGGAAACAGGGGAATACCCTTTTTGTGTACCGAAAAAATTGAAAGACCTCTATACCGCCCGTGATTTCGGCCGTTACGCGGATAAAAATTTAAATGACGTGGCGACCTGCTTTTTAAATACCGCCAATGTGACCGGGGGCAATTCCGGTTCACCGGTATTGAACGCCAAAGGCGAACAGGTGGGCATCGTTTTCGATATGACCTATGAAAGCGTCATCGGGGATTATTATGTTATCCCCGAATTGCAGCGAACGATTCATGTGGATATCCGTTATGTATTGCTTATCACGGAGAAATTCGCCGGCGCCCTTCACTTGATTAAAGAAATGGATCTGTAATTGTAACAAATCGGTAGGGAACAGGCATTGCCTGTTCCCTACAATATTTTCAATCACAAAACCTCCATTATTTCCCTTTCATAAATATTTTTGTTGACAAAAACAATTAATTGTATTACTATAATAATACACTTAAATCCAAAGGAGGTTGCAGTGCTTAAATTTAATATCGATGCAGCATCGCCCGTGCCCGTGTACCAGCAGGTGAAACAGGCGATTGTGCTTGACATTATGGCAAGCAGGCTAAAAGACGGCGATCAGCTTCCCTCCATTCGAACCCTGGCCAAGATTTTAAAGCTCAACCCCAATACGGTAGCAAAAGTGTACTACAATCTTGAGCAGGAAGGGTATATCGAAGGCCGGAGAGGAAGCGGGTTCCAGGTGAAATGTCAAAAAACAAAAATGGACAACCTGAAGCTCTCCATCATCGAGCATGAATTCAAAGGTTTCCTGGAAAAGGCGTTTTCGCTGGGTTTTACCAGGGAGGACATCGAAAAATTGATGAGGAGGTTATTGACGCATGAGTAAAGAAATCATTACAGTCCACGGCCTTAGCCTGGCTTTCGGCGGGAAGAAGATACTGGATAACCTGGATATCCGGTTTGAAAAAACTGCGAACCTTTTCCGGGTTTAATACCCGTAAAAAAGGTAACTTCTTCCACCATTGCGTGAATGGAATCGTTACCCGGGAAAACGGCAAAGTATCGGTATATGCATTCCCGGGTATGGAGGAATTACCATTTAAAGAGTTGAATTAAAGGGAAGGAGTTTTACGAAGGTAAAAAAAAAACCCGCCCCCCCGAAAGGGGGCGGGTTTTAAATGTTGTTAACAACCCGTTGCTAATTAATAATTAGCGTAGCAAGCGGCGTATCCGACTTGTTGACAGCCGTATTTGATCCACATAAAGCCGCTTTCGCCCCAGCTTGTGCCCCAGGAGTTTTTCAATTTCCAGGCGCCGACGCCGGTGCCGCATTTGTTATCATCCCATCCGCAGAGAACGATGGCATGGTTGACGGAACCGGAAGCATTCCTGGTGAAGCAGCCGCTTGTGTAGGCTTGCCAGTAGGAGTCGACATAAACAGCGGCGGTAACTGCGCCGTGATCATAAATCTTCTGCTTAATGGAAGAGGCGGAGGGAACTCCGGAACTGCTGCCCACGTAAGCCCAACTGGTGCAATAATCGGCGTTGCAACTGGTGGGGGCGGTGCAGGCCCTTTTTGTGGGGCTATAGGGATAGCAAGATTCATATTTGAAATACTTGGGATACTTGCAGTCATTGAATGCAGTAAACCAACCGCCATTACAACTGTAACCGTAGGTATTGCAATCCAACAGGTACCGTTCGGAGAAGTCATAATAGGTCCCCGTAACATAGGCCCATTGACTTTCAATGGCGCCGGTAATACCGAAAGCCCAGCAGCTTCCGCAGCTTCCCTGGTTCCGGACGCCGCCGCATTTACCGGTAAAGGAAACGGGCAGGGCCTCGACGGTGTAAAAACCTTCTTGCGGGTTTTCGAATTCAGCATCTTCGGGACCGGCCAGGTTCGGATTCAAGCCGCAGAGTTGATCGATCTGATAATTCATGGCTTCGTTCTCGCCGATTTGAAAGGTATGACCTTCAGCGGCCAACACGGCCCTCATTCCCATGAGTCGGTTTGACATTTCCTCGACGGGGCCAGTATTTCCCCTAAGCTTGAGATCTCCTCTGTCAGTCCTGTCGGCTTGAGCCATCGGCGCAAACACCAACACAACCATTACTACTGCCAACACTAACACACTAAACATTAATTTTTTCATGAAACCTCCTTTATTTTTTTGGTTTTTTTTTATGCTAAAACTAAAGTTAACCGTTATCAAATCTTCATGACGTCCCAAATCCGCCAACAACTTAAAAACACACCGTGGAATTTGGGCTCAGGTTAGATGTTCAAAAAAGAACCTGGAGAACCTACATATGAACCGCCTACAAGTATTAAGCCTTAATACTTGCAATGTTTTCCGTTAACAGGTTACTGGTTACTTGTTACAGCTTACAGGTTAACGATTTCACTTCACTCAAAATCTTTTTCATTCATTGATTGTCATTAATTGATTACCGACCTCTTGCAAGATCGGCAACAATATAATATATTTTTCTCTCCAATTCAACCTGACTCGCGACTTAGTACCTCTTATACCTGGAAAATGTGGAATATAAGCAAATAAAAAATGTACTGATTCGCGTTTTAGTACGTTCAATAATTCCCGGCGGGGATTTCGGCTAAAACTTCCGCCAATCCGCCAATTCTTTGGATTAGGGGACAGTCAAATTTGATTCCTTAAAAAATCCGCCGCCTTATATTCTGAAATATATTCCAAAGATGATGATCTGAAAGAATTAACCGACGCGGCAGTCAGTTAGGATTCGCGGGCAATTATCGGCTGCCAAAGTGAAAGAAATCGATCGATCGTTACGAATTGTTTTTGGGATAAATTGATACTTCCAATAAATGCGCGAATTTCGGATTTCGAATTTTTCTTTCATCATTCATCATTCATCATTCATCATTCATCATTCATCATTCATCATTCATCATTTTATTCAAATTTTGCTCCATATTGCCGCATCAGTTCCTTGCTTTCTTCGGATAAATCGCTGCCCGGATGAACGGTGCAGGAAAAAGGGGCATTCAAAAAATCACAAAGTCCCAGGCCAGAACGCCGCTCATGCTGCAAGTTTGGTTACATCAAGACCGTTTTTAATTTCCCAAATAATGGGGATATAATCTTTTTTCATCTCCGACTCCCATAAAGCAATGGGGGCAAGTCTCGTATCTACCCTGGCAGCATATCTCCAGGGATTTATTTTTTTATCCTTTTGTTCTTTTCCCTTACTCTCAATAACTATGGCTATGTCGATGTCGCTATCTTTTCTTTGCGTCCCCCTGGCATAGGAACCAAAGAGAAAAACCTTTTTAACAATGATATTTTCTTTTCTCAGCTCATTAATAAAGCGTTTTATAAGGTTTGCAATTTCTTTTTCAACCATTCGAACATCTCCTTTATGTCTTCTCTTTTTTCATGGGTAATAGTGAAATCGACTCTTCTCATAAAGAGAATCCGATACTTCAAGGTCATATTCGGCAGAGCGCACCCAATAATCGATTAGCTTTGCTTTTTGTTCATCTTGAAGTGTTTCTTGATCTTTTTCCATACAGTCATTATAACATCCCTTTCCCATTTATTCAAGTAAACGTTTAATCCTGGATTCACCGCCTAATTTTATGAGCCGCGAAGAACGCGAAGACACGCGAAGAAAAAACCGCCCACGAATTCCACGAATTACCACGAATTATTTTCATCCACAGATTACACTGATTGGCACAGATTTTTTTTTCTCACCTTCTCACCTTCTTACCCTCTCACCCCCTCACCTTCTTTCTTTTAATCATCATTCATCATTCATCATTTTATTCAAACTTCCCTCCATATTGCCGCATCAGTTTCTTGCTTTCTTCGGATAAATCGCTTTCCGGTTGAACGTTCAACGGTGCGGGGAAAGGCATTTAGGTGGCAGCCTGGATTCTTTCCCTTGAACAGGCGGCCTTTTGCCTTTTTCTGTATCTTATTGACAAAAAGAATCGCCTGGGATATATTAACCCTATGCGTAATAAAATGTTAGCAATGAAGGAAAGGTATTTTGTTGATGCGGATAAAATACAGGAGGAACGACAATGACTGGAAACGTCCCCGGGTTATTATGTTTATTTTCAGCGCCGCTTCTTGCCCCAGACAACGAACCGCTGGCCTTACTGGATATCGAAGCCGAAGAAAAAGAAATAAGAAAATGCGCCGGTAATACAGCCATTTCCCGATTAAGAATCGGGTTTGCCACCGTCGCGGAGTTAATCAGGGGAATTACCGATGGGTTCAATATTATCCATTTAAGCGGGCATGGGAACGAGGATTTTTTGTTGTTCGAAGATGAAAAAGGCGGCAGCCAACTTTTGAAAAAAGAATATATTAAAAAAATATTTGAAAAATCAAAGGGAATCGACCTGGTGGTCGTCAGCGCCTGTCATTCGGAAAATGTGGCGCGCTGTTTAATCGCTGCCGGCGTTAAATACGCCGTCGCTGTTAGGAAAGATTCCCCCGTCTATGACTTTGCCGCCATCGCGTTTATTGCGAAATTTTATGCCACCCTGTTTAAAGGCTATTCCGTAAAGGAGGCTTTCGATATTGCAAAACTGGCCGTGGAAGGCAACCCCCAGTGGGATAAAATAAAAGAAGAGATTAAACAACAATACCTGGCAGAGGGGAAACCTTTCCTTCCGGAAGAGAGGAAATTTATCTTATTACCGGATGACAGGGTTATGGACATGGATGTGGCTGTCGTTTCCAGGGAAAAGAGCGAAACCGGTATGGAGGTCCAGGGGATTGGGCAACACATAACCAATATACCTGCCAGGCAATCGCAGCTTTTTACCGGGCGCTCGAAAGAGATTTTAGACGTTGTAAATAGCGTTCTTCTCAATCGAGCGGTTACGGTTAAAGGGGCGGGGGGGATCGGCAAAACAACCCTGGCTGTCGAAGTGGGGCGATGGTTCCACTTGAGAAATCATTTTAAGGACGGCATCCATAAAATCGATATACGCGAAATGGAAACCGGCGACAGCGTCATGCGGAAAATTGCGCTTACCATCGGTTTTGAATTTGAAAAAGAAGAGGAGTTTTTTAATGCCGTCAAACATTTGGACTGCCTCTTCATCATCGATAATGCCGAAGATGTTTTATGGAAAGACTCGAAAAACTTCCGCCGCCTGGTTCACTGTATCCTGGAATGCGCTGCCAATATTAAAATTTTAGTCACTTCGCAAAAGGAAATCGGCGGGTACTTGTACGAAAAAGAAGAAGTATATACTCTACCCGGTTTGGATTGGAAAAGCTCGGTTGAACTTTTTATTAAGCGTATCAAAACAGGTAAAAGCAGTATCGACGACGATGATCTTTCCAGGCTTTTAAATATGCTGGGCGGGCTTCCGCTTTCCATTATTATCATGGCCAGTCAAATGAGTGAGGGCGTTTCCGCCGGGGATTTAATTAAGCGGATTGAACAATCCAATGCCGGGGCGGTCAAAGGCATTACGGACATGAATCCTTCCCATGGAGAAAGCCTGGTTAAATCGCTCGATTCCGCTTATGAGCACCTGCCGGGAAAAGCGAAAGTTCTTTTCCAATTATTATCATATTTCCCCACCGGTATTTACAAGGATTTCCTGGCCCAGGTCATGGCAGAGAACATCGAAGACTATTTAGTCCAGTTAAGGGAAGTTTCCCTGGTGGAAATCGATGGGAATAACCGATACAGCTTATTGCCTTCGGTCCGGTTGTATTCCCTGTCCAGGTTGAGCGATGAGGTATGCGATGACTACCGGTCAAAGATATTGGCGTTCACGGCGGGATATTCATATTTCATTAAAGAGAATTATTTCAAGGAGAAGGCATTGCATTTTAAGTTACTCTTTATAATGGAAGAGCCCAATTTTCGATACGTAGTGGAAACGATGAAGGGGATTGTAAATGGAACGGGGGATTGTTCGAATAAGGAGGTAATTACGGACAATCTTTTAAGGCTTTATAATTATAGCGATTGGATCGATGATGGAGTAAAGTTTGGAGAGAAGGTATTGAATCAGTATAAAGAAATCGGCGCAAAATTAGGGGAAGCCAATACCTTATTTGTGCTGGGCAATTTAAGAGTTCGAAGGGCTCGCTTAGAGGAAGCAGAAACCCATTATGGCCAGTGCCTGGACATGTATAAAGAAATCGGCTCAAAAGTAGGGGAAGCCAATACCTTATTTGTGCTGGGTAATTTATGCGTCAGAAGGGCTCGCTTAGAGGAATCGGAAACCCATTATCGCCAGTGCCTGGACATGCATAAAGAAATCGGCTCAAAAGTAGGGGAAGCCAATACCAGGAAAGCGCTGGGAGATTTAGGCGTCAGAAGGGATCGCTTAGAGGAAGCAGAAACCCATTATCGCCAGTGCCTGGACATGTATAAAGAAATCGGCGATAAATTAGGGGAAGCCAATACCATGCTAAGCCAGGCAAGGCTATCGGTGCTAAAGGATAATATCCCGGGATCGGAACCCCTCCTGGAAAAAGCGCATGCACTGTATATTGAAGTCGGAGACGAGGATGGGAGGGGGTATATTTGCGAAATACAAATGCTGGCTTGCATGGTGCAAAACGATATTTCCAATTCCGGTTGCCGCTGGGAACAATGCCTGGAAATAAAACGTAAAACCGAAAATTACAGCGAAACCCTGGGCTGGCTCCTTTTCTACGCAAAACACCTGGAGAAAAAAACGCTCACCACGGAAGCCCGGCTTTGCCTGGATTACGCCCAAAAAATTGCCGACTTATCCGAATCCAATGACCTTCGCGATTTAATACCGTCACTCATGTAGGGGTTTGATTCATCAAACCCAGGTGATGGATTTTGGGATTTTGGGGACAACCCGGTTTCTAAACCGCGCCCAGGGAACAAAATGTTCGAACAAGGGAAAACAATCCCAAAAAATATAAAAATGTTTTTCCAATTGAAATATAATCGAATATCTTTTATAATATGGCTATGAAATTGAATCGAAAAAATTTTAAACTTAGAAGCTGCACCGGAAAGAGGATTAATAAATAATGACTCAAAATTCAAAAAATGAAAAAAAAGAAAAAGCGGTTATTGTCACTCAAAGTGAGATGGAAAATGCATTTCGTAGTCACAATGGTTTCTGGGCGGCATATAAGGGTAATCCCAATCATACCCATAAAATGGTCCTGTTTTATGCAGTCGAATGTGGGTTAAAAGCCTATTATATGCGGGAGAAAAAATTTGAATTATCTTCGGCCGCAACGGATAATGAGATGAGTGCTTCGGCCTTTTCACATCGTCTAAATGATCTCTTAACAAATTTGAAAATTACCGGCAATATACCGGGTATTACGAAAAATGTGGACAAACCTATCGTCGCACAACATCTTCACGCCGCATGGCGATATGGGAAAAAACTTGATGAACAGGAAGAAACTTTGTGCATTCAAAGTCTTACGAAAATTTTGAGTGATATAAAAATGAAGCTGGCGTTACCGGGAGGAATATTTTAATGGGAAAACTAATCACATGGTTCGATGTGGAAACAATCATTTTTCAAAAACTATTTGAAAACCTATGGCCGGAAGGGATGGTAGGAGTAAGTGTATACCCGGATGAAGTTCAAGTTAGAATTAAAAGTGAAGATGATAAAAAATCAATATCCGAAACTCTTTTTAAATGGTTTGGGCCCAGGTATGATATGGAAAACCCAAAGATATACCTCGAATTTTCTACCAATGAAAATAGACGCTCTTTAAATATTGATTTTGAAATTGAACCGGACCAGGAACGGGTTATTCCCAGGAATTTAAAACCTAATTTTGCCAGTCTTAGCCTCTATCCAAAAGAAATCGGTTTGAATTTAAAAGGACCTGATTTTAGCAAAATGGAAGGACAGCCCTCGCTCTGGGCCTTTTATTCTTTTAAAGGCGGCGTCGGGCGCACGCTCCATTTGATTTCCCTTGTAAAAGCGCTAAGCGAGTTGGATTCGCCCCAAAAGGTATTGATCGTAGATGCGGACCTCGAGGCGCCGGGAATAACCTGGTGGGCAAAAGAACAATTCGGCAACCTGGATATATCTTTCATCGATTTCCTGGCGTTGGCGCATTATGATAAATCCAGCGATTATACCGGCGCTTTGAAGATTACCGCGGAAAATTTACACCGCCAGATGCTTACATTTGAAACCCAGGATACCAAAGTCGAACATTTTTTTCTCCCGGGGTTCAGGGAAGTCGACCAATTAATGCGAATGCCGATCCTCCCTGAGAATTTATGTTGGGAAAGCGGAAAGGAATGGCTGATCCCGGAATTACTTTTTAAATTGGGAAAAATGTTGGGTGTCAATGCAGTGGTGGTAGATTTAAGGGCCGGGTTCAGCGAATTATCCAGTTCTTTCCTTTTGGATCCCCGCGTCAACCGGTTTATTGTGACAACGACTTCCGGGCAGTCGATAGAAGGTACAAAATGCGTATTGGAGCAAATTAAAAAGATAGCCAATGCTTTAAAAGAAAAAGATTCGGATTACGAAGCTCACCTCCCCACAGTGATACTCTCCATGGTGCAGGAAAAACTGAAAGATTCCCCTGACTTTGAATATGTCAGGGAACAACTACGTGAATACTTAATTGCTGAAAATAGAGAAGATGAATCATTGATTGGAAAAGACCTATTATCGGAAACTTTTTTTAATGAAGATCTTCTTTACCTGAAAAACCTGGATGAGACCCAAAAAAAACTGGTTAATCACCCGGGGAGTATACATTTCTTAATGTCGAAGATTGCCGCGGAAAGATTTTCCATTGAAGATAGACAGGTCATTTCAAAAACTTTCGAAGAAAGCAGGAGTTACAAAGATGACCTGGAAAAGTTGGGAGATACTGCCGAAGCATATGTTTTTGCCGAATCGGGAAAAGCCACCGATTTTTTAATTACCCAGAATTTAAAAAACATTGCCCGCGCTGTCCCGGCAGCG
This sequence comes from Candidatus Aminicenantota bacterium, assembly GCA_026393835.1. Lineage (GTDB taxonomy): Bacteria > Acidobacteriota > Aminicenantia > UBA2199 > UBA2199 > JAKAGC01. The sequence goes on along the minus strand of JAPKZK010000097.1, from coordinate 37,678 downwards.
GTTATAATGGGGGCCAAGGGAGCAGGCAAAACCTATACCTATCTGCAATTGGCGCATTTGAAACAGTGGAGCAAATTCATACAAAAAGTGGGAGAAAAGACAGTCACGGGTTTTGACGGATCGATTTGGCCCCTGTTAACTCCCCGGAACCTGGGAGGTAATGCAGAGAAAATTATTGATGAATGCCGCCGATACACCATCGACATAAATAAAGATGCATTGCCGCTTAAAATTCTCTCAAAGAGAGAGATTGAAACTTTAATCGATCAAGAACTAAAGAAAGGCAATACCGACCTATCCAGTTGGAGAGAGTTCTGGTTTCGATTTATGGCAAGGTCGCTGTCCTGTGAAAGTACTCAAGATTCTCTTGAGACGATGCAAAAACTTTTAACCGATAGTAATACCCGGATTATTTTCCAGATCGATGGATTAGAGAATTACTTTCAACATACCAGGACGGATCTAATTCAGCAAGCGGCGATTCAGGCTTTATGCCAAAGTGTTGTCGAGGCTGTGCTTGAGTGGCCGGATAACCGGATAGGGCTGCTGGTTTTCATAAGGAAGGATATCGCCAGGGCTTCGATAAAACAAAATTTTGGTCAATTCGAATTCCGCTACCGGGCCTTGGAGCTAAAATGGGAGAGAGATGATGCCTTGCGATTGGTGGCATGGTTGGTCAAGGAACCGGCAAAATTGGGAAAATATATCGATTCCGATTCTCATATAGAAAATGTTTCAGGGAGTGCCATTGAAACGGCGCTGGAAAGATTTTGGGGGAAAAAAATGGGGCCCATCAATTCCAGGGAAGCTTATACCGCTAACTGGATAATAGCGGCTTTATCCGATTTCAATGGCCAGTTACAAGCACGTGATTTAATACGTTTAATGTATTATGCCGCGGAAAGTGCAAAAAATTCCCCGGGATTATCGGATCGCCTTTTACCACCCGCTGCAATAAAAAATGCCTTAAATCCCTGCGGCACTAAAAAGATTGAGGAAATCCAGGTTGAAATAACTGTTTTGGAAAAAATATTTGCGAAATTAAAAAATATCCCCGAAAATCAGAGACAGATACCCTTTGATAGAGATGAATTGGGACTGACTTCAGAAGAAATCGATATTATGACGAAATTGGGGATTGTAACAGGATCCGAAGGGAAATACTATTTTCCTGAAATCCTTCGCCGCGGCCTTGGTTTTAGCCTGGCCAACCGTGGACGTTTAAAGGTATTAGCTTTATTGAAACGTTCTATAGGCAAATAATTTTTTTTAAGGTATTTAGGGGCTTCCCCAATTTTCGACATACAAGACATACAAAAAGAATGCCCTCGGCAGCGAAAGAGTTACGAGAATGCGCGGGGCACCAATAAGTACCCCGCGCAATGGCCCGAAGGGCCTTCTGAGGGCGCCCGCGCCGCGGGCCTGTTTTTGTTTCGAATCAGGCCGCTGTTTCAGCCGGGGGTTTCAACGCATCGATTACCAACTGGGAATTATCCGTCTTGAAGCGCATAAAATTCTGCAAAACAAAATACTTAAACAACGGCAACCGCTTCATCAAAAGCAAATGCTCCTCTACTTCACTGTTCTCCTTAACAAACGCCAATACTTCCTCACTGGCCGTGGCTTTACTTAAAAACATCTCCCCCTGGCCCAATAATAACCAGTTTAAAGAGACATTGAAACTCTTTGCCAATTCCTGCATTGCCTCCGTGGGAAGAATACACTCCCCCTTCTCTGCCCGCGAACATGTCGATCGGGCAACGCCTAATTTAGAGGCAAATTCTGCTTGCAGTATACCGACTTCTTCCCGGATAGCCTTTAGCCGGGATCCAATCTCTGTTTTCGTTTTCTTATTCATAATAATCTCCTCACCTTCACGGTAAAATTAATTGAGGTCCAACAGACCCAGGAAATCGGGCTGATCCGCCAACGCCACAATGGCTACTTTGTGCAGCTCGGACATGGCTTTCTCCAATTCTTCCATGCGCTCGTCCCGCCTCCGCGTCGCATCCTGGGCCACTTTTTTTTCATATTCCTGGCGAATATTCAATTGCTCCATCTGTTCCAATTTGGGAAGTTCCGCTTCCATTTCCTCACGGGTAAGCCCGGTCTTGAGTAAAGCAGCGGAAAGGTTCTCATCATGGGCGCCGGGAACATAAAAACGCTTTACCTGGGCCATGAAACCGGGTAACCCGGTCTTCATCCTGATGTCCAATTGCAGGGCTTTTAACGTGGTGGGTTCGCCGGCCAGGGCCACCTGTCCCAACTTCCGGAATTTACGATAATTGTACCTTACTCCCTCTAACAATTTCGTCAATTCTTCCGTGGTTTTGAACTGGACGTTGTAGGCATCCTGTTGGACGCCTGTCAACAGGACCACATCCGTATGGATCGCAATGATCCCTTCGATCCGTTCCGCGCTAAAGCCGCGTATTGCAAGCAAGGCTATTACCGGGTCCTTAAGACAGTTTTTCAAAGCTACCAAAATCTTCATTAACCGCTCTTCGAAAAATGATGTTTTTGACATTTTAGTTTATCTCCTTCAAGAAGTTTTTTATCTTACTTATATTTTCTTGCATATTTGACTTAAAATGAGTTGCTTTCATCCCTGGAAATGACTGATCCCGCAAAAAATGAGGCGTATCCGCACCGGGGAAAGGCGTATCCCCTACATAACGAGGCGTATTCACCACAAAATGTCGCGTATTCACTAAAAAGCGAGGCGTATTCGCGCCGGGAAATGACGTATCCGCACCGGGAAATGGCGTATTCGCACAAAAAAATGATCTGTACGCAATTTTTACATTAAGCGGGACCGTACGGACGACATCCCGGTGCGAATACATCATTTTTTTGAGCGAATCCATCAACTTATGTGGCGAATACGCCATTTCATATAGTGGATACGTCATTTTTTTGAGTGAATACGTCATTTCCTTGAGCGAACGCGCCATTTTTTTAAGGGAAAAGTCCGTGAACTCGGACACAAAATGCATGGCACGCAACACTTTTACCTGTTTTTTGATCATATCTACCATATTTCTTCATTTTTTAATTTATATTTCATTTCCTCATTCGAGGGTTTAATGCAAGGCGTCATTCTACTGATAAAAATAGTCTATGTCAAATATTTTTTTGGTTTTTTGCCGATAAATCAATGAAAAATAGCGATATCATTGATTTTAATAGCAAATAAATTACATCATTGGCGTTTTGAGGCGGGAAACGGCAATCGGGTGTTTTTCAATTTTTCACTTTCCCTTTTTTGGGTTGCACGGATAATCTTGTCGATAACAGTGACCCGAAACCGGTAATCGAAGGGCGTGATGCCGTAGAGTCGTTTGAACATTTTTTCAAACCCATGCACGCTTCTAAAATCCAGTATCCCGGCAATCTCCTTAATCGGGAGTTTTTTTTTCTTTGACAGTAAATGGATGCCATGCATGCCTTTGATCCCGATGAGGATATCTTTCAGGTTCATATCGTGATTTTTTTTGTAGAGAGCGGAGAGGTAGGGAATCGATACCCCGTATTTTTGCGCCTGATATTTGACGGTCAGGAATCGGCAATCTCCCGGTTTGCTGTTGAAAGCAAATTCCAGTATCTTTTCTGTAAAATATTTTCCTTTCATGTGTTATGCCCATTTTCTTTTTAAAGACGTTTTTATTTAGAAGTATTCTATACCATATCCGGGGAAAATGTGCAAGAAAAAAAAGTGGCTATTTGTAAATATCGAATTGGGGGTTCTTCTTTATTTCCACAAAGTGGGGATTAACCGGGAGTATGACGCGAAAATAAGTCCGGTCGTCATCGAAGTCGAAGCTCGCCGGGGGTGAGCCGATTAGTTTCATATTATATTGAATTTTGGGGATACCGGTTCCCCTTGCTTCGGACAGTCGCAAATCTTTCAGGAAATCGCCGATGCGGCGGTTCCTGGCAGGTACGGGTGGTAGGGATTCGAGTTGAAAGTGTTCTTTCCGGATTCCCTGCACCGGGCCGGGATAATTAATGATTTCGATACGGTTTGGGTAAAGATAGACTTTCACGGGTTCCGGCTGCGAATCATAGCTTCGGTGGTAAATGGCGTTTACCAATGCTTCTTTGACGGCGACAAAAGGATAAGGAACGATATGTTCCGCTTCGGCCTGGTCGGGGATTTTGCGGATAATCGTACTGAATTGCCCTTGCAAATAATTCAGGCAGGTTTGAATTTGCCCGGGGAAAGGGCCCCTGAAAATTTTCTCTTCGATCAAATCGCCGGAGGCGTCTTCCGGGAAAATGGCCACTTCGATCCTGGCGCTGTTGAAAAAATGTTCCGGGTCGTCATTAAAAAACATAAGGGCCACATTCCTGGGAATTTTAAAGCCGTTAACCCGGATGAGGAGGTGCAGTTTTTCGAAAATATCTTCAGCAGACAGTTGCATTTTCGCCAGTTCGCTTTGAATATCGGTAAGAAATCGTTTAACCAGGAATGGGGAGATATCCTCGAACTGGCCGGTTAAGCTCCTGCGGTCGTCAAAGGGAATTTTGGCCGTTTGTTCGAGGAGTTGGCGGCGGATATCGCCTACCGCTTCGATGGAGGAGCTTCCGGCGCGCACCCAATAGGCTTTACGATCGCCTTTGCGAATCGACGATTCATAGGGCCGGTTTTCTCCTGCGGGGCACCAAATGACTATTATTGTTTTTTCCTGGAATGTTTCGATGAAGATAAGGGGAAGATAAACCGGTGAGATATTTCCTTTGCAGGCGCCGATGATTTCTCGTTGGATGCGGTCGATATTCAATTCATCAAGGCCGGCTGGGGGTAATACCAGGCTGCCGTTATTTGCCTCCTCGATACCGAGAATAATATATCCGCCGTTATTATTCAAGAGGTCGTTGGCAAAAGCGCATACCGATCGTATGACCGACTCTTTTATTTTTTCATTCCAGCCGGCTTTGAATTCCACCCGGTCATTTTCGATTATGCGGCGGTGTATCAAGCTTTCCAGGTTAATGGGCAAGCCGCTTTGGGTCATCGATCCTTTAATATTTTTCTTCATTTTGTCCAGCATCTTAGTTAATATTGTATTATAAGGAAAATCCCCGGTTATTTCAAGGGGTGATTAGGGAACAGCCAAATTTTTTCTCCCTGGACCTGGAGGCGAGTCATAAAGCATCTAAACAGAATTCAAATCACGGTCAAAAATCACTTCCTTTATCCGTATGTTTGTCTTTGTTAGACGTTTGTACTGCACCAACGATATCCGCAATTTTTCCGCTGAATTCCGATAATCCCCCCCATCCCCATTCGTCGGGTGAATCGCTGCCCGGGTCAAGTTTCGATATATCCACGGTAGAAACACCTTCGGGTGTCTCCTTAAAATAATTGACCCTAATAACCTTCTTCATTATTTCCCTTGCCAGGTCATTCGGATAGTTCGACGTACCGCTTAAATTAAATAATTTTTTAAAATATTTTGTATCTGCTTTATTTGTTTGCATTTCAACCAACGCCCAGACCAGGTCGAGCACCGTCGGCGAATGGGTTGAGAGGATGACCTGGTAATCCCGGTTGAGCAATTCCATCACCAGCAGCATCACACTGATAATCGCACTGGGATGAAGACCCATCTCCATTTCTTCTATAATAACCCGTGTGATTTTGTTCTTCTGAGAAACCCTGGCAGGAGGAAGACAGTAATAGATACCGGCAAGCAAGGGGATAAATTCGCGCTGGCCGGTAGACCAGGTTGTTATCGGGAGTTCAATGTCATTCCCTGTTTTTAACATCACCATTTTCCGATTCTGCTCATTCGCTTTCAGATGAATCGTTTGATTTCTGAAAATAGTCTCTTCAATGCCTTCGCGTAATTCTTTTCGCAATCGATTATCCTGGGGGAATATTTTCCCTTCTTCCTTTGAAAATGACATATCCATAAAAGTCCTGATGATTTCGCTAAATTCCCTGGTAACGAACGGATACATAGAATCGAAGCTCTGAAATGGAGTGGGCCATCCTTTATCGATAACCACAACGCGCTGAGCGGGGATATAGAATGTTTTCATCGCTCTAACTCTATTTTTGGCGAATATTTCCCGCCGGGTGATTTTTTTCCCATCCCAGGTAATTTCAGATTTGCCTTCGGCCCATATTTTATCTTTGCCGGCGCCAAAATAATTTGAAAAGAGTTTTTCCGGCTTTGAGCAGTCCAGTCCGAAGTCCTCCATTCTAAAGCGAATATATCCCGCATCTTCGATCAGCTTAACCATTTCCATGGTAATGCTTTTCCCCATGGCCTGTCCACCGACAAAAACGGTTAGGTCGCCGAAATTAATATTTGCCTGGGTTATCGGCCCGATATTTTTCAATGTTAATGATTTCATGCTTTACTCCGCTGACTTTATTGCAAAAATCTCGCTGCCGCGATTTACGTATCTTTTATCCATTTCATTGTTTATAGCATAAAATAAAAACTATTGCAACCTCTTTTCAACTCTTGACAATTCATCCATCATAGAATAAAATCCAGGGCATGAATACGACGAGGAATTATGTATAAGATTGGACTGAGCGGCGGCATTTGCACAGGCAAAAGCCTGATCCTGGAAATCTTCCGGGAACTGGGCTGCTACACCATACGGGCAGACGACCTGGCCAAAAATATCATCTTCACCCCCAACTCCCCTATCCTCAAAGAACTGGTAAATGCCTTCGGCGAAGATATCTTCGACAAAAAAAACGGCCTGAAAAAAGAAAAATTTACCCACATCCTTTTCGAAGACGCTGAAAAACGAAATTTCTGCAATAAAATGGTCCACCCGCTGGTGAAAGCCGCCCGCGAAGACCTGGTTAAAAGCCTGGAACAAGCCAACGTATATGATTTTTTTATTTACGAATCCGCCCTGCTGGTGGAAGCCGGGATTTATAAGGAATTCGATAAAATCATCATCGCCTATACCTCCCCGGAAGAACAAACCGCTCGCCTGATGAAAAGAGACAACATCGATCCGGAAGAAGCGGAAAAAAGGATAAAAGCCCAGTTCCCCTTAAGCGAAAAACTGAAAGTCGCCCACTATACCATCGATACCTCCGGCGCAATCGAAAATACCAGGACCCAAACCCTGGAAACTTTTCACCTGCTAAAAAAGGATTTAAAAATGTTATGATTTATGATAAAATAAACACCTGGGGAAAAATAAAAAAATGATAATGGATGACGAATTATTAAAAGCAGCCCTGGTGGCCCTGGGCTTAAGGGAAGACGCCTCACTGGCGGACATAAGGGCCTCCTACCTGGCTAAAACCACACAAGGCCGTTTCCAGGCAGTCATCCTGGGCGATGAACACCTGGAAAGAGATTTTAATAGGTATTATAAATCCTATATCACCCTGCTAAAATATTATTCGCAGTCCGAAAGCACGGATTTAAATTTCTACCCCCAGGACCAGATCGTAAAGTTCCACTTTAACCAGGGCCTTTACTTTATCATTAACCGGGATTATATGAAAGCCATGGAGAAATTCCAGGAAGCCCACCGGCTTGACAAAAAGGATGTACTGGTCCTGCTCTATATGGGCATTTTATTGATGAAGCTAAAAAATTATTACGCGGCTGAAAAATATTTCTTAGAGGCCGTCGATATCGACCCCCAGAGCGACGACGGCTGGTTCTACCTGGGGGAAAATTATCTAAAAGCCGGGGAACTCAAAAAGGCGCTGGCCATGTTTGAATCGGCAAAACGCCTGAACCCTTCCCGTAGGGAAATTGCTTTCAGACTTAGAGAAATAATGGATAAAATGCCGCAATTGTTTCACCATGAGGGGGAAAAACAACCCTCGCTGCTCAAACGTATTTTTAACAAAGATTAGCCGCCGACAGGCGTGAGTAATTGAAATGAGTAATTGAAATGAGTAATTGAAGTGAGTAATTGAAATGAGTGATTTAAAATGGAAATGAAAAAGTACCTGGAATCCAGACTGCAACACCTGGGTAGTATAAGGAAAATCCAGCCGATAAAGCGAGAAGCTTCGAATCGGTCTTTTTTCAGGCTTCACCTGGATAAATACACCCTGATGGCCATGGTCTACCCGGAAGAAAATAAAGAGGAAACCGAACGCATCGCCCGGCTGACTACCCTTTATAATGAATATGGCTTGAAAGTCCCGGCCATCAAAGAAATCATCGACCACCGCATTATCCTGCAGCAAGACCTGGGCAAGATCCGGGCGCAAAAAGCTTTCTCGTGGCTGCGGGAGGGAAAAAGGGAAAAAGCCCTGGAGAAAATTGCCCGGATCACGATGCAATTATCGCGTATTCCCCTGGAACATACGGCCGCGGTCCTGGATACGGCGCGCATGAAATGGGAAATGGATTTTTTTGTTAGCCATTTTGCCGGGAATTATTCTTCCCGGCGGATCAACCTGGAAGAACTGCGTCATCAACTCCACGCCATGGTGGAAACCATCGGCCCGGTAAACACTTTTGCCCACAGGGATTTTCACACCCGCAACATGCTCTTTTATAAAGATGATATCTACCTGGTGGATTTCCAGGATTCCTTGCGGGCGACGGCGTTCTATGACCCGGTCTCTATTGCTTTCGATGCGTACCTGGACTTAAAATTATTAAGACCCTTTTTTATCGATTGCCTGGAAAAAAACGGCATGATTATGGATGAAGAACAATTCTATCTGACCGCTTTGCAGCGAAATATCAAAGCCCTGGGTACATTCGGTTACCAGGTCATGGTCAAGAAGAATTTGACTTATGAAAAATATATCAACCGAACCGTCGGGTACGTTCTTGAGAATCCATTGTTTGACAGATTTTTAAACCAGGAGTTGTTCGATTTTTAAGAAAATGCCTCCGGCGGCCAGAAACCCTTTTGAAAAAGGGTTTCTGGACTTCCCAAAACTTTTCATTTTCTTTTGACTTTTCTGACCGGGGAAACTATAATATACCCTCTAAGGAAACAACATGACCGTTCTAATAAATGATAATGTAATTGAAATCTTCGCCGGCGCCAGGGTTCAGGACGTGATATTGAAATATTCGCACGAAAAATACCGGTCGGCCCTCTGCGGGGAAATTATTATCATCGACAAAAATGACAACCACGTAGACCTGGACGGTGAAGTTTCCGACGGTCAGCGTTTGTATACCCTATCCCAGGATAAAAAAACAGGAGACCTATCATGAATATAAAAAAACATATTTTCACGGCATTTCTTATTGTTTTTATCGCCGGGCTGTTTTTCTCAACGCTTGTTTTTGGCGCATCCAGGAGCGAAACCATCGTCATCTTCCATATGAACGATATCCATGCCCAGATCGATAACTTTGCCAAAATCGCCACGGTGATCGATAATGAAAGAAAAAAGAATCCCAATGTATTTTTCATGAACGCCGGCGATAATTTCAGCGGCAACCCCGTGGTGGACCAATACATACCCAAAGGCGAACCCATACTGCAACTGCTGAACCGCTTGAAAGTCAATGTCCTGGAACTGGGAAACCATGAGTTCGATTACGGCCAGGAAATTCTTAAAGACGCCATGAAGAAAGCCCGTTACCCCATGATTTGCGCCAATGTGAAAGTCGTACCCGGAGAGGGCGGGGGCGCCATCCTGCCCCAACCCAAACCGTATGTGATTTTAAAAACAAAAAAAGGAACCAAAATCGCTGTCCTGGGAGTGATTCAAACCGAGAAAGATTCCCATATCCCCTCTACCCATCCCAGCAAACTCAAAGGTCTGGCGTTTTCCGACGGCATCGACGCCGCCCAACAATACCGTTATTTAAAGAAAAAAAGCAATATCTTTATCGCCCTTACTCACCTTGGCGCTGACGGCGATGAAGTGTTGGCCCAAAAAATACCCGAACTGGATATTATTGTCGGCGGACACAGCCACACGACTATCCGGGACCCCAAAGAAACCAACGGCGTACTGATTACCCAGGCCGGGAGTAATGCGAAATTCCTGGGCCGCATCGAATTGACCGTGACTAATGGAAAAATCACCGGTAAAAAAGGCGAATTGATCGACGTGGCGTCTCTCGCCGTTGAAGATCCTGAAATAAAAGCCATGATTACTAAATTCAACGATAACCCGGAATTCAATCGAATCATTACTACCCTACCTATGGAACTCTTTGGCCCAGACGAACTGGGAAACCTGATTACGGATGCCGTCAGGAATATCGATCAGTTGGATATGGCGTTTCACAACCAGGGTGGAATCCGTCTTGACCGGTTAGGTCCGGAGGTCCGGTTGAAAAATATCTATAAAATGCTGCCCTTTGACAACGATATCGTACTTTTTGAAATGACCCCGGCTGAGATTAAAACTCTTCTCCAACATACTTACCGGAAAGAGAACGGCTTTGATCTCAAGGTATCCGGCATCGAATACACAGTCCTGGTAACGCCGGGTACGGAACCGGGAAAACCGTTTAAAGTAAAGGATATTGAATTAAGAGATGAAGTCGGTAATTTATTGGATGAGAGTAAAACGTATAAGGTCGGCATAAACGATTACATTGCCGCCAGGTATACGTTTACGCACCGGGACCCCGGTAAAGCGCTTAAAACACTTCTCGCACCGCTCCTGATCGATTATCTCCAAAAAGGAGGGGATGTATGTAAAAATATTAAAAAAATACGGACGCATGAAAAAGAGGTGAATGAATAATGGCACAATTGTATTTTCGATATTCGACAATGAATGCAGGAAAATCCACAGAGATTTTAAAGATCGCGCACAATTACGAAGAGCAGAACAAGACGGTATTACTTTTTACCCCGGCCATCGACGACCGGTTCGGCAAAGGTAAAATCACTTCCCGGATGGGGTTTCAGCGGGAGGCGGTTATTTTCGACAGTCGCACCGATGTGTATAAGAGAGCCGAGGAAATCAGGCCCGATTGTATTTTGATCGATGAAGGACAGTTTTTGACGCGGGAGCAGGTGATTCGGTTGACCCATGTAGTGGACCGGTTAAATATCCCGGTGATAGTTTACGGTTTAAAAAACGATTATCGCAACCGTTTATTTTCCGGCAGTGAAGCGTTGTTATTGTTTTCCGACAAGATCGAGGAAGTAAAAGCCGTATGTTGGCATTGTCACAAGAAGGCCACCATGTTAATCAAATACAAGGACGGTCATCCCGTGAATGACGGACCGCAAATCGAGATCGGCGGCAATGACAAGTATGTTTCCGTATGCCGGAGATGTTACTCCGAAAAAGTAGAGTTAAGATAATAAACAAAAGTTTTACGGGGGTCCGTACCGGCGGGGCGGTTTTTCAAAAGAGCCCCCTGGCCTTGACTCTTTTTTCTAAAGATGGTACAGTTCAATCTAATATAACAGGACAGAAATTTTAAAATGGATATAAAAAGAGAAAAACCACTGGTGATAGGCGTAGCCGGGGGCAGCGGGTCCGGCAAGACCACCATCATCAATGCGATAATTAAAGAACTGGAAGGCCTAGACATCGTCACCCTCCAGCATGATTCCTATTATAGGGACAACACCCACCTGCCCATGGATGAAAGGATAAAAATCAATTACGATCACCCCGATGCGCTGGAAACAGACCTCCTGGTCCGGCATTTAAAAGAGTTGGTTGCCGGCCGGGAGATACAGATGCCCATTTATGATTTTACCGTTCACACCCGTAAGAATGAGGGAATTCAAAAAAAACCGGCCCCGGTGATTATCGTAGACGGTATTTTAATTTTCGTGGAGGAAGAACTCCGGGAACTCATGGACGTGCGAATATTCGTCGATACCGATGACGATATGCGTTTTATCCGGCGATTGAAACGGGACATGAGGGAGCGGGGCCGTACCATGGAATCGGTCATCAACCAGTACCTTGAAACCGTAAAACCCATGCACAGCGCTTTTGTGCAGCCCAGTTTGCGGCATGCGCATGTGATTATTCCCGAAGGGTACAGCGCGGTTTCCGCCGGGATGGTGATTAATATGATTCGTCAGCATATCCATTCGCCTTTTCATTTAACTATCGCAGAAAATAAAGGAGCATTCAATGGTTGAAAAAAAGTATATCGGGGCGGAAGAATTACTGGAAGATTCGTTTCAGTTGGCCTTAAAAATTTATCAAAGCGGGTTCAGGCCCAATTTCATCGTGGGAATCTGGCGTGGGGGCACGCCGGTGGGTATTGCCGTCCAGGAATTGCTCGAATACCTGGACGTTCATACCGATCACATCGCCATCCGCACTTCCGCTTATGAAGGCATCGAGCAGCGAAGCAAACAAATACGTGTCCACGGCCTGGATTATATCATCCACACCATCGACGCCGAGGATGCACTGTTGATCGTGGATGACGTTTACGATTCCGGGTTGAGCGTAAAAGCCGTGGTGGATGCCTTGCAAGAAAAAGCTCGCAAAAACACTCCCCGCGAAATCCGCATCGCCACCGTTTATTATAAACCGGCCAATAACGAAACCGACCGCATACCCGATTATTTCGTCCACGAAACCGATAAATGGCTTATCTTTCCGCATGAAGTCACCGGCCTCACCCGTGAAGAAATTTTTAAAAACAAACCCATTGTCAATAAAATAATCGAAGGAGTTGAAAGACAATGAAAATAACCAGGGAGTTTATAGAAAAAATACCCAAAACCGATTTACATTTGCACCTGGACGGTTCCATCCGGTTATCCACGTTGATCGAACTGGCCCAGGAGAATGATATCCCTTTGCCTGCCCATTCGGAGAAAGAGTTAAAAGCCAAAGTATTCAAAAATAAATATCAAAACCTGGAAGAGTATTTACAGGGATTTACCTACACCGGCGCGGTTTTGCAGAGCGAGTCCGCGTTGGAGAGGGTCTCTTACGAATTGGCCATGGATAATATCGCAGAAGGGGTACGGTACATCGAAATACGGTTCGCTCCCCAGCTCCACCAGCACAAACACATGGGGATTATCAACGTATTAAAAGCAGTAAACCGGGGGCTGTTCATGGCCGCGGAAGAGTTCAATATCACCCCCAATGTCCAGTCAGGCAAGGATATCAACTTTGCTTACGGGATCATCGTATGCGCCATGCGTATGTTCGATTATGGATTTTCAGAGTATTTCGACGCCTTGCTGGACGTGCATAAACATTCCGAACGTAAATGGATATTCTCCCTGGCGTCCCAGGAACTGGTAAAGGCGTCTGTCGAGGCCCGGGACCGTTTTAAAATACCCATTGTCGGATTCGACCTGGCCGGCCAGGAAAAAGGTTACCCGGCCGTAGACCACAAACCCGCTTACGCCCTGGCGCATAAGAACTTCTTGAAAAAAACCGTCCATGCCGGCGAAGCCTTCGGCCCGGAAAGTATTTTCCAGGCCATTACCGAGCTCAACGCCGACCGCATCGGGCACGGCGTCCACCTCTTTAATACCCAGATGATCTATAACGAAGAAATCGAAGACAAACAGGCCTACGTAGAAAACCTGGCCCAATATATCGGCGACCGCCGGATCACAATGGAAGTCTGTTTGACCTCCAATATGCAAACCATACCGGAATTCAAGGAACTCAAAGACCACTCTTTCGGGAAAATGCGGGAATATGGCCTCTCCGTAACCTTATGCACCGATAACCGGCTGGTCTCCTCCACCACCGTCACCAATGAAATCCTGAAAGCCGTGGAAACTTTCGATATCGCACCCAAAGAATTGAAAAACCTTATCGCCTATGGTTTTAAACGGAGTTTTTACCCCGGCACCTATCTTGAGAAACGGAATTACGTCCGTAAAGTATTGGATGTCTTTGAAGCAGTTGAAAAACAATTTGAATAAATAAAGGCAGGTACACATGATTATCGAATCGATTATCAGGGGAATTATCGGGATTCTATTAATACTGGGAATCGCGTTTTTGTTTTCCAACAACAAGCGCAAAATCAATTGGCGGTTAGTATCCATTGGCCTCGGCATGCAGTTGATCTTTGCCATATTCATCATCCACGGCGAGCGCATGGGATCGTGGCTTTTTATATTAGGGTGGCCCAAGAAGATTGTTGAATGGCTCGGCGGGGTCGTGATCCAACTATTGGTATTTATCGGGAAAGGTTCGGAATTCGTATTCGGCGTCCTGTCATACTCCCCCGGGACCAAAGGTTCCCTCGGGTACTTTTTTGCTTTTAATGCCCTGCCCACCATCATCTTTTTCGCGGCCCTTACCGCCGTATTATATTATCTCGGCATATTGCAGGCCGTGGTCAAAGGCATGGCCTGGTTAATGGCCCGGCTCCTGGGCACCAGCGGCGCCGAATCATTATCCAATACGGCCAATATCTTTTTAGGCCAGACCGAAGCGCCCATCCTCATCCGGCCTTACATCGCCACCATGACCCAATCGGAACTCTATACCATTATGGTGGGGGGCATGGCCACCGTGTCCGGGGGGGTGATGGCCATTTACGTCCAACTGCTGGGGAGCTCCATGGCCGAAGCCCAGGGAATCACCGTCGCCGCGGCCCAACTCAAATTCGCCGTGCATTTAATCACCGCCAGTGTGATGGCCGCCCCCGCTTCCCTCGTAATCGCCAAAATCCTTTACCCGGAAACCGAAGTTCCCCAGACCAAAGGCATCGTAAAAGTTAAAGTAGAGAAAGGCGGTTCCAACATCATCGAAGCCGCCGCAAACGGCGCGTCCGACGGTTTAACACTCGCCATCAATGTAGGCGCGATGCTCATCGTTTTTATCGCCTTTATTTACCTGGTTAATTTTCTACTGGGAGAAGCAGGCAGCCTCCTGGGAGTCAACACATGGCTCATAACAAAATTCGGGAAACCCCTTTCCATGGAATTAATCCTGGGGTTGATTCTTAAATACATCGCCATCGGGATCGGGGTCCCGGCCAAAGACGCTTTTACTTTCGGCAGTCTTTTCGGCACTAAAGTGGTGCTCAATGAATTCGTGGCTTACATCGGTTTGACAGATATCGTCAAAACCGGGGCCATGACCGAAAAAGGAATTACCATGGCCACCTTTGCCTTATGCGGGTTTGCCAATTTTTCATCGATCGCCATCCAGGTGGGAGGCATTTCCCCCATGGCGCCGGAACGTAAAAAGGACATTGCCGCGTTAGGTTTGAAAGCCGTATTAGGCGGTTCGTTAGTAACACTCCTGACAGCCGCGCTGGCGGGGATACTCATTCACAGTGCGTAGTCAACATTGCGTAGTCAACATTGCGTAGTGTATAAATCCCTGACCCTAATAAAATGGCAGAAACGGGGGGGGAAACTTAAGCTGAAGAATGTCCTGGTAAATTTCCAAATTCCCAGGTTGAAATCCCGGGAACCCCAGGTTACTGTTTATCGGTTTCGTTTTTCTTTTCTTCTTCTTGTTTTGCTTTCATAAAGGGGCATGTTTTCATGCAACTAAGGTCTTTGCGTTCCCCGGGCTGGCACTCTTTGATCTCTTTCAAATCCATCCCGCATTTGGGGCATTTGCCGGCTTTGTCTGTCTTATAATCGCATTCCTTCATGGGACAAACATAAACCGTTTTATGCGCATGTTCGCTGCAGGCGGCATATTTTTCCGGGTTCTTTTCAAACTCGACTTTGCATTGCTCACTGGCAAAATAGAAAGTTTTCCCTTTATATTCGGCGGTTATCTTTGGTGCGTCCATGGCGATGGCGCTTTTGCAGACCGGGCAAACCATGGCCTTGCATCCCTTTTGCGGCTCGGTTTGTTGACCGTAAGCCCCACTGCTTAACGACAAAACCAGGTTCACTAAAATCAAAACAAACAATACTTTAGCTAACTTCTTCATTATTTACCTCCATTGGTTTTCAATTTATTTTGCGGTTTTTGGTTTTTATGCATAACCTTTACGGGTTCGTTTCAATTATAACTTTTTCCAGCCGATAAGTCAACAAGGAAAAAATGTATCAGGGGAACAAAATGGAACGGGATTCGTTATAGAGGGTATAGAAAATAAATAAGACAGGAGGTCTTTTATGAGCGAAGAAAAGAAAGAAGGTGCAAAGCGGACCGAAGAGTTCAAAATCAGCGGCAGTGAACTGGTGGATAAGATAAAAGAGTTGATTCACCAGGGGAACATCCGGCGTATAATCATAAAAAACGAGGAAGGCAAGACCTATCTCGAGATACCCTTGACGTGGGGTTTAGTGGGGGCGGCGTTTATGCCGGTGTTTGCCGCGGTAGGGGCCATTGCCGCGCTGGTGGCCAAGTTCAACATCGTAGTGGAAAAAGAAGAGGAGTAAAAACGACCGCATATAATAAAAGTTTTGGGAAGTCCGGGAACCCTTTTTCAAAAGGGTTCCCGGTCGCCGAAGGCAAAGGTCGATAATCTTCCAAAACAGCCCGGCATGTAGAGGTGTGGAGCATATCCAGGGGGGGATCGCTTCATTCATCATTTGATTTTAACCTTCCCCTATGATATACTGAGAATCGCCATTTCCAGGTTAAAGTGTAACAATGCTCCAGATTCGAGATTTAAATTATGCAATCGGTGATCGTCAATTGTTGTCAAGCATCGACTGGTTGATCCAGCCGGGAAAACGTGCGGCCCTGATCGGTCCCAACGGCGCCGGGAAAACCACCCTGCTGAGGATTCTGAACGAAGAAATCGAATACCACGGCGGAACCATTATCAAACCGAAAGAATACCGCATCGGCTACCTACCCCAGGAAGAAATCACACTGGAAAACCACTCGGTATTACAAACGGTCCTGGAGGGCCAAAAAGAAATCCACCAATTGGAAAAACAAATTTCCCGCCTGCACGAGACGCTGGATACCCTGGATGCGTCCGACGCCCGGCATGAAAGCATCTTGAACCAACTGGGAACCCTGGGACACCACTACGAAGCAATGGGGGGATACCGCCTGGAACCCACTGCCAAAAGTATTCTCTCCGGGTTGGGATTTTCAGAAATCGATTTCTCCCGTCCCTTATCCGAATTCAGCGGCGGTTGGCGAATGCGGGTTTACCTGGCCCTGCTGCTGCTGCGCAAACCCGATCTACTGCTGCTGGACGAACCCACCAACCATCTTGATATACCCTCGTTGGAATGGCTTGAACAGTACCTTTTGAGCTTTAAAGGCAGTATTATAATCGTCTCCCACGACAGGTTTTTCATCGACCGCCTGGCCCAGGAAATCGCCGAACTGGACCGGGGACGACTGGTCCACTATGCCGGCAATTATCACTTCTACGAAATCCAGAAAGAACAACGGGAAACCCTTCTGCTGAAAAAATGGAAAGAACAACAAAGCGAACGGGAACGACAGGAACGGTTCATTTCCCGTTTCCGGTACAAAGACTCCAAAGCAGCCCAGGTACAGAGCCGGATCAAGCTGCTGGAAAAAATGGATAAACTGGAAAAAATCGATATCGAGCCGCCGCGCCCCCGCATCGATTTTAAGATCAAAGTAGCGGCCTCCAGCTACAAAGATGTCTTGATCATTAAAGATATGTCATTCAAATACGACGCCGATTGGGTATTGAGAAATATTAATTTGAACATTTACCGTGGGGATAAAGTTTGCCTGATCGGCGTCAATGGTGCGGGTAAAACAACGTTGACGCGCCTCATTACCGGCCAATTAATGCCGCAGGAAGGTTCCCTCCAGGTGGGCCCCAGGACTTTAATCGGGTACTACGCCCAACACCAGGTGGACACCCTGGACCTGGAAGCCACTGCTTATGAAGAAATCTCTTCCACCGTGGCCCCCTCCCTTGTTCCCCGCATCAGGGATGTACTGGGTATATTTCAATTCAGGGGCGACGATGTCTTTAAAAAAATAAAAGTGCTCTCCGGCGGCGAAAAAGCCAGGGTGTCCCTGGCCAAAATCCTGCTGTCGCCGGTTAATTTCCTGATCATGGACGAACCTACCAATCACCTGGATAAAATCTCCAGGGAAGCCCTTGAACAGGCGCTGGTTCACTATGACGGAACGCTGCTGTTGATCTCCCATGACCGGTATTTCCTGGATAAACTGGTCAACCGCGTGGTGGAACTATCCGCTGGACATATAAGCGAATATGACGGGAATTACTCTTATTACCTGGAAAAACGCAGCGTTATAAATACAAAAGAGAACGCCGCCATCGCCGCTGCGTCCGCGGAGAGGGAAACGCCCCAACCAGACGCCGCCGCCGGTACGGCGTTTAAGAAAACAAAAGAACAGAAACGCCTGGAAGCCGAGGCCCGGCAGGCCGTCAGTAAAGACCTGAACCGCCTGAAAAAAGAAGTGGCCGACTGTGAAGATAAAATAAACCGGCTGGAAGCCGCCCAAAAAAACCTGGAAACCCAGATGGCCCGACCGGAAACTTACCAGGACAGCCGGCTGGCTGTTTCCCTGCAAAAAGAATATGCCGCGGTAAAAAAAGAGTTGCATGTGGTTTCCGGGAAATGGGAAGAAGCACAAACCGCGCTGGATGAACTTGCAAATTTTACAAAAAATCTATAAAATAGGGGCTTATTAACAAAAGGTAAAAGATGACCGAAAAGATAGCATTAATTTATAATCCCTCTGCCGGAGGCGGCAAGGCGCAGCGCAGGCAAGGAAGAGTCGAAGCCTGCCTGGAGGCCAAAGGCATCCGCTATGACCTGTTTGTTACAGAGAGCGAGGCCCACCTGGTGGAGACAGCGGAAATCGTGGCGCAGCGGTACCCCGTGATCCTCGGCGCCGGAGGAGACACCACACTGAATATCATTGCCACGCAAATCCTCCGCAACGGGAAAAAGAATGTGCTGGGTATAATCAGCCTGGGTTCGGTCAATGACCTGGCCCGTGAGATCGGCGTCCATAGGCTGGAAAAAGCAGCCAATGCGATTAAACACCACATAACCAGGGAATTCGATGTCGGCGTCGTCAGGGACCCAAAGCAATCCCAACCTTACTATTTCCTGGTATCCGCCAGCCTCGGGTTGGGAGTGGAAGTGAACCGGTATGTCGATATCTGGATGAGAAAGCACCCCTTCTTTGCCACCTTCCGGTCCACTACCCAGGGAACCGCGGCAATGTCCGCCATTCACCAGGCATTTAAAAATAAACAGGTCCCGTTGGAACTGACGCTGGAATGCAACGGAGATCGCTATACCATTGTTACTTCCCTGTTGATTTTCGGCAATATTTCCTCCTATGGGGGAACGTTTCGCCTCAGTCCGACGGCCAGCCCGGTAAGCGGTAAACTGGACTGCTGCATTTTTGACTTCAATTCCCTGGCCGGTGTGGCCCGGGTCTCACTTGACATCAAACGCCAAAAACACCTGGAAAAAAATACAGTAAAGGTCCTCCAGGGTGAATCCTTTAAAATTCATGCCAGGAAACCACTTGACTTCCAGTTGGATGGTGAAATTATCAGGCTGGACGGAGAGGTGGAAATCGCCATCCTGCCGAAAGCCTTGACCATGTTTACATTTGATTGTTTCCCCGGGGAAACTTCACCCGGGGGCAAAAAGCTAACAATGCAAAGAGGAAATAGAAAATGGGGAAAAAAAACAACGATATAGATAGAACCAAAGAATATAAAAATATTACGGTTAACCGCAAGGCCTATCATGACTACGAGATCCTTGATAAATTGGACGCCGGGATGGAGTTGATGGGCAGCGAAGTAAAATCCATTCGCGAGGGCAGGGTAAATTTAAAGGACTCTTATGTTGAAATACGTTCCCAGGAGGCGTTCCTGTTAAATGCCCATATCAGCCAATACACCAATGCCAGTTACAATAACCACGAGCCGGAACGGGTACGGAAACTCCTGCTCCATAAACGCGAACTTTTAAAACTGGACAACCGGGTTAAAACGCGCGGGGTGAGTATCATCCCCTTGCGAATGTATTTTACCACCAAAGGGCTGGTTAAAATCGAAATCGCCCTGGCCAAAGGGAAACGGGTTTACGATAAGAAACAAGCCATCAAAGAGAAGGACATCCGTCGTGAAGCAGACCGGGAACTGAGGCACTACAAGTAAGCCGGATTCTATCTTTAACCTAATCCAGGGGCCAGAAACTGTTGTCGAACCAAATTTTTTCCATGAGTTCTTTGTCGATGCGGGCCAGCATGGACATATGGTCTTTTTCCCAATCGGCCAGCCAGAGGAACACTTTCTTTTCCTCTTCCGACTCGGCCTTTTCCGCATGCTGCGCATAGAATTCCACTGCTTTCTTTTCAAATTCCAGGGCCGCGGAGATAACCGCCGCTTCATAACTGGCGCCGGAAATTTCATCCACGATTTTTTCCGTTAAAACCCTGGCGGCGACGGAATCCCCGCCCAGCGATAACCCTTCTACCCCGTGGGCGTCGAATTTGCCGCCCCTGGAGATCGATCGGTACTGGCGGTTCAGTACCCTGATGTGGTTATCCTCTTCCTCTGCCAGCATGTTGAACAAGTCTTTTACGCCATTGGAGGCGGTTTCCGGGGTAACCGACTGGTAAAGGGCTTTTCCCCTGTGTTCCAATATTATAGCTTTTTTAATTATATCCAGTGTTTTGTTTTCAGGCATGATGACCTCCAAATGTTTTTATTTTGGGTTAGGGCCGAAATAAGCGATTTCAAACTTCTTTAACAAGTCCCTCAAGGTATCGATATTGGACAGGTCTATGGTTTGTTTCGCTTTCATGGCGGCAGCCAATAATTGGTGGAGCAGTTCCAGTTTATCACGGTAAGCTTCGTAGTCCTTTGCTTCGGTTTTTGGGACCGGCTTCACCCGTTGGGCCATGAAATAATAGGTCACGATATCGCTCAGTTCGTCTGCGTGCGAATCCTTGTTCATCACCCACCTGACCACCTGGTTGTAATTAACCGGGGTTTCCTTTGAAAGAGAAGCAATCTCTTTCATTGCTTTTTCAATGGTGGAGATATGTTCTTCCATCATTTTGATGCGCATCGGGTCGTCATAGATGCCGCAGGGTACCTGGCAGTGGGAATAAAGCCACTGACCGGATACCAGCGCCAATAAACTTAAAACCATCATTGTTATCCATTTTTTCCCTTGTATCATCCAACACCTCCTATGTCGGTTAAGTATTTATTTTTATGCGGCAGATTATAGAAGTGTAGAAAAAGGATGTCAAGTCCCATAATTTTTTTTCTCAAAGGAGTGTACTTTTGCCTGTCACGAATGTCGCTCCTTCGAGGAGTGATATAATAGAAAAAAGGAATGAGCCAAAAAAAATCATCCGGGCTATTGAATTCAAAAACAAATTCCTTTAAAATAAGAAACTCGTAAGCGGGCATAACTCAATGGTAGAGTATCAGCTTCCCAAGCTGGGTGCTGCGGGTTCGAGCCCCGTTGCCCGCTGTTTTTATTTATATTGGTAAAAATATCCATTGCCCGGGATTGCGAGTACCCGGGGACATGAGGAAATATGACCGAACAACCGGATGCAAAAAACAAAACTTTACCGGAAGACCTTCTAAAGCTACTGGAAACACACCAGGAACAATTTCCTATTTCCGGGACGAAAGAATGGGTAATAGACATATGCCAACGCCTGGGCGATTGGTTCGAAGCCCGCAGGAAAGATAGCGAAGAATTGACGGGCTTCGAAGCGGGATTGAATCACCTTAAAAAATGGCCGGCACATGCCAAACCCTATTCCATTTATCATACCGCCCGCCTGACCTGGCTCCAGGCTTACCCGCCGTATCACCGGGGAAAATACGAAGAGGCCCTGCCACTGGTCCAATCAGCTATGTCCCTGCTGGACGAAGCCCGGGCCCCCGAGTCTGAAACGGAAGATTTTTTTAAATTAAAAGCCAACCTGTTCCATGATATCGCCGCGGTACAGGATGAACTGGAAAACACGGAAGAGGCCTTGAAATGCTACCGGCAAGCCCTGGAAGTCCAGGAAACACATTTCGGCCGTCTGCACGCCGATACGGCTGAGACCATCAGTAATATCGGCGCAGCTTACAATCGCATCGGTAATCTTGGAGAGGCCGTAAAGTATTTTGAACAGGCCCTGGAAATCCGCCGCCAACTTTTCGGAGACCTGCACCCGGAAACCGCGACTTCCTTTAATAATATCGGGACCTGCTATTATGAGTCTAAAAAATACGCCGAAGCCATCCAGTACCTACAAAAAGCTGTAGAAACCCGGCAGCAAGTTCTGGGGGATGAGCACCCGGATACCAATGATTCGCTCTACAACCTGGCGGTTTGCCTGGTGAACTTGAAAAAATTGAAAGACGCTTATGAACGGGTAAACCGGCAATTAAAAAAACTCCCCCCGGATCATCCAAACTATGCCGAACTGGCGGGGTTGCTCCGGTACATCGATTCGGAAAGCGTCAAATCCGGTTTCCGACCGATGTCCACTGTATTCTCAGGTAAAACCGGCGCAAAGAAGAAAAAAAAGAAAAAAAAGAAAAAAAGATAGCCACGGACGAACACGGACAGACACGGACGAAAAAATCTGTGTAAATCAGTGTAATCGCCCATAAGTGGACACATCTTTAATACAATGATGAATGATGAATGATGAAAAAAACAATCAGTATAATCGATGCCTTTTTTTTTGTCCGTGAGTCGTCCGTGTCTGTCTGTGGCTCTTCTTTTAATTCGTGTAATTCGTGGGCCTTTTGACAAATAGTATTAAATCTGGTAATATGCTGTTTCATTACACTGAAAAAAATGAAAAACCATGAATGACAAAATAACCCAGGCCGCCCAACTGATCAAAAATTCAAAGCATACCATCGTTTTCACCGGGGCAGGTATTTCTGTAGAGAGCGGCGTCCCTCCTTTCCGGGGAAAAGGCGGCCTGTGGGACAAACATGACCCGATGTTATTCGATATCGGCTATTTCAAAGCACACCCGGATAAATCCTGGGCATTGATCAAAGAAATTTTTTTCGATACATTCGGCAATGCGTATCCCAATGACGCCCACAAATGCATTGCGGAACTGGAAAAGAAAAATTATGTCAAAGCGGTCGTCACACAAAATATCGACGGGCTTCACCAGAAAGCCGGCAGCCGGAAAGTCTATGAATTCCACGGCACCTGCCGCACTATTTCCTGCTTGATGTGCAAATTCCCTTACGACGCCGACAAGGTCTCCCTGGAAAAACTTCCCCCACGGTGCCCCCAATGCCTGGGCATTCTAAGACCGGATTTTGTCTTTTTCGGGGAACCCATTCCCAGGGACGTGAATGTGGAATCATTTTACGAGGCGCAAATTTCCGATGTCTGCATCGTAATCGGTTCCACCGGCGAAGTGATGCCCGCCTGCCAGGTCCCTATCCAGGCCAAATCAAAGGGCGCTAAAATAATCGAAATCAATATCGCACCTTCAAACTTTACTCATACCGTAACGGATATTTTCCTCCAGGGAAAAGCCGGGGAAATCATGCCCCTTATCATGAATGAAATGAAATGAAATTACTAATAGATGCACAAGGCGGTATGGCCGGAGATATGTTTTCCGCGGCCCTGGTTTCCGCCGGCGCCGATTTTAAATCCCTTCAAGAGGTAATGCTGGCAGCGGGGCAGGAACTGGGTTCCGCCCGCATCGAAATTAAAGAAACCCCTGACGGCGCTTCCCAATTGGCTATAAAGTTGGATTCCGCCCGACGGCGCCTGGCCGGTTATGAAGCCCGGGAAATCCTGGCAAAACTTTTTAACCGGTTCGATGTCAAAGAAAAATACAGGACCATGGGCATGAACATCCTGGAGATTCTCACCAAAGCAGAGATAATGGCGCACAAAGAGTTCAATATCGTAATAGAAGACGATCATTCCCATCATTCCCCTCATTCCCATCATCATCATGATAACCACCGTCATCCTCACGAACATCATGATCACCCGCATCATGGCCATGAGGAAGAGGCGTTTTTGCATGAGGCCCAGGACATCGTGATCGATATCATGGGCGCTGTGGCTGGTATGCAATTGCTGGACATCGGGCCCGAAGCCGATTTATCGGCCCCGGTTTCAGTCGGGGGCGGTCATGTGCATTTTTCCCACGGGACCCTTCCCGTACCGGCGCCGGCGACTTCCATTATACTGGAACAATACGGCATCCAATGGAAAAAAGGACCCATCGATAAGGAACTGTTTACGCCCACCGGCGCCGCCATTTTAGCGGCGTTAGGCGCGAAAGTTAACGCCGCCGCCGCCATCGATACCCTGGATGTGAAGGCTATCGGAACATCCCGCGGCGCAAAAATATTGGACATCCCACCGCTAAAACTCATGCTTTATTAAAAACCAACGAATGAAAAAGAATTTGGCCGCTAAGAACGCGAAGGACCGCGAAGAAAAAAAAACCTGAAAGGATAATGTCATAAGGAGACAATCAACCGACCATGTACATTGACGGAAAGAAAGCCCTTTTAATGATAAAAGACCCGGATATAAAAAATAAAATCGGCAATTACCTTTTTTTCCGTTACAACTTACTGACCGAATCCGTGGACGGTATACTTGAAGTGCTCCAGCAGATAAGCGGCGACAGTTCCTATGAGCTGGTGATTCTCGATGAAACGGTGGCCGGGCTGGCCACGGCGTCCCAGACATTGATTAACATTAAAGACCGGGACTTTGAAACCAATGTTTTGTATCTTTCGACGTTGTTGGAGATCACGGATCCCTATTTCCTCGGCCAATTGGACCTGTTGCCCCATTTTTCCGATACTTTTTACCGGTTGGACCAGACCAACACGCAGCTTCAACTCAGGCTTGACATGCACTCCCCGGTTATGAGGGCCTCCACCATGGAAGAAGTATACCCCGTTGTATGCCGGCGATTGGCGGAGGCGTTTAACGCCGACGGCGCGTTGTGCGCTAATTTAAGATTAGGCGTTGAGCCGGTGACCAGTGGCATCATGGTGGGGAATTTTCCCTGGGAAGACCGGGAAAGATATGAATTTCATATTCCCTCCAGTGGGTATTTCCGTGAATTGATTACTTATTACAGGCCGGTTCATATCCCGGATTTAGATGAATACCCGGAGTTTCGCCGGGAATTGGAAGAAAAATTTTCCTTCCCCTGTCGTTCCATATTATTATTACCCATGCAGCTTGCCGGCAAGTGTGTAGGGTTTATCGGCATGTATATGCGGGAGAGTTCGCGGGTATTCAACCTGGTGGAGATAGAGCTCAGCCAGCGGTTGGCCGACACGGCGGCGGCGGTGCTTGTTTCGATTTTTTTCAAAAAGCATGTGGGGGTTCCCATCGACCGCCTGGAAGAGAAAATGATCGGGTAGCTAAAAGCTTTGGGAAGTCCAGAAAACGTCCATCCGTGATGGTTTCTCGAAAAGGTTTCTGGTCGTCGAAGACAATATTGTTGACACCAACGAAAGTTTTTGATAGAATAGGTTTGCCTGAAAAAACGAGCGCGGAGAGTTGGCAGAGCGGTCGAATGCGGCGGTCTTGAAAATCGTTGACCCTTTACGGGGTCCCGGGGTTCGAATCCCTGACTCTCCGCCACTTACCACTTTCCATCAAGACAATCCTATTTGATTCCACCCGGCGTAAAAGGGTTTTTCCAATCCAGGGGGCCTTTTTCAAAGCGGTACTGTAAACGCCCCAACACCACTTCCCAGGCTTTGTCGAAATATTGCAGCGCCTTTTGCCACTCCTCGCCCACCTGCCAACCCAGGTGCACCAGGGAGATGCGAGTTTTCTTTTCTTCCAGCGGCTGGAAATACAGGACCACCCAGGTGCGTTCAAGGCGTACGGCCGGCATATGGGGCGGCGCATTCCAGGTGAAGGAAAGCATTTCTCCCGGGACAAAACTCAAAATTTTGCAACCTTCACTGCCCCGCTGCCCCTCCGGCATTTTGGGATCGAAGTACATTTCGAAGTCACCGCCCACAGCCAACTCCACCGACGCCCGGGGCGCAAAAAAAGCGGTTACCCCTTCCATGGTGGTCCAGGCTTGCCAGGCGTCATCCACCGACGCCTGGACAACCACTATTTTCCGGATCATCAGGCCCGTGGTCATGAAGAGTTTTTTTTCAGCCGCGGTTGAAACTTCCGGCCGCGCATCGAGTTTCGTTCCCGGGACCGGGAGCACGACCGTCACTAATACCAGGGCGACGCCCATTATCCATACTACTGCATTTACCCATGATTTTATCATTGGTTCCTCCAATTTTAAAACTTCAATGTACCATGAGGGAAAACTTTCGTCAAGAAATTCAGATAACTTATTTACTATCCTTTCTTAATATAATATAATGGATTTTAAAAAACGGAGGTCAAAAAAATGCGACTTAAGAAAAACTTTGTATTAATAATGTCACTGGTCTTACTGGTATTTTCTTCCCAATCATTAATGAGCACCCATTTTAATGATTATGAAGATTATAATTATAACCGCTTAATGCGAATAGCAGACCGGGACGGGCGTGTGGACGTTATGGTCAAGATGGATGTCCCCAATATTAGAGAATTAACAGCCGTTTCCACCGGTTTTACCACCGGCGGCGCGAATATGGATGCGGCCTATGTCCAGGCGGCTTTTAATGCGGACCTGGCGCTTGAGCAGGCTATTTCAAACGCAAGAGATTCCGTCTTCCACCGGTTAAATGGCATGACTTACGATATAAACCGCACCTTTTCTACTATTCCCTACATTGCCTTGACTGTTCCCGGGGAGACCCTGGAAAAGTTAAAGGCTATTCCCGGGATACTGGATATCGAGGAGGACAGACTCACCCCGCTGCCGGAGTCCCCGGAAGTGGAAAGCGCCGGCGACGATATTAGTAGGCCCCAGTTAAGCCAATCCACGGAGGTAGTGGGCGCCACGATTGCCTGGGATATGGGATTTACCGGCGCCGGCTGGTATGTGGCGGTACTGGATACCGGCCTGCTGACGAGCCATGAGATGTTCCAGGGGAAAAACATCGTGGAGCACTGCTTTGCCAGGGGCGACGACGATTCCGACGCCTACGGCGATTGTCCCAACGGACTGGAGGAAATGTCCGGCCCCGGGTCCGCCTTCCCCTACTACAGCGGTCATGGAACCCATGTAAGCGGGATAGTCGCCGGGAATAATCACAGGGACCTCTTTGGCGTGGCTAAGAACGCCGGGGTCATTGCCATCCAGGTTTTTTCCTATATCTCCAATTGGGGGAGTGTGGGTTCCTATGATTCGGATAACTTGAAAGGTCTCGAATGGGTTTATTTGATGAGAAATACCTACAAAATTGCTTCGGCCAATATGAGCCTGGGCAGTAACGAATCATATTCCAGTTTTTGCAATACTACTACCCAGGCGGATGCCATCGATAACCTGAAAGCCGTGGGGATCGCCACCGCGGTCGCCTCCGGTAATGAATCCCAATGCAATGGGGTGGCCTCTCCCGGCTGTATACAGAGCGCCGTTACCGTAAACGCCTCTTCAAAAACCGACGCCGATACCTCATACGGCAACTGGAGCGATACCATGGTAGACCTGGTGGCGCCCGGCACCAGCATTAATTCCGCCTGGACCACCAGCAACACCAGTTATGAGTACCTATCGGGAACTTCCATGGCTACCCCCCATGTGGCCGGCGCCTGGGCTATTTTTAAACAATATGACGCCGGCTTGAGCGTAGATGAGATATTAACGGCCCTGAAAGAAACCGGGACGCCGATCTCAAGCGCCCGGTGCACGGAGAGATTACCGGAACCCAGGATTAATATCGCCGCCGGTTTAACTACTTTCTTTAATGTGGCCCCCCCCTTGAACCTGACGGCAGTACAACAAAAAAACCAGTCTTTTTTACAGACAGAATACTTGAATGAGTTAACCTGGGAGGAAAACCCCCGTAATGTGGGTAAAAACGTTGCCTTCTACAGGGTATACCTATATGAAAATGGCCAGCCAAATCTCCTGCAACAGGTCGACAGCTCGACGTATCAATACCGGCACCGAAAAGCAGGCCAGCGAGTCGAAAGAAAATACGGGATTACCGCTGTAACCTCGGACGGGGTTGAAAGTTTTCCCTACACTTATACGATTAAATTCGGGGTTGAGCAGTAATCGGCGCCGTCTAATATGCACAAAAAAATGCTTGAGCTTCTCCCCGGGTTCAGGGGTAAAAAAATCGTCGTCTGGGGCGACTTGATCCTGGATGAATACATATATACCACCACCAGCAGGATTTCCCGCGAAGCGCCGGTGCTGGTTACCGAATTCGAATCCAATGAATACATCCTGGGCGGCGCCGGCAACGTGGTAATGAACGTCAAAATGCTGGGCGCCGTCCCCATCCCGGTGGCCTTCATCGGAACCGGCGCGGACGGGAAAACGTTAAAAAAAATATTGGGGCAGAATTCGATTACAACGGATTTTTTGGTGGAACTGGACGATTACCGGACGCCGAAAAAAAGCAGGATCCTGTCCGGCGGCGAAAATACCAAAAAACAGCAGGTGCTCAGGATCGATGCCCTGAACAAAACGGAAATCGGCAAAGCCGCCCATGGAAAAATCGAGGGCGCCCTCCGGGACCTTTTAAAACATACCGATTATTTAATTATTTCAGACTACCTTTACAAATCCGTTATACCGGATGTTTTCAGCGGTATCCGCCAGCGGTTCCCCTCCAGGAACATTATTATCGATTCCAGGGACCACTTGATGGAATTTGAAAATGTGACCATCGCTACCCCCAACGAACCGGAAATCAAAAAGCTCTTCCCGGTAAAAAATTTCTTTTCAGAGCAGGAGTTCTACGAAGCAGGAGAAGAATTGCGAAAACGTTTAAATGCCGGGGGTATTGTTTTAAAGCGCGGCCACAAAGGTATGACTGTTTTCGAAAAAGACAGGCCCGCGGAAACCATCGGCATTCATGGTTCCCCGGAGATCGTGGATGTCACCGGCGCGGGGGATACGGTGATATCGGTGCTAAGCCTGGCGTTATCGGCGGGCGCGGACTTGCTGTCCGCGGCCCGGCTGGCCAATATTGCGGCCGGTATCGTGGTGATGAAAGAAGGATGCTACCCTATCGGCATCCACGAACTGGAAAATGAGCTTAACTAAATTTTATCCCCTGGAAAAACTGTCGCCGGCGCTGCTTGAGCAAAGAAAAAAAAACAAGAAAGTCGCATTGGCCAACGGCGGCTTCGACCTGGTCCATATCGGCCATGTCCGTTATTTGAAAGGCGCCAAAGAGACGGCGGATATCCTGGTGGTGGCCCTGAACTCCGACCAATCCTTGAAAAAATTAAAAGGCCCTCACCGGGCCATCCTGGATGAAAATTCAAGAATCCGCATCATTGCCTCTTTCGAATGCGTAGACTACGTCACTATTTTCAATGAACAAACAGTGGACCGGGTGCTGCTGACGTTGAAACCGGATGTCCACTGCAAAGGCTCGGATTATACGGTGGATACGGTGCCTGAAAGGGAAACCGTAAAATCCTACGGCGGGGCCATCGCCATCGTCGGCGGCGACAAGGTGCGCTCCACCTCCCACATCATAACAGATATCAGGAACCGCGGCCGCTAATTTAAAAAACAAACGCTGCATCAAATGCCTGGAACAATGAACGAACCGGAATATAAAAACATTGCCGTTATAAGGCTGTCGGCCCTGGGTGATATCATTCACACCCTGCGGGCTTTCACCCTCTTGCGGGGGGCCTACCCCCATGCGAAAATTAGTTGGTTCGCGGAACCCGCGGGCGCCAAATTGTTGGAAAATTTCCCGGGCATCGACCGAATTATTGTGACGGCCTTCAAACAAAAGGGCCTGGCGAATAAAATAAAAGAAGCCAAACGTATCCGCTCGCTGTATGGCAAAACAAAAACCTTCGACCTGGTGTTGGATTTCCAGGGTTTGTTGAAATCGGCCTTCCTGGCCTGGCTCCTGGACGGGGCGGTTACGGTGGGGTTCCACAAAAAGAATTTAAGGGAGCCGGCGGCGCGTTTTTTCTACCGGCGAACAGTGGATTTTTTCGATGACCACGCCCTTCATGTGGTGCTGAAAAACATTCACCTGGCCAATTTCAACGGCCGCCTCGCGGCGCTTACGCCGCCGCAGTTACCGCCGCCGCCGCACCCCAACGGTCTAAAAGAAATGGATTGGGACCGGGTAAAGGTTCAATTGGCGGACCTGTCGCCCTGGGAAAAAGCTATGCAAGAATTCCTGGCGCGCCATGGACTGGAAATGAATAATTTCCTGGCGCTGAATGTGGGCGGCGGCTGGCAATCCAAATTGCTCTTCCCCGGGCAGTATATTGAAATTGTAAACGGGGCCCGGGAGAAATACGGCTGCCGGGTGGTTATCCTGTGGGGCAATGAGAATGAACAAAAGGTGGCGCAAGAAGTTTCCGGGAGTACGGGGGCGGTCATGGCGGATTTTTTTAATTTCAGCCAACTGCTGCTTTTTATCCGCTGCGCCCGTGTGCTGGTCAGCGGCGACTCGCTGCCGCTCCACCTGGCAGACCTGGTGAAAACACCTTCCGTGGGTATCTTTACCGCCACATCGCCTTTTAGAAACGGATCTTTATTGCCGGACAGCGTTTCTATTTATGAAAAATTACCCTGCGGTTTTTGTTATAAGAAAAAATGTGGTACAATAGAATGTATAAAAAATTTAGACATAAACAAAATAATTCAAACCATCGGGACCTTATATGAAAAATTTCGTTGAGCTTATCATTAAATATCGTGCAACCGTAGGTATTGTGTGTCTAATCGTGCTCCTGTACGTGGCCGAACCCAGTCCGTTATCGCTTCCGCTGGGGTTCTTTTTTATAATTGCCGGGATGTTTTTCAGGGGGTGGGCGGCGGGTTTTATCAACAAGGATAATGAACTGGCCACCAAAGGCCCTTTTGCCCTGACGCGAAACCCACTTTATTTTGGGAATTTTGTACTGGGGATGGGAATCGCAATTGCGGGTAATAATATATACTCGTATGCGATTTTCCTGGTTTTCTACGCGCTGTTCTTTCCCTTTTTAATGACCATCGAGCATAGGCGCCTGAAAAAGAAGTTCGCTAAACAGTATGAAAAGTGGGCCAAAGGTTCGAATTCTTTCTTCCCCAAAATAAAAAAGGTGGACTGCCGTGGGTTTAACATCTCCTTCTACATGAAAAATAAAGAGTACCGGGTGTTGTATTTCTCTCTTTTTATTGTGGCTGTGATGATATTGAAAGTATTAAAGCTTATAAAGCGCATATAACTTTTAAAAAGCGTTTCCGGTTAAGTGTTCCCGGATATTTCCCACATGATTGGCATGCCCCAGTAAGGCCCCTTTAAATTCCCCGCCGCCCACTGAAATGCCCACAATTTCACCGTTTTTATTCAACACCGGAGAGCCGCTGATGTATTTCGGTTTTTTCCCCTGGTTTTCGTATTTAAATACCAGGGTGCGGTCCGTGATTTCCACCACCACGGCTTTAAATAATTGCCGGCCCGGTTTTTCCGGGGACCGCGCCGCCTGCCACACGGGGTCGCCCACAACCGGGGGCCGGTGGGCCAGCGGGACCGGGGTTAATCGGCCCGCGTCCCGCATGCGGAAAGCGGCAATATCCCGGTCCGAATAAGGCTCCTCGCCGCCGGTCCGGGCATTGGGCAGGACCAGCATGGGCCCGGCGGTTCCCAGGTGCGCCATCATCCAATTGGGCGCAAATATGTCGTAAATATCCACATGGGTGATAATTGCCGGCAGTTCCCTGCCGGTATAACTTTTATTCTGTTCCGAGCAGTCGATGCCCTTTTGTTTGATTATCTCATCCATTACATGAAGCGCCGTCAACAGAAGCGGCCCGCTATTTTCTTCCACCTTTGCCGCAAAGGCATAGCCCCCGATAAACGACTCCATCCCGGCGGAAAAAATAGGCCTTACGACAAAATGGCCCGGCGTCCCGGGGGTGGGTGCGGCGGGGTGACTGATGGGCAGCCAACTCTCGTACTGATCGGGCGGTTTCCCTTCCAGGACTTCGAAGCGGTGTTCTTTTATTTCCAGGAGTGCGGCGCTGCTGTCTTCCGCCGGGTGGATGATCTTCCCTTCCTTAAATTTCTCATAACAGGGCCCGCATAAATCGGTATCCGGGCCATCCGGGCATGATTCGCAGTGAAATCTCCGCCCCACGATGGGGGCCGCATTGCAATTATGACAATGATTCCATACATGTATCATCTATTTCTCCTATGCCCTTTCATCTTTCGGGAGATAATCGATGGAAAGAATCTTTACCTGCCCATCCCGGAGGACGTCCACTGTTTTTTCCTTTAAATCGTTTTCTATGGTTCCGCCAACAATAATGCAGCCATCGACAACAACCCCTTCCCTGACCCGGGCCCCGTTATTTGCTTTTCTTTCATTAACCGGGATTTCAACGCCCTCATCGGTAAAATAGGAATAGGGTTTCCATAAGACGGAATTGGCGACAGCGGCTTTTCTTTCGATAGTCCAGCCGTCCCCGATAACGGCGTAAGGGCCCAAAGTGGCGCCCGCTTCAATAACACAATCGCTGCCGATGATAACCGGCTTCTTAATGTTCACTTTGGAAAAATCCATGGTTACATTGGTTCCCAGGTAACCCCAGGGTTGTTTTTCGTAAGGAATTTCCAGTTCGAGACCGCCATCCAGGAAGGTTCGATTGACATCCAGGTAATCCCGTTTTCGGCCTACGTCATGCCACAGGCCGTCATAGCGGAGTCCCCATAATAAGAAATCTTTCGGCAATTTTGCGTACGCCAGTTTGCCCAGCATGGCGGGAAATACATGTTTGCCGAAATCGTAAAAGGGTTTATCCAGTCCCGTTTCGGCGGGGGTGCGAAAGTGGTCCAGCGTCTTTAATAAATCCATTTCTATCATATAAATGGAGGCGTTATTCAGATTAGTGGGGGATTGAGGGTCTTTTTCTCTAAATTCAACTATCTGTCCTGATTGTGATACCGGGCCGTGTAGTGATTCGGGGGTTTTCAGTTCGACTGTTCCGAATTCGCCCCTTTTTTCCCAGGGAACAGGGGTTAAAACCATGGTAAAAGCCGCCCCTTTTTTGGTGTGGATGTCGTACATTTGTTCCAGCAGTTCCGCGCTGAAATCGGTAACGATATCGCCGCTGGGGGCGATGATAGTGGTTCCTTTGAATTCGCCCATCAGGGGCATGGGTTCATTTTCCAGTACCTGTTTGGCCTTGTTTCCCAGGGCTTGTTTGCAAACGCCGCCCAGGGTGCCGGAAGGGCGTTCCTCTTCTATAAAAGAAATATCGGCCCCGAATTTAGCGCCGTCGCCGTATTTGAAGTAGTTCTTAATCGTATTGCCCAGTACGCAGAGGTTCATGGAGATATCGGTAATGCCGGACTTAATCGCCCGGCGGACCCACATTTCCACCATGGGCACGCTGCCGCCGATGGGGAACATGGGTTTAGGGAGATGGTGGCTGGTGAGGGGTTCCATGCGTTTTCCCAGACCCGCGGCCAATATGGTAAGTTTAATTTTACCGTTTACACCTTTACGCTGCGTCCAACTGTCGGCGCCGGTTGAATAATTGTTCGTTTCTATGGTCATAGCATATTTTAATATGAAACAACTATTCCTGTCAACTGATGCCTACCATGAAAATAGCCACCAAGGCACCAAGGTACACCAAGGGAGTTATTATAAAAAAATTCTTGGCGCCTTTTGAAGAGCCTTGATAATTCATGTGGGGGGAGCTGATTGGGGAGCTGCGCCTTGCGCACATCGATCTATGCCTTGCGCTTGTCGATCTAACTGTTGCACTCATTGATCTACGTCTTGCGCTGCCGGAGCTATGCTTTGCGCTACTCGATCTATGCCTTGCACTTGTCGATCTAACCCTTGCGCTCTTCGATCTATGCCTTGCGCTGCCGGAGCTATCGCTTGCGCTAGTCAAGCTAAGCCTTGCGCTTGTCGAGCTAACCCTTGCGCTTCTGAAGCTATCGCTTGCGCTTGTCGAGCTAACCCTTGCGCTGACCGAGCTATCGCTTGCGCTACTCAAGTTAACCCTTGCGCTAGTTGAGCTATCGCTTGCGCCGGTCGAGCTAACCCTTGCGCTCCTTGATCTAAGCCTTGCGGGATTTGTCCCAGGGGTAGCGGATTTCGTGTTAGTGTCTTTTATGGCGGGGAGAAAGGTTTTTCCAGTGCTATTTTTTAATTCGAAGGAATGCTTATAAAGGTAACAAGACGATTTATCACGTTTACCGGTAACCTTTCCAGGTTCTCCCTGACATCGTTGGCTTTTGCACGGAGCCATTCGTAGGTGGGCCAAAGGCCCTGGCCAATAAACGGGCAGACTCTAAATCCTGGCAGGTATCTTTTCTGCAGTGTACCATCTGATTACCTATATCGCAACAGCATGTAACTCAACATCAGCGTTCACCGGGAGCCTGCATTTTCAGAGACCCGGTGGAGCGCTTTGTTAAACGATTTGTTGAACGAGTCAGTTCCAGGAGCGATCTCAGCGCCTTATTTACTGAATCGGAATCCTGGAAAGCCCTGACTATGTCGGGATCGAGGATAACTACATTGGATCCTTCTTCCAACAATCGTCGGCAATACTTCCCGCGAGTAGCTTTTGAATAGTCAAAATCGTACTCGGCGCGTAATTCATCGCTGCTTTGTCTCTTAACTTTCATGTTTTTTCCTCTCATGCGCAGTCGCAGGCATCATGCCTCTATTTTAGCCAAAAGAGAATTGTTGTCAAGGGGGAGCCAGGAAAAAATTTTAGAATTCCAGCCTCACTTTAGTGGCACGGAGGTTTGCAGAATTCTCTGGTGGGAAAGTTTGCCCTTCTTTGGATACGTTCGCCCCTACTTCGCGGTCCTTCGCGTTCTTCGCGGCTACTTTTGGGCAGCAGTCGGAGGGGCCTCACCAAATCTTGAAGGCGCCGCTCCCGGAATTATAGAAACGATTGTCTTCGCTGCGGATTTTCACGGAATAATTACTGCCGACAGGGGCCATGCCCCCGGAGTTTTTGCCGACGGTCCAGGCATAGGTTCCATTGGCAATGGGAATACCCCGGGCAATAACGCCCACCTGTACACCTCCCTTAAACAGCAGAAGCTTCACATTACCCGTAAGGCCCGCCGAGGTCCAGGTAATATCCTGTTGGGTTCCCAGCTTCCAGCTTTCATTGCCGTGAGGAGAGGTCAGGGTTATGGAGGGCTGCACAATGGAAAATGCTGCATTGCTAGCGTCGTTATACAAACCGTTGGCGGTAATAATTTTTACTTTGTAGTCGTTTCCAGGCGATGCAACTCCCGGGCCGCAATTTCCTACGAACCAGGCATAATTCCCGTTGCCAATGGGAATATTTGCGGCGATGTTACCCAATTTTTTATCGGCTTTCCACAGTTCGAGTTGAATATTACCGGATAGTCCCGAAGAGGTCCAGGTGATATCCCGTATTGTACTAAGGCCCCATGATTCGCCGCCGTTGGGAGAAGTCAGGATAAGTGGATTAAGTGTTGAAGCCGATACCTCAGCACTGTATTCGCTGTCCACTGTATTCTGGTTGTAGTAATGAGGATATGTCCTGGCTTGAACCACGAAATAATAGATGGCGCCGGGATTAAGACCGGTAACAGTAAGGGAAGATTCAGTTTTGTCCGCGGTCATGTTGAAATAAGTATACGGCCCCCCCGGGGTGGTACTGTAAAATACCCTGTATCCGCCGGTACCAGATGTATAGGTAATGGGCGTCCAGTTAATATTGATCGATGTAGTGGAAATAGACGTTGCGGCCACATTCGATGGCGCGATTGTCTGGGTGTTCGCCCAATTGCCTCCAATTTGCTTTAAATTCAGGAAATCCTTCAATATATCATCATTCGTATATAGAGCATTCCATCTTAAATCTGACCAGTTATTCCAAAGATTCGTCAGGTTGGTTAAATTGGATGGTATACTTCCGCTGAGCTGGTTCGAACCAAGATGAAGGTATTCCAATTTAGTCAAGTTTCCCAGTTGGGGTGGTATACTGCCGTTGAGTTGATTCGAGCCAAGGTAAAGGTATTGCAAATTAGTCAGGTTTCCCAGTTGGGGTGGTATACTGCCGTTGAGCTGATTCGAGCCAAGGTAAAGGTATTGCAAATTAGCCAGGTTTCCCAGTTCTGGGGGGATACTGCCGCTGAACTGGTTATAGTGCAGGTAAAGATATTGCAAATTACCCAGATATCCAAGTTCCGGGGGTATATTGCCGCTGAGCTGGTTCCAGCAAAGAACTAATTCATTCAAATTTGTCAGGTTTCCCAGTTCATGAGGTATACTGCCGCTGAGTTGGTTCCAGCCAAGACTTAGTTCATTCAAATTAGCTAGGTTTCCCAGTTGGGGTGGAATACTGCCGTTGAGTTGGTTCGAGGAAAGATTAAGATGTTCTAGATATTGCAAGTTTCCCAGTTCCGGGGGGATACTACCGCTGAGATTGTTCAAACTAAGAGCAAGCCCTTGCAAATTAGCCAGGTTTCCCAGTTCCGGGGGGATACTGGCGCCGAGTTGGTTCCCGTAAAGATAAAGGATTTGCAAATTTACCAGGTTTCCTAGTTCCGGGGGAATACTGCCACTGAGATGGTTCGAATAAAACACAAAAATTTGCAAATTAGCCAGGTTTCCTAATTGGGATGGAATACTGCCGCTGAGTTGGTTTACGCTAAGCCACAGTTCATACAAATTTGCCAGGTTTCCAAGTTCTGGTGGAATAATGCCACTGAGTCGGTTCCCGTTAAGACGAAGGCTATACAAATTAGCCAGATTTCCCAGTTCAGATGGTATAATGCCGCTGAGTTGGTTCCAAGAAAGATTAAGGCTTTGCAAATTAGCCAGTTCTCCCAGTTCAGGGGGTATAGTGCCGCTGAGCTGGTTCCCTATAATATCAAGGATATACAAATTTGAAAGGTTTGCCAGTTCCTGGGGAATATTGCCGATAAGTTGGTTATAGGAAAACCTAATATCTTTCAAATTAGCTAAATTCCCAAGTTCCCGGGGTATTGGGCCACTAATTTTGTTCCCTCCCAGAGAAAGTGCAGTCAAATTAGCCAATGTTCCCAACTCCGGGGGTAGGACGCCTTTCAAATTGTTACCCCATAGGCTTATCCTTTGAACTGTTGTATTTCCTGTGCCACAGATAATTCCATTCCAGGTATTTTCTGTTCCAGGTAGAGCAAAGCCATCTAGAGCAAGAGGCGGTGTTTTCCAACCGCTGTTATTGTTCCAATTATCTCCATCAGTACTATTGTACAGGGCAATCAACGCTACTCTTTCCTGGGCAGGAATGGCGGCGATTGTCTGCGCTCCAGAATTTGTAGTTTGGGAGCGATTTTGTTTAAGGCTTAATTTGTTATCCCATTCGTGGGCAGAATATATTTTTCCCGTGGCTTTTTCATACGAAAATTGCTGAGGCCCTTCAATCATGAGCCCATGAAATTGTAATTGATAAAGCCCTGGGGAAAACTCTTTTATATCCCAGACCACATGTTTCAATTGCAACCGGAGAGTTCCCAGGCAAAGGTCGATGCCGCTTTTTTCCCGGAAAAGAATTTTTTTGGTCACTGTTCCCGCTGTTTTATCGGGTGGAAGTCTCCACCGGGTACGCATACTGTTTTGCTCATAAACATCAAAATGAAGGACGTCAGCTTCCTTCCGCAGAGTTTTGGTTGACACATCGATAAAACAAACCGGTTCGACAAAAGGAGCGCCGGTTTCCCGCAACTCCAAAACCCTGCCGCTTTCATCCATCCACAGCAGGCAATTAAGTTCCCCAATGGATAAC
>JAPKZK010000040.1 GCA_026393835.1 Candidatus Aminicenantota bacterium | reverse complement strand
CGGCGCCTCCACCTTTTATCCCCTGTGTTGTCTGGACGTTTCCGCCCACGAAGTCAGCCACGGTTTTACCGAAAATCATTCCAACTTGACCTATTCCAGTCAATCCGGCGGTATGAATGAAGCCTTTTCAGACATGGCCGGGGAAGCGGCTAAATACTACATGAAGGGCACCAATGATTTTAGGTGCGGTTATGATATTTTTAAAGCCGCCGGCGAAGCCTTAAGGTACCTCTATGATCCCCCGTTGGATGGCGTTTCCATCGATAATGTAGCCGATTATTATGAAGGCCTTGATGTTCACTACAGCAGCGGTGTTTACAACAAGGCGTTTTATTTAATTGCCGTCTCTTCCGGTTGGACCACCCGGATGGCCTTTGATATTTTTGTCAAAGCCAACACCGATTACTGGACCGCCAGCGAAACGTTCGTGTCGGGCGCCAATGACGTCAGGCAAGCGGCCCTGGATTATGGCTATAACTGCGCGGATGTCGCCGCGGCTTTTGCCAATGTCGGTATTACTATCACCGCATGCCCATCTAACCAACCCCCGGTAGCCAATTTTACCGGGACTCCACTTAACGGCGCAGCCCCGTTAAACGTCACTTTCACCGATACATCCACCAACACACCCACTTCCTGGTCATGGAATTTTGGCGACAGCGGGACCTCCACCGTCAGGAATCCTTCCCACACCTATACTACGGCCGGGTCATACACCGTAACCTTGACCGCCACCAATGCTTATGGCTCCGACGGCGAAACCAAGACCAATTATATCACCGTGACGACACCCGCTCCCCCGGTTGCTAATTTTACCGCCAGCACCACCAATCCTTCAGTGGGCAGCGCCGTCACCTTTACCGATACGTCCACCAACACCCCCACCTCATGGAGTTGGACCTTTGCCGGCGGAACGCCCGCTACCAGCACGGCGCAAAACCCGGTAATTACGTATAATACAATAGGAACATATGATGTATCCTTAACCGCCGCCAATGCCCAGGGCAGCGATGTCGAGACCAAAGTAGGTTATATCACCGTATCCGCGGTTCCCTACTGCGCATCGCAGGGCACCACCTACAGCATGGAATGGATCGCCAGGGTCCAGGTGGGTTCGCTGGATAACTCTTCCGGCGCCGCGGGCTACACCGATTTCACCAGCATCAATACTAATTTAACCGGTGGAAATAACGCCAGCGTTACCCTGACCCCCGGTTTTTCAGGTTCCACTTATACCGAATACTGGAAAATCTGGATCGACTACAATGGCGACCATGATTTCCTGGATACCGGCGAAGAAGAATTCAGCGGTTCCGGCACTTCAACCGTTTCCGGCAGTTTCGCCGTGAACACGGGAGTAAATATTACCACCCGGATGAGAGTATCCATGAAATATAATGCCGCGCCCACCTCTTGCGAAACATTTTCTTATGGAGAAGTGGAAGATTATACGGTAACAATTTCCAGTGGTTCAACACAGCCCCCGGTAGCCGCATTCACCGCCAGTGCTACCACGGTCCAGGTAGGCGGCAGCGTTACCTTTACCGATCAATCCACCAATAGTCCCACCTCCTGGTCCTGGTCTTTCCCGGGCGGCACACCTTCCACCAGCACCGCCCAGAATCCGACAATCGTGTATAATACCGTGGGTACCTACAATGTCTCATTAACCGCCACCAATGCCGCGGGAAGTGATGATGAAGTTAAAGCCAATTATATCACGGTAACCTCCGCACCCACCGATGACATAGCCGAGGGCGTAGATTATGCCGCAACGTTTACCAAGAGCGGCAACGCCAATTGGACCAAAGTCACCGACGTATATTATTACGGCGGCGATTCGGCCAAGAGCGGGACCATTACCCACAGCCAGTCCACCAGCATTGAAACCAGCGTTACCGTGGCTTCTACCCAGGCCGTAAAATTCTACTGGAAGGTTTCCTCGGAAGCCAATTATGATTACCTGAGATTCTTTATCGACGGCGTCCAGAAAAACCAGATTTCCGGTACCGTGGACTGGACCCAGGTATCTAATACTATTGCTGCCGGGACCCATACGCTGAAATGGACCTACCTCAAGGATGTCAGTGTCAACACCGGTTCCGACTGCGGTTGGGTAGATAAACTCGAGATCACAACCCCGGCTGCGGACCCGATCGCCGAAGCGGTAGACTACCCCGGCTTGACCTTCACCTTGACCGGGAACGGCAGTTGGTATTCCCAGACCACCACCACCTATTACGGCGGCGATGCTGCCCAGAGCCCCCTAATTACCCACAGCCAGAGCGCTTCCATGGAAACCTCTATCTCCGGTAAAACCTCGGTTAAATTCTACTGGAAAGTCTCCTCTGAAGCCAATTACGATTACCTGAGATTCTACATCGACGGCGTCCTGCAAACCTCGATTTCAGGCACAGTCAACTGGACACAGCAAACCTATACCGTCACCAGCGGCGCCCATACCCTCAAATGGACCTATTCCAAAGACGGCAGTGTCAGCACCGGTTCGGATGCAGGTTGGGTAGATAAGCTCGAGCTTTTATAACCATTTAATAATCGAACGTATAAATAGAATACGTTCTCACTAACACAAAAGGCCGGGATACCTATCCCGGCCTTTTTCTTTCCCCCAAGGCGCCAAGAATTTTTTTATAATAAACCCCTTGGTGAACCTTTGTGCCTTCGTGCCTTTGTGGCTTTTTTAATAGCAGGCAAAATTGTACAGCAAAAAAATTAAAAAATAAAAGGACTCGAAAAGGCCTCATCCGCCTTTTCGATAAAATAGGAGGATTTGATGAATCGTTTAAATGTCAAGAAAGTTTTTTTAGTTGTATTGATGGGAATGTTTTTCTTAGGGTTTTCCGGGGCTTTATGGGCCCAGGATCTTGAAATTCATTACATCAATGTCGAGCAAGGTCAAAGTATTTTGATCAAAGGTCCCGATGGCACCACCATTTTGTTCGATGGCGGAACCACGGGAAAAGGAACCGCTGAAGTTGCGCCGTATCTCCAATCGCAGGGAATCACCACGGCGCAGGCGCTGGACTATATCATTACTTCTCACCTGGATACGGACCATTTTGAAGGGTTGACGGAAGTGATGAACTACGGTTATGACGCGCTCCATGTGTATGACAACGGCAGCAATAAAACCAACACCTATGTGACCGCTTTCCACACTGCCGCATCCGGCACCACAGCCGGGGGCGTTACGTCGATTACATTGGGACAGGTGATAAACCTGGGAAGCGGCGCCACCGCGCGGTGCGTTGCGGCCAATGGTTCAGTGATCGGGGTTGGCGCTATTTCCGGCGGGCAGGCCAATGAAAACGACCGGTCCGTCGTTCTTCTTGTTAAATATGGCAATTTTGAATTCATCACGACAGGGGACCTGGGTGGAGGATCCGATGACGGCGCCTGCACCGGTAGGTCTACTACCCAGGTGAATATCGAAACCCCATTGGTTAACGCCATTATGCCGGGCGGCGCATACCCCCTGCTCTCTTCTTATGGAGTGGAAGTCGCGCATATCGGCCATCACGGCAGCGAAAGCAGCGGGAACTCGGATTATATGAACAACCTTTCGCCCCAGGTGGCCTGTATTTCCGTCGGCGCCGGCCAGTCCAGCGGGTGGTATCATCCCCGCATTGATGTAGTGGAACACGTATTTTTAGCGCAATCCGCCTGCATCACTGCGCCCCCGGCCCTTGTGCTTCAAACCGAAGAAGGAAACCCGGGCGGAGGTACAATAAGTTACGCCGGTTACTGCGTTGGTGATTTTGTAATCGCCACTGACGGTGTGAGTTACTATACCGTCACCGCCAATGGGGCCGTTACGCAGGGGCCCGATGAACGAAACGCGGCCGGCCTGCCCGGTACTTTTTATTTTGAAGAGAGCGGCGGCGGTGCGATAATCGCTAATTTCAGCGGCGCCCCTACCTCCGGGACCGCGCCGTTGAATGTTAGTTTCACCGATCTATCCACGGACGCCACATCATGGTCATGGACTTTTGGCGACGGCGGGACCTCCACCCTCAAGAACCCTTCCCACACCTATACGACGGCCGGGACATACACCGTATCTTTGACAGCCGCCAACGCTACCGGCTCCGGCACTGAAACCAAGACCGGTTATATCACCGTGACCGGGGCGCCCCAGCCCCCGGCGGCCGCATTTACCGGCAGTCCCACCAGTGTAGCAGTGGGCGGCAGCGTGGCTTTTACGGATCAATCCACCAACACCCCCACATCATGGTCCTGGACCTTTGCCGGCGGCGCCCCCGCCACCAGCGCGGTTAAAAATCCGACGGTTACCTATAATACGGCAGGAACATATAATGTGACTTTAACCGCAACCAATGCTTATGGCAACAACACCCTGACTAAAACCAATTATATTACCGTCACGGCAGGTTCATATTGCACTTCCCAGAGTGGTGGTCCGTCCAACGAATGGATCGCCCGGGTTAAAGTAGGGACAACGTTAAACAATTCTTCCGGCGCCTCCGCTTATACCGATTTCACTTCTCTGACAGCCAATCTGCCATCGGTGGGCCAGTCGGTAACTTTTGAGTTAGTCCCGGGTTTTTCGGGCTCTTCTTATACCGAATATTGGAAGGTCTGGATCGACTTTAACAGGGACAGCGATTTTCTCGATTCCAATGAACAGGTTTACAGCGGTTCCGGAACGACGATGCGCTCCGGCAGTTTCACTATTCCTTCCGTGGCCACCAATGGGAATACCCGCATGAGGGTATCCATGAAGTACGGCAGCGCTCCGACTTCCTGTGAAACTTTTAGCTATGGTGAAGTGGAAGATTATACCGCCAATATCGGCGGCGTGGGCGTCACTTATTGCACCTCTTCCGGCGGCAGCCAGGCAGACGAATGGATCGGGCGTGTGCGCATCGGTGCACTGGATAAATCTTCCGGCGCTTCCGCTTACTCCGATTACACATCGATAGTCACCAATTATACCCGGGGGGCTTCTCAGAGTGTTACATTGACCCCCGCTTTTTCCGGTTCGGCTTACAGCGAATACTGGGTGGTATGGATCGACTACAACA
Source organism: Candidatus Aminicenantota bacterium (assembly GCA_026393835.1). Taxonomy (GTDB): domain Bacteria; phylum Acidobacteriota; class Aminicenantia; order UBA2199; family UBA2199; genus JAKAGC01. Next base: position 76,417 of record JAPKZK010000040.1, on the reverse strand, counting down.
AGGACGGGGATTTTACCGACAGCGGTGAAAGCGTCTTCAGCAAATCCGGCACTTCAGCCGTCACCGGTAGCTTTACCGTGTCCTCTTCCGCCCCAACCGGCAATACCCGTATGAGGGTAACCATGAAGTACGGCAGTACGCCGTCTTCATGCGGTACATTCTCCTACGGCGAAGTAGAAGACTATACGGCAAATATCCTTTAAATTTAAAGTTTATAAATCCTGGGGGCGGGCGGCGCATGTCGCCTGTCCCTATCCGTCTTTGTGTTTCGGAGCGAGACCGTTGCGTTTCGGAGCATGACCTTTGTTTTTCGGAGCATGACCGTTGCATTGCGGAGCATGACAGTTGTGTTGCGGAGCGAGACCGTTGCATTGCGGAGCATGACCTTTGCATTTCGGAGCGTGACCGTTGCATTGCGGAGCATGACCTTTGCATTTCGGAGCATGACATTTGCATTGCGGAGCGTGACCTTTGCATTGCGGAGCATGACCGTTGCATTGCGGAGCATGACCTTTGCATTGCGGAGCGTGACATTTGCATTGCGGGCCGGGAACGTTTCGTTTCGACGCGGGACTATTCCAAGCCGAACCAGGGATAAAATATTCGAAATCGAAGTGTTTTCCTTTTCCGGGGTGAATCGTTACCAATATATGATTTGACAATCCTTCGGGATTCTGCTACTATTTCCGAAAATAAGAATCGAGGCAATTATGACTGAAATAGAAATTTCAAATGAAATCATGTCTATAAAGTCCAGGGAACAAATGATCCGTTTCCTGGACGGTTATTCCGCCGATAGACTGGAAGAACTCGATGAAAGAAAAACCAGGGCGCCATTAGTCAAAAGCTATATGCTGGAACATGCCTGCGATTCCGGGAACCGCAAAACCGTCACAAGTATTATGAAATACAGGGGGATCCTTTCCACTCAAATCGGCGACAATCTATTCAAAATCCAGGAAACCGATAAAAAAGAATTATTTATGGGTTTCCTGGAAACGCTTACGCCCCGGTATTTTGTTTTTTATAGTATTCATGAAAGCCAACTGGTCGATCGCTGGATAAAGAAAGTGGTTTGCGACGCCCCTGAATTGGATCACGTCTGGTTGAGTGGGTTGACTTTCGATGTACTCTGGAACAAGGTTGTCCGCTTAAATAATCCCCATCGATACGCCAGGATAATGTTTCAGCATGACAGTATTTATCAAATCGATAAAGAAATGGAACCGCGGGATGAGATAGAAGAGGACGACGAGAATACGGCTGCCGGTATCGATGATGAAGAAGACACTATGGAAATTATAGAGAGAAGGGCTTCAAAGTTCACACTGGTGGATAAAATTTCCGTGGTTCATGACAAATTGAAACGCCTCCAGGATATCTACTTTCCTCTTTATGCCATCAGTCAATTAAGGTTCCCATCCCCGGTAGGACGCGGTGGGCATGATTTTTATGATTACGGTAAAGTTACCAACAGGAGCGGTAATTTCCGGGATCATCGCAGCCATATTATCTACATTCAGCGCATTTATGATGCTCTGATGAAAAAAACAGAGGAAAAGATCTGGTTTTCCATTGAAAAAGAAAGCATACAAAGGCCGGGGGCCTTTCAAAAATTAATCGGTTCCCCTCTTTCCATAAAGTTTAAAGAGCCGTTGAACAAGGAAACGTTCGATTATTGGATAAAATCCACTTTCGGCAGGGCCAGGAACCGATTCCGTTTATGGGGGAACCCTATTCGATTGGGCCCCATGAAAGTTCACGTTTATGGAGTAGACAGGCATTTGTGGCAGCCGATTTTTATGGAAATCACTGATAAACATTTAACGGCAATTATTCCCAAAGGCACCTGTGGTAATACCGTCCATAGGCTTGTGACAAATATTCAGCGTTTTATCGATCCTGCCGCGGATGTATACATTGGGGATATGAAATATAATGACATGGTCGATAACTCTTCCGGGGACGTGAAATAATTATGGGCAAGTGGATTATCAAGACCACCAACAACAATCACCTTTCCATTTCCCAACTGTGAAACTATGTTATTGGAAGGCATTCGGTGCAACCGGAACAAATTACCCAAAGATTCTCGCCCCGGTTTCGGGCGATCCAATTCAGTGTCCCTGTTTTCTTGAGAAATTTAAAAAAGTCCTTGCATTTTGATTTTTTTTATTTTACAATATAATATTGGTAAAGGAGGCCAAGAGAGAATGGCTATAAGTGAAGGTAAGAATGAGCTGAAGGTAAAACAAATCGATTTCGAGGATTTTGTCGAAAATCTACCTGTAGGAATATACCAGGTTGATAACAACGGTGTATTGGTCTACTGCAATCATTCTATGGTGCGAATATTTAGATACTCCGCTAGAGAAGAATTGATCGGGATGAAAATTATTGAATTGTATTACAATCCTGACGATAGGGAAAGATTACTTGATAAAATGAGAAGGGAAACAGTTTTTTTGAATGAAACTTTACATTGGAAGGACAAGCAAGGAAAAAAAATATATCTGAGTACCTCTGCTCATTTTGTACATGATGATAAAGGAAAAGAGATAGGAACTAGAGGAGTTTTAATCGATGGATGGTACGAGAGGGTCATCGATAATATGAATGAAGGAATATATCGAATCGGGCCGGATAAAGAAACATTTGTCAAAGCCAATCCTGTTATCGCAAAAATGTTCGGTTATACTCACCCATATCAAATAGAAGGCCAGAGCGTAAGGCAATTCTATAGAGATACTGAAGGTATGGATAAATTCATCGGTAAACTGGCAATTGAAGGTAAAGTAGAAAATTGTCCTGTTGAAATGAAAAAAATAAATGGTGAAGAAATTGTAGTATCGGCAAGTTCTAGCACTATTTTTGATGAAAATGGGAAAGAATCAGGTAGAGAGGGGACTTTAAGAGATATAACCGAAGATTATAAGATAAGAAAAATATTGGAAGAGATGCCTACGGGGGCCTACCAGGTTAAAAAGAAGGGGGATAAACAATTAATTTCATACTGTAATAAAGCTTTTGCACAAATGTGTGGATATTCAAAATGGGAAGATCTTATAGGAATTGACATTAATGAATTGCATGCAAGCGAGGATATCGAAAAAGAATTTATAAACGCACTTATAGAAGCGGATTCCGAAGGAGAATTTTTATTAGACTACAAACTTTCTGTTAAAAAAAAGACAGGGGAATTCTTCTGGACGGAAATAGATTGTCAGCTTTTAAAAGATCACGAAGGGAATAGCATCGGAAGACAGGGAACTATAAGAGATGCGACAGTTAACATGAAATTAGAGGAGATGCTTCGCAACAAAGAAGATATCCAGCGATTTTCTCATCAATTCATGGCGCCTATAGCGAGCATAAAATTAAATGCGGACACGCTTGTGGAAGAAATAAAACAGTGGATCGAATGGAAATTAGGGGGCGATAGAATAAAAACCTTAAATAACTTAGGTGGCAATCCTTTTACATTATTAAAAACAATAAAAGACTTATCAAAAGAGATTGCTGCGAGGTTAGAAGATTTTATAGCAATACATACTAAAGAAGAAAAAGAATTTTTATTTAAATTAAAAGAATTTATTTTACAACTGAGAGAATTTTCGAATGAGCACCGAATAGACGATATCATTGAACTTAGAAATACTCAGAGAAATGTCAGGATTAGTCTATGTGAATATATTGCATTAAAAGCAGAGTCGAATTTTCAAGAAGAAATTGGCGATATTTTAAGTCAGCTTGGATACCTGGATAAACTATATATTTTGTATATCGCTCATACGATTACCGACACCTCGAAAATCGCATATACGGATGTTGAAAATTTGAGAAGTTATTTATCGGGTTGGAATAAAAAAAGTGAAGATGTGCATTATGAGTTTAAAACGGAAAACCTCTATGACTGTATAAAAGAAACGGTTAATATATACCGGATATACGCTTTTCAAAAGGAGGTAGCGATAGAAATTCCCGGAGATATGTTACTTGAGATCGAGATGTCGAAAGAAGATTTAATAAGAATGCTTCACAATCTCATCCACAATGCGGTAAAGTATTCCAGCCAGAAACAAAACATTCGCATCCAGGTTGAAAACCTGGCAAAAGATGTCGCGATAGAAATAGTGAATTATGGAGTGGGTATACTCCCTGAAGAGATAGAGAAAGGCAAAATATTTGAATGTGGTTATCGTGGAAAGCTTTCATTTGATTTGAATAGAACAGGTTCGGGAATTGGGCTCTCGGAAGCAATAAAAATTGCCAGAAAACATGGCGGCGATATAATTGTAACAAGCACACCTGTCAGTGATGCAAAAGGATATCCAAAGGTCCCATATCTTACAAAAGTCAGGGTCACTTTACCAAAATGTCAAAATTAAATGGAGGAAAACATGAAGAGAATATTATGGATAGAAGATGAAGGAAAAATCCAGTTAATACAATATAAAACCGTACTTGTACGGGGAGGTTATATTGTAGACATTGCATCAGATGCGACCGAAGCTCTTCAACAATTAAGAGGAGGGAAAAAATACGACGCAATTATTTTCGATTTAAATATTCCCTGTGGAACCGAATTTGAAACGGATAATCCTTATGTAGGGCTTGAATTATTAAGAATGCTTATTGAAAAGAAATTTGAAAATGTAAGCGAATATGATCCAGCAAAAATGATGGTTTTCACTGTTGTTAACGAAGATGCCATTCTTAATGAAATTCGAAGCTTAGGTGTTAAGTCTATTTTAAACAAAAGGCTTACTGAATTGCCTGATTTCAAAAATCATGTTGACGGTTTATTTAATAAATTAAATGGAAAAACTGATGAAACTCAAATATGATCAAGTGAAAATATATGAAGCAAAAAGATATTTTAAAATGAAGTTTATAATATCTTTCGTGCTATTATTAAGTTTTACCCTTTCATATTTTTATATCTTTTGCTGTGAGAATTCCGTGTCAGATGATCAATTGCAACGGGATATACTGCTTGTGTTCCTCCCGACGTTGGCGACTATCCTTATCTCTGCTTTTTTAATCTCTTCCTCAGTTACTATTAAAGAATATCCACCTTTAAAAAAAATAGGAATATCGCTGTATGTAATTTTGATGGTATTTATTATAGTATTTCAATTGCTGTCTATAGTTAATACTATTCCATTATCGGGGAAAGTGTTTAAAATATGCGTGATCCTTTTTGTCCTTTCATTATTTGTATTGATACTTTATGTTTTAATATTCATACATTCAAATGTATCTGCTGTATTGACAAGATTGTTTCGGTTTTCAGTGCGACCATTTATTAAGGGGAATAAGAGTAATAAAAAGATTGATGAAAAAATTATTGAAGAAACAAAACGAAAGATTGCTTATATGGGGCATTTAATCATCCACGCAACCCACGAACATGATATTGGTACATATTCTATGGGGATAGAAAAATTAAATTATCTAGGAAAAATTATATTGGAGTCGCCAGGGCTCAATGACAGAACTCTCAATAATATATACAAGAATATAATTTCGAATTATCAATATATTAGTTGCGAATGCGCGAAGGTAAAATTAGAGAATTATATGATGCAAGCGGCTATTAATATCTCTGATCTGATAGAATTTGGAATGACCAATAAAAGTAAATTTGCTTCAAAAATCGATTACCCCATTTTAATAATAGAATTGGAAAAGGCTGGTATGATGAGTGTTGAAAACAATATGCCCTCTGCCGGTCGTGAGATAATTGGTAGTCTAGGGCAAATAGGAGAGATGTCTTTAAATAAAAATTTAGATATTCCACCGGAAATACAGGTTTTATCAAGCCTTCAAGAAATTGGAATAATGTGCGCAGCAAAAAAATTGGAAAACCTTTGCATAGAAACATTGGTAAGAATCGATAGTTTGGGGAGAGAATCTGCTGTGCTTATCGAACCCGATGCGGATTCGAAAAGGAAAGAAGAAATAGAAAAAATTTTTAAAAAAACGTTAAGCTCTCATTGGATAGTTTCTGCCTATATGTTCAAACATATCCCTGAATCCGGCGAGTGGCTCAAAAAATCCAGGGATGTATTGGAGCAAGATTTTGGAGATAGTTTTGGAAATGCTTATAACCATGCGTTAAACGATATGGAACTGATTTCATCCATCGGTGTGAAGGTACTTATGGATTATGAAAAAGCTGTCACAAAAAAATAGGGCAGGTAAATTTACTACTGGGTGTTAATGTAAAACTGTTACGGCCAGCTTGTTTTCTAAACCCGTCGAATTCGACGGGATTAAAATCAGAAGGGCTTTTTTGCCTGGCGCGTCATATCCTCCTTTTAAGAGCACCATTGAAAAACGCCCTCTTATAAATCTTTCACAGTACTCCTGCCAATTTACTAAATCGGCTGAGTAATTTACATGAAGCCCCGCGAAAAGTCAATTGGAATTGCCTGGATGCCCAGGAATACGTCATTCTAAAAAAGCACGAAATCACGGCACGTGAAATTCGAAATTCGAAACAAATGTAAATGAACAAAACTGTGAATCAGGGGTGAAACCCTGCAATTCTCATTTTGAATAATTTTAGGGCGACCACGCACGGGGAGATATAATAGAATCTTGTGTATGATAAAAAAACCTTGAAAAATGAAGGAGTGTGGCGTATGCTTAACTTTGTTAAAATTCCCTGTAAAAAAAATAACAAAGGAGGCACACGCCACATGAAAGATTTTACAGCAAAATTTGAAGAAAGTCTACCTGAAAATTTTTTTAAGACGACATTTCAAGATTTAGCGCGCAAAGGCGCTGAATTGATGCTTCGTTTGGCATTAGAAACCGAAATCAAAGATTTTATTGAAGGTCACTGCGCCAAAAAAATGCCTGACGGTCGCCAGCGAATCGTTCGTAATGGTTATCATCCGGAGCGCAGGATTCAGACGGGCATAGGTGATGTATCGGTGAAAGTACCACGCAGCCGTGATCAGGAATGGACCGATGATAACAAAGAGCAGATTTTGTACCAAAGCCAGATGATCCCCAAATACTTAAGAAGAAGTGAGAATATTGAAGATTTTCTTCCCTTTTTGTATTTGCACGGGGTCTCAAGTACGCGCTTTTCCGATGTGCTCTCGCAATTGGTGGGTAAGCCTGTATCGTTCTCTCCTGGCAGCTTAAATCGTCTCAAGGAAGCGTGGGAACAAGAATATCAAAAATGGAAGTGTCAGGATATGACCAAAAAAAGATACGTGTACTGGTGGGTAGACGGGATTTACTTTAACATCCGTCTAAAAGAGGAGAAGAGTTGCGTATTTGTGATATTGGGTGCAACTGCTGATGGCCAAAAGGAACTGGTAGCGATGGATATTGGTTATAGAGAAAGTGAGATGACGTGGCACGATATTCTTATAGATTTAAAGCAGCGGGGCCTGAGTGTAGGCCCATCTCTTGCGATAGGAGATGGCGCATTGGGTTTTTGGAATGCCCTGGAAAAGGAATATCCATCAACAGTTCAGCAGCGTTGCTGGGTACACCGGACACGCAATATCCTCGATAAGTTGCCTAAATCATTACAATCTCAAGCCAAAAAAGATATCCATGAAATCTATCAATCCCCCACTAAGCAAGATGCGTTAAAAGCGTTTGACCGTTTTGTTAAAGTTTATGAGGCAAAGTACCCCAAAGCCGTGGCCTGTTTATTGAAAACCAAAGATCAGACCCTTGCTTTTTATGAGTTTCCGGCGGAGCATTGGCGTCATATACGGTCCACTAACGTAATTGAATCGGCATTTTCGACGGTGCGTTTGCGGACTTACAAAACCCGGGGTTGTTGTAAAGAGGAGTCGATCCTACCACTGGTTTTTAAGTTAGTGGATTCAGCGTCCCAGAGGTGGCAGAAATTACATAGCTCCAATATCATTCCCCTTGTTTTAAAGGGAGTGAAATATCAGGATGGGGTTTCGGTAGATAAAGATAAAACCGAAGAATTAAAAGTGGCTTAAATGGCTTAAAGGCCTGATGGTCTAAGGGGCAATACCTGCCGCGCCCGCCATCCGTTGTCCCGGCCCCCATCGGCCCCGGTACTTCGGTACTCAGTACTGAGTACTCAGTACTCCAAGGGGGGCGGCTAAATTTAAAATTAGCAAGGCTTGCTAATTGATAATGAGTGTTCTTTGACTAACCAGTTAAGCTCTGTGCAAAAATGAAAAATCGCGGCTTAGCGCCAGGCCAAAATTCAGTCGCTTCAAACTTCAAATCGACCAGGAATATCAGTAAAAAATATAAAGGAGAAAGGAGGTACAATTAGATGGTTAAAAACTATTATGGCCATTTCCAGAAGTTTCTCAGCGATACCACAATCGATGATCTAATCAAAACCACAATCGGTTACAAGGAATCATCCACCGGTATCAATGTAGTAAATGAGTGGGCTAAGCAGAACACTAAATCCGATGCCGACTTTAGGGAATTCGAGACTATTTTCAGTAGCTTTTTAACTGCAAATGAGGCCCTATGGTTTAATTTGAGTTGGCATATTGGGTGGGCTGCGGGAGTTGTCCAGGGTTTAAAAGCCCAGGGGCTGGATATTCCCGAATCAACCAGTTGTCTGGCTGCAGTTTACAACGAGGTTAGGCATGCTGGCAGAATATTCCAGGGAGGTTGTTCAAATGGTTAAAGATTCATCCCTCACAGCTCCTTATTCAGTTTTTACTGTAGGATAATTGTTGACAGCGGTTGAGCATGCGCCACCGAATTCATTTAAAAAAATTTATTTTTTTTCATACACAACTATTGACAATATCTCCTACATGACGTCAAATTGTATCATGGGGACCACCTTTATTGGCCTAAAATCGATGTGGACCTGGAAGTCGATAGCCTGGAACATCCTGGACAGTTTCCCCTCATATATCAATAGACATTTTTTGTTTCCTGTCCACGGCATTGAGAATGAAACATCAGTTGAAAAGTTCCTCTATACCGATTTGCAGGAAATCCTCAATTGGGAATCCATTTTTCCCCACCAATCGATTCCTGATCTTTTTATGTTTAAATGTCGAGGAAAAAAAATCCGACAGGTCGAAAGGCATTCTTGTAAGTAACCCGGATTGGTGTTGACAAATAGTTTAACTTACGTTAAACTATTCTCAGGAGGTTCAAAATGGAAGTAAAAGTTCGAAGTATCGGCAATTCAGTCGGCATCATTTTCCCCAGGAATGTTGCGGCGATGATGAATTTACATGTTGAAGACGTGATAGAAATGGATGTTGACGCCGAGCGCCATCGACTGATTATGGAGCGGAAAAAAAAATCGTTAAGGGATAACCTCCTGGCAGGAATCCTGGCCAGCCAGGAAGAAAATACTGCTTTTGCCAACGATTTCGATGAATTGGATGGAGAAATATGAATCATTTCTCCAGACTGGACATTGTATTGGTGGAGCTTGATCCCACCAGGGGCAGTGAAATCCGAAAAACTCGCTCATGCGTTATCGTTTCACCTGATATTATTAATCAGAATTCAAACACCATCATCGTTAGTGCAATCACTCATTATGACGAAAAAAAAGCAAAATCTTTTTTCTTTGTACCGGTTTCCGCTAACGAAACGACCGGACTCACAAAAGAAAGTTTGATTAACACCTTACAGATTCGCACCATCGACAAAACGAGAATCCTTAAAAAAATGGGTAAAATCCCCAAAAAGATGGAAAGTTCTCTCGATTATGCCCTGAAGTTGGCTGTCGGTACGGATAACGAGGTGAAGAAACTATAGGGAAATGGGCGGTCCGGGAGTTAATTTTCCGATTTGTAAGCCGGGAATCAACTGAAAAGTTCCTCTATATTGAAAAGCGGCCTCTTATACATCTTTCACAGTACTTCCGCCAATTTACTCAATGGCCTGAGTATTTTACTTGAAGTTCCGCGAAAAGTCGATCGAACACATCGGTGAAGTTTTAACTTCTTGTTCGGCAATTATTTACTACCCGGTTTATCCCTTCTATTCCCGACAATTGTATTTGCTTTGCAAGCCCGGGTACATAGAAGAACGATTTAAACGATTTTGGCAGGCGGGGGCGGGGCTTCGACCTCTTGCAGCAGGATGTCGACGATTTTATTCCAGCCCTCCATATCGTCCACCAACCGGTACTCCAGGTAATCGGCGATTTCTACGTAATCCTGTTTTTCCAGGGCAGCCACCAGTTGATCGATGGTCTCCAGGAACTGCTCTACTTTCTCTCGCAGCGTGGTATTGGAATCGTACGGGATCCCGTCGAAATTCAAGGAAAAACTCATGCCCACGGAATTGATGAAATTAACGATGGGTTTGATGGCTTCTATGATTTTAACGATTTTAGTCGAAGCGTCATTGGGCTTTCCTTGCCGGTAAAGGTCCGCGGCGTTGATAATCTCCTTCTTTATGCTTTCCAGCAGGGCGCCGACCTTTGAGAAACCGTCCCGGGTAATGGCCAGGGAATTTTTTGTGGCAATCGTGATGACCTTAATGTTTTCCGGGAGCATGTGATCCGATTGTTCCGTCATTACGTTCAATGAATCGGTGTCATCCACGGATACAGCGACAATGCCGTGATCCCTGGGGATGTAATTTTCATTTTCCAACAGCTTTTGAAAAAAATTGGCCCAGGTTAAAGGAAACAAAGGTTGATAATCGATGATGTTCCCGTTAATGTATATCTCCATCATAAAAGTCCTCTTTCATTTTATTTTAAAACTGTATTATAGATGGGAAAAAATATTTTTGCAAATAAAATTATTTACAATTTTGTCAACCGATCATCTGAGGAAATATTCTCGATATTCACAAATTGCTTCAGTTGAATTTTTCTCCTCGGTAAAAGTGAACAGATCGATTAATTTGGAATTGAATCGCGCGGTAGGATTTAATAGGCAGCGTTCGGGTTCTTTTTTTTTAAACCCGTTTTTGCACATTAGGCGTGCAATATTTGCCTGTTCCAGTTCAAACCTGACGCCTGTTATATTTTTAAGAAAATTATTAATTTCAAATAAAGCTTCGAATGGCCCTGCTGAAAGATGTACGCAATTGCGTGATATGGAAATATTCTGCACACCATATTTCAGACTGTTCCTGTATATTTCTCCCCGAATTGAATTTCCCTTTGCTTTTTCAGGAAAAGTGTCCCCGACCAAATCGTTTTTCAAAACTTTCCAATCGGTGTCGGAATTAAGTAAAAGCACTACGATTTTGTGAAGGGGATTGGTAAAGTGACTTAATTGGGAAGGGTGGAAACCGTTTACCAGGATAATCGGCTGCTTTTTCACCTGGTATTCTTGGAGGTAAAGACCGCTTCTTAGTTTAATGGAATTCTTTGTCAGCCAGAATTCATTCAGCGTTTTTTCATCAAACTCAGGGTATTTCTTCAAAAATTCGTGCCCACCCAAAAAAATATATTTTTCTAATTCATCGACGCCCAGGGAGAGGGAGAGTCGAACCTTCTCTATATCTTTTCCTGTTACAATTTTGCTTGCTTCCTTTGAGAGTTTGCTTATAAAACCATAATGCCGATCCATGATCGCTAATTCTTCAAGACGTTTTCCGCTAAGGAGAAGAATACCGGAGATATCCACTTTGAATTCACTGAATTTTTCAAAAACCATTTCTATTGTAGCTGTGATTTGCGTTTCGCTCCCACTGAAAAAGCATTCCGGCTTAAAGAAAAACAATAGTTCGTTTTCTGTGAGGCCTTCGAACTTGAATTTCGAAATGACGACTTCCGCTTCTTTTCGATCCAGCGAGTCTCGAATCTGTTTGATAAGTTGTGTCACTTCCATAGTACCTCCTTCAGATCAACTCCCAATAATGTGGATTTGAAAGAATCTGCTGATAACCAAGCAATTTAACGGGAGAAATCTCCGACAAATTGACGACAAAATGGCTGGCATCTTTTAAAGAGATTTTTTTCATAAATTCTTCCAAATCTCCAATTTTATCTTTATACTTTTGATGCAATCGGCTCCCGGGGTATGGGACAACATACGATACAGTTGCGAATCTTCTTTGCAAATCCATTTGAATTTCCGGTTCATCCAGCTTTTCTACATAACGATTTTTTAGAAACCCATAACGGTTTCTTTGGAAATCCAGGGATTCGATGATAGTTTGGTCATTTTCGCCAGGGTGACCGATAATCAAATTTCCCAACGCATCGATGCCTGATTCTTCAGTTAATTTAAACGCCTCCCACGATTGTTGAAGCGATATCTTTTTCCCCATGTTATCCAAAATTTTTTCACTCCCGGTTTCAAAGCCAAAAAGGATAAAAATGCAGCCGGCTTTTTTCATAAATTGCAAAAGTTCTTTATCCACATGATCTGTACGGGTGGCTGTTCCCCAGCAGATGTCCAGTTTGAACTTCAATATCATCTCGCAGAATTCGATAACGCGCTTTTTTGAGAAGCAAAAGTGCTCATCTAAAAAATCGATACTATCGATACTATAATTTTTTTTCAACAATTTGATTTCTTCAATCACGTTTTCCACTGAACGGGCGCGAATTGATTGACGATTGAATGTATTGGAACAAAAACTACAATCATAAGGGCAACCTCTTGTTGTCGTCAAGTCACCTCTTCTCTGCAACTTTCTTGCTTTTTTACCTTTGTTGTAAAATGACGAATACTGTCTAAGATATTTTTCGAAATTTGCCCCCTCCCAATCAGGGAAAGGAATAATATCTAAATCTGGGATCGAGGTTTGCGATTCATTTTTAAATATTTCACCGGTTTGCCGCTTTTTCCAATATATCCCTTTAACTTGAGATATATCCCTGGAGTCAGACCAGGCTTGAACCAATTCAAGGATTGTCTTTTCACCTTCTCCAATGCAGGCGGCGTCAATTTCGGTTTTATTGAGAAGCAATTCGGGAACGGAACTAGCAAGACCACCGCCGCTTATAATTAAAGTGCCCGGGACGAGATCACGAATTTGTTGAGCTAAGCGCACTTGTATAGAATAGGTTGTAATGATACCTGAAAGGGCAATTATGTCCCATTTAAAATTGTGACTGAGAAATTTTGAGAAGCCTGATATATCACGGTACAGATTCAGGTCATAAATTTTCACGTCTACCTTTCTGCCTTTTAATACTTTCGATATTAAAGCTAATCCATAAGGAAAAAATTCCGGGGCTCTAGTCATTCTATTTGGACAATTTACGAGCAGTACCTTGAACGGTCTCATCTTACTATAAGCGATTATCGCTTGTACCTTTGAAAACCCATACCAACAATGGGGCTCTATGAAAGATAGCCAGGAATAACATTTTATAAATCCAGCTCTGAAAATTTTATATTACTGCCCTGGATTATTTCAGTGTAGGAAGGATGGTAATCTCCCTTTACATTTTCTGGGAGCAATTCGCCATCATAATTCCGTACGATTCTTTTATCGACAATCGCATCACACATGAGGTTGTTATTCATTTTCGCTTGATCGAATAATTGGCTAAAATCAATTTTGATTTTTGCCCTGGTTTTTATACAAGAGACAAGGTTTTCCTTCGCATCGATTCTTGTCCATAGGTTCCTGCAAACCCTGCTTTTGCAAAAGTCATCTGCCATTTGCATAGTTAGCCCATTATGTGTCTCACATAGATATTTACCTAATCTAATATTATAAGAAATTTTTTTGAAAAACCCCTTGTCTTCTTTAAAGACCTCTGTAAAAGGTCTCCCATAGGAAAATGTTTCACCTCGCTTTCGAAAATCAAATGTTATGAGTTCTAAAAATTCTACCCGGTCGATTTTGTTTGAAATACAAAAATTCAAATTATCCTCAAATTCGTGGCAATTAAAATCAGTTAGGACCATATTTATAGAAGTCCTGGGCACAGCACTTTTTGCAAAAAAGAAATTTTCTATGACTTTCTCGCGGTTGCATGCGGTGTTTTTATAAAACGGTTTCGTGGTTTTTTTGAAGAAGGAATCGATGCCAAATTTGATACAATTTATTCCTGCATTTTTCAATGCGATAATCTTTTGGAAATCAAGCAATTCGCCATTTGTGTTTAAAGTTAAGGCATCGGCGCACCCATTTAATGCCGTAACAATTTCAATCAAACCCGGATGCAAAAGAGGTTCTCCGCCTGTGATATTTATTTTTTTGATATAGACCCCATTGGTTTTAATAAAATCAGAGAGTCTCTTTATGAATTCTACAGAGATAAAATCGTTATTATTGTGCGCCTGTCCTTCATTGGTACAATATATGCATTTAAAATTGCAACAACTCGTTACAGATATCCGCAGGCGATCATTAGCAAAAATGTGTTGCTTCGGTTTTCCAATCATTTTTCTTCAATATCCTTCACACAGCGGAAACTCCTGGTAACCCATCTTTCATTAGGGTTACGACCATTTCTAAATGAGCAATGGGCTTTTACTATTCCACGCGTGCATGACCCTCCCCGTACCACCCTGGTGGCATTTTTTGAGGAAGTATCAAATTCAAATGAATCCGAACACCACTCCCAGGCATTACCACTCATATCGTAACATCCATAAGGGCTTTTGCCCTCTTCATATTTTTTAACCGGTGTGGTGTGATAAATTCCTGATTCAGCGACATTGGATTTAGCAGGATCAAATATATTCCCGTACGGATACATTCTCCCGTCGATACCTCTTGCAGCCTTTTCCCATTCTTTTTCAAAAGGCAGCCTCTTTCCAGCCCAACGGCAGTAGGCAAAGGCATCCCACCAATCGATGTTAACAATGGGATAATCCTCATATAATGGATTCGTGAAATAATCTTGTGATAACTCGGTAACCTTAACATCTCTTGCGCTTGTACCGGAAAAATCATGATGGGGGTCATGGGATTTGTTCGCAGGTTCATATTTGTGACAAAATCGATGGTCTTTATTTTCCTCGATCCACTTTAGGAATTCTCTATACTGTTTATTGGTCACCAAGCATTCATCGATAAAGTAGCCATTATCAATTTTCTCCACCCTTATTCGTTCGTTTCCGAGTCGCGATCCGCCCATTATAAATTCTCCCGGGGGAATGTAAACCATACCTTCAGGAGGAGTTATTTTAGGTGGCTGAATATACGGTATGTTTCCTTTGGAAGATGAAAACTGAGAAATTTTCTCTAAGACATCTTCATCTAACTCGATAGGGCCTGCCTTATTGTTGCTAATCATTTCAAAAATTTTTTCCGCTGCATATTCATTGAAAGATTTTGTTTTGTTTACATTTAAATGAAAGTATTCCTCTTTTAGCTCGGTGTCTGTATATTTTATCATATTTTCCATGAGAATAGAAACCAGTTTCTCCAGGAAATCTTTTGCATTTGCTTCTATGAATTGGGCGCCTATGGCATTTGTCAGGAACTTGTAATTATAACTATTGCCCTCAAGAAAAGGCGTAACTACATAACAGTTGCGAAAGCTGCTGCCAAATTTTCTTCGCAATTCAATGAGTAATTGCCGGAAGTTTATATCATTCAAGGAATATCCCACAAATACAATTCTATAAATGAGAAACCATGCGCGAACCAGGTTCTTGATCTCGGAATCAAAGGAGAGCCATCTATAGTAATCTTCCTCGGAAATAATGCATTTATCGGGCCTGGAAATGCAGCCATGAATTTTAATAAGTATATTTTCGTGTTCAATGAGGTCTCTATCTTCCAGGATTACCGATAATCTCAAGTTATTTTTTCGGAAAGCCTCCTCGATTAGCCTGTCATAGTTTGTTGTGATCATAGGGATATTCAATTTAGCAAGGGCAAGATGCGGAGCTAAGGGATGAACCGTGGGGTCGTTAAATATATCGCTCAAGTAAGACTCCAGGGGCTGACGACTATTGTTATTTTTCCAGACAACTTGCTGAGCAATTTGCATTAGACCTTCAATGGGAGTTGGTTTTCTACCCAGGAATTTTTGAGACATCTGTCGACTTAATTCCTCCCCCCCAGGTAATCCTTTTTTACCCTCATTACTTAGAGATAACCCCGAACCCAGGAAGAGTATTCCTTTTTTCTGTTTGAAATCTTCAATAATTTCCTGGGGAATATTCCATGTTTTCATGCTTTTAATGGGCTCACCCGCTCTTTTTGTCCACCATTTCTTTTAGGATCTTGGTGATGAACGAATGAAAAGCGCGTAGATTGGTTTTAAACTCCGGTGAAAAATCGGTCTGTACCAGTTTATTGTAGTGATCTAAAAATTCATTCCAATCTTTGAATAAGAGATAGTTCAAATCGGTTTCTATAAATTGATTGATATCGAAAAAGATATCCGCCGGCGTGATTTTGCCTTTCTCGGAGAAGTAGTTGTTGATTTTGGTGTGCAGTTTGACCAGTTTTTCTTTGACTTCCGAGGACTTTTCCGCCCGGGAAGTGTAATTTTCGAAGATGGAATTGCCTGAAATTTCCGGTTTAAAAAGCTTGGCCACACTTTCGATCATGTCCTGGATGGCAAAGTCGGAAATGATAATGGTATTTTTCAGCAGTTTGCGCCGGTTTATTTTCTCGCTCTCGGCGTCGAAATAATAGGGGAACTCCCCTTCGTAAATTTTCTGGTACTCCAGCCGGAGGTCCTGGAATATTTTATCGATTTTTTGCATCTCCGCTTCTTTGTTGAAGCACTCTCCGAGGGTTTGCTTCAGAACGGTATCGTAAAAGGTCAGGATATTCTCGATCTGCTTTTTCAGCAGCAGGATCAGGGGGATGGTAAGGCTAATATTCCGGTTGATATTCAGGTTCTGCTCGATAAAATTGTTGAGCTTCATGATGCGGAAAGCGAAAATGAAAAAGATGCCGATCTCGCGTTTGAGTTTCTTATCTTCCCTGTCGTTGATAATGTCGCAGATATCCTGCTGGTATACTTTATCCATTTTCGGGATAAAATTCCCCTTCAGCAGGGAGACGATAATGGAGTTGCTCATAAATTCTTTGCGATAGAGTTTCCGCAAGGAGAAGAACGCTTTCTGGGAAACCGGGTTGCTGCGGGTCAATTCGAAAACGAGGTTCCTGATGCTCTGGAGGAAAATTCTCAGGCTGTAGAACCAGGATGACGGGGAATAGATATCTTTGAGATAGGGGAACCGTTTGGTCACGGAGGTGGCGTATTCCTCGAAAATCTTTTCTACGATGAATTCTTCGAAGTTTAAGAGGTACTTATCCTTTTCAAAATCGAGGTCTTTGAGATGCCCGATGATTTTGGTGACCACGTGGGTGAAGGTGACAAAATAGAATTCGTAATCGCGGGTATTGGTGGTTTGATATTTGAAGACCAGGGTTTCCAGGTAAGTAGAGGAGAAGAATTCTTCCAGGGACTCGAACCAGGTTTTTAATTCGAAGAGGTTGGGCATTAGTTTTTTTTCGTCGATTTTGTCGATCCAACCTTCGAAGACCAGGTTCCATTTTTGTTCCGGCGTTAATTCCGGGCTTTCCTTTGAAAAAAAATCACTGATGTTTTTTATTTCTTTGTTTTCGTTTTCCATGGCGTCTCATATTTTAATCAATTAAGAAGAAATAAGCAATATATTTATCCGGAAAATTTGAAAATTCAAGTGAGCGTTTCCCGTGTCCATGTTAAAGGTAAATCTCCTTCAATACCTCTTTCATGATGCGGTAGGCAGAAAAGGGTTTTACAAGGGGCCGGGGGTTGTAGGTTTTAAATGACTCGAATTCGGATATATTATCCAGGAACAAGAACAACTTGTGGGAAGGCAGTGTATTTTTTATGATAAAATCCTTGAGGGTCACGGTATCGCACAACAGCATATCTTCCTCTGCCAGCGCGTCGGTTTCAGTATCCACCGGGATATGGGGAATCATCTCGCGGCACTGATCTCGCAGAATGGCGGTAATCCGTTTATTGGTCAAGCGAATTACGATCTTTATGGGGCGGCTCGGCAGCGCCTGGTAGAACTTCTGTAAAGCGGAGCTTTCCGGCCCTGCCTGGGTATTTGCTTTTTGCCCGATGGCATCTTTGAGTTGAAACGCAATCATGGGGAAGCGGTTAAAGAAGGGGAGCCATTGCCTGAGTTCTTCACGGCCGGCAGCGGCCAATCGCTGTTCGATGAGCCGGCCCACTTGTTCGATATTTAATGCGGCGCAGACGGATTGCGTGGTAAAGAAATGGGTCAGTTGGTCAAAATCCAATTCTTCCCTGGCGAACACTTTTTCCAGTGTTTTTAACCCGGTTTCGATCTGCCGGATTTCAAAATAAAGGTCCGTGAGATTTTTGTGGGCTTTTCGCAGTTGGTCGCTTTCTTCTACGCTGAGTTTTTGATCCCCCCGCAGGGTAAATAAATCCAACCCTTCATTTAAATTGGCATATGTTCCCGGGTCAAAAGTTTTGATATATTTGAGTATCTCTAAAAATAATAAAACCAGGTCCAGGTTGCCGGTGGAGATGATTTTACGGGCTACCCCGGCGGTGAGGTCTTTTTCTTCAAGTTTGATCGTCAACCCTGACGGTACGATGTCATCGATAAGGTGTAAATACATATTTATTTTACTGGGTACGGGCTCTGCAAAAGCGATTTCCTTGAGCATCTTTTTCATGGCGGTAATGGGAAAAAGCTGGATGATGGTTTCCAGGTACTCTTTTTCCATGGAGGAGAATTCATTTTCTTTGGTGGGATCAAATAATATTTCTTTTGCGGAAAACTCGTAATTTTCTTTTATCCGGGTTATTAGTATTTCTTTAAGATGGGGTAGACCGGATTGAAATATCATCCCGGTAAATTGGGATAGGTCATGGTTGCTGCCGTAGGGTAAACAATTGACAACGATTTTTTTCCCCTCGTCGTTGAGGTTGAAAAATTGTTCCTGGAAGTAAGCGATGCCCCTCTTGCTGTTGAGGAGGGATTTGATAAGAAGCCCGCTTAAGGCTGAATTTTCAAGCTGATATTTTTCGAATAGGAGGTCGACGGCCCCTTCGTTGCCGGAATATTCGATGATAATCGTTTCTCTTAACGTCGGTTCGGAATCGTATATTTTGCCTACGAATGAAATGGCCGGCGACTGCCGGCTCTGGCAAAGAATGGATATAAACAGGTTGCGAATCCGGCTGTCCCGGACATAAAATAATTGTGTGCCCATGTTATCCAATTGGCCTTCCACCAGTGATGGGAACCTGAGGAAATAGCGTTTGAGTATTATTGTCAATGTGTAAAGTTCTTCGCATTGGGGTTGATCGATGCCGGGGATACTTTTGAACTGGTCCTGGAAAAATTGCAAAATGGCGGCATGGTGGCTAAGATCGCCGGTGTAACAGAGAATTTCAAATGCGCCCCTCTCGATCAGGGGTTTGCCGCAGTGGAGGTAACTGGCAAACATTGAGGCGTCGGACGGGCGCAGGATGCGTTTGAGTATTGCCAGGGTAACTTCGAAGTTCTCGGGGTGCTTCTCTCCGTCCAGGAACCGGGGCAATAAGGCATATACGGGATTATTACGTTTGATTTTGCCGATCTCATTATTGATGGTGTCGAGGAGTAAGGCGTTTTTGATATTGGACAGGGCATGGTTCAGGATATTCAATGCCCGCCGGTCATTGTACTTGGAAACGGATATTACGGCTTCCTTTTTGAGATGGATATTTTCTTCTCTATCGATGATATTTTTCAAGGGCACTAAGAAATGGGGGCTTTGTAAGTACCCGACGACGCGGATGATATTGATCCGCGTGTTAAAATCCAGGGTCCTGGAATTTAAATACCGCGCCAGCAAATATTCCGATTCTTCTCCTCCTTTATTGATTAACCCTTCTAACACAAGGCGAAAAGACATCTCGTTGAATTTATCGGCGGAGTTAATCAATTTTTCGATCTTTTCAAGATTCTCTTGTTTTTCGTCCATGGCAACTCTATTATACCAGAAAATGAGGAATAAAAAAAAGGCCTTGTCCCTTTCGTGTTAATTCGTGTAATTCGTGGGCTTATTTTTTTTCTCACTCTTTTTTTAATGCGGCCTCGAATAGATCGCCCAGGGTGGCCACCTGGCCTTTTTTCCTGTTATCGCCGAACTTATCGATCAATCGTTTACCCATCCGGATATCTTCCCTGGAGCGCCGGAAATCGGTGATGTTGGCCGGCTGTTCCGCCTCTTCATAGCGGCAGGATATATCGGAACAGATGAAGGTACGCCCTTTTTTGTTTTTGGCGTTCACCACCATCATGAACTTGCCGCACATGGGGCATTTTTTATTGGTCAAATTGTCGATTTTAAAAGTCGAGGTATCCACACGGACGCCCTGAACGAGGTCCGCGGTATTTGTACGGATATCGGCCAGGAATCTTTGGTTATCTTCCTTGCCTTTGGATATTTTTGCCAGGCGTAATTCCCATTGGGCGGTCAATGCGGGCGATTTTAGCGCCGGGGGGACCAGGTCGATGAGTTGCTTTCCTTTGGAAGTGGGGTGCAGTTCTTTACCTACCCGTTCGATATAATGGGTGCTCAATAATTTTTCAATAATCTCCGCGCGGGTGGCCGGGGTTCCCAGGCCGCTTTCCTGTACTGCCGCCCTCAGGGTTTCGTCGTCCACGAATTTGCCGGGATTTTCCATGGCCGTGAGTAGTGTGGCTTCCGTGTACCTGGCCGGGGGTTTGGTCTGGGATTTGCCGAGTTTGCAATTTTTGACCGCGTGTTTCGCCCCTTTCCGCTGCTGTGTCAGGGTTTGTTCGGGCAAACGGTCTTCTTTTTCGTCTTCTGTATCCGCGGGGGCTGTAGTTACCTTTCGCCAGCCCATATCGATAACTACTTTGCCCCTGGAATAAAAACGTTCTCCGTTGACCAGGGTGACGATGGTGGTTTGATCGTATTTAAAGGGGGGGTAAAGTACGGTGATAAAGCGCCGCGCAATCAGGTCGTACAATCTCCGTTCGTCGGCGTCCAGTTGGGACAGGTCCAGGGGCTGCTCGGTGGGTATGATGGCGTGGTGGTCGGATACTTTACTGTTATCGACAAACCGTTTCCCGGGTGCGGGTTTGGTTTGGAGCAGGGGTTGCACCAGGGCCGCGTAAGGGCCTTTGGCAATAGCGCCCAGCCGTTGGGGAAGGGTGGCCACGATATCGGTGGTGATGTAACGGGAATCGGTGCGGGGATAGGTGACCAGTTTGTGTCGTTCGTAGAGGCCCTGGAGGTCGGAAAGGGTTTTCTGGGCGGAGAACCCGTACCTGCGGTTGGCGTCGCGCTGGAGTTCGGTAAGGTCGTAAGCCAGGGGTGGAGGTTCGTTTTTGGTTTCTACGTTAATATTCATGATAATACCGGCCCCGTTTTTGACCTTGTCTGCGATTTCCTGGGCCTGGGCAAGGTCGAATATGCGGGTGCTGCCGCTCTTGTTCCGCCAGGCGCCGAAATAGTCGCCAAAGTCTACATCGATGGTCCAGTAATCTTTAGGAACGAAGTTCTCGATTTCTTTTTCTCTTTCGATGATCATGAAAAGGGTTGGGGTTTGTACCCTGCCGGCGCTCAACTGGATGTTGAATTTGCAGGTTAGGGCGCGGGTGACGTTGAGTCCGATGAGCCAGTCGGCTTCGGCGCGGCACACGGCGGCGCGGTAGAGGTTTTCGTAGTCTTTGCCGGGTTTGAGGTTGGCAAAGCCCTGGCGGATGGCTTCATCGGTTTGGGAGGATATCCAGAGGCGTTTGACGGGTTTTTTCCAGCCGCCCAGTTTCATTATCCAGCGGGCCACCAGTTCGCCTTCCCTGCCGGCGTCGGTGGCAATGATGCATTCGTCGATATCGCCGCGTTTCATTAACTGGGTGACGGTGTGGAACTGGTGGGAGGTTTCGCGGATGACTTTGAGTTTCATTTTTTCCGGCAGCATGGGAAGGTCTTCCATGCGCCATTCTTTGTATTTGGGGTCATAGCCGGCGGGTTCGTCGAGGGTGACGAGGTGGCCCAGGGCCCATGTGACGACATATCGGGGGCCTTCATAATAGCCCCTGTCTTTTTTATTACAGTTTAGTACCCGCGCCAATTCTTTGGCGACGCTGGGTTTTTCAGCTAAAACGATCGATCTCATGATTTGCTCCCATTTGTTATCCTTATTTATAATGGAAAAATGGGTAACTGTCAAGTTTATGGGGAAAGATAATTGACATCTTAATATAAAAGGGATAGAATATCTTTGGAAAAAAAGGAACGGTAAAATGCCTGAAAAAATAACAAAAGCCTGTGATTCAAAAACTTACGAGGCCAGGAAGCAGGCCATCGCCAGGGCAATGCAAGAAGCACGCTTAGAAAGGGATTGTATTCACGTCATCGCTCATGGGAAAGAACAATGGGCTGTTTTGCCTGAGGGCGCCAAGCGGTCGTATAAAATTTATCGAGATAAAACGGCAGCGGTTTCCAGTGCAAAAGAACTGGCCCGGAAAAAAAGTGTATCTTCCGTGACGCTCCATAGGCGGGATGGGATGCTTGATAGAACTTTCGATATCAAGCATAAATAAGCGTGGGCGATAATTTTGAAAGAAATATATTCATAAATTGCCCTTTCGATTCGGATTATAAGCCCCTGCTTCGGGCGCTTATTTTTACTATTCTTATATGCGGCCTGGAACCCAGGATCGCCTTAGAGCGAGACGATTGCGGCGAAGAAAGGATCGATAAAATCAAAGACCTTATTAAAAACTCTAAATACAGTATCCATGATATATCGCGAATGGAACCGTTGAAAAAAGGGGACCTGCCGCGATTCAATTTGCCTTTTGAATTGGGACTGGACATGGGGTGCCGGACTTATGGGGAAGGAAGATTGGCAACCAAAAAAAGCCTAATACTCGAAAAAGAACTACATAGATTTCGAGCGGTGATTTCCGACATTTCCGGGAATGATATCAGGGCGCACAATTCTGATGTAAAAGAGCTTATCAGGAACACGCGGAACTGGCTTCGAACAATAACAAATGCCAATCTTCACAGCGCCGGTCATATCTGGAATAGCTTTAACATTTTTTCCATCCATTTAATTGAGAAGTGTCGGAAGGAAGAATTCGAAGACAAAGATATTGAAGAGATGCCGATTTCAGAGTACATTTATTTTATAATAGAGTGGCTAAAAAAGGATTGACACACACTTACGGTTTCTCCATGCCGAACTTCCTCAAAACCCGGTTTCCATGTTGATGAAAAAGCGCCAGGCAGAGATGGCAGGGAGTTTTATAAGCGGGCCAATCCAAGGTTTCCGGGCTCAAACCCAATTCTTTGCAATACCTGGAAAAGTGGGTGATTCCGCTGCCATTTTTGTTTCCCCGGCGCCGCTGCGCTGTTGGTGGGAAGACATCCTCCCGTCCAGGGCGATATGGGCATGTGGGGCAGGTAATGAAGCCAGCGGGAACGGGTATGATTTTGTCGGTAAAAATCGGGAAGGAGTTCTTTGATTTGAGCCAGGAAATTTTCTTCCGGATTTTCCCGGCCGGGGATTTGCCGGAGGGTAAAATTAACTTCGATGCCCAGGGAAAGGCTTTTTTTTATAAGAGAGATTATGATGGACAGGGGGACGCTGTCATGGTGTTCGGCGTCCAGGCTTTTGCGGGGGGCGGGGGGCGGTTTTCTCGAAAAGACCCCCGCGAATCCCTGTTTTTTCTCTGCCCCCGGCGGTCAGGGGGCAAGCGAGAAATTCTCTCTTATATCTGCTTTACGGGGTGTTATTGAGGAAAGGGGTTGATTTTTTCCCATTTTTTGTTTATATTATTGGTATGGTAACGCAAAAACAGTATTCATCCAAAAGAAACAAGAAGGTCCAACCTCCACGGGTCATCCCATCTTCGGAATACGACGCGGCATGGAAGGATATGATTGAAATGCACTTCGAGGCCTTCGTAGAATTTTTCTATCCCGATATCCACAAGGATATCAACTTTTCCAGGCCCCCGGAAATCTTGAGCAACGAACTCAGGAAAATCCTTCCCCACAGTAAATTGGGCAATCGCCGGGCAGATGCCTTAATAAAAGTTTATCTCAAAAACGGCCTGGAAAGATATATATGGGTGTATATCCATATAGAGGTCCAGGGTAAAAAGGATACGGATTTCCCGGAGCGACTCTTTGTTTACTACTACCGCATTTTTGAAAAATTCAGGGAATCGGGAACAGGAATTATCAGCCTGGCGGTATTAACCGATGAAGATGAGAACTATCGCCCCGATGAGTATTATTCTAAGCTATGGGGGTTTGAACTGCGGATGCATATACCCCTGATAAAAATCATCGATTATAAAAACAAAAAGGAATTACAGGAAAAAGTAGATAGGTCCGCCAATCCGATGGCCATGGTGGTAAAAGCCCAGTTAAAGAGTTTTGAGGCCAAAAAAGGGGACAATGATAAAAAGTACACGATTAAATGGGAACTGATTCGGCAATTATATAGCCAGGGTTACGATAGTAAATATATTCGATCTCTTTTTGATTTCATCGATTTGATATTCCATTTACCGGAATATCTTGAAAAAAAATTATCCGAAAAAATCAACAATTTAGAGGAGGAAAAGAAAATGCCACATATACTCAGTTGGGAAAGGATTGCAAAAAAAGAGGGCAAAATGGTGGGGAAAAAAGAAGGCAAACAAAAAGAAAAACGTGATACAGCCTTAAGAATGCTGAGCGATGGCCTTCCTGTAGAAGCGGTTTCCAAATACACCGGTCTTTCCGGGCAACAGGTTAAAGCCCTTGTGCAATAAAGGATTAAATATTTTCCTTTTTCCAATGTATTATTTTTCTGAATGAAAACGATAAAAATATCTATTTCTAAGGTGCTGACATGAAGGCATTAACCAGGAGAAGAATCCCCAGGCTGATTTTAGTAATCCTGTACTTTATATTGGCTGCTGTAGCGCACAGTCAAGGACAACAAATTTTTTTCACCCAACGGGCGGTAGCACTATGACGATAAGCGATTGGTTGGATACGGGTGTCCTGTTGGTTGGCCTGGTGGGGTGGGTAAAAAGGGACACTCAAGTTTTTTTACTACAACGGGTATTATTGGTTAGGTCTTGAGTGGAGCAATTTGCTGTTAGATTGCCCGAAATGTAATGGGAAAGGGGGGAAAGGGACTCGTTTTCCTATTCCCGGGGGTAAAAGCGGATGATTATTATTGACGGTAGATTTTCACAAAAGCCTTTGCCTCTTCTTCCGTGTCGAACAAAAAAACGCCGGGTTCATCGAACCGCGCCGACGAACCGTTCTGCGCCGTCCCACCATCCGCCTGCTGCATGAAAAAGCGAATCGCCCCGGTATCTCCCGGCGCCTGGAAAACTCCCCAGGCTATCCCCCATTCATTGGCTTTCCGACCCGCATGGAGCATCTGTTGACCCTGCAAAGTGGTATTAATACGGTTTTTATCCTTCCGATCGAGCATGCATCCGTATATATAAGGAAGCCCTGTTTGATCATCGTCTTTATTGATCCGTTCGCTGGAAGTCCAGGCAATTAAAAGCGCCCACCGCCCCGCGGATTCGGGAATCGGAACATCCTGCCACAACATGCCGCTGTACCGGATGACAAAGTAAGGATTGACCTCTTCGTCCAGTTCGATAGAGACATCGCCTTTGGTTTCCCAGAAATGAAGATTTTGACCGGCATAGGGGTTTTTAATAAGATTTTTTTGGCCTTCCACTTCCATCATTTCGGGCTCCCCCACCTCGGCAGGAACGCCGGCGCCGCCGGCCGGGGAAATAGCGCCCGCCGCATCCTGCGCCGGCGCCGGGCCGCAGCGCCAGATAATGATCTTGCGGTCCTCGCCGCCGGAAGCCAGGGCCGTACCATCCGGGCTGAAAGCCAGGCAGCGTACGGCTTCGCTGTGCCTGGACAACTTTGCCATATGGGCGGATGTCTTAACCTCCCAGAGATACACGGCCTTATCCTGCTGCGCCGTGGCCAGGAGCAAACTGTCGGGACTGAATTTTACATCCCGGGTGGAAGCATCCTTTACGTAAAAATTGTGCAGCTCCTCGCGCTCCCCCAGGTCGAAAATAACAATGCTGCTGTCCATGTGCCCGGTGGCCAAATATTTATCATTGTTACTGATGTCGATGGCCGAGACCTCGCTGTCTTTGGCCACTTTATCGATTTTATATGACTTTTGCTTCCATGTCTTCGTATTCCATAACCAATAGCGGTTTCCCTTGCCGCCGCCGGCCAGCCATTTACCCGATGGAGAAAAAGCCAGGGCCCGGATCTCGGTGTCCTCCGCCAGGGTTTCGACCGGCGAACCGTCCTCGATATTCCACAGGCGCAGCGGTTTTTCCCAGCCGGTTGCGACAAGGAATTTACCGTCCGGGCCCACGGCCAACGTATCGCCGGCGTCGCGGTAAAGCGTTGTCGGAAGGCCGACAACCCCCTCTTCCACGGGCCACGAAATAATATTCCCGTACGCATCGGCGGTCAATATTCGCTCCCCGTTTGCAGTTATCACCATTCCGCGGACGCGGTTTTCCATTTTAGCGCTGGAAAGCTCTTGCCCGGTTAACGGGTCCCATACCCTCAATGAAAAATCCCCATAACTGGCGGAAACCAGGAAACGGTTGTCCCGGGTAAAAGCCAGGTTTGTCACTTCCCCCTGGTGACCGTTAAGAATTTGCTGCGCCTGCGGCGGCTTTTTCGGGTCTTTCATAAATGGTTCCGCTTCCCCCGGGAAACTGCCGCCTCCGCTCCCAGGGGTATCCGTGATCTCAAAGGTCATTTGCCAATCTTCTTTAGAGATTTTCCATTGACCGCCTTCTTTTACAAATTCCACGGTCCCGGTGGCTTTTTGTTCCTGCGACCGGCCCTCGACTTTCAGTACTGCTTTGCCGCCGGAAACGTCGGCCCCGGTAATTTTGACATTTGTGGGTGCTAACGCCTTGATCATCTTGATTGCCATGTCCGTGTTTTCAGCCGGCATTTCTTTTTGACGTTGGGCGCTGATGAACCCTTTCAACGCCCCTATGTCTTCCGCCTGGAGGGCCTTGTGGTAGTCGAAATAAATACGTCCCAGGGTTTCCGTATCCGTGGATTTCCCACCGCAGCCGGTGAGCAGGAGCAAAATCCCACATATAATAACTACCGGCAATGTCTTACTCAATGATTTCATGATTCCTCCTGTTTTATTTTTCGTTTTCCTTTACCTTCATGAGGTCGGCGATGCTGTCGATAATCTCCCCATAGGGGTTGTAAACGTCCAGGGAGATTTTTTCTTTGTCGGCTTTAAATATAAAAAAGTTTTCTTGCGACGAATAATGATAACATCCCCTCAGCGAAGTATGGTTGGGATAGGCGCCGGGATATTGTTTCCAATAGGTATTCCAGGGCGTGGTTCCT
This sequence comes from Candidatus Aminicenantota bacterium, assembly GCA_026393835.1. Taxonomy (GTDB): domain Bacteria; phylum Acidobacteriota; class Aminicenantia; order UBA2199; family UBA2199; genus JAKAGC01. The sequence goes on along the minus strand of JAPKZK010000040.1, from coordinate 49,138 downwards.
TCGGAATAATAAGGGGCGCCGGCGTCGCCGGACACCAGGCACCAGGTAGGATATTTTATATCTTTAAAGGGCGAACAGGTCCCGCCCTCCCGGCATACCCTGCCGCCGCCGTCTTTGTCGTCCAACGCCGGGACGCCGATGGGTACGTGTTTATCGATTAATACCTTGTGGTAGGAATGCTCATCCCCGCCCAGCACCGCCGCTACTTTTTTATTTCCCGATATCATTTTTAGCAACCGGTTCCTGACGTCGATAATGCCCTCTTTTTCGGCCGTCATCTTGCCTGCGCCCTGTTCACCCCGTTGATCCGGCTCAAAGGTATAGGCCCGGACATTATTGTCGCCGCTGTACCACATGCCGTCCTGGATATGCCCACCATTGGGGAAAACAGGCTCATGGGCGCTGAGGATTATATATCTCACGGTGGAATTTTTTTCACCGGCTTCCAGTTCCCGTTGAATCCATTGGAGTTGGTCTTCCATCACATAACCTTCGGGGCAACCGCCGGTCCCGCCGGGGGCAGTGGGGCTGCCGTATTCCCTGCCGATCCAGTAGTTGTTGTTGAAGAAGATAAACTTAACCGGGCCGTACTGGAAAGAATAGACGTTTTCTTTATACGTGGGTCTCCGGGAATCCGACGTTTCCGGCCCGTTTTGGGGGTTTACCATTTCATCCGCGAATACGGCTTCCACGCTGTCGGTTTCATAGGGCCACCGGTCCATCACCAGCGTCCGGCCATTATCGTTTTTATATATTTTCAAGATGGATTCGTGGTTGCCGATGGAAGTGTACACCGGGCGGTGGTTCCAGAAACCCGACATGGCCTGTTTCCATGCGTTTAATTGGGCGCGGAAATCCCCCGGGCTGGTGGTGTTGCCGCCCACCAGATCGCCGCCGAAAGTAAACACATCCGCCCCCAGCATGAACGCCAGGTTGGCGCAGCGTTCCAATATATTAACATTGACTCCCATCAGGTTGGCGGTCCCGCCTTCTATTCCTTCCCGGCTGTCCCCGGCATAGGCAATCACCACCTCGCCCTCGCCGGCGGCGGGGGCCGTTCGGAAGCTAAAACGTTTCGTCTTAATGCCTTCATATTGGACATAATAATCATAGTCCTTTGCCGCTTCGAGCCCGGTTACGGTTATTTCATGTTTCCGCCCGGATTGGGCCGAAGAAAAGGCGCAGCCGTTATTTAATACCACCGCGGCCATTACCGGTTGATCGGTTTTAAAGGAGATTACCATTTTCGACGGCTCATTACTCATGACGAGGTTTACCAGGGGACCTTCGATAATGGAGGTTTGCTTTACAAATTTCACACCGCCCGGTTCAACTTCCCTTTTAAAGCGGACAAAGGTATCGTAGAGTCCCATGGCCCGGGTATTATTCCCTGATGAAAGATAAAGGTCCAGTCTCACCGCCAATTGCCCTTCATTTTCCCACTCTTCGCTGTTGCGCAGGGGCGCCAGGAAAAAAGCCGCGGGCAGCGCCGCGTATCCCTTATCGAAAACGATTTCCATTTTGAAACGCTTGTAGGTGTAGGTGACTTCGTTTGCTTCAAAAGGGTAGGGACCAAGGTATACTTTCCCGGAGATAGTATCGGTAGAATTCAATACAGTGCCGTCCAGCAGGTTACGAATAGCGGAGAAATCCAGGAAAAGCCCGCGGTCGTCCCCGCTTTTGATGCAGGAATGAATGGTTTCGATAGATAGGAGGTTGGTAATGCCGCGGTAAGGAATTTCTTTCCATTCCGCGGGCGCGGGAATTTTTACCGGCAGTTCCGCGGCTCCTGCGCCGACGCCGACAGTCGTAAGCGCCATAAATATTGAGATGAACAAGATTAGTAACAAAGGGAATGATTTCTTAAACATTGTAATCTCCTTATTCAACCGGGTCTGATTTTAATGGTTTATTATAGTATTATTTTTGTCTTTTTTCCATTATAATAAGGAGCATGAACAAAATACTGGTTGTGGAAGACAATAAAGCCATGCGGGAAATGCTGGTCAATATCCTGCATGAAAAAGGTTACGACGTAAAATCCGCGGAAACCGTTTCCTGCGCCATGCTGCTCTTGAAATCCGAATACTTTCACCTTATCATCTCCGACCTCCAATTACCCGATATCGACGGCATCGCTTTCTTAAAAAAAATAAAGCACTACAATATCCCTTTCATCCTGCTGACCGCGTTCGGTTCCATTGAGCTGGCCGTCGAAGCCATCAAGGAAGGCGCGTTCGATTTCGTTTCCAAACCCGTGGACCCGGATTATTTGTTCCTCATCGTTGAAAAAGCCCTGGAGTCCACCCGCATTCTCAGGGAAAACATTATTTTTAAAGAAATTTACGCTGCCCAGGCGGCGAAATCCGTAATCATCGGCAAAAGCAGCGGCATCATAAGAGAGGCTGAAAAATTGAAACAGGTGGCCTGCACCGATACCCCCGTCCTGCTGTTGGGCGAAAGTGGGACCGGGAAAGAACTTTTTGCCCGGGCCATTCATAACCTCAGCCCACGGTGCGGGCACCCGTTTATTGCCATCAATTCCGCCTCCATCCCGGAGAACCTGCTGGAAAACGAATTATTCGGTCATGAGCGGGGCTCTTATACCGACGCGCACCTGCGCCAGGTAGGCAAATTGGAACTGGCCCAAGGCGGTACGTTCCTCCTGGACGAGATCGGCGACCTGCCCCATAATCTCCAGGGAAAAATCTTGCGCGTCATCGAGGAAAAAAAAGTCAGCCGCATCGGCAGCCACCAGGAAATCATATTGGATCTCCGGTTTATTTTTGCCACCAATATCGATCTGGAAGGGGCGGTAAAAGACGGCCGGTTTCGCCAGGACCTTTATTTCCGCATCAATGTCTTCCCGCTCCGGCTGCCCCCGCTGAGAGAGCGAAAGGAAGATATCATTCTCCTGGCCGAGTACTTTGTCAAAAAATTCTCCCTTGAAATGAACAAAGGCGATCTCTCATTGTCGGACAAAGCCAGGGAAAAGCTGCACCACTACCAATGGCCGGGCAACATCCGGGAACTGCTCAATACCATCGAAAGGGCCATTATCCTATGCCGCGGCAAGATCATCGGCGAAAACGAGATCATACTGCCGGAGAAACCCTTTCCCCTGGTGGAGAGCGTTAATTTCAGCGGCCCCCTTAAACAGGTAACCGCGCGGGCGGTAAGGGAAGTTGAGAAAATTAAGATCGAGCGTACGTTGAAAGAGGTGGGGTTTAACCGGACCCGGGCCGCGGAAATCCTGGAAGTCAGTTACAAGACCCTGCTAGATAAAATAAAAGAATATGGCATTTCCGAAGAAGATTAAATATTTCATAATTCGCAAAGCGGCCAAACTGCTGATTTCCGGCATCGTCAAAACCTGTAAACTCAAAATCGTAGGTTATGAAAACGTGGAAAAATTGAGGGCGCAGGAAGTCCCCATAATATATGCTTACTGGCACCGCCACATATTCGTGACCATTTACCGGTTCATGAACACCGGAGCGCGCCCTTTGATTTCCCTTTCCGATGACGGCGAAATCGTGGCGCAGATTGCCATCGAGTTCGGTATGAATCCCGTGCGTGGGTCGTCTTCCCGTGGGGGGGCAAAGGCGTTTATAAAACTTTTAAATTCCATCAAAGAGGAGAAGTCCGAGGTCCTGATTACCGCCGACGGTCCCAAAGGCCCGGCAAGGGAGATAAAAGACGGGGTCATCCGGTTGGCCCAAAAGAGTGGTTCCGTGGTGGTGCCCATTGCCTGGCATGCCGATAGAGTGAAGATACTTGAAAAGACCTGGGACAGGTTTAAGATACCTTTGCCTTTCGGAGTTATTACCTATGCCTATGGGAAACCCATTACCATTCGCGCGACCGGGTCTAAGGAAGATGAAGAGACATTGAAACGGCGCTTAAAAGACGCCATTGATACCCTGGAAAGAGAACTCGGGGAGAAATAGCCTAAAGCCCTACCATTATTATTGTTTTATCGCCTACGGGAATACTATTATAATAGAGTTTCTCTGTCCAGCTTTTTTCCGCCGGATCAAATATTACCAGGTAGCCTTCGTTTAAACCTAAGCGATCCAGGTACCGGCCCAATTGCTCTTTGCCGTCCTCGATGGTATATTCGTCTCTTTTAATCTTTAATTCCAGGGCAAATTCCTGTTTCCCGAATTTTACCAGTATATCGATGCGGCCGTTACCTACGGCCATTTCCCTGATAATCTCGCCCCCGGAATTGACCACCCGCTGTAAAAATGCCATCAGCAATAGATGCTGTGCGGATTCTTTGTATTCGAACCTGCCCAACCAGGCCCCGCTGTTGCGACGGTAAAATTTTTGGAATTCTTTCAACAACTTTTCCATATTTAACGCGCCGTCCGGGTTCACAAACCAGGGAGTTTGGATTTCCCTGGGAATGGAGGATTGAATGGAAGATGCCATTATCCTCGGTACGATTTCCGCATAAATAGGATTGGCGAATTGCAAGGGATCGGTCTGGCCAACGATGCCCAGGTCGCGGACATAAAGGATGTCATCGTCGAATATATCGACGGGCAGGTTATCCCCATTAATAATGGCCTGTACGATCCGTTTGACTCGATCTTCTCTTAGTTTGTCTACCAGGCTGTCCAGGTGGGTGTCGCGCCGCGAAATTAATTGCTCTTTTGCTTCCTTCACCAGATCAAGAGTTATTTCCCTGGAATAATCATCCGCCAGTATTTTAGAAACGATCTGCCTGGCCAGGGCATTGGTCAACCAGGGCTGTCCATTGGAAAGGCAAAAGATTTCTTCCTTGACCTCGCCGGTGAAACCCTGGCCGGTGGCCTGGGTATGCTGCTCCAGCAATTCGAATACCTCTTGCCTGGAGAAATTCTTTAAAAGAAGCGACTCGGATTTCACATTAAACGGTGACGCCGTTCCTAATGACGCATACCCGTCGCGGATTTTGGCTTTATATTCCCTGATATCCCGCAAGCCCACGAGGGCCACGGAGGAGGGAAAATATTTCGGCCTGTCCTGGTAACCGTCTCTTAACTGCCTGAGAATTGAGATCAATATATCATCCAATAAGGCATCGATTTCATCGATGAACAGGACGATAGGTTTTTCCTGGTTTTCGCTCCATTTTTTAAGGTAGTGGTTCAGGTTTAAAAATTTTTTGGATTGAGGGTTTTCCGGCCAATGATCATTGGATAATTGCCCCCGGGCCTTCTGGTAAATGCTGAAGTTAAGAACTTCGTTCGCTTGCTCCTGGGTTATGCCTTTATATCCCGCCTGTTCAAACGAAACCACCAATGCGATGTATTTACCTTCGGCGTTGAGTTTCCGGGCCAGTGCATGGAGGTAGGTGGTTTTCCCCGTTTGCCTGGGCGCATGAAGGGTGAAATAGAGTTTTTGTTCGATTAATTTCTCGATATCTTGCATTCTTTTGAGAGGATCCACCATATAATGATCCTCAGGGAAACACAAGCCCGCGGTATTAAATGTTTTTTTCCCGGTTTTTTCTGTTGTCATGGGTTAATAATAAGATGAATCGGTAAAAATGTCAACCATCCCTGGAGGTCAATGTTTGCCTGGTCCGTAGTTTCTCCCACGAATGACACGAATTAGCACGAATTTTTAAAATTAAAAGATAATTGTCTGAACCGGGATTACCAGGATTAAAGGATACACGGGATAATGGGGGGGGCATCCGAAATTAACATCCTGATCATCCAATTATCCTACTCATCCTGGTTCAGAAATTTCCCTCGCCATCTTACCTTCTTACCCTCTTAAGTTCTCACCTTCCCTTTTGTCCGTGTTCGTCCGTGGCTACTTTATTTTCATGGCAATCAAAAGGGGTAAACCGGCGACCAAAAAAGATAGATCGAATAGAAAAAAAGATCAGCGTTCAATAAAATAAGATCAAAACACAGCGAAATAAGATCAACATCCAATAAAATAAGATCAACACACAACAACGATGGGCAACTGTACTCTAAAATAAGATAAACAAGTATAGAAAAAAGGTAAATCGATAAACAAAAAGGGTAATCGTTGGTCTTCACAGGCAGTGTGTTTGTCCTGCTGGTATCGATGATGACCCCATTGGTGTGAATGATGACCCTATTCGAATGGATGTTGATCTTATTTGAATGAACAATGACCCTTTTTGCATCGATGGTGACCTTCTTTCCTGGTCGATTGTCCCTTTCAGTCTGTACCATTATCTTTTTTGGCGCTGTGATTACCTTTTGCCCTAGTTTGTTAACCTTTCCCAACCGGTTCTCGTATCTCCCGGGGCCAGTTAAAGTAAAGCGGTCCGGTAGAAATAAGGCCCCATCGATTGATTTGACTTAAAAGGTATGTCAGCGTAACTCAACTCGTAAAATTACGACACGTAAAATTACGAGCTACTCCATCTCGAACCCGGTTTTTAAAGAGTGGCTTATGCGGATGTAAAAAATAGCCGCGAAGAACGCGAAGTACCGCGAAGAAAAAGAGAAAAAATCCTTGGCGGCAAAGTTTCGGCAGAAATGCACTTCCGTTGCCATTGAGGGCACTTCCGGGAGTTATGGAGAAACTTCCCGGGGTTGTGACAAATCTTGCCTGCGCCTCAGAAAAACTTCCCGGAGGTAAGAAAAATCTTTCGGAAGGTCAAGAAAATCTTTCAGGAGGTAGGAAAAATCTTTCGGAAGGTCTGGAAAATCTTTCGGAAGCTTCGGAAAATCTTCCCGGAGGCAAGAAAAATCTTTCGGAAGCTTCGGAAAATCTTTGGGAAGGCCAAGAAAATCTTTCGGAAGGTCGGAAAAATCTTTCGGAAGGCCAAGAATATCTTGCGGAAGGTGAGAAAAATCTTTGGGAAGGTCAGGAAAATCTTCCCGGAGGTAAGAAAAATCTTGCGGAAGGCCAAGAAAATCTTTCAGGAGGTAGGAAAAATCTTTGGGAAGGTCGGAAAAATCTTTCCGGGGTATTGAAAACAGCCACAAAGGCACAAAGGAACACTAAGGAGTTAAGAAAATTTCGCCTATCCCGTCATTGAGATAATGCCATCGGCTGCACTGATCTGATTGATTTCAGTTGGAGTAGGCGTTTTTTTGTTGTTGAAGGATGGCGCTTTTGTTCCCGATAAGCTTCCTCGCTTCCGTTCTTCCTTGTTTTTTCTTACCTTCTCACCCCCTTAACTTCTCACCTTCCCTTTTATCCGTGGGTTCTTTATTCACCACAGTCTATTTCTTCTCCTCCAGGCATCGTTGGACCCGGGCCAATAAATCATTGAAATTAAAAGGCTTGACAATATAGTCCTGTACTTTCAGTCTAAATTCTATGTCTACATCGTCTTGCCTGGGGAAAACAGTTAGAATAATAAATGGTATCAGTGCCGTCCCGGGGTCTTTTCTGATTTCCTCGAGGACTTGATAGCCCGTCAGCCCCGGGGGCATATTAAGATCACAAATTATTATATCCGGTTTCTGGTTTTTTGCCATTTCCAGGCCTTTTTCTCCGTTTTCAGATTTGATCGTTTTATATCCTGCCTGTTCCAGGACAAAGCAAATGTCTTCCAAGTGATCTTTTTCGTCTTCTATTACCAAGATTTTCAACTTATTCATAACTAACTCCTTTTTTTTCGCAAGCTATTCTGGGGATTTTTAGTGTAACTGTCGTACCGGCGTTTAAATGGCTATCGATGGATATATCTCCGCAGTGCAGGTCAGTGTATCGTTTTACGATGGCCAGGCCCAGTCCTGTTCCCTGGACAGCGCCTACATTGCTGCCGCGGTGGTACCGTTCGAAAGGCATTTTTAAGTAATCTTCCGGGATTCCTATCCCGTTATCCGAGACTTTAATCACTGCCGACTCTTTATCGCAGAATAGTTCTAAGCTGATCTTGCTTCCCTCCGAGGAGAATTTAATGGAATTGTTCACCAAATTTTGCAGTATGATTTCCAGGTAATCTTTGTCTACTTTTATTTTACCACAATCTCCCGAAGAAGTAAATTCAATATTATGTTTATCGCCTTCATTAGATTTGAGTTCTTCGATGAAATCCCGACAGATTCGATCCAGGTCGTGTTCTGCCGGGGTAAAAATTTTCCCAAATTTTAGTAGCTGATCAATGAGGTGGGCCATTCTCTCAAGGTTTGATAAAATTTTGTTATACTGGTTTTCGATTTCTTGCGGAGTTAATTTCGGTAAATAATCTCTTAAAACCTGGACAGTGGAATTGATGTTGGCCAGGGGAGTTTTGTATTGATGGGATACTGTTTTCATCAAATCGTCTTTATGATCGCTGAGTTCTTTCTCTTTTATCAATGCTTCTTCTAATCGTTTGGCCTGGTCTTCGATTTTTACCTTTTGCTTCCGTAATTTAATTGATAACCTTAATACCACCACCAGGACTATCGATAAACCGATTAATCCTATTATCAGAAATGTCCTTTTTAACCTTTCTTTTTCAGCAGCTTTTTCAAAATCGAGGATCAATTTCTGTTTTAACATTTCGTTTTTAAGGAGGAATTCTTTTATCTCCTTGAGTAATTTATTACAAAGGAACTCGGATTTATAATGATTTAATCTGTTGTATGCGAAAATAATTTCATTACAGATTTTCTCAACGGTTTTAGGGATATTTGAGTCAATCGCTATCTTTAAAGCTTCTCGCAAATATTCAAGAGCTTTTTTATAGTACTCTTTTTTTTGAAAATCTTCTCCCATTTTATTATATAGTCCGCCCAATCTTTTTTTGATTTCCGCCACCTGTAAAGCATTTTCAGTTTTTAAAAAATGTTGGTGGCTTTTTTCATAATATAGTCGAGCTTCCTCATACTTTTTTTGCGCAGTAGCGACATCCCCCAATCCCTCATACGCATTAGCTGTATTATATATCAATCCGATCTCATTACTCTTTTCTACGCAGTCCCAAAAAAATCTTTTAGCTTTATCGTATTGGTTCAGATTCTGCCACATTTCGCCTATCGTATAATCGCCGGAAATAATAATAATATTATCTCCTATTTCCTTCCCAAACCTACGATACTTTCCAAAATATTTCAATGCTTCTTTATAATCCTCTGGGTCATAGTAGTAGAGGGCTCCAAGGCCATAATAGGCCCCGGCAAGCGCTCGCTTGTCTTTTTTATCAGCGCTGTTTTTACATATCGCTTCGCTTTTTAAAAAATTTTTCAATGCCTCTGCATATTCCCCCCTGACCTGGTGATACCTGGCAATTCCATTGTAGGCCATTGCTTCTCCCGTACTGTATTTAATACGCTTGGCTAAATCCAGGCTTTCTTCACAAGATGTTTTAGACTTATCAAATTCGCCTCTTAAAAAATAAATCAACCCTAAAATATACCGGGCCTCGACGAGCCCCTCTTTGTAGTCTATCTGCTCAGCCAGTTTTTTCGCAGAATTGACATTATCAAGAGGTGTTTGCCCCCCATTCCAGGACTCCTGATAAGCCAGTTCATTCAAAATGTCTACTTTCAAGGGATTTTCCGGCGTTACGCGGAGTAACTCTTCCAGGATGCCCTTCTTCATGCCGATTAAGTCTATCTCTGCCTTTGTCGAGCAGCCGTAGCTAAAAAGGAAAAGGGCAATAAGAATTGTGCTTACACCAATTTTTGCTTTTAATTCAGCCGCCCATCCATTTCCCAGGCATTTCAATTTAAAATAAATTCTGCCTTTCATAGCATCCTCCTGAAGAATTTAAAATTTAAAAACAACAATAACATATGGGGGGGAAAAAGTCAACATTTTTTAATTGGAATTTTTTCAAAATTTTTCATTGGGTCGACATGTAATAGGTAATGATAAAAAATTCCAGATAAAATCCGAGGGTATTTTATTTTTTGGGATTGAAATTTTAAAAAAATTTTGATATAATTCTTTCTATTGAATAAAAAGAAAAAAATGTAATAAGGAGGTAGAGATGAAAACACAGGAGAAAGAGAACTTAAAAGAAGAAGTAATTGAAGCGTCAAGAGATTTCTATCAATGCACTTTGCCGGGTAACCTTCCCATTGGTGTATATCTAATAACAAAGGACGGAGATTTTGTTCGCTGTAATTCAAAAGTAAGACATATCCTCAAACTTCCCCAGAACGGAGAGGATGTTAATGCAAATATCAATGATTATTATTGGGACACTGGCGAAAGAGAACGCATGTTGAAAGAACTTGAGGAAGCTGAAGCAAGGGGGGGATGTTTAGAAAAAAAAGTAATTCTTTTCAAAGTAAATGGTCAGAAAATATGGGTACAGGATTATTCTAGGTCTGTTAAAGCCCCTAGAACCGGTGAAATTATCGGTTACGCCGGGTGCCTAGTGGATGTAACTGATGAAGAAAGCCATCACCAAATGTTCGATAAATTACCGGTGGGCGTTTATAAGCTGGATGCGCAAAGCAAAATTGTCCGTGTAAATAAAGCATTTGCGGATATATTAGGTTACGAAAAACCTTCCGAATTGGAAAGAATACAAATCAAAGAGCTATATGTTGACCCAGGAGAAGCGAGAAGGTTTGATAAATTGATAATGGAACAAGGATTTGTTGTAAATGAAAAAGTGGAGTTATTCAAAAAAAACAAAGAGCGCTGTTATATTTCTGTGTGTTCATATAAAAAAATGGATACGGATGGCGTGACATATATCGGTAGGGAGGGAACAATCCAGGATGTAACCGATGAGGAGAATTATCGACAGATACGGGATTCAATTCCTGTGGGCACCTATATGGTGGGAAAAAACGATCAGGGAGAAGATGTCATTTCCCAGTGCAATAAAGCATTTGCCGACATGTTCGAATATAATATGAAAGATATTCTTGGGATAGAGGTAAAGAAAGTATATGCATCGGAAAAAGATTATGAAGATTTTATAAAAGAAATCACTGAAAGATATAACAAACATGAAATAACAGAAGGTATTCCTATAAGAGCGAAGACGGCCAAAGGGCAAATAATACCATTGGACGTATATTGCCGTATCCTCCCCGATGGAGCGGGAAAAATTACGGGAAGAGCCGGAATCGTAATAAATACCTCTAATATGGTTGCACTGCGAGAGTTGCGAGACGATATCGGAAAAACCTTACACTTTTATTCTACTGCCCTGGTTACCCTGGAACAAGCCATAAAACCGGTACTCAAAGCACTGGGACCGGATATATTCGGAACTAATGAAATGTTAACCATTGAAAAGGCCATTGAAGCAATAAAAGAGCCGGTAAGAAACTTAAAAAATGCGGTGAGTAAACTGGTGGAATTAAAAAATAAGTCTCCGGAACGCCGGGATGCTCTTCCAGATGAAGATTGGAATACGCTTGAGAATCAAATGAAATTTCTCGATGAATACCAGACGAGAACTCCTTACCCTGAATTCCAGGTTGCCGCCTTACATAACTCATCCGGTACTGTCCTTGATATTTATGATAAAATGGGAAAAGGGATATTCCTTCGTGATTTGATTCGGGATTTTTTTAATAAAGCGAAGGAGTTGGAAAGGGTTTGTTGCTTAATAAAGATTCACCAGGCGCTTGACACAATTGTTGAGGTTGATTATTCCATCCGGGCATTTCGCGAGTATGTCATTTTCCAGCAGCGCCCACCGGATCTTCCCACAATCTGCAAAATCTCCACGTTGATTCAGACAGCCGTTTACCAGCTTCATCTATTTGCACAGCAACGGAGAGTTGAAATCGTTCAGGAATATCAATCCTGCCAAGCCCAGGTAAAGGTCGATGAAAGAAGCGTTCTTCGCGCGTTATCCAACTTGTTGTACAATGCCATCAAATATAGTTGGCACCGGGAGATTGGTAAGAAACCGTGGATTAATATTAAAGCGGTTTCTTTTCACAATGAAGTGCATGTGGAATTTCAAAATTATGGAGTCCCAATAGCAAAGGAAGAAATAGACAACGATTTGATTTTCAAATTCGGTTACCGCGGCAAATATTCAGGAGATCGACAGAGAATGGGAACCGGTATAGGTCTAACCGATGCCCGGGAGACAGCACGGAATCATGGGGGGGATGTAACGATAAAAAGTTTCCCTGCTTCAGGAGAAGATGAATATGATTACTCAAAACCTTTTTTGACAACGGCGGTGTTTAAATTACCCATATATCAATTAAAATAAACTGGCATGGAGGGAAAAATGGGATACAAAGTGTTATGGATTGAAGATGGTGCCTTTGTGGAAATATCGGATGTTGCAGGTCCGGTAATTAACAATGCAACAACTTATGACCTGCACGTAGCGTTCAATGTGGCAGATGCGGTAAAAAAGATACAGGTTTCCCAATTCGATGCGGTTATCGTGGATATTCGAATACCACCCGGTTTTGATTCCGAATGGGAAAACCTATACAAAAAATCCGGCTATAACAGAATTAATGCTCGTCTGGGTATTAACCTTCTCTTTAGCCTTTTAAAACCAAGAGATGCAGCTATTAAATTGAAGAACATCCCACGATGGATTTCACCTGAAAAATTTGGAATTTTTACGGTGGAAGGAAAACAGGAAGTAAAAGATGACCTGGAGAAGCTGGGGATACAATTTTTTGAACAAAAGAGAGCCGGGATACCCAATACCATACTTCTTGGACTCATAGAAAAAATTATCAATAATCAAAAAAAATTCCAGCATAGGAGAACTTAAATGACGCCGCCGACGCTAACCGAAGCATGGAGTATTGGCTACATTCAAGCCCTGATTACTTTGTTGATTTTTGTTTTTGGACTTCCTATTTTTGTTCTTCAAAATACTTCGGAGAATATTCGCTACATTATTAATAAATATATGAAAAAAGTCATTTGGGCATTTTTGGGAACTGTTATTTTAATTGTTTTATTTGTATTATGCTTCGTCTGGTTTTTGCATCCTTGTTCTTCTCCTTTTTTCCCTTATAAAGATATAGGTGCGTCATTTTTGGTTACTATAGCATTAATGAGTGCCCCTCTAATCTGGATGGGAATTCAAATGAGAACACTAAGAGAGAAGGTAGCTACCTTTTTAGGAAAGAAAATACAAAAACAATTTGAAAAAGATGGCTCTTTATTGGTTGATGAAACGATAGATATGATTACAATGGGAGAGCGTAGCGAAGCCGGGTATGAAAAAGAAGTTGTATTAGATGCACTAGATAGCCTCGTAGGAAAAATACAGAAATCAGATAAGTACTCCTGCGCTAATCTTGATCAAATCTTAAAACACTTTAATAAAATAGTGACCGGGAAAGACAAACCGGGTAATGAAAGAGATTTTAATCTAGCTGTCGATATCCTTGAAAAGATAATTAGAGAGCTCCATGCTGTGAACTTTTCAATTTATGGTGATGAAATATTGGTCTACCAGTCTCTGACAGAGATAGGGAAAAAAGCAGCGGAGTTACGATTTTCTAAAGTCACGCTAAGAATCGTCCAAATTTTTTCATCCAATCCTCGTGCCCTTTTTGAAATTGGGTTGTCCGCTTTTAAGGTAGGCGATTATTTCGCTGCGACTACTGCTTTAAACACCTTGAAAACCCTTGCTCTGGAAACTCCGAGTGACGAAGGCCATTGCGCCAATTATTTTCTCGGTCTCCTTGCTCATTTCTGGAGAGAAAACAGGGGATCTAAAAGAAAAGCGGAGACTTTTCTGGAGGACATTAAAGATAAATTTTCACCTCTTACCAAATACCTGGACAATGCAATTAAATCACATTACGCCAGTATCCATTATGATACCGCGGACAAATTGATGGAAATGAGAGATGAAATAATGAAAATAAGGGGGCAGGAAAAAGGAAGAGCGGAAAAAGATAGAAGTGAAGAAGAGAAGAGGAGAAGAAGAGAAGAAAAAATAGGGAAGAGCGGAAGAGAAGATAGAATGATGAATGATGAATGATGAATAATGAAGAAAAGATAGAAAGTGAAAAAAAAAGGACGATAGGAAACCCGTCGACGAACGGCGCAAAACGCCGTTCGATTTTTAATTAGAGGAACTCTTCCCAAAATAAGGATTTGATGAATCAAACCCCTACGGGGGATTTCTTACCGGACGCCTGCTTATGACGGGGGGATATTTTTGCCCGGCTTCTTTTCTCCTTTCCTATTTCAATAATTTAATCCAATGTAGGGGTTTGATTTATCAAACCCTAACCCGGGTAAAATGCTATCCATAAATGTTTTCCGATGAGTTCCTTGGAAAAAAAGAAAGAAAGCACGAAATTCGAAATTCGAAACCCGAAACAAAGCCAAATGCCAAAAAACAAATGACCGAAACGATAAATCAAGGATAAAAGGTTAGTGGTGAATGGTGATTGGTAAGAAGGCGGCCCAAACTTCTCCGAATGTCAGGACAAATTCACACACTAGAGATTTGATTCCCTATTCATTGTTTTCCCCGCACAATTCTGCTTCAATCTCTTCAACAGAAGGCAGGCTCGATTTAAAATTATCCGGCAGTGTGCGTGTGAGTTCATAATCTGAAATGCCTATTGGTTTATGAATATCCCGCAGTGCATATTCTGCAAAGATTTTGTTTTTTGTCTGACAGAGGATCAAGCCAATGGTTGGCTGGTCTGTAGCATGCTTGAGAAAATCATCCACTGCGGAACAATAGAAATTCATCTTTCCGGCATATTCGGGTTTGAACTCTCCCTTTTTTAATTCAATAATCACGTAAGAGCGCAGCTTTACATGGTAAAAAAGCAGGTCGAGATAAAATTCTTTATCACAAACTGTCAACGTATATTGCCTACCCATAAAGGCAAAACCTGAACCGAGTTCAATTAAAAATTTCTCCAGGTGTTTGACCAGTTCGGTTTCCAGTTCCCGTTCCTGGAACGGCTCGGTGAGGGTGAGAAAATCAAAAATATAAGGGTCTTTCAATGACTGGACAGCGAGGTCTGATTGGAGTTTAGGAAGTGTAACTTCAAAATTGCTTACCAATTTTCCCTGCCGATGGCGCGCATTGCTTTTAATCATCAGCCCTAAAACATCCCGGCTCCAACCGTTTTGAATGGTTTGTTCCATATACCAAATGCGGATAGATTGATCTTTTACTTTTTCCATTAATAGCGCATGATGGCCCCATGGGACCTTCCAGAGCAAATCATTATCCGGCAATTTTGCAACGGGCTGTTGCAAAATTGGATTAACGCCATATTCTCGTGCAAAGCGGATCATATAACCAATATTCCGCTCTGAAAAACCTTTTTGCTCAGGTAACTCATTACGAATATCATTTGCAAGTTGAGGAATAACAGCGCTGCCCCAGCCTTCATTTTGCTGTTTTTCAAGTATCATTTTACCAATATCAAAATACATTTGAATCATTTCTGCATTGGCAGAGAAAACGGCCTTGACCTGCGCCTGACGGATACGGCTTTTAATTTCCCTCAGTAAATTTCCGTATTGTTTTAATTCACTCATTCCTTTGCTCCTTCGAAATACTGAGCCAGTTTGGCGTCCCTGGGAACGCGCCATTTTATCCTAAGCCAATCACTGTTCATAAGGGCATTATAAGCCGTTTCAAAGAAAAAGGCAAGAGTGCCCGATATGGTTTAATAATATTCGTTTTAGGGCGTACTTCTCACAACCTTGCGATTTCTGCCGCGGTCAAACCGGAAGTTTCTGCCCGTTTATTGGCCGGGGCCTCTGGCCCTCCCTGCTTTTTTCTTCTCTTCTTCTCTTCTTTCTTTTTCCCCCTGGCGCCTTGGCGGCAAAGTTTTCATTTAAAAGATATACTGCCTCCTACCGCGAAGACTTCTGCTTTCGAATGCCGTGGCAATGGCAAAAATGACCATGGACAGCAAACCGGCCGCCATGGGGATAACCAATGTGGAAGAGGATTTAAAAACCGATTTAAAAATCGCCAAAAAGTAAGTAATAATCGCCAGCGCTTCCGGGTTTGACTTGATAAAGTCCTGTATTCCCGCTAAATTTGCAATGAAAAGATAAATAACAACAATAACCGCCGCCGCATATGCCAATACCTGGGGAAACAACAACGGTAATAACGCTTTCTTTTCCAACACCCTGGCCGGGGCGACCGCCGGGGCCGGGGAAGAAAAAGCCCCTTCCCAAATGGATTCCGCATCCGGGAGTATTTTTCTTGCCGTATTGGTTTCCAGCGAAACAGCCTGGAAACGGTTCATCCAACGATAAACCGCCGCCGATTCCTTACAAACCGCGCAGGTTTCCGCATGCTCCTTTGCTTCCGGCGTTAAACTCCCGGAACTCAAACCCTCAAACACCTCTTTTTCAAAGGGACAATTCTTTTTTTTCATATTAGTCCTCCCTCCTCCCCGTTGTATCCATTCCGGCGCAGGATATCGGCAAACTTTTTCTTTACCCGGAACAATTGCACCTTGATGCTTTTCTCCCCGTCGCCGGTTATCCCGGCAATCTCCATGTGACTGTACCCCTCCACATAGGCCAACCACAGGAGCGCCCGCTCCTGTGGTTTCATTAAGTGAAAGATTTTCTCCATATCCATGGCCAGGAATATTTCCCGCTCCTTGCCGAGACGCATTTCAAATACTTCTTCCGCGGCGATTTCTTCGAAATTCTTTTGTTCGGTTTTCAGACGTCGTTTCTGGTCGATGAACAACCGGTAAGCGATTTTGTATAAGTAGGCTTTTTGCCGGTACTCATTCAATTTGACCGGCGCAGCCTTTACAAACCTGTAAAAAGATTCTTGAAAAATATCGTCCGCCATATTTTTGTCTCCACAAATTTTGCAAATATAAAGCCACAAGGAGCGGGAATGTCTCTTATAAAATCCCTTGAAGGATTCTTTCCAGAGATTATCGCGTTTATCGCGTGTATCACTGTACATGTTCATTCAGTTCGTTCCGTATCTATTATACCCCATTTTTTACTTAATTTATACGAAATAAACGTCGAAACCAGGAACCCGGCGCCGAGGACCATGGACAGGATGCCAAGAGCCTGTATTCCATTGTTTTGCTCACCGTGTTGGCTCATGAAAGGGCCGATGAGGACAAGGGCAATGCCAAGGAACAAGAAGATAATCCCTTTCGAAATGGAAGAGAGAAGTTTTTCTTTCGGTCCGATGCCGCCGACGGTCAGGAAATCCAGGAATTTATTACCTCCCTGCGAACTAAGGAAACCATTCAGTTCCGCAGCGGAGCTGAATTTATCCAGCAGTTTGTTGTGAAGAGCGAATTTGTGTTTTGATCTTCGCCATTCCACGATGGTCCAAACGATGAGGGCCACCATGCCGACTGCACCTAACATACCGAACAAATCTGAATTTTGCATTTTAACCTCCTATCGATCGTATGCATTATTTTTTTAACACTATTACAACGAACGATAGGCCCTGGAGGTTAACGGGAAATAAAATAATTTTAGAACAGGACAAAAACCTGTTGAAATTTTCAATACTATATAATACCATACTACCATGAAAACAAAAAACATTAAAATAATTAACGTCATCGTTTATGTGGTTGTTTTTGGGGGATTGTTCTTCGGTATGGCCGCCGGGATTCAAGCCAAATTGGTTTCCGTGGGGATATTGGCGTTTCATGATGAATCGGGGACCGGTGTACCGGGGGAGTTAGGTCCGAAAATCTCCAGGGACCTGCAGCAGAAGCTGGTCAAATCTTACCCGGACCTTTTACCGCGGGTTTTCGCCGCGGAGGTGGATGCGACCGCGGTCACGGGTATGACTGTACCGCAATTGGCGGCATACGGCAAAGAGCAGGGGGTGGACTTTTTGGTCCGCGGTGGACTCCTGGCCATTTCTGCCGCCAATATCGACAATGGCGTACAGGTAAGCGTCGAGCTTTATGCGGAGATTATTTCCAGCGAATTAAGCACGGTAAAAAGTGTACGTGCAAGCGGGGTGGGCGCCCAGAGGGTCGTCTATCCCTCTTACAAAGTGCCATGGGAAGCCATCGATCTATCCGGCGGCGAGTTTCAATACTCTGCCCCGGGACTGGCGATTATAAACGCCGTCGAGCAATTGGCCGGGGCCGTTCATGAAGCGGTGGTATCGCCTATTGAAGAGCAAGTAATGCCCGCGAAACCGATCGCGCCCCAGGAAACTGCACCCGCGCCCGACAGCGAAGACGCGCAGCAAACCGGGGAAGTCGCTTCCCAAACCGGCGTCGTTAACGAAGAAGAATTGCAGCAGTTGATATCCCAGGCCGAGGAGCTTACCTACAACAGCACGGTCAGCCCGGAGAAACTCACTGCACTCTCCCAGGCGCTGGAAAAACTCAAAGGATTTTTGAATAGCAAAGTAAGCCTCATGGAGCAGGGTGAGGACACATCCGGGATCGATCAAGATATATACGGGCAAAAAGAAGAGCTGCGGCAGATTATTGCGCAGGTGACGGAAGAAGTTTCCTCCGGCCAGCAAACAACGGAAGGTTCCCAGGATTCTCAAGTTGCAACCGGGGAGAAGAAGAACTTACTCGCCGGTATCGGCGGGTATCTTGACGATTCGTTAAATATAATTCAAAAAATTCAAGAGTTACGGGCCACGCTTAAAGGCGACAGCGGGGCCGCGCAAGGTGAAGCCGCCGCCGCGGACGCCGCCGCCGAACCAGGAACCGAAACAGGAACCGCCGCCGATTCGGCGCCCGCGATGGAAGAGTCCGGCGAAGAGGTCAGCGGGGTCGTGACAGAGGGGGGCGAACCGGTGGAAGGGGTAACCGTTACCGATCCTGAGACCGGGGTAACCGCCACCACCGACAGTTCCGGTTTTTACAATCTTGGCAAAATTCCTGCCGGGAGATTCCCGGAACTGGTTGTTTCCAAAGGGGGAAAAACGCTCGCCATGGGGAAACTCGACCTGCCGCCCGGCCGTTCGGCAGTCGCCGATTGGGAATTAAAGTCGAAATTCTCTTCAAGCAAAACGCCCACCCTTCGGGTTATGCCGTCCCTTGTCAATGTTTCAGCCGGGAAAACAGGTGTAAGTATAATAGGCACAGGTACGATAAAAGGGGTGGTCCTGGATGTGGCCGGGAAACCCATGCCGCGGGTTCTTGTTAAACTTGGGAACATGGGTTCGGTGCGGACAAATTCCAGGGGTGAATATGTATTTTTGAGGGTACCGCCAGGGACTTACCAGGTGACGGTAATGCAGGGCGGTTTTATTAAGAAATCGCAGCAAGTCGGCGTCGCGGCCCGGGGCAGCAGTGTGCAAACGATCCGTTTTACGCCGCAGGACATCATCGTGAAACAGCCGGTATTGCCGGCTCTTATTGTTCGCGGTACAGCCACGGATCTGTGGGGCAAGGTCAGCGATGAAAAAGACCACCCGGTGGCCGGCGCAAAGGTTACCATTATTAAGGCCGGGAGGGCCATATCGGTATCCACGCTTGCTTCGGGAAAATATCTCTTGAAAGACCTCCAGCCCGGGACCTATCGCGTCCTGGTTTCAAAACCGGGATTCAAAAGTTCGTCCTGTGATATATCGCTTAAAGCAGGTAAAACGCAAAAGTTGTTTTTCAAACTGGAAGAGCCTTCGCCTTACATTCGCAAGATACTGGGGCAGCAGCATGCGAAAGGGAAGCCGGTGATAGTGCAAACAGTCCCCCGCGCGGGAAAAACTGTTGTGATTGTCCCACATGTTGTACGACCGGCGCCCATGGTAAACGGTCGGCTGACCGGACGGGTTATCACTGCCGGAACGGGAAAACCGATCGCCGGGGCAACGATATCGATTGCAGGCCGTGGAAGCGTCGCTTCCGGTCCTGGGGGCGGCTATTCCTTTATGAACCTGCCTCCGGGAACTTACCAGGTTTCGGTTGGAAGAATCGGTTTTTCCGGGAGTTCGCGGACAATAACGATAAAGTCCGGTCAAACCGTCGCCGTAGATTTTGCCCTGCCGTTAAGACTTTTAAAGCTGCGTAAAAATTGAGGATATCCTGTCGCGGTAGGAAGGGAATTCTTCTGACCGGCGTCTTTTGGTCCTTTTATGAAAAGCCAGTGCCCTTGCTTGCTCCGGCATTCCAGGATGTCGTTGAGTCCCGGCGGCATTCGTAACGTACGATAAATTTCGATTTGGAGCCCTGGGCGGCGATTTTAAAGCCGGCTTTTTCGTAAGCCGAAAGTAACCCGGTCCAGGCAAAGGCGTCGGGCATTTTGTCCTGGTAAGGCGTCACCGGGTAAGCTTCCAATGTTTCGATATTATTCTTTTTTGCGTAATCGATGACGGCTTTCAAAAGTTGCACCGATACGCCCAGTTTCCGGTATTGTTTTTTGATAAAAAGGCAGGGAATAGACCATGCGGGTTTTTTGTCCACCAGTTTCAGCAGGCGGGAGTTTTCGATTCTAACAAATTGTTCTCGTGGGGACAGGGAGCACCAGCCCACGGCTTTATTATTGTCGTAGGCCATTAAGCCCGTGAATTGTTGTTCCACCAATTTCCTCATGGCAAGTTTATTGCCTTCGCCTTTAAGTGTGAGAAAGTCGGCCCTTTTAAGTCGGAAAGACATGCACCAGCAGCCGCCGCAGGCGCCGTTTTTTCCGAAAAGCTCGACAAAATCGTCCCAGTTTTCGGTTGTTAAAGGTTTGAAAGTCAAATTAAGATTGTTTTCATTACTCATCGTTCACCGTTTAGATCCTTTTCGCTTGAAAAATATTATAATTGAATATAGGCAATTATTCAATTGAAAAGCCGGGAATTCCGCATTTATTTTTCAGCGGTCTTAGGGGAAAAAGCGAAAAATCGGGCTGTCCCTTAATCGCCCCTAACTATGGCTTCCCGGTTTGAATGAATACCGGGTAAACCGTGACGCCGGTCCCGGGTTTTTGAAACGGGGTTTCGTATTTCTTCTTGTTTGCGTCATCGATGCTTTCGATAAAAGAAACCAGGTAAATATCCCGGAGTCCCAGTCGATTGGCATATTGGGCCGCTTGAGTAAGGGCCACTTTATACGCGGTTTGGTCTGAGAAACTCTTTAACTCGATTCCGCAGGTCATATTATTATACTGGAGGAGAAGATCGATTTTGCCGTTACCGGTGGGAAACTCCGGGAAGATACGCACTTTTTTGCCCCGCAGTAATTCATCCAGGTAGGCGTACAGGTTAAAATGGAATACGGCTTCATATATACGCAAATCGCTCCGCCTGGGGGCATTCTTAAATAACCAGCCCTTGTTTTTGTCCAGGTAGGTTTGATAGAGGGTCAGTATACCGGGAATGTCCATATGGTCCGGGAAGACGACCTCTTTCACGTCCATGAAGGCATCCACCAGTTGTCCCATTTCCTTGAAAATTTCGCCGGAAAAATAATTGAATAACCGCTTTTGAACAAATGGGGAAGCAAATTTAACGTAACTGTCATCGCCGGCAATAGTTTCCGGTTCGATCACGCCGTTCATATAGAGGTAATTGATTTCTTTATCATCAAACCGGAATTTGACCGGTTTATCGGTTTTAAAGAGGTTTATTACCGTGTCCCGGTAGGGGTTGGTCCTGGCTTTGCTGATGATGTTCAGGATATTATTATTGGGAAGGATATTGATAGCCAACCGGTAGATGTTTTCAAAATCCGTCGATAAAATAGGTTTGGAAGTATCGTTGGGGTTGTTTTCGACCCCTTCGGTGAGGATTTCGCCCATCCAGCAGGTTAAACCGGGTTGGCCCGCGGTTTCCTTATAAAGTTTTTCAACCACCGCCGGTTCTATTTCCTGGCCGCTTTCTTTTTCATACCATTTGAACATTCCTTTTACTTCGTCAAAACTCAGGTTGGATATATGGACGCTGCGCTGTATATTAAATGGAGAGCCTTTTTCATTTTCGATGCCCAGGACGCTTCGGACCCCGATTAATGCCACGGCATGAAGGAGATAGGTTTTTTGTTCCGTGGTTTTATCCTTTTCATCCATTCGGCTGATATGGATGTTTCTAAAGGCGCTGACTATGGTATTTATACTTTTTTCCGTGAGGGCATCAAACTCGTCCAGTATAAGAATAAGGGGTTTATCCAGGACATCTTTTTTAAATATTTCCTGGAATTCATCCTGGTTATTGATTCCTGAGATTTTTTTCTCCAGCCCTTCGCCTATTTTTCGTGCAATGACGTTAATAATTTCTCCGGTATCATCTTTATCCTTCAGGATTTCCAGGTTGATTTTCAGTACATCGAAGCGCGGGTCTTTTTTCAGTTGAAAGAGGATTTCCTGCATAACCCATGTCTTGCCGGTCTGTCGGGGCGCCCATACGGTGATGTAATGGCCGCCTTCCGAAGGATTCTCGCCCACTAACTGGGTGAGAGCACTGGCAATTAATTCTTTCCTGGGGGCGTAATAATGCACATTGGTATTAATGGGTCCATATGAATTAAATCGTCTCATATTCGGCTCCTTTTCTTATTTCTTTGCCGTCCTTATTTTATCAAAACCCGATGGATAATGCAAATGGGGATTGAAAGGATTGTAAGAAATGTCATTGGTCAGCGGGCTTCCCGCCCGCTGGGGGGAGCCAGTTGTTTCTGTTTTTGGTTATTTGAATTTTGATCATTTGGATTTGTTTGTACACGCGATTTCCGATTTCATGCTTCTTTTTGGTTCCGGCTCGTCCGGGCAATTTGTATCAAGGCTAGCCCAGGCAAAAAAACACCCTGTTGCCGGTTGAAGGGGGTTGCTAAGTTAAACGAATAATATTATAATGCGGGTGTCCTAATTTATGAGGATTAAACAATGTCTTTGAGGTGAAAAATGCGACTTAAAGTCATTTTAGAACCCAGTGATGAGGGCGGATATACTGTATATGTTCCATCCCTACCGGGCTGTATTAGCGAGGGGGATACCCGTGAAGAGGCGCTAAAAAATATCCATGAAGCGATCGATCTCTACCTGGAGCCTGTAGAAGATGACCTGGTTTTTGTAAAAAATGCCGAGCTTTTGGAAATTGCCGTATGACAAAAATCCCAGGTCTCAATTACGAACAAGTTATCAATGCGTTAAGAAGGGATGGAGGATGACTACGGGACAGGCGGGGAAAAATTAAGTTGACTATTTATAAAGTGGGGTTTATAATTATCCCGGTTAATTGTAAAGTCCACTATACAAATATCCAGGATAATTTTAAAGAGGATTAAGAAAAATGATCGAATACAGGACATTAGACCTTGATGGTTTGTGGAATAAAATCGGCTCACGGGACATCGATTTCAAAAAAATCGTGCCTCGAAGCCAGGTAAAAAAAATTACCGGTAGGTTCCAATCCGATCACGTTGAACTTATCATTGGCCCCAGGCAATGCGGTAAAACAACCCTTTTGATGATGCTTATACATGAACTTACCGTCAGCGGCGTCACCCCCTTGCAAATATACTACATCAACCTCGATACCATCGGCGAAATGGAGCAATTCAAAAACCCCATGCTGCTGGTAAAGCAGATCGACGACGCCAGGCGCAGCGGGGAACGGGTATATCTTTTTATCGACGAAGTCCAGCGGTTGGCGCAACCGGGAATGTTTTTAAAAGGCATTTATGACCTTGCTGAAAATATCAAAGTCTTTGCCACAGGGTCATCATCCATGGAAATCAAATCAAAAACAAAAGAGTTCCTGACCGGCAGAAAAAGGGAATCACACCTTTTCCCTCTCTCTTTTAAAGAATATATAGCCCATGAAAATAAAATCCCCGGTACTCTAAGTGAGGTTAAATTTGAAGAAGCGTCCGTGGAGAACTGGAGACAGAATGAGCAATTGTATGGACAATATTTAAGCAGGGTAATGGAAGAGATGGCTGTTTTCGGCGGTTATCCCGCCGTTATTACTGCGGAAGACCGCCAGGCAAGTATGGAAGAGTTGAATGAAATTTATCAGTCCTATGTTAAAAAGGATGTGATCGAATTTTTAAAGGTGGGCAAATCAGAGGTATTTAATCAACTGGTAAAGGTGTTGGCTGCCCAGGTAGGGAACTTGATAAACAAATCCGAGATTTGTTCGCTGCTGGGGAGCAATCTCATTACCGTAACAAAATATATGGATATTTTGAAGGAGACCTACATTGCAGGTTATCTTCCCGCTTTTGTAAGCAATAGGAGAAATGAAGTTAAAAGCGCCCATAAGTGTTTTTTCATGGATAACGGTCTCAGGAATTTTTCCGTGCGACAATTCAATGCGTTGAACGATCGGGCGGATAAGGGGGCGTTGATTGAGAACCTGGTTTTTACCGAATTGGTCAAGGATAACGGTCTTTATAACGAGGAATTATTTTATTGGAGAAGTAAAGGTGGGGCGGAAATCGATTTTGTTTTATCGGTCCCGGACAAAGGAGGGATTATCCCCATTGAAATTAAGTCCGGGGCAGCCAGGCCCGGTTTATTATCAAAGAGTTTTCATGCTTTCCTGGATATTTTTTCGCCCAAAGCAGCCATTTTTTTGAACAGGGATTTGTTCCACATTGAGCAAGTGAAACAGACCCGTGTCTATTACATTCCCAACCACTGGTTTTTACTGTTTGGCCCGGGTCTTATTCTCGAGTAAAATAACATTCAGTGGTGGGCAGATCGTTTTCATTAGTGGGCACATCATTTTCCAGGTGAAAAATGGGGTGAAATGACGATTTTTCAGGGAAAACCATTATCATGCCGGGTATTTTAGTAATAAAATCCTTTTTCCCGTTGAAAAGAAATTAAAAGAAATAAGGGACAGGCGAAAAAAATTCCCCTACATTCGCAGCCGCGGGTATAAAAGAATTGGAATTTTTTCTTTGGAATCTCTGGATGGCCTTTCCGGAAGGGGCGCAGATTTCATTGTTATCGGACCCATCATTCATGAACATCCTGGTAGAAAAAGCATCGCTAGAAAAAAAAGAGCGGGAAAATATCCAGGCTGCTATAGGCGCCCTTAACCTTTCCGGCGCCAATATCCCCGCGGAACTGACCGCTCTCATAAAGCCTGCGGCAGCCTTGCAATTGTGCAGTAACGCCGCCACAGGGAGTCCAATAAAGTTAATCCGCTTATTGGGCGGATTAATGGTGTTGTCGCCCAATATCCCTTCCGAAGCGAAAAACTCTTACCAGGATGTATTAAAAGCATTAACCTTTGAAATAGAAGTCCCTAATCAGCGTTACGCCCTGGCCCAGGTAACGGCATGGTTGGAGAGTACAGACAAGCCGTAACCAAAGAGAAGCATGAAATTGCAATCGATAAACTGGTGAGGGAAAAATTGGGCTGTCCCCGAATCCCCCTAAAAGGTATTGCGCAGGGCGCAAATTGGTAGGGAACAGGCTTTCGCGTTTTTCGCGTGTTTCGCGGGCAAACCAAGGGGAATTCCTGTTTTCCTGTCCCGATTTGGCGGGAAAGTCCCAAAAAAAGCGGATTGCCGGGCAAAATTCTACAAAACATTCGGGAAATTGTGATCGATTACACGCAATTTGACAAAAGATTGCGTCCCGCCAGGCGGCTGCTATTTTCCTGGCGCGAACGATATCTCCAGTGTCGTCGGAAGCGATCTCAAGTGATGAAAAATGGAATATTCCACGTCGGATGGAATTTTTCCCCCAAAAAAATCCCTGCGGCCGCTTTTTATGGAGTATTCAACCGAAAAAAATCCTTGCCGCCGCTTTTCGCCGATCTTTTTGACTGAAAAAATGAAAGCCGCCGCGATTTGGGGTTCTTTTTCCTCCGTGACCGCAGTCATCTCCGTGAGATCCCGCTTCTTCTGCGACTGTTCTCGACCTACGCCGGAACTTCCAGGTCTTACTTTAAAATTTGTCCATTATATGTCCACTTACACCGTTTTTTTCGCACCTGGGGTCCAATAAATGAAAATGTATTGACAATGTATGGATAATGAAATATACTTGGAAAGGAGGCAAAAATGACTCAAGTGTCTGCAACATTAACAATAAGAACAAACAAATCTCTAAAAGATGAAGTCGGGAAAATATTTAGCCGATTGGGTCTGAATCATTCCACCGCGGTTAATATGTTTTATCACCAGGTACTGACTCATAAGGGAATACCTTTTGACGTCAAAATTCCAAATAAACAGACCCTAAAGGCCCTGGAAAATTCACGAAACAGGAAAAATTTGACCACCTATAAAAACAGTGACGAGTTGTTTGAAGATTTGGGAATTTAAATGCTGATAGTAAAGACAGAGGGCAGATTCAAGAGAGATGTTAAAAAATTATCCAAATCCGGCTCACGAGACATGTCAAAACTTAGGACCATAATAGAGAAGCTTGAGGAAGGAGAATCGCTTGAAAGAGAGTATAATCCGCATCCTTTGTCCGGCAATTGGAAAGATCATATGGAGTGCCACATCGAGCCTGATTGGCTTTTAATTTATCGTATAGATAGAAAATACAATGAGTTGATATTGGTAAGAACCGGTTCCCACTCAGACCTTTTTGGATAGCAGCGCCTTTCATTTTTCATTTTTCATCATTCATCATTCATAATTCATAATTCATCATTCCATTTTATTCTTCCCTCTTTTCAAAACCTTTGTTGTCAGGTATAATCTATACCTGTTAATTACGTAATTGCGGCGGTAATATAAAGGAGTACAGCGAATGCCGGAAAAGTATGACGATAAAACGAAAAGCCCTAAAAGCTACCTGAAATCTTTGATGAAAAAAGCGAAAAAAGCGGTGGACCTGGCCCTGGGAAACCCGGAAGATTATGCTGAAGAAAACACGGAAGGCGACCTGCGTTTCGATTCCTCTATCATGATGAAAATTAATGTGACTTTCGATAAGAACTTCTTACCCCAGGAAAAAGTCCTGAAATTGAACCTGCGCGGCTCCCGCTTCTTCAGCGAAATTAAAAGGGAAATCCGGGAAATTAACGGGGTGTTCATTGTCTACCCCCGCATCTACGCTTTCCAACTGGATACGCGCAAAGATGACTGGGAAAAGAAATTGCTCCGCGAACTGAACGAAGACTACGGCCTGGAACTTTACAAAATTCGCTTCATCAACGAAGAAGAAATATGCGGCATCTACCAGCAAGCAGGTTTCAACGATATCCGCGATCCTTACCACCTGCTGGAAGGCGAACTGATGATCGTAGCCGGCGGGTTTGCTAATTTTAATACGGACGGTATGCCGCTTTGCAACATCAAAGCGGAAGTTACTCCTACGACCGCTCCCGGTAACGATAACCAGGCGGAGAAAAGGATTTACTGCGAAAGGTATTTCGCTAAATTCAACGATAAGGCCGGTGGGTATTTTTTCGTGGGCGGCGAATGGTATCATAACTTGTTTATCCCTGAATTCTTTTCAAAAGAAGAACCCCGCTTCTTCTCTTTCCGCATCGGCGACGACGGGAAAAATCTTAAATTCTTCGGCGATGCTGTTAAACGGGGCATCGATATCCGCGGTAAGGTTTCGACTGAAACCTCCCCGGTTAGTGAAAATATTATCCACGCGATTAACCCGGCATACCTGGCCGGCGCCCGGGCGCAAGAACTGATTTTGACTGTTTCCCATGAAATTGAGTTGGATGATGATCTGACTACCAGGAAAATTATGAAGGAGGGTACAGTAAGACAAGCTGAACCGGATACGATCGAGGAAAAGGATAATGATAATTTCCCGTTCCTGGAAAACGCCATGATCCTGCTGCCGGCCCCGAACGCGGAAGATATTCCTTCTTATATTATGACCATCGGGGATGAGAAAAAGGGGATTAAATTTTATGTCTCCAGCCCGGACCAGGAAGTTTCTATCCTCCCCCCTTCAATCGAAGAAAGGGTCTATAAGAGAAATATTAAGGATAAAATCGCTTATTCGATCAAACTGGGCCGCATCGGTTATTCGATCTCGGATGATTTTATTTCGCGGTTCGGCGATAAGGAACTGAAAGCTTATTTCTCCTGGACCTTATGCAGCACGTTGGAAAATCGCTTTACCCTGGCAAAGGATTTTTATATTTTCGGCAGGGAACCGCTGGGAAACCTGCGGCAAACGGAACAGGCAAAGCTGGAAGAACACCTGGTGAAATTGAACGAGGGGAGCAAGGACTTCTGGAGAATCGGGACCTCCCGGAACCATGCGTTCCTGCTTAGAACTATCCGGGGCGGGTTCCGGGTTTATAATATTTCCCCGAGTTTCCCTATATTCGTGGTGAAAGCGGCGGACCGGGAAAAGCCGGTGATTTCGCCTTTCAGGATCGGGCCGGTAACGGATGGGGAAAAGCGGGAGAAATTGGAGGTGCTTTTGGGGGTGTTGGGGAAAGGGATGATGGATACGGGTGTGTTGGCCCCGGGGTTAAAGGGCTGCGCGGAGGGGCTCGACCTGGAAAATAATGATTTTATTATTATCGGGAACCGGGTTTACAAGTATATTGTGCCGCTGGTGATGGAATCGGAGTTAAGCAGCAGGGTGCAGATGAGCGTTTTAAGGAAAATCCGCGAGAGTTCCAGCGTTATTAGTGTCTGAGGTACCGGCGTGTTATGGAAAAAGTGATCCAATTGGTTTTCTATGTTTCCTGGGCCTTATGGCTGATTCATTCATATCTTTTCCTTATAATTAAAAAGGAGGGGGCAGAGCCCCCATCTAAAGAAGGCCCTTCGGGCCACCATTTGAGAATTATTAATAAAAGGTGGGCGGCTTTTATCGGCATGTTTTTATCCACGGTTGCTATTTTCTCGCTTTTCTTTTTATTGACGCAGGACTTTAAATCGGATTCTAATTTTTTTATTGAGAACTATGAATATAAGATAACCGGCCAGCAGAAAGAAATTATTATAGGGAGTTCGGAAGAAGGCGCGGACATTTCCCTGGAAAACGCTTCGGCGGCGGAGCGGCACTTGAAAATCATTCTTAAGGGAACGGAGTTCGAAGTCCAGGACATCAGCGACGACAAGAAAGTGGACATCAACGGCCGCTACTTGAACCGGGCGACGCTTAAAGTGGGGGATGTGATCGAAATCAACGGCAAGGAAAAAATCAGGATTCTGAAAATTAACCCGCAGTTTCCCCTGGGTCGCTCGATAACGGTTTCGATTACGAGGAGCGGGAAAAAAGAAGCGCAAACGATCACGCTGCGCACGCTGCTGAATAAAACGGTAACTATCGGGGAAACGGGCGCGGCGGCGGCGGCTTCGCTGGAATATACGCCGAATAAACGGTTCCTGGGTACGAGTATTTACTATGTGATCGTGTTTTTCCTGGTATTCTTGTTGTGCGCGGGCATTTATTTTTATTTGCAAAACCGTTTTAACGGGGCTTTACTGCTCCTGATGATGGTCTCTCTTGCTTTCGGGGCAGGCTTTGTACCGGTGGGCGCGCAGGGTGTGATCATGCTTTTGTTCCTACCCTGCATCGTTTATGTGGAGAAGAAAAGGAAGACGCGCTGGAACCGGGGTTCGCTGTTGGTGATTTTTTTGTATGGCTGCGTGTTTGTTTCCCCGATGCTGCTGCGCATGGACGGGGATTTTACGCTGGACTATGCGCATTTCTCACGGAAAGACGCGGCAAGTATCCGGGTGATGCCGGCAGGCATTAAAGAGGATTCATTTGAATTGTTCGATAAACGGGAAAAACTGGACTACGGGAAAACTTATGAGGTCATCCTGGGGCATACTCGCTACAGGCTGCGGGTGGATTATACGGGCGTTTCTTTGAGTCCCCGCGACCCGGAAAAAATCAGGATTTCACGGGATTTCTCGGCGATTATTGGGGACCTGTCGGAAGTAAGCCCGGGGAATAACTATGTGTACCTGAAATTCCCGCATGATTTTGCCTCTGTGCCGGCCAATACGGTTGCGGATAAGGAAAAAATCAGGGTCTCGGACGCTAAAGGAAACGGGATTACGCTGTCGAAAACGGTGAATGAAAACTACCGCATTTATTTATTTGGGCTGATCTTTATGATTGTGGGGCCATTCTGGATTTTTTGGGGAATAATCGGTTTGCGCTTTTTCGAGAAAAAGCGCGCAAAAAGCTTCTGCTTATTTAATCATAACAGTTTCATCATTTATAACCTGGTTTACTTTTTGTTGGGGTTAGGGTATGTGGTGTGCGGGGGCCTGGCGCTCTATAATAATAGTTACTTTAAAAATTTCGCTAAGTTCCGGGTCAGCGCACTGCCCCTCTTTGTGGGTCTGTTCCTGGGCCTCTTGCTGATCAGCCGCTATAACCGCTTCCTGGTTTTCCTCTCCCGGCTGCTCCGGCAAAGGAAATACCAGGTCCCTTTGCTGGTCTTTATTATTCTTTTAATGGCTTCGCTTTACAGCCCGGTCTTCCTGGCTGCGGCGGCGTTGTTTTGTATCTTTGTTTTCGGGTTCCGGCTGCGGAAGGTTATTGTTTTCGAATATAAAAGCGCCCACAGTTACCCGTTGGATGTAAAGAAATTTATGGAAACCCCGGTTTGCAGTCTCGAGGATAAAGAAAACCGGCGGTTGTTTTTCGGTCTGGGCGGGCTATTGAATAAACAGGGTTGGAATTATTTGTTGATGGCGGACTTGCTGTTATTGTTGGCGCTTTTTTTCATTGTGCTGCAAATTTTCCTGGGCGGAGAGCTGGGGATTTCCGTGGGTGGGTTTCTCTTTTTCCCCATCGAGTTGGGGAAAATATTATTGGCGATTTACTTTGCCGATTGGGTGAGCCGTATCGATAAGGGGATGGAGTTTAACGTGTTGTGGGTTTACGGCCTGGTGTTGGCGCCTTTTATCCTGTTGATTGTTTTCCTGAAAGATTTTTCGCCGTTATTGATCTTTGTTTTTGTCTTTCTTTACCACATTATCAAAATAAAAAAATCACTATTTTTCAAGCTGCTGCTGATTGTGTCGGCGTTAGTGATGATGAAGCAGGCGGTCGCGGCGTTGAACAATTATACATTACCTGTGCACTCGTTTGCCGTGCTTTTTTCAATCGCGATTCTTTTTATTTTGCTACGGGTATGGTCCAGGAAAAAGCAGGACGCTGAACCGCGCAGGTACTTTACTTTAAAAAAAATACTGGCGACGTTGGCGCTTGTTTCTATATTGGGGGCTGGGAATTATGTTTTGCGTTATGGGCATTTGCCGGTGTCGAGGGTATTGGGGGACCGGGTGAGTTTATGGTTGAATCCCTGGCAGGATTACAATCTTTCTTACCAGTACATTAATTCGTTGTGGTTAATGAAGGGGACGGGGATGGTGGGTAATGCGGCGGATGCGTTGACGGCGGCGGCGCGGGTGCCGGTAGTGGAAAAGGATTTAAGTTTTGCATTATATGTGAGTACGTTGGGGACGGCGGGGATTGTATTGCTTTTGTTGACAGTATTTTTAGCGGTTGGGGTAGTGTTTCGGAGGGGAGGTTCTGTTTGGCATGGGTATGTGATGGAATTTTTAGCGGTTATATTTATTGCGCAGTTTTTAGTACCGACGATGTATACGGTGGGGTTATTGCCGTTGATGGGTCAGCCGTTGCCGTTCTTATCGTACTCAAACAACAACCTCCTACTTTTTGCTCTGCCTTTCTCATTCCTGATGTTCATTCTCTCAACAGAAACTAATAAAAAGTTTTTGGAAGTCCAGAAACCTTTTTTCAAAAAGGTTTCTGGCCGCCGGAGGTTCTTAAAGTCTTTTTTTCTCACCTTCTCACCTTCTCACCTTCTTACCTTCTTTTCCCCCCCGGGCCGCCGGAGGCATCATTTCTTAATTTTTTGCATCATGGTCATCCTCATCGGTTTACTCATTCTTTTGCGTCTCTATTCCATTTCATATCCCAAGGACATCGAGGAAAAGACCGACATCGTGTACCTGGAGAGTTTCCATGATTACGGGAGTATCTTTAAGATTAAACTAAAAAGTGGAAAGTTCTTTTTAACGCCGTTGGTGAAGCGTGTTGAAGTGAGGGGGAAGGAGATTGCGGGGGACATCGATATCCACAACGGCGATATCATTGCGGTTGGGGACAGCCGGTTCCAGTTCAAAGTGTATCCCGGTGAGTACCTTTACAAAGAAATTTTTTGCCGGCCCGTGAGGAGTTTGTTTCCTGGGCCGGCGTCGGTGCAATACATAAGTGGGTGGCCGGAGGCGGACCGTCGGAAGGTATTGGCCAATGCCGGGAACCGCGAACTTCTGAAAAGGACAATGGTGGAACTCGCGCCGGAGGAACTTCAAAAACTCATGCCGGGTTTAGAAAGCAGCGTCTTTGGCGGGGCGGTGCTGGAACTCCGGTGGGATTCGAAAACGCTGCAAGTGCGGCCGTTGGTTTCGGATGTAGCCAGGATACGGGAGCTGGATGAGAAAATTGTTGAGAAAGACTCTGTTATTTCGGCGGCGGCCGGGGATATATTAAGGATTCATCCTTCGCTTTATATTAAATTTGATTACCGGCGAGTGGAAGGGTTGCAGAATCTTGTTATTTCTTATAGGCAGGAGCAGGATTACCCGTTTCCGCCGGAACCGGAGGCGGCCATACTGAAATCGCTGGATACGGGGATTGCTTATGACATTAATCTTTCGCGGGAGACGCATTTCATGGGGAAGCAGGGGTTATTTTCTTTCAATTTGGACCCCGGGGAACTGATGGACAAGTTGTACATCCCGGAAAAAGTCCCGCAGGGGCGGGTGGTGGATTTGAAAGAGTTGTTGGACCGCAAGATGTATTATCGAAAAGACGGGCGGTTTTTGGCGGTCACGATCGAGTTCCTGGAAGATGTGCGGAAGTATTTTAAACAGGGTCCGGAAGAGTTGAAGCAATTTTTCGAGAAGAGCAATATCAAGTGGCGGAGTTTCAAAGATTACCCGGCATTCGAGTCTTACGTTAATAAAGCGGAACCGCTTATTGGCAAGATGGAGAACAAGGGAATTTATAAAACATTCATCGCTGAGATCGGCCAACTGGATAACAAACCCGGGCAAGGGAAAAAAGAAAGTATCGGCAAAGTGTTCCAGGTAAAGAACAACAAGATTTATTTAATACAAAAGCAGGCCCACCGTCCTTCGTTTCGAAAAGCAAAGTCCCCGCAAAAGCCCGCCATCGTGGATGCGGAAAACAATATCCTGGCTTACAGTTCGGAGATCAACGGGGCGAACCGCCGTTTTTATGCGACGGAAGTTCCGCCGGACATGCTGGGCCTTTTGGGCGGCAAAGGGGAGGAGACCTGGGCATTGGAGCAGATTTTCTCCGGTCTGTACCGGGAAAACCGTATCCATGATATTCGTTTAACGTTTAACCTGGAGTGGCAGAAAATCGCATTGAAGGCGATGCGGAAGATGCTGCTGGAAAACCGGGAAACGGAAATTAATAACCCGAAGTACCAGGCGCTGCGGAGCGAGTTTGAAGAAGTGAAAGCGCAATCGGCGCAGCCCGGTGAGAAAGGAGTTTCGCCGCTGCGCAAGCGGCTGCGGGAATTGAAGAAGGAAATCGACCTGGAAAAGAACCGGTTTTATGAGGCGTCGGTGGTGTTGTTGGACCCGGAAGGAAGAATTTTGGTGGCCGCATCGTATCCGTATGATGAAGCGACGCTGTTGGAGTTGAACCCGGAGCTTCCCGGTCCTTATCGCAGGGACACGAACCCGCACTTGAACCGGGCCTGGAAATGGAAATACAATCCCGGGTCCACGGCCAAGATACTTGATTCCATTGCCTTTTTATGTTCCCGGGAGCGTTTTCCATATCTTCAGCGGTTGTTAACAAGCGGGAGTGCGTTTGCTTCTTTTCCGCGCACCGATCTCAAAGGGAGCACGATGTTAAACGGGAAAGAGATTCCCTTTCGGTTGAGGAATTTCCAGGGCCATGATATCCCGGCGGGATTTTGTTCGTTGGTGGAAGCGTTTACCCATTCTTACAACACCTATTTTGCTTATCTTGCCCTTCACGACAGCAATGTGCTTATGGTTGACAGCCAGGTATACACGCACAGCCGGTCATTTATTAAAAAATCCACGGTCCCGGTTTCAGGGGTTTACCGGGAGTACCCGGTTTTAGAGTATGCCGAGCGGTTGTTAATGAATCGGAAGCTCAATTTATTGAGCAATTTATCCGGGACGCCGATTCATGATGGGTTGCAGCGGATGCCCTATGATGCGTTTGTGGCCATCGAGTCGGTTTTCCCGGTGAACGCATATACAGCGGCGGATATTGCCCATTATGCCATCGGCCAGGGAGATTTCCAGTTGACGGCGTTGCAAAATGCGTTGACAGCGTCTTCTATTTTGAATAACGGCGCGCTTTATTTTCCATCCATTATCGAGTCTGTAAGGTTACGTGAAACGGACAACCGGCCGGGACAGGCGATTATCCCGGACCCGGAGAAGAGCAAAATCCGAGTATTCCCGGCGTATGTGGCGGGAGAGATAAAAGATGCCATGCAAGCGGTGGCGCTGCGCGGCACAGCGGGCGGCGTTTTCGGGGAGTTGATGAAAGGCCGTATTTTTTATGCCAAGACCGGGACCGCGGAGACCGGGTTTTCCAAGGATAATGCGTTGTTTAACGGGTTTGTCAAGTTTCGGAATAATGAGTATGTGGTATTTTCGGTAATCGTGCCGCGTTCCGGGTTAGGGGCGCGGATAGCGGGCAAACTCACCACGCAAATCATGGGCGACATCATCGAATACGAAAATAAAAGAGGCAATCTGCTTTAAATAGAAGTTTTAATTCTATTTTGCCTCTTAGCCACAGACGAACACGGACGGACACTGATGATTAGCCGCTAAGAATGCGAAGGGACGCGAAGAAAATAATAGAAAAAAAATTCAATCTCTGGTATAATATTGATGTGAAACAATTTAAATGGAATGAAGAGAAGAATATCTGGCTGCAGGAAACGAGAGGTATTTCATTCGAAGAAATCCTCGAAGACATAAAAAACGGCCAGATCATTGCCAGAACTGAACACCCAGATCAATTAAAATACCCGAGGCAAAAAATTTTTATCATTAATCACAATAACTACTGTTATGTAGTACCTTTTATTGAGGATACGGGTGATTACTTTTTAAAAACCATCATACCTAGTCGAAAGGCTACTAAAAAATATTTAAAAGATGGAGGACAGTATGAGTAAAATGAGCGAAAAGGAAAAACAAGCGTTACAATTGGATGAAGAAGAAATAGAAATATTGGAAGCCTTTGAGGAAGGGAAATTGGAAAAAATAGATATGAGCGAAGATGAGATAGAGGATTTGAAGATAGCGGCAAGAGAAACTCTTAGCGAGAATAATCGCATTAGCGTTAGAATCCCGGAACGCGATTTAAGAAAAATAAAGGAAAGAGCCCAGGTTAACGGTATTCCATATCAGTTTCTTATTACCGCAGTTCTCCACCAATATGCGGAGGGTAAAATCAGCGCCGCGTTGTAACTGTCCTTTTTGGCCCGCACCGTCCTTTGCCGCGGATTCCAAAGACAATGCGTTGTTTACCGGGTTTGTCAAGTTTCGCAATAATGAATATGTGGAATTTTCGGTAATCGTATCGCGTTCCGGTTTAGGGGCGCGGATAGCGGGGAAACTCACCGCACAGATCATGGGCGGCATCATCGAATACGAAAACAAGAAAGGCAACCCGCTTCAAATAGAAGTTTTAATTCTTTTTTGCCCGGCAATCACCCCATTTAAAGGTCTAAAGATATCCCAGGGCTTTCATCTGGTCTAAAGTTTCCTGGGATATGCCTACTTCTCCCCCGGAACGGTTCACCCCGGATGATTTGGTTATGATTTTCAAAAGCATTTTTTCAAATCCAATGCATATGCCCCGGAATTTTAAATCCTTATACAAATTTTTTTTCTCCAATGGATCGTTTTCCAAATCGAAAAGTTTTCGCCGGACGATTAAATCCCAATTGACCCTTTCGGGTTTCGCGGGTTTATCCATGGTTATAATATACTTCAAATTCCCCACCCTGAGCATCTTTTTCTCGCTTTCAGACTCAGAAATAGCTTCAGAGACAATATACTTTATTTTTCTTTTTCGCTGGGGGGTAAGAAGCGACTCGCCCTGTATAAAATTGGGATACCTGATGTCGAAAAAATCTAAGACGGTGGGAAAGACATCGATGAGAGATACCGGCCGATCGATCTTCCCTGTTTTAAACGCCCGGGGATACTTAATAATTAATGGGACTTTGATAAACTCTTCATAAAAGTCTTTCCCATGGTAGTCATAGAACCGGTTGCGGGAATGTTCATTGAAATGCTCGCCGTGATCGGCGGTAACAATTATCAGCAGGTCCTCATAAATACCCAGTTGCCGGCATTTATTTATAAGTTCCCCCATGAACCGGTCTACATAATGAATACCGCTGTCGTATAAAATAATACAATCATTAATATTGAATAGATTAATCTCTTTCAGATAATTCATGAACGCTTGAGTAAGGCGTTCTTCATTTTTGGCTGCTTTCCTGAAGTTGTTAATATAATCCCGTTTCTCCTTAGGGATTTTTTCGTCGGCCAAAAAATGACAATTGGAATAGGGGGCATGTACCATCCAGGTATGGATAAAAAAGAAAAAGTCCTTTTCCTTGTTTTCTTCAAGCGCTTTTAGTAATTTATTAAAATTATTGCTATCCCCAAAAGGATCTATGCGGTGGTCTTTCTCGAAGCCGTTACCAAAGCCTAATTCTTTTGGCAAAGCCGCAAATTTTACCGTCTTTATATCTTTGTTGTGCTGTTTTAAGGATTCAGCGATATTTAGTATTGTCTGATTTAATTTTGGAAACTTTTTATAATCGTGGACAGAAGCCCAATCGCAGTTAATACCATGTTTTGAAGGAAGCGTGCCGGTTAACAGGGACATATGAGCGGGCATGGTCCAACAACCATTGGTGTAAGCATGGGTGAAGTATGTCGAATCTTCGCATAATTTAGACAAATTGGGTGTAGTGTCTCGAAAATATCCATCGGAACTTAAATGATCGCCCCTTAACGTATCGACGCTGATGAGTATGATCTTAACTTTTTCATTGGCTTTTTTCTTAGCGCAGCTTACCGGTAATAATACCATGGATAAAGCAACGATGAGAAGAAATAGCCGGGGCTTCCTTACCCGCTGTTTTGTTTTAATTTTCATGTTAACCTCTTTTTATTCTTTTCATTTTACCATAACCGCTCGATATTAGAAAGGACCGGAGCCGATTTTATTCTCCGTAGGGGATTTTTTTTGCCTGGCCTTTTTTTGGTCCTTATTTATGCTGCAAGTCAGGCGTCGAAATCGAAAACGATCGATACTACACTGGAGACAACTTCCAGGAGCCCCCCTGGGTCGCTTAAAGTCCGGGCTTTATGGCCATGATAGGTGCGGGAATCTAAGGAAAAGGCGCCGGTATTTCGGGCTGAGTTTTCCCGGAGTTTTCGTTCCGCTTCCAGGCGTTTTTTTCGTTCGATTTCCAACTGGTTTTGTTGGTGCAGTATCTGGCCGCCGGCTTTCATCCATTCCATCAATTGGCGCAGTTCGCCGCCGTCCAACCATACGCCGTGCTCTTTGCACTTATCCACGACAACGCCGCTTTGCGCACCGAAATTGATTCGATTCATCAATTTACGGCACACCGGACACTTGATATAGGTAACGGGATAATCCCCGTAGCGACGAATTTTATTGATATTTTCAAGCTGCCGGAAATCCACCTGGAACGCCCTGGAAACAGATTTATCCAGCAGTACTTCCAACTCATTGGGATCGAAAAACAAGCCCAGGCATTCGCTGCACCGTTCGATGATAAATTTTCCTTCCAGGTTGAGATCGATAGCTTGTAGGGGTTTCTCGCACCGGGGGCAGATACGTTGGGATTCGACTATTTCGACGCGATGTTTGTATAGTCCTTTCAGGTCCACGTCATCCCGGGTTTTGCAGTATGGACAAACTATGGAATCCGGCGGCAAAGGCGCGCCGCAATTGATGCAATTACTCATGGTTCGCTTTTCCTGGTTTTCCTGTCAATATAGCATAATTTGGCGGAAAAGGCAATTTTTATTGCTTGAACCGATTCTCTTAAATAATGGGGAAAATCGTAAAATAGGTGGATTTTAACTTGAAAATTCGCGCCATTTGTTTTACAATTCTTTTTCACTGTTTCATTGTTTTCATAAAAAAAGGTGGTTTTAAAAAAAATTAGAAAAGGAGATAACATGTCAGAGCAAAAAAAATTCATCCCATTTATTTCAGCGGATACGAACATGTTGGAATTCACATTCAGGGGACTGCTCATCGGTCTTATCATGTCGGTAATACTTGGGGCCGCTAATGCTTACCTGGGTTTGAAAGCCGGTATGACCATCGCGGCCACTTACCCGGCCGCGGTTATCGGCATGGCGATACTGAGATTGATGAAAGGCACTATCCTGGAAGAGAACTTTGCCCGAACCGTTGGGTCCGTGGGAGAGTCGTTGGCGGCAGGCGCTATTTTTACCTTACCTGCTTTTTTTATCGCCGGCATCTGGAAACCTTTCTTTACCCTGGGTCATTACCTGACTTCCACTGCCATCCTATTTGCCGGCGGTTTTATGGGTATTTTATTCGTGGCGTTACTGCGACGCATTTTGGTGGAAGACCAGGAATTGAAATTCCCTGAATCCGTGGCCGCTGCCCAGATTCATAAGGCGGGCCGCGCGGCAACATCGAACTCCAAATACCTGTTCGGCGCCATGGGAATCGGCGCTGTAATCCAGACCCTGGCCGAATTAAAACTTTTCGCCGCCAGTTGGGATAAATTCTATGCCTGGTTTAAGGATACGGTCATCCCCGGCACTGTATTTAAAGGTAAAGGCGGTATGCTCATCAGCCAACCGGGTATCAGCCCAGCTTACATGGGCGTCGGGTACATCATCGGCCCCCAGTACGCTTCGCTAAACTTCAGCGGAGGCGTGTTGGCCTGGGGCTTGTTGACTCCCATCATCTATTATTTTGTCGGTCCTTATATCACCCCGGATTTTATCACCGAATGGGCCAATATGCTGATGAAAACCAATCCCTCCCTCACCCTGGCCGATGCAACCGGAAGGGTCAGCGACCCGGCCTACCAGATCACCCAGATCTGGCGGAACATTGTTCGTCCGATCGCTATCGGCGGTATGTTGATGGGCGTGATGGCCACGATGTTCAAGATGAGAAAGAGCCTGATCGCCGGCATCGGCCGTTCCGTCAGCGATGTAAAAAAAGCGGCTTCAGGACAGGAAGTTCACGTCGATCGTACTGAAAAAGATATCAAATTCTCCTGGGTCGCCCTGGGAATCCTGGCCGTCGGCGTGGTGGCCTTCTGTATCACCAAATTTATCTTCGGTACAGGCGTGCTTCCGGCGTTGGTCGCCGCCCTGATCCTGGTCATATTGGGATTTTTCTTTTCCGCGGTTTCAGGTTACCTGGTGGGTATTATCGGTTCCAGTAACAACCCCTTGAGCGGTTTGACATTAACCGCCCTGGTGGTCACCGCGTTAATCCTGGTGGCCATCGGCGTCAGCGGGGACCCGGGCGTTTCCACCGTATTGGGCGTGGCCGCGCTTTTATGCGTAACCGCCGCCGTCGCCGGGGAAATGTTCCAGGACTTGAAAGTCGGGCATATTCTCGGCGGTACTCCATGGAAAATGGAAGCCGGGAACCTCATCAGCGTCGTCATCTCGGGCGCCGTGATGTTTGCCATCTTACACCTCTTGAACCAGGCGGATATTGCCCAGGGGGTGATGCAGAATTATGACGGCGGTTTCGGCAGCAAAAACCTGGCCGCGCCTCAAGCCGGCTTAATGGCCATGCTTTCCCAGGGTATCGTCCAGGGTAAAATGGCCTGGCCGTTGATTATCGTGGGCTTGTTTATGGGCATGGCATTTATCATGATGCAGGTTAAGAGCCCGATGCTGGTAAGCGTGGGTATGTATTTACCCCTGGAAACAACCTTTGCCATCTTCCTGGGCGGCTTGATTAAAGGCATCGTGGATATGATCGTCAAGAAGAACAACTATGCCGATGCGCAAAAAGAGCGAATCGAGAACATCGGGATATTGCTTGCTTCGGGATTTGTAGCGGGAGAAGCATTGACCAAGTTGGGTTTTGCTCCCTTCCGCATCGCCGAGATTCCACTGCCTGAAATTTTCAAGGATCCCCCGTTGGTTATCGGGTTCGCGGTCCTGGTGTTGATCGCCATTATCTTAATCCAGATACCGCTAAAACACGGCATCAGGGAAGAAAAAGGATAATAAATAATAAATAAACCGTAGGGGCGAACGCGAAACAGTGTGTTCGCCCCTTTCGGGTTATTCACCCCTTAACAGACACAAGCAGACGCGAATGATAAATTATAAATTATAAATTATAAATGATAAATGGAAAGCTGTGTCCTGCGGACGATATCTATTAACGCCTGCGGCGAAAAGATTAAAAAAGGGCGTGTCGCAATACGTGGTGCCATTTATTTTTTCGCCGCAGGCGTTTGAATTATTTTTGCCCGTAGGGAGCCATCGTTTATAATTTATAATTTATCATTTATCATTTATCATTTATCGTTTATAATTTAAACAGTTTAATAATCCAACACTTTCTTGACCCTGCTCTTTTTATACTCATTAAGCAGCAGGAGAAGGTCTTTTTTCTCTTCCCAGGGTTTAACGGTTACCTTTACCGTGGCTTTGTCTATCCCGTTATACTTTTCATAGACGCTTTCTTCGTCTACTTTTATAATGTACGCACCGGGGCGAAGATTATCGAAGGTAAAGACGCCTTTTGAATTGGTATACTCCCAGCGAATTAATTTGTCTTCTTTATATAAGTTGACCTGGATACCGGTTAAGATGGGTTCAGCTTTATCCGGCGCGTTATTTTCATTAAGGTCCAGGATAACCTGTCCCGCCAGCAGACCCACGGGGATAACGGTTAAATAAACTTTACCGGTCTCGCCTTTTTTGATTACCAGTTCGGTTTTTTCCCGGGAGGCTTCGTAAGAGGCCGGGACTTTGCTGAGATCGAGGGATATTTGATGGGTCCCGACAGGTATGGAGGATACGGTAAAATGGCCATTTTTGTCGGTCTTTACTGTCTTATAATTATCCACGAGAATATAAATGTCTTCCAGGGGGTCTTCTCCGGGGTCTTGCAGATCATTTTGGTTGAGATCCACGAAGACGCTGCCTTTAATTTTTCCTGTCCCGTGGGCGCCGGGTGTACCCCGCAGCCCATACCCGGAAGTCTCGGTCCCCCATTTGAAATCTTTGGTAATACTGATAAAAGCCTGGTGCGAATATTTGGCCGGTTCGCCCGGCAAAAACGATTCATTCTTCCCATACTGGTATCTTAGGGAGCAGTTAACTTTCAGGGGTTTGATCCGGTAGATGAAGCCCCCGCCGATTCCCAGGCGCTGGTTCTCCCCTACCCCGACCGTATATTTGTCGATGGAATAGTCGCCCTGGATATTGAGCTGAAAATAGGATGACACGGTCACGTTGACCCCCAACTGGATATTCATATTTTTATTATCCGAGGCAGTGGCCTGCCAGGAGGTTTGGTTCAGGTCGCCGGCGAGATAAATATAATGGCCGGCAGGGTAAGACCAACGCAAATTAAAAAAAATGCGATTCAAGCTGTAATTCCAGGCAGCTTCCCCCTGGTTATTAAAAGTTCCCCTGTTAAAGTAGATATTCCAATAAAAGCGCCTATAATTTTGGGATAATGAGAGAAATATCATGTCGAAATCGGTTCCCTTGTTCGAACCGGGACCCGGTCCTTCTTTTGGAAACTCTCTTATACTTTTATTATAGCTGGCGGTAAATTGCGGTAGGGCCTTTGGGGATAGGGTCGAACCGAACCGGTAGGTCATAAAATTGTTGAGAGAGTGTCCCGGGATATTTTTCAGTTGTTCATTAAATGTATCCAGGCTGCCGAACAGCGATACCCAGGAAGCCAACCGATATTGGCCCACGATGGTAACCCCCTTGTGGTCCTGGAAGAAAATATTGCCGAGGGTGGGATAAGTGGGTGAAATATAATTATAGAAAATTTCAAAGGATACTTTCCCGGCATTGTAGTATGTCCCGGTTTTTACCGCATAACCGTCTTTATTTTTTTTACTTTGATCGAAGATGTAACGAAAGTCGCCCAGGAGATAAAAGTTTTTAACCGCCATTACCGAACTGTCCAGGCTGAAAACATCGTAGTCACTCGTGCTGCCGCTGCCGAAGGGGTCGTCGGTAGGCACACCCAGGATTTTCAGCCATCCTGTTCCGATTGTCCAACGACGATTGGGTCGAAAAACAGCCCGTGCGCCGTAAATCTTGCTTTTTTCGCTCTGAGAACCGAAACCAAAATCGTTGTAGAGTTCGCCGCCGAATAAAATTATATCCGTCTTATCCGATCTAAAACTGATTTTCCCCCCTTTCAAGCC
This sequence comes from Candidatus Aminicenantota bacterium, assembly GCA_026393835.1. Lineage (GTDB taxonomy): Bacteria > Acidobacteriota > Aminicenantia > UBA2199 > UBA2199 > JAKAGC01. The sequence continues at coordinate 6,927 of JAPKZK010000040.1, read as the reverse complement.
CCGATATGAGGTGGGATTAAAGGAACCGAAATAAGGCAAACTGGAGAGGGGATAGGCAATGGTCCCGAAATCGACGTCTACTTTGAATTTTCCCAGGGGGACAGCCTGGAGTCCCAGGTTGTAGGAAGTCACCTGGCTGAGGCCCCGATCAAAATAATAATTGATGGAAAAATTAAAAGAACTGCCTTTGCCGAGCCCCTGCCATAAATTGAGATATATACTGTTGAGGGTGGTAAAGTAATCGTTATTTTGATCGATGGTTTTGAAACTCTGATTCTGATAAGTAAGAGAAAGTCTCCCGGTCTCATCTGCCGACAGCAGAGAGGTTAAAATGATAAACAAAAAAACAAGGCAACGCTTAAGAATTATGCTTTGTTTTAATTTCGGTATTTCAATCACCTGCCACCCGTGCGCCGCCGCCCGTGTTATCGACCAGGCAAAAGGAAGTTAAGGTCTCATTGTCCCGGGGGGAAACAAGAAATTCGGCGAAGTATAAACCCGGTTTTAATTGGCCGCGCCATTCCCCGGTGTATTCCACGGTTTGGGGAAATTTCCCCTGGGGTGTTTTCGCCGGGATATTGGCCAACAATTCGCCTTGCAATTCACCTGCTGCGGATTTAATCCTGAAAACTTTTTGCCGGTGTTCGTTTACCTTTCCCGGTTCGATTCCCTTTGTCCTGGCAGCAAAACCAATCTCTACCGCGCCGTTGCCTTTCGGGCTTAATTTAGCCTCGAATGATTCGATTCCGCCGCTGTTTAAAAGGTAAACCGGTTTTTCCGTTTCCAGTATTTCTTTGCCATAATCGATTTCAGCCACGATTTTGTAACTGCCGTCAGGCAATGCAGGATTATTTTTGAAGTCCCCTTGGAAAATTCGCACACTATCCCTCAGCACCGATGTGTTATTTTCGTTTACCGGCGCTGAAGCCAGTTCTTTTCCCGAGGCGTCGAGGATTTTCACTTTCCCGGTGGGGCGAAGGTGTATATTGCCATTGTTATGATAGACCAGGGCATAATGAAAAGAAGAATTATCCGGCGATTGTTTCTGAGTCTTATTGAAGAAGAGTCCCGAGATTTCGGAAGAATGTTTGACGGTATTCTTTGCCGCGGCATATAAACCGGCGCCGATCCGGGTAGAGATCATGATCTGTTTTCCTGTCGCCGGAGTTTTGTAACCCCTGGGAAGTGTTTGAAAAAACAAAATTCCCTGGTATTCGCCTTCCAAATCCTGGGGCATGGTTATGGTAAAGCGCACGAATTTTTCTTCACCCGGTTCCAGGTCGAGGGAGGTGGGGTTTAGACGCAAATAATCAGCCAGGGAATACTTCGTAGTACCGGCATCGGGAAAATCAATATTGCCATTGGCCTTGAAATCGAAATCCGAAAGGTAAACCTTTACCGTAATCCCGAGTTTTCCCACATTCATTACCCGGATGGCGTCGGTAAAAGATTGCCCCCGGGGGATCTGAAGCTCGTAAAGCGTCGGGGATACGGAAATGGTGGCGAGTAAAATGGTAGGGGCAGACGCCAGGAGGCATAAGAGTATGAAAAAGCAGGTCTTTATTTTTCGCTTTGTCTTTAAATTAAACAGTATCATTCTTTTTTCCCTCCGGTTAATAGGCTACCAGGTCATAGTTAATTTGCACTACATATACCCCGGGTTTGTCATCCGAATCGATTCGTAAGGCCAGGTCGAAAAATAGCAGATAAGCGCCTGCGCTGCCGCGGGCGATGACCTGCGGCGCGGGTGTAAAGGGCGTATATTCTCTCTGCTCGTCTTGTTTGAATAGAAGTTGGTCCACCACTACGGAGGGATCGCCGTTTACTCGCGCCGAAACAATGAGCTGCCAATTGACCGGGCTGTTTACTTTTAGCGCCAGGGATGAATTGGGATGTGTAAATTCATTATTGCCGCCGGTAAGTGGGGAAAATTCATACAATACCCCTTTAAAATCGTCATCGCTAATATCATCGCCCCCCAGGAGCCGGGAACGCTTGGCCGGGAAATCGCCGGCAAGCGCGGAAGAACCCCTTTGGCTGAGGGTCCCGAGACGAATGGTTTTCTGTAATCCATATCCGCTGTCCATGTCCGGGCCATCCAGCGTTAATTGCATAGACGACGACGGCTCCTGTGAATAGGATAACGACAGCAAGGCCAACGAAAGAAGGAACGCTATAACCGGGAGTTTGTTTTTCATCATTAGTTCGAGGTCAGGGTGTAGGTGACCAACCATGAATTAGCGCCGGGCGCGTCCGCATATTCCACCAGTAAGCCATAATCGATGTAATAACGTGTATTTATGCCCCCTGCGCCGGAAGCAACGGGAGAGCTGCCTGCTGTAAAACTGTTGTAACTTTGATAACCGTTGGACGCCGTGGCATCCATTTTCCATTTTAGTTGACCCACGGTCATATGGGTGGTGGATGCGAGAAGCTGACCCCTGCAGGTAAGTGTCCACGCTGAGTTGGTCCGCACGCGTATGAGCAGGGCGCTGTTGGGATGATTGTTATTCCCGCCGCCGCCAGTGGCGGCAAAAAGGGGATAAAAAGCCCCGACACAGCCAGCGTCATCGAAGCTAGCCAGGGGAGCGCCGGCGGAATCCACGGGTATGCCTACTACCCCGTTTACATTGGGATCCCCCACCGGCGCCCCTGAAATTGGAGCGCCCCTACTATCTACATTTCCAAGAGCACACGTTTCATTCGCCGTCCGAGTCCACAGCGCGTCGGTGCCGTCGATGTTAAAGGTTATGATGGCCAGCGGCGGCGCCAGCTCGAATTCGACGGCAGCGGACGCGCTTTGCTGCTGCGCAGAACCGGTACTGTACAACAGGCATATAACGGCGAATACAATGGGGACTACTAACGTTGAAGCGCAGGCAAATGGTTTTTCTATCTCCATCGCGTGTTCGTGTCGTTACGTTATGACGTCATCACGTCATTATTAGGTGGTCGTCAAAGTATAAGTGACTGTCCAGGTATAAGCCCCCGGCACGTCTGCATATTCTACAACCAAACCGTAATCATGGTACAGCATCAAATTAATGGCGCCGGAGCCAGTTGAACTGAAGTTTACTGGGGCGGCAGTGAATGCAGCGTAAGTACCATAAGCGCCGCCATTGCTTTTCCATTTTAATTGACCGACAGTAACCGAAGCGTCTCCGGCTACCGAAGCCGACACGGTCAGGTCGCAGGTTGTCACATGGGAACCTTTGGCGTAAATACCCAGGGCGGCGTCGTCGTGGGACGTCCGGGTGGGGGCTCCGGTAGTGCTGAAGAACTGGTAGAAAGCGCCGACGCAGGTGGGGTCAAAGAAACCGTCGCCGCCGCTCAGGTCAGTTAACGATCCATCTACCGGGAGTCCGGTTTGACCGGTTACCAGGGCATCGCCGCCGGTGATAGCGCCGCCGCCGGCATCCGAAGTGCCAAAATTACAGGTTTCAGCCGACGTATAAGTCGTATTCCCATCCGTGCCGTCCAGCAGAAATGTCAGGGTGCTGCGGATGGTGGCGTTTACCGTCACCGTGTCATTGGTTTGGCCCATTAACGACATACCCATCATAAAGATGAATACCACACTCATTACAACCAACATTTTAACTCTCATTTATATCCTCCTATAAACTGATTTTCGGCTTTTCGTTTTTGATCTGTTTTGATCCATTTACTTAAAGCCAGTAACTTTAACATAGTAATTGCCACTTGTCAAGTTTTATTTGAAAAAAAATTCTACTTCCCCTGGCGCTTCGGGGTCTTCTTATTTCCCGTCGGCGGGATTATATTCTCCAACTTCCTTTTCGATGTTGGTTTTGTCTTCGACAAGCTTGCTGTTAAATGCACTCAATATATGATAATGCATGATGGACGATCGCTCGAAATACCAGGAAAACTTGCGCAAATCTTCCGGGCTGGCGCCGCGGCTCCTTATCTTCTCTATATAACGCCGGCCAGGCCCCAGGAACATCTCCCCTTCTCCAAAAAATACATAATGTAAATTGACCTCGAAGTCTTGCGAAAGTTTTTCTAAGAAATCAAAACCGGGCTTGTATTTCCCATTTTCGATTTCGGATAACGTCGGCCCGGATACGCCCATGCGTACTGCAAATTCCTTTTGCTGGAAATGCAATGCCGTCCGAATCTGCTTGATCCGTGTCCCTACTTCTGTGTCATTTTTTTCTTGATTCATTTTTCGTTCTTTAAGTTTCCTTTTATCTTTGTTGTTCCATATTCTTCCTGATTTTTTTCATTCCGTCACGCTCCATTTTTCCAGGTTAATATCTTCATCTACTTCCTTTAAATCCTGGTTAATTATATAAACATACCCATTTTCATAAGCCACACTCCTGGGAAAATTAGCCCTTAGTAAATAATATATCCTGTAGAAACAGGGGAATTGGACTTTACCCAGCAGATGAAGATCATAGTCGAAATAATCGCCTTCCACCAAGCCCTCGCAGGCAGTATTGTAAGTATGCCTCCTTATTACCACGAACCCTTTACCCAGCGGCGCCATCCACCCGGCAGGCTGTATGATATCGGTAAGAGTCACACGATCTTTCAGTCTACTTTGCTCATTTAACCATTCCATTTTCTTTTCAGAGGGAACAGTTTTCTTTTCAACATCAACCCTTATCTGTTTAAGCATCTTCCCGGACAAATCAAACATCATGATTTGATAGGACATCATATTTATAAGATATATTTTCTCATTTTTATAAAAATAATGGAACTCCGGTATTGCGCCTACAATAAATTTTTTGTTGTGGTCATAAGTAACAGATGGGCCTATCGTATGAATGCGTTTAATATCCAACCCGGGAAACGAAACCAAATCAAGGTGAAAAGAGACTCTGCGATTGTCGTCTTCTTCGGCCCTGTAGGCTATGAAAAAGCTCCCGTCTTTGATAAAGGTGGGGGATAGGAATGCTGCCGACGTTTTTATAAATTTTATGAAATTCAGTTCTTTATCGAATATATTGATTCGTCTTTGGGTATTATCGGGGACATAAAGTTTATCGCCGAAAAAAAAGAAATAGGATCCCCCACCCAGATCCCCGGGCCCTTCCCCAGTGGTAAATATTTTTTCAAAACACAAATCCAGGTCGGTGTTGTATTTCTTCAATAATTGTCTATCGGATTGTTTTAAAGAGTATCCAAACACATATAAATTCCCAGGGGTGATATGAAGGAAAGCGCTATCTGTCATTTCGGAGATATCCACACTTTTTTCTTTGCGCCATTTAAGATCGATGAATTGTTTTTTTTCTTCCAGCACGGCTTCCGGGGCTGACGGGAATTTGTCATTTTTACAGTGCATCGAGAAAATCAGCCACATTAGAACTATTATAGCGATTGGTTTGTTCATTTTCTTTCTCCTTAATGGCCAGGTATTTGGCCAACAAACGGTTCCCGGCGTAAATGTAATCTCTGACGCAACTCCCGGTTTGATCGTATTCGGGTAACGGCTTGCCGTCAAAGGAATAGATGTAATAGGTATCGGTATAAGTTAAGGTTACCGACTGGATTTGCCCGAAACTGTTTGTAGTGTATGCTGAAGTTGTAACGGGTGAAAAATAAGACCCGTGAGCGGTGTAATCATTTTCATTGGGATAGGCTTCCGCCCTTTCATTCCCAGGGAAAATGGGGCTAATCGATCGGTTCATACCGTCATTATACCGTATTTCAAACGGATTGTCACTGCCCTCAAATAGAAAAATCTTTGCCACCAAGGCCCCCAGGATTTTTTATGGTGTTTGTATTTTAGATTCATCAACATACCATTTCTTTAGCTTCCAATTTTCATCATTGTCTTCAATGGTAAAAAGATAATTACCTGCATAAGCCTTGTAATTACTTAAGCCTGGAAACCTAAAAGAGTTATATCGGAAAAAATAAGGCATTTTAATTTTACCAATCATATTCAAATCATAATCGAAATAATCTGCTTCTACGTCACCATCCTTATCCTGCTCGAAGTTATGACGTCGAATTACGGCAAATCCTTTTCCCAAAGGAATCATCCATGAAGTTGGAACTAAACTCTCAGGCAATGCATACTCGTTCGGATTTGCCCGTCTGCCCATTAACAATTTAATTATGCGTTCATTTTCCGAAGCATCCACATTTATTTTGATAGGTTTAAAATCTACTCTTATTTTTTCTGCCTTCCCGGAGTTTAGTCCTGTTTTGGAAAGGATGTATCGCCCCATGTCTAATATATAAAGATAATTATTCTTAATAAAATAATCAACAAATGGATCTTCGCCCAAAATCAACCTGTCCTTATCATCAAAGTGAACACTAGATATAACTTCATTGAATTTACGTGGGTTTTCCAAAGAAGGAAATTTCGCATAATAGATGGGATATCTATATTTCTGATTTGGAATCCATTCCATTTTTGAAAATGCAATATAATTAGAATCTTCTGAAAGGTATGGCAAAAAAATTGGCTCTTTCAATCGATTTATTTTAATCAATTTCATATTTGCATTAAAATCAAAAATCGAAATTCTATAATTTTGAAGATCAATTGCATAGAGCAAATTCTGATAGATGAATAAAAAAGCCAAATCCGATATATCGCCAGGCCCCTGGCCCAACGGTATGGAATAAGATTTTATTAAATTTAAGTTTAAATCATAAATATTAATTGGGCAGATTTTTTTATCTCGCATATCATACCCTTTTACTAATAAATTATCCCCACATAAAGACATATCAGCATAAAAAATATTTGGTAAGTCAATTTCTCTTTCAAGAGTAAATGTAACTTTCGCATCTGATTATAATGGACCCTTAAATTTAGACAAGGAGTTAAGTTTATTTTAAGTAAAATTTTAAGGAGTTCAGAATGATCAAGAAACAGCTTAAAGCAGAGATTAACAGTACAAGTGAGAAAAATTGGAGTGACATTAAAACAAGAAG
>JAPKZK010000156.1 GCA_026393835.1 Candidatus Aminicenantota bacterium | reverse complement strand
AAACAGTTATTACCCCAGCGCCCGGAACTATAAAATAGAAATTTTAATTTGGGCAGACACGGGGGCCGCCGGTAACGCCCCTACAAAATCGAAAACTCGTGACCATCCAGGATTTCAATTAATTTATGTAGAAGCGTCGCGGCGCCCCCCCGTGGTCGCCCTAAGATTATTCAAAATGAGAATTGCTGGACTTATCTTGGAAGTTGATTAAGAAATTCGCGCATGTTATAATCCCTTTATGATAGAAAAGAAACAATCCTATCGCCAGGATGTCGCATTTGTCGGCATGAAAAAGGAATTGGCCGGTTTAAAGCTTTACATCGATAAAGAACCTTCGGAAATTCTTTTTATCCACGGTCCTAAATCTTCGGGGAAAACAACCTTGCTCTACAAATTCCTCGAACAAATCCATAGTGAACAAAAATTAAATGTTAAGTTCTTAGATTTGCGTGAAACTTTTACCAATGTATACGAAGATTTTCTTAAAACCTTTTTTCGAGTTGAAACAACAGGCGAAAAAAAAGAAACCCTGTCATCCAATATTAATGTCGGTTTTTTTAAGATCGACGCCAGCATTGAAAAAAAAATCCTGGAAAAACGGGCCGATCCTTTTAAAGTCATGGAAGCGGAATTACTGGAACTTACCCAAAAAGGGATTAAGCCGGTTTTAATCATCGATGAACTCCAGGCCCTGGAGAAAATTTACCTTGATAATGACAAAGAACGTCAATTGGTTACGGCGTTGTTTAATTTTTTCGTGGCCATGACCAAAGAATCCCACCTGGCCCACATTCTCATCGCTTCTTCGGACGGGTATTTCTTAAATACCGTGTATAATGATTCAAAACTCAAAAAATGCTCGGAATTTTTTAAAGTCGATTATCTCAAAAAAGAAGATGTCATGGAATGGCTGTTAAACCTCGAAAAATATTCGAAAATAAAAGATTATACTCTCTCTGAATCCGATGCGGAAAAAATTTGGGATACCGTCGGCGGCAGCATGTGGGAAATCCAGTTGATATTGGCCGGGCTTTTCAGCGAGCCCATCGATGACGTATTGAGTCTCTATAAGAAGAAAATCAAAGGCATGATCGAATATAATATCGGTACGGATATGCGCAAAGAAAAAATCCTGGAAGTCTTCCTGGAAAAGGAAACCGCCCATGTTAAAGATTTCATACACCGGGAAATCCCGGCCGGCGAACTGGAAAAACTTTTACAGGATATGGTCCGCAATAATATCCTTTATTTTGATCCCACTGAAGCGGTATATTATCCACAAGGAAAAAGCTATCTCTGGGGAATCCGCCTCTATTTCGAACTTGCGGCTTGATAATGCATATGTGATATAAAAAAAATGGTTAAGCAAAAAAAATCATTCAGGATCTCGGTGCTTTGCACACAAATGGGGCACATTTTTAGAGAGATCCTGAATTTTCGGTCTGAAAATGGTGGTTATAAAACGTTTTAAAACTGCCAGGGTCCGAGAGGACATCCCCTCTAGAGGGGTACGGAAACTTTCCGAAGAGACCCTTTCTCGACAGGGTTCTGTCCGAGAGGACATCCCCTCCGGAGGGGTACGGAAACAATGTAGAACAAATTAAAGATGTTTTAAAGACTGTCCGAGAGGACATCCCCTTTTTGAAGACGAAGTTAGGAGGTTAGGAGGTTAGGAAGTTGTGAAAAAGAGGCGCGCCAAAGGCGCTTTTAAAAAAGGCGCGAAGCGCCGCTAATTTGTCTCACCTTCTCAACCTCTCACCTTCTTACCTTCTGCTTTTCCTGGAGCCCTTTCACAAACCTTGCACAATCCATGATAATAGTTTATAATAAGTCATTATAAAAAATAACCTGGAGTCAACTATGCGAAAAGAAATCGAAGTTTACCAACCTAAAAACAAAATTCGCATCGTCACCGCCGCCTCGCTATTCGACGGTCACGATGCCGCCATCAATATCATGCGCCGCATCATGCAATCTTCCGGCTGCGAAGTTATCCACCTCGGCCATAACCGGTCGGTCAAAGAAATCGTGGACTGCGCCGTCCAGGAAGATGCGCAAGCCATTGCCATCACCTCTTACCAGGGCGGCCATATGGAATTCTTCAAATACATGTACGACCTCTTACGCGACGCCGGCTGCGGCCATATCAAAATCTTCGGCGGCGGCGGCGGCGTTATCCTGCCGGACGAAATCCAACAACTCCATAACTACGGCATCGCCCGCATCTATTCCCCGGACGACGGCCGCGAAATGGGCCTGCAGGGCATGATTAACGATGTACTCTTCACCTGCGATTTCCCCGTCGGCGCCAAGCTGGCCGGTGAAATCGACCGCATCAAGGATAAAAATCCCAAAGATATCGCCCGCCTGATCTCCGCCGCTGAAAATTTCCCCGAAGAATCCCGGGACATGCTGGAACATATCCAGCAACTAGCGCGGCATGCAAAAGTACCCATCCTGGGCATTACCGGCACCGGCGGCTCAGGCAAATCCTCCCTTATCGATGAAATCGTGGGCCGGTTCCTCATCGATTTCAAAGACAAAACCATCGGCATCCTTTCCGTAGACCCCTCCAAACGCAAAACCGGGGGCGCGTTATTAGGCGACCGCATCCGCATGAATACCATCGAAAACAACCGTGTATACATGCGTTCCCTGGCCACCCGCCAATCCAACCTCGCCCTCTCCAAATACGTCCGCGAAGCCGTCGATATCCTGAAGGCTGCCGGTTACGATTTCATTATCCTGGAAACCTCGGGCATCGGCCAGTCCGACACCGAAATTACCGACCATTCCGATGTCAGCCTCTATGTCATGACCCCCGAATACGGCGCGGCCACCCAACTGGAAAAAATCGATATGCTGGATTTCGCCGATATCATCGCCCTCAACAAATTCGATAAACGCGGCGGACTGGACGCCCTGCGGGACGTCAAAAAACAGTTCCGCCGCAACCGCAACCTCTTCGATGAAGCCGTCACCGACGACCAACTCCCCGTCTTCGGCACCATCGCTTCCCAGTTCAACGATCCCGGCGTCAACCGCCTTTATAAAGAAATAATCGATAAAATCACCGCCAAAACCGGCGCGCAATTAACGTCGCATTTCCAAATCACCCCCGGCATGTCCGAAAAAATCTATATCATCCCGCCCCACCGCAACCGCTACCTCTCCGAAATATCCGAGACCATCCGCGCCTACAACCAATGGACCGAAGAACAACGGGAAGTCGCCCAAAAACTCTACAACCTCAAAGAAAGCATGGCCACCCTCGAAGATACCCCCGGCGAATTAACCCCCGACCAACGGGCCGAAATCAAAAAACAACTGGAAGCGCTGTACAAAGAAGTAGAAATAAAACTCGACGGCCGCAACAAAAAAATCCTGGAAACCTGGGCAGAAAAAGTCCAGGCCTATAAAAACGAAAATTACGTTTATAAAGTCAGGGACAAAGAAATAAAAGTCGTTACCCACGTCGAATCCATGTCCCACAATATGATCCCCAAAATCAGTATGCCCCGTTACCGGGCCTGGGGCGACATCCTGCGCTGGAACCTCCAGGAAAACGCGCCCGGCCAATTCCCCTATACCGCCGGCGTGTTTCCATTCAAACGGGAGGAAGAAGAACCCACCCGCATGTTTGCCGGCGAAGGCGGACCCGAACGCACCAACCGCCGTTTCCATTACGTATCCAAAGCCCAGCCCGCCAAACGCCTATCCACCGCCTTCGATTCCGTCACACTCTACGGCGAAGACCCCGACCGCCGGCCCGATATCTACGGCAAAATCGGCAACTCCGGCGTATCCATCTGCTGCCTCGACGACGCCAAAAAACTCTATTCCGGGTTCCACCTGACCGATCCCCTCACTTCCGTATCCATGACCATTAACGGACCCGCCCCCATCATGACCGCTTACTTTATGAACGCCGCCGTGGACCAGGAATGCGAAATCTACATCAAAGAAAATGGCCTCGAAGAACAGGTCCAACACAAAATCGACCAAATATATAAAGAAAAAGGAGTCGAACGCCCCGCCTACCAGGGCGAGCTGCCCGAAGGCAATAACGGACTCGGACTCTTTTTACTCGGCGTAACCGGCGACCAGGTGCTGCCGGCGGAAATATATGAAAAAATAAAAGCCGACGCCATCTGCCGCGTGCGCGGCACCGTGCAGGCCGATATCCTCAAAGAAGACCAGGCCCAGAACACCTGCATCTTTTCCACCGAATTCGCCCTGCGCATGATGGGCGATATCCAGCAGTATTTCAGCGATCACAACGTACGCAACTTCTATTCCGTTTCCATTTCCGGGTATCACATCGCCGAAGCCGGCGCCAATCCCATTACCCAGTTGGCGCTTACCCTTTCCAACGGGTTTACCTTCGTCGAATATTACCTCTCCCGCGGCATGACCATCGACAGTTTCGCGCCCAACCTATCCTTTTTCTTTTCCAACGGCATGGAACCCGAGTACGCCGTCATCGGCCGCGTGGCGCGCCGCATCTGGGCCAAAGCCATGAAACTCAAATACAAAGGCAACGCCCGTTCCCAGATGTTGAAATACCACATCCAGACCTCGGGCCGGTCCCTGCATGCCCAGGAGATCGATTTCAACGACATCCGCACCACCCTCCAGGGCCTGTACGCCGTTTACGACAATTGCAACTCCCTCCATACCAACGCCTACGATGAAGCCATCACCACCCCCACCGAAGAATCCGTACGCCGCGCCATCGCCATCCAATTAATAATCAACCGCGAATTAGGCCTGGCCAAATGCCAGAACCCCTTGCAGGGCGCTTTCATCATCGAAGAACTCACCGACCTGGTGGAAGAAGTCGTGTTATTGGAGTTCGATCGCATTTCCCAGCGGGGCGGCGTGCTGGGCGCCATGGAAACAGGCTACCAGCGCGGTAAAATCCAGGAAGAATCCCTCTATTACGAACACATGAAATACACCGGCGAATACCCCATTATCGGCGTCAACACCTTCCGCGACTCCAAAGGCTCGCCCACCGTGATACCCGGCGAAGTCATCCGCGCCACTTTCGAAGAAAAAGAATACCAGATCAAAATGCTGGAAAATTTACAGAAAGCAAGCCGGGAAAAAAGCAAACAATTACTTCCAGCGCTTCAGCAAGCCGCCATCGAAAACCGGAACATATTCGAGAACCTGATGGAAGCATCCAAATACTGTTCCCTGGGCCAGATCACCGACGCCCTGTACAAAGTCGGCGGCAAGTACCGCCGGAATATGTAAAGGAGGTCCACAGATTACACAGATTACACAGATTAAAAAAAATAAAAAATCAGTGAAAATCAGTGTAATCTGTGGATAAAAAAAAGCAGGAGATACAATGAAAGAAGTCGAAAAAATCGAGGATTTATCCAAAGACGAATTACTGGAATTAACAAAACTATACGCCAGGAACTGGCTGGCCCATGACGGCTGCTGGTTTTTATCCATCGAAGAAAAATACGGCATCGTTACCGCCATTGAAATCGATACCGAAAGCTGGCGCAAGTTTACCGTCGTCGAAGCCAACCGGCTCATCGAGTTCCTGGGCCTGGGTAAAAATTCCGGCGTCGCCGGGTTGGCAAAAGCGCTGCATTTCCGGTTATACGCCACCGTGAACGAAGATGAAATCACCATTAGCCAGGACGGCAAAACCCTGGACTACCGGGTCAAAACCTGCCGCGTCCAATCCGCCAGGCGGCGCAAAGGACTGGCCGATTTCCCCTGCATATCCGTGGGCATCGTCGAGTACGGGTATTTCGCCAAAACCATCGATGAACGTTTCGAAACCGAGGCCATCAGTTGCCCGCCCGCTATCGTCGACCATGATTATTATTGCATCTGGCGCTTCAAGTTGAAAGATTAACGGAGGACGGAGGAACGCAAATGAAACTATTCGAAGAAATGGAAAAGCGCGGCCATGAAGAGTTAATCTTCAATAATTTTAAAGATGTCGGGTTGAAAATGATCGTATCCCTGCACGATTCCACCCTGGGTAAGACCATCGGCGGTTTACGCATGAACAACCGCTACCAGACCGACATCGACGCCGTGATCGAGTCGCTGCGGTTATCCGAGGTAATGACATACCAGGCCGCCGCCGCCGATGTCGACAGCGGCGGGGCCAATGCACTGCTGCTGGGCGATCCCAAAACCGAAAAAAACGAAGCCTATTTCCGGGCCGTCGGACGCTTCGTTGAAAGCCTCAAAGGCAAATTGATCATCGCCCCGGACCTCGGAACCGATACCCAGGATTTCAAATATATCCAGCGAGAAACCGGCCATACCATCTTCGGCCTGGATGTCGAGGACAAAGAGCGGCCCGCCGCCCGCATAACCGCCCACGGCCTCTACTGGGGAATAAAAGCCTGCGCTAAAAAATATTTCGATACCTCCGACCTGGCCGGCCGCAGCTTTGCCGTGCAGGGACTGGGCGACGTCGGAAAAAACATCGTCGATTACCTCAAAAAAGAAAAAACCACCCTCTACGTCAGCGACCTCATATATGACAATATCAAAGAAGTCGAAGACAAATACCCCGATGTCAAAGTCTTAAAACCGGGGGAGATACTATACCAGGAAACCGATTTCTTAGTCCCCTGCGCCGTCGATTCCATTATCGATGAGGACAATATCGACAGGCTCAAATGTAAAATCATCGCCGGCTCGGCCTATAATATCTTCACCCGGGAAGAACTCGTGGATACCGTTTCGCAAAAAGGGATACTCTACGCCCCGGCTTTTATTATCGCCGCCGGGGAACTCTTTCTCCTGGATAGAAACCTGAAACTGCGCAGCACCGAGAAATGCCTGGAAGAGACCGAAATCATCTATCATATCCTGCTGGATATCCTTTACCAGGCGGCCGACCAGGGTATTACCCCCTTCCAACTGGCCAAAGATAAAGCCAAAGAACGGTACACAAAAATCGGCTTGATAAACAACATCCTATGCTGAGCTGCGGGAAAATGAAACGGCGACCCGGAAAAAAGGAGTTTGAAGAATGAATCCGCAATTTAAAATTTTGACTATAAATCCCGGTTCCACGTCCACCAAAATCGGGGTTTTCGAAAACGGGGCCCTATTATTCGGCAAGAATATCTACCACAACGACCAGGACATCGGGACTTTCAAAAAAGTATGGGATCAATATGCCTTTCGCAAGCAGGAAATATTGAATGTGACCCGGAAAGAAGGGTTCAATATCCGGCAATTGTCCTGTGTCGTAGGAAGGGGGGGATTGTTCCGGCCCGTTATCAGCGGGACTTACAAGATCAACAAACAAATGCTGGACGACGCCCGACAAGCCGTCCAGGGTGACCACCCCGCCAATTTAGGGTGCGTGCTGGCCTACGGCATCGCCTGGGATTACAACATCCCGTCCTATATCGTGGACCCCCCCTGCGTCGATGAAATGGAAGATGTGGCCAGGATATCGGGGCACGTCGCCATAAAGCGCAGGAGCCTGGTGCATGCATTGAACATCAAAGCCATTGCCAGGGCCGCTTCGGAAACCCTAAAAACACCCTTAACCCAACTCAATCTAATAGTCGTTCACATCGGCGGCGGCATATCCGTCACCCCCCTGCGTAAAGGGTGGATGATCGACACCAGCGAAGCCCTCGGGTCCGGCCCATTCTCGCCCGAACGAACAGGGTCCCTGCCCATGGTCGATTTCACCGAATATCTATTCAAAAATAACCTCACCCTGGAACAAGCCAAAAAAATGCTGGTAGGTTCCGGCGGCATGTACAGCTATTTAAAAACCAAAAGCCTCAAAGATGCGGAGGAAAGCTATCAAAAAGGCGATCCCAAATCCCGGTTGATCATCCGGGCCATGGCCTACCAGATCGCCAAAGAAATCGGCGCCATGGCCGTCATATTAAAAGGGGAAGTCGATGCCATCGCCTTGACCGGCGGCGGCGCCCACTGCCGGCCCCTGGTGGACCTGATCAAAGAAAAAATCTCTTTCCTGGTCAAAGACAGCGACCGGGATATACTACTTTTCCCCGGCGAGGATGAACTCAAAGCATTGGCCCAGGGCGCGCTGCGAGTTTTGCGGGGAGAAGAGGAAGCCCTCGAGTATCCCCAGCAGATCGAATATAAGGAGTTATTCAATGGAAATATTTGAAGCCATGAAAACCCATAACCATGAGCAGATCGCTTTTTATACAGACCAGTCCGTAAAGTTAAGGGCCATCCTGGCCGTCCACAGCACCGCCCTGGGACCGGCCATGGGCGGCACCCGTATCTATAAATATCAATCCGTAAATGAGGCCCTGGGCGATCTACTCAGGCTCTCATCCGCCATGACCTATAAAACAGCCGCCGGGGGCGTCAATTTCGGCGGCGGCTACATCGTCGTCATCGAACAAGAAGGAATGGAAAAAAAAGAACCCCTGTTCAGGTCCCTGGGCAGGTTTATCGAAAGCCTCAAAGGAAGATTCATTGCCGGCGGCGAGTTCGGCGTCACCGAAGAAACCATGGAATATATCAAAATGGAAACCGATTACATCACCGGGCTGCCGGGCTATTACGGCGGCAGCGGCAATCACTCTTACATGTGCGCTTACGGAGTCTTCATGGGCTTACTGGCCGCCGCCAAACACCGCTGGGGCTCCGACGACATCAGCGGCAAAAAAATCGTAATCCAGGGCTACGGCAAGATCGGTTCCCAGTTGGCCGCTTTTGCCCGGGACAAAGGCGCCCAGGTAGTCGCGGCGGACATCGATCCTGAAAAAGAAAAAAAAGCCCTGGCGGACGGCCTTGAAACCATTCCCACAGAGCGAATATATACCGAAAAATGCCATATCCTGGCCCCCTGTTCCGTGGGCGCCGTGATTAACCCCGAAACAGCCGCCAAATTCCAATGTGAGATCATTGCCGGGTCCGCCAATAACCAACTCTTAAACGAGGAAGATGAGGCCCTCTTGAAAAAAAGAAACATCCTCTATACCCCCGATTTCATTATCAATGTCGGCGGCATCATCGATGTATCCGAAGAATACCTCGGTTATAAAACCGGGTATAAAAGCGAAAAAGTGAAACGGAAAACCCAGAATATATATGACCGCGTGCTGGAGATATTCAAGGATGCGGAAGAAAATAACCGATCCTCCCACCGGGCCGGGATTTGTTATGCCGAGCAAAGGATCGCTTCCGTTACCGGGATCAAAGGCACCTTCTGCGGCAAAGGGAAAATGTAGATTACCAGGGGACCCTTTTATAAAAGGGTCCCCTGGACCCCCCCAAAATTTTTTAGCGATTGTAAAAAAACCATAAAAGTGGTATTATTACCCCATGAAAAAGTTAACGGAAATGCGGATTTCAAATATAAATAACGGAGGCGCCGAGATAAAATGATACGTGTAATAAGAGTAGACGGCATGGAAATATTATTAAATTCCGCCCTGATCGAAAACCTGGGCCTGACCCCGGAAAACTTAACCGAGGTCACCATGGGCACCGGTGAAAAGATCATTATAAAAAATACGCCGGCCGATATGCTGCAAAAGATAGACGCCTATCGCTTCGGCATGGCTGAGGCGCGCAGGGAAGAAGACAGGGAGAGGAAAAAGAAGGAAGAACTGGAAAAAGAAAAAGAAAGAGAAAAAGAAAAAGAAAGAGAAAAAGCGCAAGAAAAAGCAAAGCAAAAAGAGAGGGCGATAGAAGAGGCGAAAGAAAAAGAGCAAGAACCAGAGCCGGACCTGGAACAAGAACAAAATCAAGAGGCTTGATTTTTTGACCATTCTAAAGTAAAATCATGGCCATGAACGACTATTACAAAACCCTTGGCGTCGGCAAAAGGGCCTCCTTAGCCGAGATAAAAAAAGCCTACCGGAAACTGGCGCGGAAATACCACCCGGATTTGAATCCCGGCGACAAAATGTCGGAAAAAAAATTCAAAGAAATTACCGAGGCCTATGAAATCTTGAAAGATACCCAGAAAAGAAGTCAATACGACACCTTCGGCAGCACCGGCCCGAACTTTCGCACCGGCGGAAGAACCCCGTCCGGATTCGAAGGTTTCGATTTCACCACCACCGGTTCCAGTTCTTTCGGCGATATAATGGAAACCATTTTCGGCGGCGCGCCCGGTCGCGCCAGGAATAAAGGACGCCGGCCGGAACGGGGTGAAGACCTCCACTATGCCATAAACCTGAGCTTCCTGGACGCCGCCAACGGCATCGAAACCCCTATCCAAATCGTACGCAAGGAAGTATGCGGGACATGTAAAGGCAAAGGCATCGAACAAAATTCCGCCAATGTTACCTGCTCGGTATGTAACGGCAGCGGCCGGGTTCAACAACAATCCGGGTTTATGAAGTTTGCCGCCCCTTGCGGCAACTGCGGCGGCGCCGGCTACCTGCCGGGCAATACTTGCCGGGCCTGCGACGGGGACGGACGCACCGACATGGTAACCAAAATCAGGACCCGGTTACCGGCCGGCGTCGACGATAATTCCAAAGTCAGGATTCCCCATAAAGGCAATGCCGGTAGATATGGCGGTCCCCCGGGCGACCTGGTCATCAGCATCAATGTTAGCCCCCATAAATACTTTAAACGAAGCGGGTCCAACCTGGAAATCCTACTCCCGGTCACCTACCTGGAAGCGGCCATGGGGGCAAAAATCGAAGTCCCGTCCCTGGAGGGCGCAACCCTGCTGAAAATTCCCCCCGGTACGGCCTCCGGTTTAAAAATGAGATTAAAAGGCAAAGGCATCCTTAATCCCAAAAGCAAGGCCAAAGGCGATATGGTAGTGGAAATAAAAATCGTGCCCCCCCCCACTACCGATATCGAAGTCAGGAGATTATTGCAAAAAATCGAAAGCAAAGCCCCCTATAACCCCAGGCAAGAATTCGAGCCATGAAAGAAAAAACCTATTTAATTTCGGCGGTGGCCTCAAAGTACAATATCCACCCCCAAACCCTGCGTTTGTATGAGCGAGAGGGGCTTTTACGGCCCTCCAGGTCCAAAGGCAATACCAGGTATTACACCGATGAAGACCTCAAAAAACTGGAATTCATCCTTAATCTTTCCAGGGACATGGGTGTAAACCTGGCGGGCATCGAGATTATTTACGATTTAAAAATGAAGATGGAGAAAATGCAAGAGGAGTTTGCCAAATTCCTGGAAGAATTAAGAAAAGAGTTCTTCTCCGGCAAAGAAAACCTTTTCGACCAGAAGACAAAAGCCCTTGTAAAATTTTCCTCTTCAAAGGTGGCGGTATTTAAAGATGGCGAAAACAAGCGGTAAAGAATCCCTGGATTCTTTAAACTTATACTTCCAACAGGTCAAAAAGATCTCTATCCTGGGCCCGGAGGAAGAAAAAGTATTAATCGTCAAAGCCAAAAGCGGGGATGAAGAAGCCTTTAAAAAAATAATCGTGGCCAACCAGAAACTGGTGGTTAAAGAGGCGTTAAAATACTATTTTAAGGAAGATAATTTCCTGGACCTGGTGAACGAAGGGAACAAGGGACTTATCGAAGCGTTAAAACGTTTCGATCCCGCCCGCGAAAACCGGTTTTATACCTATGCCCTGTGGTGGGTGCGCAGCGAAATCCGGCGTTATCTCTCCAAAAACCAGAAGATCATCTCTTTCCCCGATATCTTTTACAATAACTACCTTAATTTCAAAAAAGTCTATTTTAACCTCACTAAAAAATTGAAACGAAGGCCCACGGAAAAGGAACTGGCCAAAGAGCTGGATATACCGGAAAAAAAAGTAAAAGTCTTGTTGTCGGTGCCGGACGAGATCATCTCTCTCGATAAAACCGATAACGATGATGATCATCCGTCTCTTTCCGCCCTTCTCCCGGACAAGACTTCCATCGACCCCCAGGATATCATGATCGGTCTCTCCACCCGCGACCTGGTGCGTGAAGATGTCGAAGAGTTGACGGAAAAGGAAGCGCAGGTGATCAAATTAAGGTACGGGTTCCAGGAAACAGACCCCCTGAAATTAAGGGAGATTGCCAAAAAGATGAGCATGAGTCCCGAAGGGATTCGGCGCATCGAACTGAAAGCCCTGAAAAAACTAAAAGACAAACTGAAGCATCAAGGAATATACGGTGTATTAAATTGAAAGAAGAAATTTGCGGCAAGTGCAGCGGCACCGGCTGGGTGACCGTTAAAAAAGAAGACCGGGAGTTTGTGCAAAAATGCGACTGCATTAAGACCGATATCCTGTTAACCAAAGCAGATAAAGCACACATTCCGCCAAAATTCCTGGAGCGTAAGTTGGAATGGGCGTTCCAACCGGACGCGGCCAACCCCTCCCAGGCGTTGGCCAAAAAAGCCGCGCAGAAGTTTATCGAAGATTATCCAGCCGTCAAAAAGGGCCTTTTATTCCAGGGAGAAGCCGGCCGCGGCAAAACAACGCTTCTGTGCGCCATTGGATACGAATTGATAGAAAAGAAAAATATTTCCGCTTATTATATCGACCAAAACAGCCTGGTGCGGGAGATGCGTTCCGGTGAGCACATGATCACGCGGGACTTTTCAACCATCAACCGGTTGATCGATCAATTAGCCGATGTGGAGCTTTTATTATTTGATGAGTTGGGAACCACGGTTTTAGATAAATTAACTCCCTGGATATATGAAAATATTTATTACATATTTAACACCAGGTATAATAGCAATAAAATCACGGTTTGCGCCACCAATTACTTCGATGCGAAAGACGCTTCGAAAAGCACCGAGGTTAAGCAATTTTCCCTGGAAGAAAGAGTCGGTAATCTCATCCGGAGTCGGTTGTATGAAATGACCGATATCATTCAAATCGGCGGTTCGGATTTCAGGGAAAAAAATTTAAAAGGTATTTCAAGGACAATAAGACAATAATAGGAGGTAATGAATGGATAGAACTTCCACACAGGATTTAACGTTTATTAATGAACAGATCGGCGAAGAAAGCCGGGTAATCGAGCGAATTCTTTCGGAAATGGAGAAGGTCATCGTGGGTCAGCGCATCTTGTTGGAGCGGATGATGATTGCGTTAATCGCTTCGGGGCATCTTCTCCTGGAGGGGGTCCCGGGTCTGGCAAAAACCCTTTCCATTAAGACCATGGCCCAGGTATTGGACCTCGATTTCAAGCGTATCCAGTTTACGCCCGATTTGCTGCCGGCGGATTTAACCGGGACCCTGGTATTCAATCCCAAGACGTCGGAGTTTGTGACGCGTAAGGGGCCCATATTCACCAACCTATTGCTGGCGGACGAAATAAACCGGGCCCCGGCCAAAGTCCAGAGCGCCCTATTGGAGTCCATGCAGGAGCTCCAGGTCACCATCGGCGACAATACACATAAGATTGCTAAGCCTTTCCTGGTGATGGCCACCCAGAACCCCATCGAGCAGGAAGGCACTTACCCGCTGCCCGAAGCCCAGGTGGACCGGTTCCTGTTGAAGGTTAAAATCACCTACCCCAGCAAGGAAGAGGAAAAAGCCATTGTGAACCGCATGACTTCAACCGTGTTGCCGGAGGTTCGGAAAGTTTGTTCAAGGGAAGATATTGCCAGGATCAATAAAGCGTACCAGATGGTATATATCGATGAGAAGATCAAGGATTACATTATAAACCTGGTATTTGCCACCCGGTACCCGGAGGAGGCTGGGGTTCCGAAGTTAAAGAACCTGATCCAGGTTGGCGCGTCCCCGCGGGCGTCCATTTATTTAACGGAAACCGCCAAAGCGTTGGCGTTTGTGCGGCGGCGGGGTTATGTAACGCCCGAGGATATCAAAACCATTGGGCGCGATGTGCTGCGGCACCGGATTATACTTTCCTATGAAGCCGAAGCGGAAGAATTAACCACCGACGATATCATTACGGAAATCTTCGACAATATCGTAGTACCGTAATAAAATGAAAACTTTGCCACCAGGACGCCAGGGCGCCAGGGATTTTTTTATAATAAACCCCTTGGTGTTTCTTCGTGCCTTTGTGCCTTGGTGGCAGTTTTTACATCATTGCAGGAAGGGAAAATGGGTAAATTAAGAGTGAAACTTAAAAAGAAGGTCAATCCCTTGAAGACCAACAAGATGATTTATGCTGTGGCAGGGGGGTTGGCCTTGTTGGCTGTTGCTTTCCTGTTGGTCACCATCAGTAAGGATAAAGTGACGGACAAGCCCCGGTTGATGGAGACGACCCTGAAATATTTAAAAACCACCGAGGGGGTTATGGAGTTGAAGGTTCTGCCGGTGGAGAACAAGGTCATTATCATTTACGATAAAAGGACCGAGAAAAAGGATTTCGCAAAAATTGTTCGTTATGCGGGGTTAAAGTTATCCAATAAATGGGGTGATGAAGAGCTGACCATACAGTTGTGTGCGGACAAAGAGGAGAACATCGTTTATACCGTAGTGTTTAAGAATGGTGAGATTGTAAGCGAAAAAACATAGCGATAAAAAAGGGTATGCTATCCGGGTTATATTAGCAATTCATCGTTATCAGCGATTCATCATAATCATCCGGTGGGTAATAACCCAGCAGATTAAAAACAGTAGCCGCAATATTGCTCAATCCCGGTTTTCTTAAATTGAGGTTTAACTGATATTCTCCTTTAAAAGAGGGATCGTATATAATAAAAGGAACCGGGTTAAGGGAGTGGCTGGTTCTTACCTTATCCAACTGGATATTTCCATTATCATCGTATTCATACATTTGATCAGAATTCCCGTGGTCTGCCGTAACCAGAGCGATGCCGCCGATTTCTTCGATTGCTTTAAGTATCCTTCCCAATGCCAGGTCCACGGATTCGACAGCGATACGGGTGGCGTCGATATCCCCTGTATGGCCCACCATATCCCCGTTGGGAAAATTAATCCTGCCATGTTTATATTTCCCTGATCTTAACCATTCGATGGTTTTATCGGCAATCTCTGCCGATTTCATCCGGGGTTTTTGTTCAAAGGGTACGGCATCCGAGGGGATATTTTCATAATCTTCAAATTCTTCAGAAAATTTTCCGCTCCTGTTTCCATTCCAGAAATAGGTGACATGGCCGAATTTTTGTGTCTCAGATATGGCAAATTGAAAGATATTGTTTTTAGCCAGGTACTCGCCCATGGTTCGTTCGATAAAGGGGGGCGATACAAGGAACTGTTTCGGAATCAAGAGGTCGCCGTCGTATTGCATCATGCCGGCGTATTCCACCTGGGGGAAGAAGTTCCTTTTAAACGTAATCTCTTCATTTTCTTTTTTATATTTAAGATTTTTATCTTCGAAAGCCTTTGAAATCTCAATGGCGCGGTCGCCGCGGAAGTTAAATAATATAACCGAATCGCCATTTTTAATTTTACCGACTGGTTTTCCGTTTTCGGCGATGACGAAAGGGGCCATGAATTGATCATCGGCGCCGGTCTCTTGCCGGAGGGTTTCCACGGCTTCAAGGGCTGAATTAAAATACCGGCCGTTTCCTTCCACATGTGTCTTCCAGCCCAGTTCCACCATGCCCCAATCCGCCTGGTACCGGTCCATGGTGATTTTCATCCGGCCGCCGCCGGAAGCGATTTTATATCTTCTATCGCCAACATTGAAACCGGCCAAAAAGGTTTCAATTTCATTGATATAGTGAGGGGCGGAAGTGGGAGGTACATCTCGCCCATCTAGGAGCGCATGGAGATAAACTTGCTTGATTCCTTCGGCAGCGGCATGGGCGATCAACGCTTTAAGTTGATCGATGTGGGAATGGACGTTTCCGTCGGAAAGCAAACCGATAAAATGAAGTGCTGAGTTATTTTTTTGGCAATTAGCGATAAGTTTTTTCCAGGTATCGCCCTCAAAGAGGGTTCCATTTTTAATGGCTTTATTAACCAGCTTTGCGCCCTGTTCATAGACTCTGCCTGCGCCAATGGCATTGTGTCCCACTTCGCTGTTGCCCATGTCGTCATTGGAAGGGAGGCCGACATACGTGCCGTGGGCCATGAGTTTTGTATTTAAATATTTTTTGGTAATCGAATCCAGCACAGGTGTGTTGGCCAGGAAAACCGCATCTCCCCCGTCGTGTTTCCCGATGCCGATACCGTCCATGATAATCACAATTACGGGACCTTTGCGGGTAATTGGATTGGGTAATGATCTCAGTTGAAAGTCCATGTTGCCCCCCTTGTTTACACCTTTCGTATGACAACAATCCCTGAGATTAGTTGCCTATTTCTTTTCTTAACCTCATGATCCAACCCTGTTGATAAGGACCATTGGGATCCAGCACCAGTTCTCCCTGGTAAGGTACTTTTACATTGGCATAGGGACCCCGGTTGTATAACTCATCAACCTGGTTCATGGCAGTTATCAGCGCCCCCCTGCCGATACCCCATAATGTCCACTTGCCGCCAAACCCGGACATGGCCATTGCGGCTGTAGCCGTATAATCTTCATCGGCCGGCCGTGTGCCCCGGTGCGAGAATACGACGACGTTACCCAATTGGTGACTGGTTCCCACCGCGGCAATCATTGCTTGTTCTTCAGCGGATTGATTGGGTTTCTGGAGATGCGCGTTTTGAACTTCATGGAAGTCTTTTATTAACCTGGCATTTGATACCACGTTATCGTCGCCCATCTGGATCATATAAGGCATAATCTGTTTGGCATCCTCCCAGTGTTCCATTTTAGATTCATCTGCCCAATCTTCTACGGAAATGAACCAGGGATAATCCTTAAATAGTTTCATTTTGTACCGGGTAAATTCTTCATTATTGACCAATCCACTGCCTGTTTTTTCCGAATCCGATTTTATATTTTTTTCCGCACTTGGCCCGATATAATACTTGTCGATCTCTTTGATATACATCTCTGAGGAGGCGATGTCTAAAGCCCATTTCACGTATTTCCTTTCATTTTCATCCAATGCTTCGGTCGCCTCCTTTAATATATCCAGAATCAACTCTAACGTTATCAATTCGCCGTTGGTGGTGTGAGTTTGGTCGTGGTTGGCTGTACAGCCTGACTCGGCCCCGTATTTAAAATCGATTCCTCTTTTCTTTAATCGTTTTTTATAGTCCGTGGTAAGTTTAATACCGATTTCCCTCGCTTGCCCCCAGGTAGGAGTAAATACCATAAACTGCACTTCTTGCGGCGGCACCATTGCCAATAATACAGGCTCTCCGTTTTCGTCACCCTTCCAAAACTTTTCAGGGAATTCCGAAGTATCTGTGATTATTTTCTCATCCACCATTTTTTGTAAGGTCAACGCCGCCCCGTGTTTTCCTCCTTCCCACACGACTGAGTAATTGATAGGTATGGTGATAGGACGGATTTCATTTGATAATTGGTTGTTGATACAATATTTGTTATACCGGTAGTTCAGCACAATTTCCAATGGCACCCCCAGTCTTTCGGCAAAGGCCATGGCGCATATCATCGAGATTCCCACCGATATCTCGGAACCTATAAAAGAAAAAGGTGGCCTGTTTGGATCGGGGTCGCTATTTTTGAATTGATTGTCTAAATCGATGATCTTATTCGTTATTTCATCAGCCTGGGATACGTTCAATCCCTTAAAGTGCGCCTTTACATTGCTGTTGAAAAAGGCGATTGCATCACCTATACTTTTGCGTGTATTAGGTTCTTCCTTACCGGTTGATATGCCACCCATTACGCCTGCCCGTTTGATAATAGGGCCGCTGTCTAAAACAATCCCGAACGATATAGCCGCTGTGGGTTCCATCCCGTGTTTTTGGTCATAAAAACAATAGATATCTTTTATTTTGAATTCCGATGGCGCATTTTGATCTGCACCTGCCACTTTTTCATACAAAGGTCTTAATCCTTCCTGCATGGAGTGCGGGCCGTATTCCCCGGTGTACTTTTCGAATGTCATAATTGCTCCTTCAAATAAAACTATTTCGACTAAGAGTATAAGTGAACTTACAGGTTATCATTATAGAAGATATTTGGGAAAAAATCAATAATTTTCCTGAATTTTTAATCAAATTGCCTTCGACGCTCAGGGGAACCGGAAGGGGCTAGGCGAAAAATAGGGTATTTCTCGTACTTCTACACTTCTACGCACCATCCCGGTTTTTTTTAACGCACTCTGAGGAATTTTTCGATTCCGACTGAGGCAAAACAGTCTGAGGGCTCAATACTTCTGTAGCCCTGGCCCAAATTGTATCCCAATGTTGAAGAAATGACTCTGCTACGCCTTTTCTTGATATTGGGACTTTAAAAACTATATTTTGTCGGCTCTGATGGTTGACAGACACCACGGAAGAATACACGTCATCATCAACAAAATATGTAATCTGCGTTGGGAATTCGCTGTATATCTTTATTGAAACTTTAGAATCATATACAATTCCAAGCTGCTTTTTAAATTTTTCAAGACTGTTACTCATCTCAGTCCTAAATCCTCTAATTTCTTTTCCAATAAGTTTTCCTCGCGAATTCACGAATTCACTATCCGGATTCAATGTAAGTACCTCTAATTTGAATTCGTTCTTTTCAAGAGCAATCGCTATATCACCAATATAGCCTGTTAATCCCTGTAAATTCGTAGTAAGAATTTTAATACGCTTCCGTGCAGAAGAAAAAACATCTGAGAAATTGGCGTCATCCCTGGTGGCATAAGCCTGGCAAGTATATTCCACTTCTGTTGCGCCTGAATCAAGCTTTTCTGAGAGAGGACGAATTACACTATAAAGAGGTCTAACGATATGTTCTCTATATAACGTTTCGAATTCTTCTAATTTTACCCTGACATAGTCTTTCGGTTCAGGTTTTTCACATACACACTGAAACAAGAACGTCTTTATTGAATCAGCCTTCTCTAAAAATGGTTCTATATTATCTTTTCTTTGATAAAAATATTTTGCTTGATTAAAAACAACTTTTGTTGGATCTTTCATACGTTCGAAAACAACAGGCCACATTTCATGATCCATTAGTGGTTTAGTCCTTACAACTTGCATCAACTTACCTGCTAAATCACTGATGTTAGGCGAACTATATACATGGGTTTCATCTATTTGCAGATCATCTATAGGGCGTTTAATTGGTATAATAAATTTATTATTAGCTATCGCATACCCACATTCCAGAGCGACATTCATATTTTTGAATGTGCAATCAGTAACACAAAAATCACTTTTGGTAATTTTCAGAAACACGTTCTCAAGTAAATCTGCCGACCAACCTGCTCCTATATCAGCACGCTCAAGATTTATTGGTTTCCACTTTTTAACAGAATTATTTTTATAGTTCTGGTAGTAGGCATCGTTTAGACCAAATATAGTTAGATAATAAAGAGCTTCCTGTTCGCCTTTTGAAACAGTATCCTTTTTTTCTTGTTGATCGGGATCCTTTTTGTCTGATCCAAATGGCATCATCATGAAAGCACTTATGCTTTCCGGCAAAGGATCCTTCTCTTTTTCTTTATCCTTTTCATCCATCGGACTTTCCTGCGTTAAATTCTCCACATTTTCATTAATTTTTCCCTTCATTGTCCTATCCTCCTAACATTAAGTATTACACTTTTATGAGTAATTGTCAATATCCCCTGGAATTTCTGCCAAGAAGAAACCGAGAAAGGGTAGACGAAATCGGAACAAATCGAGCCTCAACCATTTCGCTCTCAATGAAATGTCCGAACCACAGATGGCGCAGGTTATGCAGATTACAATCAAAGAATTTTTATTCGGTGTCATCAGCGTTATAAGTGTAATCAGCGGTTCAGATATTTTATTAGCCCTCCTGGGAGACCTACCGGTTATTTTTTAATGCGTTTAAATGCTTCTCTATAAACTGCAAAATCTTCCCTCATACCGATAGAAATCACTTCAACCATTACCTGGTTTTCTTTAATCCTGTAGACGATTCGGATCTGCTTTTTTACCGCATAAAGTTTAAAATAACCGGAAAGGTTAATTCCATATTTTTTACCCAGCCCCTTCCCTTTGTATGGACTAGTCTCCAGGTTTTTTAGTTGCTTCGCCACCTGGATTTTTTTGACTTCGATCAAGTTTTTTGAAATCTTCCCGCGCCTCTTCGATTAACTGAACATTATAGTGCATTGTAATCGATTTCGTTTTCCTTCAGTACTTCTTCAAGGGAATATACGCTCTTTGAATCCTGCCTCTCCCGGATGATTGCTTCAATTTCTTTCATTTCAACCCATTCGGCAATTTCCTCGATTTTCTCATATTCTTCAACCGGAAGGATAATCGCCTCTATTGTATTGTTTTCGGAAACAACCGCCCTGGAGAGAGATTTATCCTTAAATTTTTTTAGAATTTCACCTAATTTTATGGCAACATGCGCTGCCGGGAATATTTCGTCCCTGGAATAGGCGATCATTTTTGTTCCTCCAAATTTTCCGTGTAATTATAATAATTTTTTTCTCTTCTTTTGTCAAGTTTTTTCAAGGGAAGGGTCGGGGGGACAGGCGGAATCGGACCTTGAGATAGAATTTGTCACACAGGAATCCTTATGGTCGTGCAATAGGAACCCCCAGCATGGGGGGGGCGCGGCTTCGCGGCTCATAAAAATTGGGGGTGAACCCCGATTTTTGCAGTGAAAAAATCAGTTTTTGTGATATTTACTACCCCTCCTGGTCGATTACCGGATAAATACTTATAAAAAAAAATATTTTTTTTAAAAAATAGTGGACTTTTCCCTTGATTTCTGGTATATTATTCCCTTAAACGATTTTGATGCGTTTGTTCAGGTTGAATACACGATTCGAAATAAATAAATTTAAAAGGAGATTATTACATGATTTTAACAAGAAAAGAAATCGAACAGTTGATCGGTGAGTCGGAAATTATGATTGCCGCTTCAATAAAAAATGAACGGATAAAGGCATACATCCTGAATTACAACTACGATGCGGCCCGCATGGCAATAGGGGTGTCCATCCTGGAAGACGCCAAAACCTACTACCAGGACCGCATTGTCAACGGCGGTAAACAATTGGTGGCCACTTCGGCCCTGGAAGAAGCCATCGAAGAGGCAAAAATTATCTGCAACGAACATCTCATCATCGGTCGTTTGATCTTGAAAAACGAACCCCTCAAAATGGTATCCTATTCCATGGAAGGAGAAAGAAAAAAAGACCTCCACGGTTGGATCCAGCAGGAAACGGCTTTTTATAAATCTATTCTCAACGATACGGATATCGTGACTAAATACGCCGGGTTCGGCGCCACGACGGAAAAACTTCAAAAAGGCCTGAACGCCGTCAACCATGTGCTTGAAGTCAAGGTTCAACAGGAAGGTGCTAAATCCGCGGCCCAGATGTCTACGGAAGTAAGGAACAATGCGGTGTTCATATTGGCGGATTGGATCCATGAACTAAGGACTATCCTTAAACTGGCCCTCGCCCCTGAACCGCAATTACTGGAAAGCGCCGGCATCCTGGCCCGTTCCGAAAAATAAGCGGCGCAATTAACACTGGTAACAACGATACAAACATAACACACGTAACTACGAAAGAGAGTAAAACACATAGATGTGAATCCAGGGAACAGGCCCTGCCGG
This sequence comes from Candidatus Aminicenantota bacterium, assembly GCA_026393835.1. Classification (GTDB taxonomy): domain Bacteria; phylum Acidobacteriota; class Aminicenantia; order UBA2199; family UBA2199; genus JAKAGC01. The sequence goes on along the minus strand of JAPKZK010000156.1, from coordinate 27,801 downwards.
GTACAGGCGGCGCCTGTTCCCTTTTTATTTAACCACGATCTCCACCGCTTCCAGCCACTGGGATTTTCCCAGCGCCAGGCGCAAAATGGTAAAAAAACGACTCATCCAACGGTCCAGTTCTTTAACCGCCAGTTTTCTCAGGCGGGTTATTTCCATGGCTTCGGCGGCCTTTTTTTCCTGGTTTGCCATGGCCTTTTCCACCTTAGCCAGTAAGTTTTTTTCTTCGTTCAGGCGTTTCGCCGTGATACCGAATGTGGAAAACTGGTGGGGCACTTCCGGGTCCGCCAGGGAATTGGTGTAAAATTGCCTGGCTTCTTCCAGCCATTGGGATAATACGCGTTTTGACCAGCCGTCCATGGCCAGCGCCCGGCGCCGCGGTTCCTGGTCTTTAAAAAGCATGAAAGCAATGCGGCGGGTGTTTCGGTACGTGGTTTTGACTTCCTTGCTGACCGTTTTTAATTCCTGGGTAGCCAGTAATTTTTGCGCTTTGGCCGATTTCCATTGCAGCGTAAGCGTCTCGATGCGTGTTATGATCTCTTCTCCCTGGTGGAGCCGGGTTTCATCGTATTTATAGGGGATAATTCGTTCCATGATGGGGGCGCTGCGTCGGCTGTTTTCAATGGCGATATGGCCGACGCCCAGTTTCTGATCCAGCGGAAGCTTGTCAAAATACATGTTTACCTCCTCGATAGTCGTCAAGATTCTCAATTATACCTGGAATTTTTCTTAAAGTAAAGTAGAAATATTATTTTTTCATCTGGAATCGCAATGATTCATTATGGAAATATTTTTGTGAAATATAGAAATATAGCAGAACAACTTAGAAATACCATAGTACAATATAGAAATATCTTGATGTAATATGGATGCAAGATAGTGCGATACAGAAATACAAGATTACAAAAAGGAAATATAATGATGCATTATGGAAACATAATGATGTAGTATTGTATTCTAATATTTCCATGTTGTTTTATTACATTTCAAGTTGACTTTATAATGATTCCAATATTTTTCAGAATATTTCCGTATTGATAAATTATATTTCCATATTACCAGGAAATATTTCTATATTGCAATCATATTTTTCCATATTGTCTGGGCTTATTTCCTGCCCCTCTAGCCTGTTTTCTATTTGAAATTATTTTGATTTTTTCCAATATTTTTATATCGGCCAAATCCTGGGGTCTCCCGGAAGCCTGCTTGTTTTTAATTAAATCCTCATTGGAAATAAAAAAACAGGGGACATCTCCGTACTTACCTTCGGCTTTGGTTTTCCAGGCGCTTTCAAATTCGACTCCCGAAATAGATGTAATGATATCGATATCTTTTGTAAAGCGTGCGGTTGCATGAAAAGCAATCGCGAATCCACCCACTACAAGATACTTAACCTTGTTGTAGTTTAACAATTCGATAAACTCTTTGAAATCTTTTTCTATTCTCATTTTTAAAGGTATAATATTCGTCGCGCAATCGCTGCAAGATATCAAGCCTCTCTTCCGGGGTCATCGCCAAATTTTGCTGGAGGTCCCACGCTTCGGCTTCTTCGAAACTCCTTGAAATATGAACTATTCTTTCCATGCATCCAGTATACCACATTTCGGCGCTTTTGGATAGGGGTGATTTCCTTATATAAAAATAGCCGCGAAGAACGCGAAGTACCGCGAAGAAAAACAAGCCCACGGAAAAACAGGAAGCGAGGAAGTTGGGAAGTTGGGAAGCGACGAAGCTGGGAAAATCCGGTTTTTCTTCTCTTCTGTTTTTTTTCCGCGCTTCCTTTTTTCCTGATCCCTGACCCTAATTTACCTGATGAAGGGACGGTTTTAGAATCCGCCCCTTCATTAAAATTATTTTCAATGGGAAATTATTCGTCAATTTATAACCCTGGAAAATTTGGGTATAATAGTGACACTGATTTTTTCCCGGGATTGTTCACCCTTTTTATCGGTCTCTACAAAGACCAACCGGTACATCCCGATAAATCCCGGTCCGGGTATCCAATTGAATGTTCCTGTACCGCTGTCCAGGGTAGACCCTATAGGTAATCTCTTCAACCGCTGTCCTACCACCAGGTAACCTTCTACGTTATTCCCGGCTTGAGACACCTGGAGTTCTATCCTCTCCAGTTCATGGCAGCGAATAGATACCATCCCATCCGCATCCGGCAATACCTCTTCAGCCAAACAACTATCATTAAATCCTTTCTTTAATTTCACCGGATCGTCATGGGAAAGGGGAACAGCGAGTATATCTTTAAATTTGGGTGTAGAGATTGCCGAGATATACGAACTCCCGGTGTTCAGGATGTAAAAATACCGGCTGCCAATGCCGTCCGTGTTTCCTGCGTTGTCGGTGGCCGTCCAAAAAATCGAATGCATGCCGTTTTCATAGGCTGTCGTGTCGAAATCGAAATACCCACCGGCCCCATTACTGTTGGCATACCCGGGGAATAGCGAAGACACATCGGGGCGGTAAAGATTATATAGGGGATGACCCAGCCTAACTCCATCCACCCACACATTAATCGTGGTTCCATCGGTGGGCAGCAGGTTGGGCGGCGGGGTTAAAACCCAGCCGTTATTGCGGTAACTGCGTCCCGATACTGTTCCATTCTGCCCGGGGGTATCGATGGCGCCAAAGGGCTTGACGGCGTGGGCATTGTCAACAGTTATGGTTTTGGCGCCTAAGCTGACCTGGTTTCCTTCCCGGTCAATGGCAATGGCAGCGATGGTAAATGTTCCATTACCGCTGCCAAGCAGGGAATTGGTCAGCATCAAATAACACCAACCGGCGCGATAATTCATGGGGAAACCGGGGTAGGCCAGTTCGACATCCGGCCACGCTCCTTCGATGAAAGCGGCATCTCCTATATAAGTCGAAGTACTCCCGTCCAGTAGGTATATTTTAACACTCTCAACCCCAATATCATCCAGCGCCCAACCGGTAAAAGGCACACTGCCGGACACCAGGGAACCGTCCGTAGGAGTTGAATATTCACCAAAGGGACCTGTGGTTTGGCCAGGACTGTATATATCCAGGGTAACACTGATCGTTTGCGGTGAATTGACGGCTATAGGGTCGCTGACGGTAATAGTCCCGGTATAAGTACCTGCTGATAAGCTATCCGGATTAACCGAAACGGTAATCAAACCCGGCCCCGTGCCTTCGGTGGGAGTAAAGTAAAGCCAGGTTTGATCGCTGGTAATCGACCATATCGGTACATTTGGAGTAGAGATGTTAGAACTAACAATAAAAGTTTGAGAGTGGATCGAAACATTCCCTGTAGAGCCAAAATAGAGTTTGTCCCGGTTTAAAGTGATTTCATAGGGGGGAACATCTGTATCTACAATCTTGGCCACAAAGGCATCATTCCAACCGGAATGTGGATTCACCGGGCTGCCCCAGGTGGAAAAACTATATCCGGTCACATAGATATTCCTACTTTCATCTATTGCAATGCTAGAGCCACTTTCTATATCACCACCCAAAAATGTATTCCACTGACAGGCTCCATTGGCATCCAGCATGGCCACAAAAGCATTGCTCTCACCTACAAAAGGGTTCACCGGGCTGCCCCAGGTGGAATTACTGTCCCCGCACACATAGATATTCCCCCTGCCGTCTAGTGCTAAGTCATACCCCCAATCGTAATTTCCACCCCCCAGGTAGGTGTTCCACTGCCAAATTCCATTGGAATTCAACCTGGCCACAAAGACATCAAGGCCCATTCCCATAGAATCCTCAATCATTTCACTTGCCCCACTTACAAAGATGTTACCGTTTGCGTCTGCTGCTATTGCCCTTCCATAATCACCTTTTCCCCCCCCAAAAAATGTACTCCACTGCAGAACTCCATCCGAATTCAGCCTGGCCACAAAAGCATTGCACCTCTCACCGATAAAAGGGTTCACCGGGCTGCCCCAGGTGCTGCTGCTGGATCCGGTCACATAGATATTCCCACTGTTGTCTGTTGCTATACCCCTGCCATAATCGAAGTAAATTCCGCCCAAGAATGTGTTCCACATTAGAACTCCATTCGATTTCAACCGGGCCACAAAGGCGTCTCTTTGACCTGCAAAAGGATTCACCGGGCTGCCCCAGGTCTTTTCATTGCATCCGGTCACATAGATATCCCCGCTTTGGTCTACTACTATGTCGCTTCTTAATTGATCGTTATTCCCGGCCAGAAATGTATTCCACTGCAGAACCCCATTCGAATTCAGCCTGGCCACAAAATAATTATAGGCCCCATCGTCAAATGGATTCACCGGACTGCCCCAGGTGGTAGAACTCTCCCCGGTTACATATATATTCCCGCCGTTGTCTATTACTATAGAATTGCCAAAAGTATAAATACTCCCACCCAGGAATGTATGCCACTGGAGGACACCGTCGGGACTTAACTTAGCCACAAAGGCATCTACTATACCCGTAAAGGGGTTCAGCGGGCTGCCCCAAGGATCACTACTAGTTCCGATCACATAGATATTCCCACTTCTGTCTATGGCTATCCCACTACCGTCTTCAGTGGTCAATTCTCCCCCCAGGAAGGTGTTCCACTCCAAAAGCGGGTTATCCATCGAGGCGGCAAACTTATTCGTTACCGACGCATTCAATCCGACTCCTCCTTTCCACTGCCTCACCCGGCTATTCTTTATCTCCTGCGGATGCGTAAAACCGGCAAACATTACAATAACCGAAAAAGCCATTAAAACCGAGAACACTTTTTTTTTCATGCATACCTCCAAAAATCTTTAATAGATCGGGCACCATCAGCCATCAGGTTCATTTCGACCGCTCAGTGCTCCAAATAAGATAGCATAATTCCTCTCATTTGCAGTACAGATTTATAAAACTTTACCTTTATTTATTCCCTATGGTTAAAGGGGATATATTCCAGGCTTTACGCGAGCCTTTTGGTTGCCTATAGTACTAAAAGCCTTTAAAAAAAGATGAGCCACGGACGAACACAGACAAACACTGACCATCTTTTTTCATCATTCATCATTCATCATTGTATATAAACTATGAACCGGGTTCGCGTACAAAGACTTCTTTGCCTGAAAAGGCAATGGCCAGCTTTTTGATATGTTTAATTCCTCTTTCCACCAGTTCAGTTTCGTATTTTTTTGCTTCGATCTGGGCCAGGGCGACTTTAATTGCATTTTCTACCGTTTCATTTTCGTCTTTATCCACCGACTTGAATTCGATCACATACCCGGTTTGAACCGGGTTTTTGGGAATAATCATGATATCATACCTGCCGTAACCGGATTCACGGTTGGATTTTACTTCATGCGTATTGGAAATCCAGATCAGCAACCCGGCCACAAGGGCATGATACACTTTCTCCGGCTTATTACCGAAATCATGATAACTGAATACCGAAACCACGATCATTTTCAACATTTTTTCAAAGAGTTTGATATCGCCGGCGATTAATGCCTTGAGCATGGTCTCCAGTTGTTTGTTTTCGATCTTATTGGAAAAATAACGATCGATAATACCGGTATAGGTTGCCCTTACTTCTTTATTGGGAATCGAAAGGGTATAATAGGCTTTTTCCGAAACATCGTCCAGCCTTTCGGAGGTCTGTTTCAGGTATCCGCCCATTAATAAAAAAGTCCACAATAAATCCTCACGCAAGGTGACTTCTTTCAAAATGATGTTTTCATCGATGGCTTTTTCAATGGACTCACCGCGTATAAGCTGCTCCAATTCTTCCTTGAGTTCTTTTCCTTCCCTGGTAAGCAGGGACTCTATGATCTCGTTGCCGGAAGTATTGAGCCAGTAGGGTCTCAGTTTTTTTTCCGGATCGTTCAAGAAATTGATAATAGACCAGGGATTATAAATAACCTTACCGCCGAATAGATATCCGTTATACCACAACTGGACCTGGTCAATCATATGCGAAACCTGGAAATCCGCCAGCATGGTTTTGACTTCCTCTTCGGTGAACCCGAAAGAGTCGCTGAATTTTGGCGACAGCAGCGTATATACGCCGGGGTTATTAAAGCCGGAAAAAATGGATTCTTTTGCGATGCGCATAATGCCGGTTACAACACCTTTTTCCAGGTATTGTCCGGTATCTTTGAGGCCCCCGCCCAGGAAGTTACGTATAAAATTAATAATTTCGTCATAATATCCGTAATTATAACCGGCATGAACCGGGGCGTCATATTCATCGATCAATATAACCGCCCGTTTATTATAATGTCGGCTTAAGAAAATCAGCAGGTTTTCCAGGCTGTTTGCATAGTCGCTTTTATTTCCCTTTAGATCGATGATTTCCTGGAAATAATCCCGTTCATGGGGCATTAGTTTTTGACTATCAAGTAGGTAGTGATGCCGGGCATACTCTTTCCGGATAAGTTTTTTTATATTATCCAGGCACGATTCCCAGTCCATCTCTTTTGTGTCTTTGAAGCTCAAAAAGATAACCGGATGTTTTCCCATTTTATCCAGGTACTCCTGGCCCGCGCCAGAGATAGCCAGGGAATCGAATAAATGTCCAGGAGGCTGCGATTCCGGATTCGGCGCCCAGGTTGGCGGGCAGCAGTCGTAAAAATATTTCAGCATGGAAAGGTTGAGCGTCTTGCCGAAGCGACGGGGACGGGGAATCAGGAGGATTTTGTCGCCGCTGTCGATGATTTCTTTGATAAACAGGGTTTTATCCACGTAGTAGTAATTCCCTGTCATCATGTCTTTAAAATCCGACACCCCAATGGGCAGTTTTTTCATTTTCATCTGCTATCACCTGGAACCATTATAGCATATCGATGAGGCATTGGCAATGAAAACCCGCCAGCCATGAAAATAGCCACAAAGACACGAAGGCACAAAGGTACACCAAAAGGTTTCATTATTAAAAAATGAAAATGCAAAAATAGCCGCGAAGAACGCGAAGGACCGCGAAGAAAAACAGGCCCACGGAAAAACAGGAAGCGAGGAAGTTGGGAAGCGGCGAAGCTGGGAAAACCTGGGTTTTCTTCTCTTCCGCTCTTCCTTTTTTTCTTCATCATTCTATCTTTTAAATACCCCCTGAATCCTGAACCCTAATCTAAAGTTTTCTTATTTTGCTGGCTCTCCGCTGGATCTGGCTCTTCAGCCAATTTGAATTCCTTTATCAGGAAGTTTTTAATCCGATTGTGAATGCGCTGGAGAACATCCTCTATAAGTTTTTGTCTTTCCTCTTTTTTCTTTTCTTCATCATTACCTTCTTTTCCTTTCAGGATTGCAAAGAAAGAGGGTTCGAAGAAGCGGCCGAGTTCTTTGATTAAGAATTCTTCGATTTGATAATAATAAGGAATCGAAGCCCGTTCACGGGTGCGTCGATGTATATCTTCCTTTTTGGCTGGTTTTTCTTGCGCTTTATCCTGGGTGGCCAGGTCATAGTAATGGATAATGCCTTTTACCGGATTTCCATCAGCATCTTGGCTCCCATAAATGTCCGGTTGGTCTTTTTGAAGGGATTCCCGTTGATAAACCGAGACTTTCGCCGGCAGTCCCAGGCCTTTCCTGGCCCGCAGTCTGATAAATCTATCTTCAGTCAAAGCATCAATAAATATCCAGCCGATTTCCGGGGATAAGGCCGGTTTAGTAATGCCCAGGCTCCACAACCCCATGACCGCACAGCTACTCCTTTTTTTATTCTGCTCATATGATGGTAAAGGGGCGATCCGGTAATTTGTTTTTTCTTTCTCGTTCTGTTTATATTCATACGCATCCGGAGGCATATTTAAATCCAGTGGGCCAAAGATGTCTTTCGACTCGGGCAGTTTGGGGCGTGGCGCTACATCTCCGGACCATTTACGCGCAAGGTAAGTCTGATCATTGAAATTACCGTAGTGAGGATTCGGAGCAATTCCGTTGTTTACTAATTGAAATAGAAATTTGAGGGTTTCTTTGGCCGCGGAGTTGTTATGGCCGATCTGGATTATTTCAACCAGGTGTTCCCGATCATCTTTAGTTTTTTTCCCTTTGTAACGCCATTCCAGTAGTTTTTGATACCTTTCACGGTTTGTAATGATCCGACTTACGACGAAGTATAAAATAATCAGAACAAATTTTTTCTCATCATTTTTTTCATTTCCGCCTGATATTACATCGGATACAGACTTTTTCGTATCTTTCAATGCAATTATTAGGTCGTCCAATGTCGCACCCTGTCCAACAGCTACACCATCCTCTTTCTTCCAGATTTCATCGTCCGTTAGCTCATTTATCAATTTATCAATGAACACAATTATCGGAATTTCTATTTTTTCTCCCTGGATATCGTTGGGGTAAATCCCAAAAAACGCATCAAGCGGATCATCGATATTGCTAATCCCTGACCTTTTCTCGATCTGGCTTAAGAATGTTTTTTCACCCTGGCTTACAGCTTTCTCTCTTAGAAATTTTTCAAGAGCCACTTCCCCATGCCGGCAGATATCTCCTATAAAATTAGGAGATACCGCATTCATAGAACGAATCGCATTATTCAGAATTCTTTCCGGGATAAGCATGAGTATTTCGGCGATAAAAGCCATATTTCCTTTTAACTCTATTGCTTGTGTTTTGAAAAAAAGAATATCTTCCACCTTAATTACATCTTCTGTTTTTCCCTTTAAAAGAGAATTCGAACATTCCCTGGCATATTCAAAAAACAACTTTCGAAGATCGAAGATAACGCCGCCAAAGGACCAGTACAATTCCAGGAAAAAAGAGACGAAGGACGCCTTTGATTCCAGGCTGGGCATGGTAAAGAGGTATCGAAGGGGGGAATATTTATTGCCGCTAATTTTCTCAATCGCCTTCATTATCTTCGGGTTTTTGATGGGATCGAGGTCATTCCAGGTTAATTGTGCAAGCCGTCCTCTTGTATCTAAATTATCCCAGTTATTATCAGCACCAGGCTTAACCGCATCCCAAAACTCCGACAAACCTTTAAGTTTCTTATGAAACGCCAGCACGCCGACATCCACATAATTGGGGATCGAAAAGATTTCAAAGGCATTCTTTTTAAATGAATAAACAGCGCAGCGCCGCCAGAACTCATCCCGGTGAACCAATTGGTATGTTGTGGCGCTGACATACTCGAAAAGGTCGTAGAGTTTATCCTCACGCTGGAAATGCACGGCCCAATAATCACACAAAGAAAGCACCCGCACATTTGAATGACCGGCGCCGGAAGATCCCTTAAAACTCCAGAATTCCGAATATATTTGCGGTTTGCGGACATGTACGAAATTGGTGTGACCGCCTTTGAACCTACGGTTGTATTCGTTGACAATTAGGGCATTGATTAAGAATTCATTGCGATTTTCAAAGAATAATTTGACCGATACGCGCGGTTCTTTAATTTCACCGGCCTCGCCGCTGATCAAACCGCTCATGGTCCAGCCGCTATCTAATACGGACATGCCTTCGTCATCTTTGAAATTAATGGCTAATAATTTGCTGCGATGTTCGCGACCCCGGACTTTAAGTAAAAATAAACCTTTTTGCACGGCATTTTGAATTTCCAGTACCTTGAGACAGATAATAGTATCCACCACCGATGCCAGGGTTCGTCCGATATCCTCTGCCTTGCCGAAAAAATTCCGGGTGCGGTAGAGAAACATCACGGTTACCCCTTTTTCCCTGAGTAATTGCACCAGGGAGGTCATAAAAGATCTGAAGGCCATATCTGTTGGGAAAGCTTGCTCGATATCATTCACACTGTCAAGGACCAACCTCTGCAATTTTTTTGGTTCAGTTTTTTTATTTTCATTCTCTTCTACTATGCATTCTTCTTCTCCTTTGCAGGCATCCAGTAAGAAATTGACCAGTTCATCCGGGTTTAATTGGGCAGGTGGGAAAAAGCGGAACATTTCATCTTTATTTTCACCCATTTTTTCGTAAAATTGTTTGACTTTGGCTTCCTTGCTAAAACTCCGGGTCGCTAAATAAAGTCCCTCCAGGTCGCTTTCAAATGAGACCCAGAGAACAGTTTCTTGCTTTTTATCTTTCTTACCTCCCATATTGTAACCTTCCGCTAAGAAATGGAGTCCGGATACGGTTTTGCCTACGCCTGGGCTTCCCAGGACCAGGATGATCTCTCCTTGCTCAAAACCATATTTTTTGTTCTCTTTTTCACTGTAGATAGGCAGCAATTCGTCCAGGCCATTAATACCGGAATTAAGGGGGTCTCCTATTTTGTCATTTCCTTTTTTTCCTTTATTCCGTTGAGCTACTTCAAGATGCATCTGGATGTTGGGAAATATTTCAATAACGGGTTCATCGCGTTTCTCAAATTTTCTTTTGTCCTCTTTGGAGAGATTTTTTAATTTTTCAGAGAGGTTTTTTATTTTGAAAGGGTGCCTGCCTCCGGCAAACTCCCTACCGCGCATTTTGGTAATTTCGAATTCCCGTTTGCCATCCTTGTAATGGAGGCAAATAACGCCGTCTGTGTCGAAACATTCGAAGCCAATACCATTTGGAATATCATCTCCAATAAGGATGGAGGTAATCCCCCGCACGGTTAATACCTTGATCAAGCGGTTGAAGATTTCACGGCAAAATTCAAGGGGAACCAATCGTAAAAAATAACCCAGGTTGTCTATGGCCACCAGGTCCGGCGAGAATTCGTCGAGTATGTTGAGCAAGTGTTTAAAAAATTTATCCGGGTCATTGAGATAAGTTTTACCTTGCAATGTGCTCAGGGATCGGACGCAGGCGGCGATATCATGGTATTCCCAGCCCAAAGGTTTGAAATCATCTGCCAATCGCTGAATATCTCCTGAAAAAGTTAAATACAAAGCGATCTCTTCCGGCAATCTTTGCAGCCGGACCTGGCGTACGATATCAAGGGCCAGGGTGGTTTTCCCTGAACCCGGGGGGCCCAGCAGGAGTATTGATTTCCGCAGCGGTAACCCCTCCATTTCTTTATCTTTGTTAAATGGGGCAAAGATACTATCTAACTTTCCGATGCGAGTTTTAAGACTCTTTTGAGGAAGATCGGAATAGAGGGCCAGGGGTTTTCCAAACCGGGCAATGTCCCGTATTTTCGAAACCATTTCCGAGCGTTGGGAATCGAAATCCTTGAGCACTCTTTCAACGATGGAATATTTAGCCGGATCAAGATTGATTTTATAGGTTTCCGCTTTATCATCCAGTAATAGATATTGTTCATGTTCCAGCCAGCCGCAGTATTTGAGGATTCTTCCCCGGTCCAGGCCGGAAATATTGGAAATATCCTCCACGGTTAAGGATTCGTCGCGGAGATGCCGGAATAAATTTAGGAGAATAGCCACATCCAGGCTTACCGGGATAAACCGGGTTTTACTATCGGGGGGATAGAATAATTTGCCTTGTTGAGCTTTTTTACTTTCTTTTGCAACTTCATCTTTCCATTCATTTAGCCCAACGCGCGCCTGCGGCGAGAGACTGAGCATTACATTATATTCTTCGTCTTTATTTGTAAGTATGTTCAGGTACTTCTCTATTTTACCAAATACATCTTTATTTACAGTTTCACTATTTCTCTTATCATGGCAGAGCAGGTAGCAAATATTTTCTTTCAATTTAATGGAATATTGTTCCCAATCGGGATGGCTTGCTTTCCCATCATCTTTTTGAAATATTTTTTCAGCGCATTTAAAAAGATCGCAGTTTTCTGGGGAGAACGTTTTACTTTTTACTCCTTTCATACACGACAGTATGGGCGCCGCCTTCTTATCAGTCAATTCCAAACAGCCTTGGAATTTTTTCTTTATATATTCATCATCTTTGGGATCGTGGCCTACGCTTTTCCAAACTTTTTCTAGGCAGTACACCAGGCGCTCGCCGCGGCGCTGGAGACCTATAATTCGTTGGGTTTTTTTATTGCCATCATTGTCCTCCTTTATATTTTCGATACGTTGAATGGTAACCCGGTAATCTTCATCGTGTTTCTGTTCCTGAAGGGCACTTTCGAGAACCGATATTATTCCCAGGTCTTCGAAATCCTTTTCCAATTGTAACCTGATGAAAAGGAAATCATCCCTGAGGCATTCCGGGTATCTGTAGTGGATGGTTATGTTAATACCTGTTTCTTGTTTGTTGCTGCATTGTTTTTGCGTAATATCAGGTTCTTTTTCATTATTATTATTGTTGGTGAATTGTTTTTTTATCTCGATTCCGCTTACATAATAATATTGAAACCACCTGATCAGAGATTGAGGCCCAATTATATACTTCTTCTGGGTATTGATCTCCTGGCGGAATTTCTTTTCCTCCATGTCATCCAGGAGGACTTCAAGGTATAAACGATCTTCCCGGATTCGGTCTTTTGTAATATCCAGTTTGTCCCCCAGTTGCAGGAGGGCGGAAAGTATGCTGAACCTATCGGGGATATCACCTACATTTCGGAGTTTAAATTTTTTTTTGTTAATCCATTCGTTAATCCCTTTGTTTATCTCTTTTATCTCATCGTTACCCTTAACATCGCTTTCCAGGGACGTTATCCGGTCCTTTTCTTCATTTTCTTTGCTGCCAGTGTTTCCCGTTTTAATCGGCAAATAAGAATCAAAAACGTAGAGCAACTTTTCATTCAATGTTTTATGCCGCAGGGCGATCCAGGCCGCGCATTGGAGATATTTTTGCCAGTCCTCCTCGCTACTGGATTTTTCTATTTTTCCCTGAAAATTTTTTATAAAGCGATTCAATTGAGCACAACACTTCTTTTGATTTTCATTTCCCTTTATCAGATTTTTAAGAGGCTTTTTATCAACAAGATTTTTTAAAACAAAAAAAGAAATAATGTGATGGGCGTCTTCGAGATTTTTTAAAACAAAGGCATCGTCATGTATCTTTTTCTCATTGATCGCAGGGTGGAAATAGGGTAAGCTTTTGCCGATATCGTGCAGGATGGCCGCGGCAAATATGATTGTCCACTCATGTTTGTTGAGGTTAAGGTCGGTTGTAAAACAAAAATCAGCAATGTATCCAAGAATGTTGGCGACATGATTATCCCAGGTATTATGCAGCCGGTATACCTCTTTATAGCGAGTGTTTTCGAAACAGTTCCGGGCTAACAAAACTACCTTCTCAAGAAATTCCCAGTCGATTTGACAAATCGCGTCAATATTTTTCTGGCCTGGTAATGTTTCATCACCTTTTATTGCTAAATCTGGCATTGTCTCTCTCCATTTTTAATGTCCGCGGGATGCGGCCCTTCCGGTTTCATGGCAGTTCGTCATGACGGCGCGCCGTCGCCCGGAGACCATGAAAACTTTGCCACCAATAGACCGCGAACAAGACACCAAGGCGGCAGGGTTTTTTTAATAATAAACCCCTTGGTGTTCCTTTGTGCCTTTGTGCCTTCGTGGCTATTTTCACAGCAGCGCACATTCCATCCTTTACGGGCCTCATCGATTTCACATCCTACCTCTTACATCTCACGCGTTGTTTTCGCACGTTTTTAATTAGAGAAAACAGTAACATAACCCGGGGGAAAAAGCAATAGTTTTATGGTTTTTTCGGGACAGTCGAAAAAATATTCATCCGAACTTACAATTCAAGATTCGATGGGGGGTTCCCGGATTTTGTTGGGTTGTTTTTTTGAGAAAAAAATAATATAATTCAATGACCCGTGATAAACCGGGTACCTGGAGGATATGTACCATGAGGAAAATGAAAGAAACGGTATTGTTTTTATTTCTATTATCCCTTCTAATGCCGTCGCTGTCCGGCCTGGAATTCCAGGGCTGGGAACCGGCCGAATTAAGGGAGATGGAAACAAAATTCCTGGAACTTAAGACTCAAGCAACCACCCTGGATTTGTTCGCACCGGAAAAATTCCCGGACTTCAAAGAACTGGAAAAGACCAACCAACTGGTGGAACAATTGGATTTTAACAAACGTAAATTCAATCTTTTAATTGCCCTGTACAACGAATTGGAAGATAAACTTTTCCCGTATTTTTTGAAACTTTCAAAAGAGCGCCCGGAATTAAGGGACCGTCTGTATGCCAGGGTGAAGCTGTATACGGGGAAAGAAGAAAACAGCATTCTCCAGTTGCAGGAAAAGATCAATTACGTGGCGCTCCAGATCGACCGGTTGGATAAACGGATCGAGCGGCTGGAGTTGACGGCCAGGAATAAAGAACTGTCGAAAGAAAGTAAACAAACTGCCGGGGAAAGCCTGCAGACCGTGCCCATCGCTGCCAGGATACGGCAACTTGAAGAGGAAAAAAACGATTATACCGCTAAACTCCGCGAAGAAGAAGGTAAACTAACCGAATTAAAGAAAAATGAAGAAAAAGCCGCCTGGAAAATCGAAGAGAAAAAGGCTGAAATCGAAAAATTAAAGACGAAAGCGGACGCCGTCGGCGACAGCGTCGAAAAACTTATCGACCAGGCTTTTATAGAAGTAAGAGAGGCGCGGCTCAACGGACTGGAAATTCCCCGCTTGAACGCCATCAAAACTTTTGTATACCTGGCTGAGAACAATATCGAAACCTTTAAACAAAAAATTACCAATATCGAAAACGAAAACGCTTCATTGGATAAACAGCGGCGCCGGGAACTGATGGATAAAGCCGTCAAAAGCATCTGGGTAATAGGCCTGGCCCTGCTGGTGGTATTTCTTTTAATCAAAATCACCGGCAGGATCGGTAAAAATGTCATCGGTAAGGTTGAAAAGAGCGATAAATTGGAACCGCACCGCAAGCAAAGATATCATACCCTGTGGTCCATTATTCTTTCTCTTATAAAAGTCGTAGTCTGGGCGGCGGCGGTTTTGTGGGTATTGCGAGAATTGGAGATCGACTACGCCCCATTCCTGGTGGCTGCCGGCGGTGTGTCGTTGGCCGTCGGCTTCGGCGCCCAATCCCTGGTCAAAGACGTGGTTACGGGTTTTTTCCTGTTAATGGAAGAGCAATTCGCCCTGGGCGATTACGTGGAGATCAACGGCAAAACCGGGACCGTGGAAAAAATCTCCTTACGCACCATCAAGTTCCGTTCCCTGGACGGCACCCTGAATATCATTCCCAACGGCAGTATCGCCAACGTGTCCAACAAAACCTACCAGTGGTCGCGGGCTGTGGTGAAAGTGGGCGTATCATACGAACAACGGCCTGAAAATGTGCTGGCGGTTTTAAACGAAGTATGCCGGGAAATGGTGGGAGACCCTGCGTGGCAAGACATTTTAATCGAAGAACCTACCCCACAGGGGATTATTTCCTTTGGCGATTCCGCGGTCGATTTCCGGGTGTTGGCCAAAACAAGACCCGGCGATCAATGGGCCGTGGAACGCGAATTGCATATCCGCATTAAAAACGCCTTTGACCGGAACGGTATCGAGATTCCCTACAACTATATCAATCTAATCGACCGGACAGAAAAAAAGGAAAATTAACTAAATAAAAGTTTTTGCGGGGGTTCCAGGGGGCGCTTTTTTCAAAAAGCGCCCCCTGGCCGCCGGAGGTAAAAAGGGTCGCTTTTGAAAAAGCTCCGCAAAACTTTTGTTTAAGATTATTTATTTTGCATTGTTAAATCCGCCAGTACAACGGCAGCGGCGCACTCTACCACCACCGGGACCCGCAGCGCAATACACGTATCATGCCGCCCCCGGATCGCCAGGTCTACCTGCTCCCCGGTCTGTAAATTAACCGTCCGCTGCGGCAGCGAAACACTGGAGGTGGGTTTCACCACCACCCGGAACAACAAAGGGTTGCCATTGGTTATCCCGCCATTAATGCCACCCGCATGATTGGTCCCTGTTTTACCGCCGGCTTCGATAATCGGATCATTGCACTCCGAACCCTTCATCCGGGCCGCCCCAAACCCGGCCCCAAATTCGATCCCCTTTACCGCGGGAATGGCAAACATCATATGACTCAACATGGACTCCACGGAATCGAAAAACGGCTCCCCCAACCCCACGGGCACATTGACGGCTTCACATTGGATAATACCGCCGATGGAATCTTTCATTTCCAGGGCTTTATTCACCGCCCGTTCAATATCCGTATCGCCGCCGGCCTCCACGAGGGTCGCCGTTACTTTTACCGGCCCGATTATTTTTTTCGCTATCACCCCGGCGGCCACCAACCCCAGGGTAAGCCGCCCGGAAAAATGCCCGCCGCCCCTGTAATCGTTGAAACCGCTGTACTTCTTCGCCGCCGTAAAATCGGCGTGCCCAGGCCGCGGCGTATCTTTTAGAGAATCGTAATCCGCGCTCCCGGCGTCTTTATTTTCAAAGGCGATCAACACCGGGGCGCCCGTTGTTTTCCCGTTAAACACCCCGCTTTTAATCAGCGGCGCATCGCTCTCCAGCCGGGGCGTCGTACCTTTAACTCCACCCTTCCGGCGCAGTAAATCGGCTGCGAAATCTTTCTCTTCCAATTCCAACCCCGGCGGACACCCGTCGATCAGGATCCCGATACCCTTGCCGTGGGATTCCCCGTATATACTTACGCGAAACAATCTTCCATAATTATTCATGGACATTACCCCCAATTTTTTTTAGGTCCTGGAAAAAACCCGGGTATGACTTGGCCACACATTCATCGCCGCGAATCGTCACGGCCCCTTGCGCGTTAAGCGCTGCTACAGCCGCCGCCATGGCAATGCGGTGGTCGTTGTGTGAATCGATGACCCCGCCTTTCAATGTCGCGCCTTTTATTTCCATCCGGTTGCCGTCGATGCGAATCACGGCCCCCAGCGCGGAAAATTCTTTTTCCAGGGCCACGGCCCGGTTACTTTCCTTATGAACCAGCCGTTCCACGCCCGTAATTACCGATGTGCCCTGGCAGTTGCAGGCCAGCACCGCCAATGGCGGAAATAAATCCGGGCAGTGGGCGGCGTCGAAATGGAAACAATTTAGTTTATTCTTGCGCACGGTCACTGTATCTGCTGTCATTTCAACCAGGGCCCCGGCGCTCGACAGGGCTTCTATTATTTTGCGGTCCGCCTGCGGCGAAGCCGTATCCAACCCCGTCACTGTCACGCTGCCGGCCACGGCGCCCGCCGTAAGGAGAAAGGAAACCCCGGACCAATCGCCTTCCACCCGGTATTCGCCATTTTGGCAAGCATACGTTTGCGGGCCGTTAATAAAAAACGTTTCGTAGTTGGCATGTCGAACCTGCACCCCGAAGGCTTGCAGCAGCGCCAGGGTCATATCGATATAAGGCGTACTCTTAAGATTTGTAACCGTCAGCCGGGAATCTTTGGGCGCTTTCGGCAACGCCATTAAAAGTCCGGTTAAAAATTGGGAGCCGACAGAGCCGTCCACTTCCGCTTCCCCGCCCAGCAAAGGGCCTTTGACCTTCAACGGGGGGCAGCCGTTGGCGGTAGTCGCCCGGACGCCCAATTCTTTTAAAGGTTCCTCCATCATGGAAACCGGTCGCGACAGCAGGGAGCCTTCGCCTGTCAGGGTCAATTCCCCGGGCCACAGGGCGGCGATGGGGGAGAACATACGGATGCCCAGGCCCGACTCGCCGCAGTTAAGGGCCACGGCCGGATCGACCGGGTTCATCCCGCCCCGGACAATGACTTTATTCTTCCCCCGCGTCGCTTTCGCGCCCAGGGCTTCGATCACCCGCAGCGCCGCCAGCGAATCATTACAGTAGGTTGGGTTTAAAATTGTCGTCGTCCCTTCCGCCAGAAGCGCCGCGGCAATCGCACGCAGCATCATGCTCTTTGAAGCCGGGGCAGTCACGGTCCCCTTAATGTTTGAAGAGTTGACCGATTTCATCGATAATTTTCTCCACCACCTGGGAAGCCTCGCCCTCGCTGCTGACCACCAGGTCCGCTGCCTGGCCGTAGCGGAATAAACGCTCATTCAAAATACGTTGGGCGTCTATTTCCGAGACCTCGCAGTCCAGCAGCGGGCGTGTACCCTTCGGGATACGCTTAAGAGAAGTAGGGATCGAAGAATAGAGCCAGATTACCAGGGAATTGTTTTTCAATATTCGGAGGTTTTCCGGCTCCAGCACCACCCCGCCGCCGCAAGCATAAACGACGCCCTTGTCAAGCATTAATTCTCTCGTTAATACCATGTTTTCCCAGCCCCGGAATACTTCTTCCCGGTACTTCCTGAAAATTTCGGGGATAGAAAACCCTGTCGCTTTTTCCAGTAGTTCATCCCCATCTTTAAAAACAAGCCCCAACTTTTCTGCCAGCATTTTACCGATATACGATTTCCCGCAGCCCATAAAGCCTACCAGGGCAATATTTTGCGGCGGGGGGGTAGGCAGCATGGCCAGCAGGAAATGTTTGACGACTTCAAAATACCCAGGTTCTTTCGGGGGGGCGCCCATAAAATACTCGTAAGCCGGCCTGGCCTGGTGCAGCAGCCATTCTTCCCCCCTGACAACCATACATTCCCTTTCTTTGGCCTTGATACAGAGCGAGGTTTTTTTATAATTGGCGTCCAGCACCACCAGCCCTTTGCGCAGCCATTCCGCCGGGATAATATCGGCGGCGGCCGGCAGCGTGGAAACCAGGATATCCGTCTCTTTTAACAAATTTTGCAAAGATGATATCTCTTGCGCTTCGCAGCCGAATTCCTTTGCCGCCTGGATTGCTTTCGAATAAGTGCGATTGACCAGGATAACGATGGCTTTTTCTTTTAACAGGCCGTACGCCGCCGCCCGGCCTGCGCCCCCCGCGCCAAGCACCAGGCACTTTTTCCCTTTAAGATTAATCCCCCGGCCGGCGGTTTTCAACGCTTCGGTCACGCCGAAATGATCGGTATTGTACCCTTTTATATTGTTTTCTCCCCGTACCACCGTATTCACTCCGCCGATTTTTACGGCTGTCCGGTCCACTTTGTCCAGGTGGGCCATGATACTGTCCTTAAAGGGCGCGGTTACATTCATACCCATCAAGTCCAGTTCCTTAAAAAGAAACATAGCTTCTTCCGGCGTATTGGCCGCAATTTTTATGTAGTGGAGAAATTTATTAATTTTCATCGCCTCGAATAACGTATTGAACATGAACGGGCTCTTGCTGTGGAAAATTGGGTTCCCCGTAACACCCAGCAACTCCCCATATTTTCTAGAACCCGGTTTCATAAGCATGCCTATTCATTCTCCATTCTTTCTCCATTCATTCTTCATCCTGTTAAACGGTCTAAAATTTCTTCCAGCGTTTGTTTACTCATTTGTCCCGGGGCCGTCTCCCTGCCTTCGGACAGGGCCGCGTAAGTAAACGGCGCCCCCAGCAGTAGGGCGGCCGGGCGGGTGATTTTTCCTTTTTCGCCCATGCCGATGGCCACGATTTTTTTATTTTCATTCCCAATTTCATCCCGATCATAAAGGGAGAGAATTCGGGCCGCGTCCGCTTCGCAATTGACCTGGCAGGCAATTTTGGCAACATCCGCCCCGGCGGAGAAACACCTGTTGACCAACACCTTTAATTCTTCCAGGGGCGGGGTATTTTCGTAATTATGGTACGAGATAATCACTTTACAATCGTTCTTGCGGCAGGCCGTTGTCACCGTTTCCCTGAACCCGGCCCCGGCGTCGATTTCGATGTCCGCATAAGCCGCCCCGGCTTCCACGGCTGCCAGCAATAATCCAGTTCTTTCCGCTTCGCTGATATTGCCGGGTCTGCAAGCTGCAATCAACCCGCTGCGCATAGAAAAAACCTCCCGCACCTGCTGCAGTGAAAAATCCAATCGATCCAGCCGGATTTCGGCCATTTGAGCGTCCGATAATGCCTCCCGGCAGCGCTCGAAACTAAGACCGGCAATACTAATACAAATCATGGATCGCCATTTCCAGTTCTTGAAAAGGAATCTTTTCGATGATTGCCTGGCCGATGGATTCCAGTAAAACAAAATGGAGTCCGTCGCCTTCCCGTTTTTTATCTTTTTTAAGCGCGTCCAGGATTTTTTCTTTGTCCAGGGATATTTCCGTGGGCAGCCCGATTTGTTCCAGGAGGTCCCGGATTCTTTCGGCTTCCGAAAGAGGGAGCTTATTTCTTTTTACGGAAAGGGCCGCGGCGAACACCATGCCGAGGCTTACTGCCTCGCCGTGGGGGAGACCGGCGGTTTTTTCCAGGGCATGGCCCAGGGTATGGCCGAAGTTCAATTTCCGGCGTTCGCCTTTTTCTTTTTCGTCTATCCGGACCACATCCGCTTTAATTGTCACCGATTCGCAGACCAGTTTTTCCAGGGTTTCGCCATCCAGGGCCAGGGCTTTTTTAAAGTTTTTTTCCAGGAAAGCGAACAATTCCCGGCTGCCGATGGCAGCGTGTTTCACCACTTCAGCGAAACCCGACAGCAGTTCTTTATGGGGCAGGGTTTTGAGCATTCCCGGGTCGCAGATGACGAAATTCGGTTGGTTGAACAGGCCGATCATATTTTTATAGCCGTAGAAATTGACGCCGTTTTTCCCGCCCACGCCAGCGTCCACCTGGGAGAGCAGGGAGGTAGAGACGAATCCGAAGGGCAGGCCGCGCATGAATGTCGAAGCCGCGAAACCGGTGATATCGCAGACGATACCGCCGCCGACGCCCACGATAAAACAGGAGCGATCGATTTCCAGTTCCACCAATTTTTTAAAGATATATTCCACGGTTTCCAGGGTTTTGATTTTTTCGCCGGTCCCGATTTCGATGATGTCCCATGGGGGGAATCGTTTATGGTAGAAGCGGTTGAGGTTTTCGTCCGTGATGATGATCTTTTTAGTACCACCGGTATATTTTTCAAGGTTTTCCAGCGATTCGCCGACGGCAATTTCCGAGGTTCCGGTTTGGCCGTGAATTTCAATGGTTTTCAATGGCTAAGCTCCATGGGTTATCTTGCTACTTTGTACATCATTACCCCATTTTGGGTGACGGGGGTGTAATAGACTCCCATGTAAAAGAAGCGCTTATTGCCGCCTGTTATTACTGTTTCAAATCCAAAAGGGAGGGAATTCAATATCATCCCTTCGGGTGGTTTTATTGTTAAATAGATCTTTCGCATGGGATCATAACGGTAATAGGCGCCGTTGCAATGATAGTAAGTATTCGCCCCGAAGCGATGGGATTCATAGCCTTCGGGTAATTCCGGGATGTCAGCTCCTTCAGGGGGTTCTACCACCAGGTATACTCTTTGAATGGGGTCATAATGGTAATATGTCCCATAATAATAGTAATAAACTTTATCCCGGACATAAATCTTTCGATGGTCCGGCGGAAGGACGGTAACCCGTGCGCCGTGGGGTCCCCCATGGGCCAGGTAGCCGGATTGACCGGGCACGTAATAATGGCCGTTATGATAATAATACTGGCGGCCCCTGACTGTAACCACGGTATGCCCGGGTGGCAAAACGGTAACGGTCCTCCCATAATAGGGATGATTCGGTGGGCCGTCGCGCTGAACCACAACGACGTGTTTTGGCGGGTTGTGGGATTTATGTTTTTTCTTGTCCCCAGCGCCGTCGTTCGGCGCTGCGTTTAAAACGGCCCCGGTGGTAAAGGCCAAAACGATTAACCCCACCAATATAATAAAAAGTGATTTCCCGGCTTTATTATTAATCATTGGTTTTCTCCTTAGAGTGATTTCTTTCTCTTGCTTCATGTTTAATATAATAATATGATTGATTTGTTTTGTCAATGACAAACTCATTGCCCGCGAAACACTGGAAACGGCGCTCCCTTTTCCTATTAGTGACTCAGTGTCCTCGGCGTCCTCAGTGTCCTCTGTGGCAATTTTTTCTTTTTTTTCACTTTGTGCGGAAGGGAAAGCAGGTATTGGCCTACCTGGAACCAGGATTTATATTAATTAAAATATTCTTTTTCCACAACGCCCCATTTTGGCCCTTTAAAAAAAATACCAATCGATAATTCCCCACGAATCCCGGTCCCGGCTGCCAGTAAAAAAATCCTCTTTCAATGTCCATCGTCGATCCTATCGGCAGCGGTTGTAACCGGTCGCCTACCGCTAAATAACCGAGATATTCAACGACAGCCATTTCAACCGCTTGTTCATCATTCAAGCGAATGGCCACCCGTTCCAATTCCTTGATCTCGACCCGGATGTTTCCATTCCTGTCGGGATATGCCTGTTGAGGTTCGGCTTCCCTATCATAGCCCTTACTAACATATACCGGGCTGTATCGATCAACGACGGGCGAACACGGGGAAAATGCAGCGGAGCCCCTACCCAATTTATCTTTTTCCGCTCTTCCGCTCTTCCGCGCTTCCTCGCTTCCTTTCCCCCCCGTATCGGCCCCGGTGTTTTGTATGGAGAAATACCTGCTGCCGATGCCGTCGGCGTTGCCGGCGTTATCATCGGCGCTCCAGGCAATCGTATGAACGCCGTTTTTATAAGCGGTTGTGTTAAAATGAAAATAGCCCCCCGCCCCATCGCTGTTGAGATAACCGGGAAATAGGGCGGCAATATCGGGCCTATTATTGTTGTAGGTAGGATGACCGAGGTTAAGTCCGTCTACCCATACATCGATGGTGGAACCGTCTGTAGGAACCATGTTGGGCGGCGCCGTCAATACCCACCCCCAGTTGATAAAATTGCCGCCGGACGCTGCGTCGCCCTGGGTGGGGGTATCTATTGCCCCAAAAGGCTTTACGGCATGTTCATTGTCGCAAATAACGGTTTTAGTCCCCAGCGTGACTTGATTCCCCTCGACATCCGTGGCAATGGCATGGAGGGTGAATGTCCCATTCCCGCCGCCGGGAAGCAAATTGGTCAGCATCATATAGCCCCAACCGGCTTTGTAGTTCAGGGGGTAACCGGGATAAGCGGTTCCTACATCCGGCCGGGCGCCCTCTATGAAAACGGCTTTACCGATATAAACCATTCCCGCCCCTTCTTCCCGGTAGATATCGACGCGCTCAACCGCAATATCATCCAACGCCCAACCGGTAACAGGAATACTGCTTTGTACGATTGAACCGGCAATGGGCGTTGCAAAGTCGCCGAAAGGACCGGATAGCAATGGGGGATCGTAAACCTTGAGGGTAACCGCCGCGGTCTGGGGGGAATTATCCGCGGCTGGGTCGGAAACCGTAATGCTCCCGGTATAAGTCCCGGGGGCAAGACCGCCGGCATTCACTGAAACGGAAATCACGCCCGCATTTCTCCCGAAAGCGGGAGAACAGCTCAACCAGGGTTGAGTGGAGGCTGCTTGCCAGTTCAAGGTATTTTCTCCAATTTTGTCGATTAAAAGGTTTTGGGCGCCGGTTTTGAAACCTGAAGTCGACGCAGAAAAATAGAGTTCCGTTTTATCCAGGACCATATGGGATGAGGGGGACAGTTTAAAAATAAAAAATTGTCCACTGCCGTTGTCTCCTAAATAAACATAATCCTCATCCCCTTCTATGAATCTCGCCGAACCCGGTGTGCTATATGTACCGGACAGGAAAGGCGCGGCCGGTTCGGAAATATCGATGACTTTTAAGCCCAAAAAAGAAGCGGCTATAAAAGCATGATTGCCGTTTACAGTCGCCTGGTAACCCAGGTCATCACATTTTCCCACCACTACCGGCGACCCCGGTTGCGATATATCGATTACATAAAACTTATTGCCCACGACATAAGCATAATTACCCTGCACAAACAAATTATGATACCCATTAATGGACAGGCTGCCGGTCAGGACGGGCGAGGCCGGGTTGGAAATATCGATGACCATCAAGCGACGTTCTCCTGTGATATAAGCATAGTTCCCGGAAACAAAAATTCCGTATGTGGCTTCGCCTAAAGAAAGGCTGCCTTTTACCTCCGGGTGACCGACTGTGGAAATATCGATTACGGTTAACCCGGTGGAATCTCCGATCGCATAAGCGTAATTGCCGTTGACAAAAATATGCTCGGAATAAAGCGAATCAATGGTCCCAAGCAATGTAGGAGAGGAAGGATCAGAAATGTTAAGCACCTTAAAACCCCTATTTCCAAGATAACCGCCATCCAGGAGGTAGGCATAATTGCCTTTAATGTGGGCATCATTTACATAATAATGTGGATAAGGCAGTTGGTATTTTCCAACCGGGGTGGGGGAAGTCTTATCGGAAATATTCAATATCAATAATCCATCGGATGAAGTGCCAAGGTAGGCATGGGTCCCGGAAATATTCATCGATTTGATAGCGATAGACCCGCCGTATGTCCCGGCGATATAAGCAGAGGCGGGGTGGGATATATCGATCACTTGCAGCCCTTTGTCCATATCGGCCATATAGGCATAATTTCCTTGAACGTATACGCCATGTGCACTCCCGGGGGTCGGGCAGTTTTTTACCAAACCAGGTGCGGCGGGAGCCGATATGTTGAAGATATCCAGGCCCCCGTCGCCGGCGGCTGCATAAGCATAATTATCCTTGACATATATATCGTTTATAATAGATCCTGTGACAGCCGTATTTCCTACCAGGGAAGGCGAGGAGGGATCGGAAACATCGATGGTGTGCAACTTACTACCCCCTAGATAAACATAATTACCCTTCATCGATATCCCTTTTATGTCGCTCTCGTCGAGTGCAGCGGTTCCAATCCGCTGCGGAGAAGAGTAGTCGGAGATATCGACTATGTCGAAATGCGAATGCATAATTTCAAATTCATCGTAGTAATAAGCAGTTAAATAGGCGTAGTTATTGCTTATATATACGCTTGAAATGACATCTGTTTTGTACATTCCCAAAAAAATCGGGGCGGCGGGGTTAGAAATATCCAATATATGCAACTCACCGTTCCCGAAAAAGTCAGAGGAAAAAATTGAACCGATTATAAATGCATAGTTACCATTGACAACCACATCTTCGACAAGGAGATTGGGGTCATAGACTCCCATCGATTTCGGAGCTGAGGGAACAGATATATCGATTATTTTCAATTCCGAGGTGTCGGCCAGGTAAGCAAGCCTGGTATTCGCGTTTACCCATACTCTACGGGCATATAAAGCATCGATGCCCCCAATTTTTTTAGGGCTGGAGGGGTTGCCGACATCGATAATATCAAGGCCTGCTTCCTCTGCCGCGCAGTAGGCATAGGAACCCTGGATAAAAACATCGGCATACCGGTCTGTTCCCCATTCACCCACTTTCGTGCAGGTAATGTTCTCGGCGTAAACGACGCCGGCGGTGAAACTTGCTATTATCAACAGCGTTGTTATTAGTTGTTTAATCATTCCGGGCTCCTTTTTAACAGGATAACGTTTATTTTTTTGTTCAAGTTAATCGACAGATTCTCATTTTAGCATAATCCGCTAAAAAAAAATAGGGGTGATAAAGGACAGTCAGAAAAATGCTCCTGTAATGGTTCTAAAATAGGGTGCGGGCGCCGCCCGCTTTTGAGAAAATCCAACTAAAATGCAGCCCATTGCGAAAAAGTCAAGACTTTTTTGCAATCTGAGGCAGCCGCAGCATTTAAAAGGGATCAGGCAAAGAAAAGCAATATCGGGCAGCCACGAAGGTCTGTCCCTACAGAAAATTACCATTATCCCTGTCTCCCGACTCCCGCTCCCTGACTTCTCAATGCCCGAAGAGCTCCGTTTCCATTTTTCGTTTTTACTTCTTAATTGTTTTGGGAAGGGTTAACCCAGTCTTCGTCTTCGGGGGATCCGGGGATAAGGCTTGACATTTTGTCGGTTATAAGCTACTATAAAACTATGGGTAAGGAGGGAAAAAATGAGAGACTTTAGAGCTTATCTGAAAGATAAATTAATGGATCGCGATGAAGCGGTTTCTTATCTAAATGTCGCACTGGAGGAGTATGAAAAAGATAACGATGCCGATGCTTTTTTGTTGGCGCTTCGAACTGTTACTGAGGCCAATGGCGGAATCTCCGAATTGGCCCAAAAAACCAGGCTGAACAGGCAGCACCTTTATCGGTCATTATCAAACAGGGGAAATCCCAGGCTTATTACCCTGGAAACGATTCTACATGCCCTGGGTTTCAGGTTTTCCATTGTTCCTCTTGAAAATTAATTCGATTTCCATTTTGAAAGGGAATAAGGAGCAATTTATTTCATTATAGACCCATTAACTTTGTGCCATTTTTTCTTTCATAAGGTTTATTTGCTCAGCCGGGATGCCTGTAAGTTTCTCAATTATATTTATTGGTAAACCCAGATTAAAGGCATTTTTTATAATTTCCCACGTATTCTCTTTCTTTCCTTCTTCTATTCCTTCTTGAATAAAATCTTTTCTTGCTTCTTTTCTTATTCTATCGGCTAAGGTTAACATCATATCACCTCCTTCTATATTGGTTTCTTCTAATATTTTCACTAAATTATCCATGTCTAGTTTTTTGGTCTCGGAAATAAACATCATAAAGAATATGATATTCTCTTTCTCGTCGAGGAATCCCCGCTCCACCCAAAACCGGAATATCTCCCGGATGGATTCCATATCCTCGTTTGTCGTGCTCTTCATCAGGGCCAGGGCGGTCAACAGGAACACATTATTTTTTAATTCCCGGTGCTTTTCTTCCCTGAAATCCCATTTAGTGGCATCAAACAAGATGTACTGGAAATCCAGCAGATAGGGTTTCACATCGTTTGCCACTTTGAAGTGATCGATAAACTGCAGGGGTATGGTCCATTTTTCCTGGCCATAATAAAATACAATGGGGATAATCACCCGCATCGGTTTGCCTTCGGAGATGTCTTTGGCCCAGACCAGGTGCTTATAATTTAAGATTTGGATGGGAGTATCCTTCTCGTTGGTGGATTTATGTTCGAAAAGAAAATAAATATCCAGATCCAGGACGCCCTGGTCATTTTTCATTTTCGTTTTGGCTACGATATCGGAATAGCCTTCCCGGTATCTTTTGGAAACATAGTTGGTGGGGTCCATGGTGATTTGCGACCAATCCATGGACCTTTTAATAGGTTCGGGAAGAAGTAGGTGCAGTACCGGTTTCGTATTTCTCGTATCGCCGAGGACTACTTTGCAGAACTTATCTCTTATTCGATCTATTTTCTTCATGGGAATAGTATTATATTGCAAATCCTGTTTTTTTTCAACTCTTGAAAAGCTCCTGAATCCACCGTCACTTTTTAAAACCAAGAAGGAACAAGAAGGTTTTTTTTCCTAACCTCCTAACTTCTCAACTTCTCAACTTCTATTTTTTGTTCCGGTGAGAGTTTATGGAGCGGTTATCTAGCCCTGCTTTACATGAACCTCTTTGCCATTGAAGACGATCGCCAGTTTTTTACGATTTTGGATTCCTCTTTCGATCAATTCGGTTTCGTATTTTTTTTCTTCGATTTGTTCCAGGGCTTTTTCAGTTGCAGTCTCTACTGTTTCGGCAATGGCTTTGCGTACGGTTTTGAATTCGATCACGTAACCGGTTTTGGTAATATCTTTGGGAATAATCATGATATCGTACCGTCCATACCCCGACTCACGGTTGGATTTGATTTCATGGGTGCCGGATATCCATACAAGAAGTCCCATGACTAACGCATGGTACACTTTGTCCGGTTCTCCGCGGAAATCATGGTAACTAAAAACCTTTAATACGATCTCACGCAGGATTTCCTCGAATAGTTCGATATCTCCACCGATCAAAGCTTTTAGCATGGTTTCCACCCGTTCGGGTTCGACCCTGGCTGTAAAAAAGCGTCGGATTATTCGTTGGTACGTGGTTTTAACTTCTTCGTTGGGAACCCAAAGGGTATAGAATACTCTCCCCGAATCGGGCCTGGGTGCGGTCTGCTTCAAATATCCGCCCATCAATAAATAACTCCAGAACGAATCCTCATCCGTATCGATATCTTTTAAAATGATATTCTCATCGATGGCTTTTTCAATGGATTCACCGCGAATGAGTTGCTCCAACTCTTTTCGCAGCTCGACATCTCCCCTGGACAGCAGCGAATCCACCATTTTGTTATCGGAGGTA
>JAPKZK010000176.1 GCA_026393835.1 Candidatus Aminicenantota bacterium | reverse complement strand
TTATTTTTCAAATGTTTTTTTTTACACTCACCACCCCTTGTATGACTGGTCCCATAAACGCTGATTATAAATGAAACCATCGCTGGGGGCCACCGGCGATCGGTGGTAACGTAAAAAAACTAAAAGTTTTCGGATAGGGTCGAGCTGTTGGAATTGCTCCCAACATGCTATTGATACTTGCCGCTTTGCTAATTCGTGCCATCGCTGACTTGAAAAGCTTCTCGACAACCTTCGCTTCCTGGACTACAACGATCAAGTCACTATTGTTGCCACGCTTTTGAATATGAGAATTATGATATAAGAGCAGCCAGTCCGCTTTGTCCTTAAGTATAGTGTTGATATTGGCATCCAGCACTATCTCATGGACTCGTTCGGCGTGACACGCAAGTATTGGGCGAGGATCGTGCTCTTTGACTTCATTGTTCACCATTTCAGCGAAAACTAAATAGTCCAGATAAGGAAGCTCTTTGTAAGGAACCCCTTTGCCAAATACGTACATGCTGATATTGTTCTCGGGACATTTTAGGCTGTAGGCGTAGTTATGTAGCTCACGTGAAAGTACAATTGTTGGTACCTTTGCATCCTTCTCTAATTGAACGGCCTGAATCAAGCCTGCTCCATAAGGTTCTATTGATAGAGAGTCCATGATTACCATTGGTCCAAATGCGATGCCGCCTCGCACAAAGTAGTCTTCAGCCGCAAACAAACAGCTTATGATACCTAGCCCGATAGAGACATCTTCTAAGGCACTCTGTATTACATCCTTGTCTTTAGATAAGACAGGAATTGATACAATGAAAGAATCTCCTAGCGTAGCAACTTTAACTTCGCTTCCAGCTCTCTTCTGAATTAGTTCCTTGGCCAACCTCACTGTAACTTCATGCTTAAATCTTCTTCCTGCCAAGTGGTCAGGGCGGGACTCGTCCGACATAAGGGCCGCAGAGAAGCCCAAGAGATCCAAAAAACCTACGATATGAGTTTCCACTCGCATTGCATCGGACTGTTTCTTTCCGTATAAAAAGTTTCCGTGACCTCTTGTATCGCATTTAAACTCTGTCATATAAACCTCCTTTAGGTCATAAGCTAATTGTTACTTCCGGTTTATACAGACTGTATAAACCGGACTATAGCCCATCCATCGGGCTGCGTACCCCATGGCCGCCTCTATTCAAGACATGGGTATAAATCATGGTCGTGTTGACATCCTTGTGCCCAGGGAGTTCTTGGATGGTACGGATGTCATAGCCCCTGCTTCAAGTAGATGCGTGGCAAAGGAATGTCGGAGGGGGAGGAATTAGGGGACAGCCCAATTTTTCTCCCCTTGAAGTTGTTTTAAGAACTTTTCACAGGGAAGACAGGTAATTTGATCGATTTTAAGGGTTTCCTCTCCCCGGTAAAGGAAAACCGGTGTGCATTCGGGGTAATCTTGCGCAAAGGTTTTCAATCCCCGTAGGTCCGCCGGGTGTATCTTTTTTGAATTCTTTACCTCGAAAGCCCAGAACCCCTCCTCGCCATAGACGACAAAATCTACTTCCGAGCCTGTTTTGGTGCGCCAATAATAAAGCTTGCATGATGAGAAACTATAATCGATCCATGCCCGGAGATGCTGGGCAACCAAACCTTCCAGGGCGGCGCCCTCCATTTCTTCGGGCCTGTCCAGCGGTCCCCTGGGTCTTAGATAATAAAATACGCCGGGATCGAAGATATAAAATTTGGGATGTTGAACCACCGCCCGCTTCGCCCTACGGGTAAATACAGGAACAAAAAATGCCAACAGCAAATCTTTTAGTATTTCGATATACCCCTGGACTGTTTTTCTTTCTACTTCACATTCCCTGGCTACTGTGCTGGCATTTAATACCGAACCATGAGAAAAACTGATTGATTCTAAAAAACGCGCAAAATTACCTGTGTTCCTGACCAGGCCTTCCACCATCACTTCTTCTTTTATATATAATTCGATATACGCTTTAAGGGCTTCCGCCGGGTTCCGAGATGAATGAATAACCGGTACAAGCCCGTTTTTTAACGCCGCCGGTAAGTCGAAATTAACTCCCAGCTCAGAAGCTAAAAAAGGATGCATCCATCTTAACGCTGCTCTGCCCGACAGCAGATCGACCCCCGTATGCTTTAATTTACGCGAACTGGAACCGGTCAGTATAAATCGCAAATGCGGCTTTTCTTCCATTAAGGCATGCACGGGATCGAGCAATTGGGGAACTTTTTGAATTTCATCGATGATGATGATTTCGCGGTTGGGGTTTCCTTCTACAATGGCCCGTAATCTTTCGGGCCGCGCACTGTAACCCCGGTATAAATCGGGTTCCAGCAGGTCAATTAGAATACTATCGGGATACCTGGTTTTTAACCAGGTGGATTTACCGGTCCCACGCGGCCCAAATATAAAAAAACTGCCCACACTTTCCTGGAAAAGACGATTAATAAACTTCATTTTTTATTCCATTTTCATCATTCATCATTCATCACTCATCATTAATCACTCATCATTCATCATTCATCATTCATCATTCATCATTCATCATGCGTCTCGTTTTTTGGAAACGCTAATTCCATATTTGCTCGATTTTTGGAATTACCGTTTCCAGGTTATCACAATTAAAAATTTCTGTCAATTGCCGAACATCCGGTCCCCCCATTTTTTTTATGGGTAGATTGAAAACATGCCACCAAGCCACCAAGGCACAAAGGTACACAAAGGGTTTATTATTAAAAAAATCCTGTCCCGCACCGGAAAAAGTTGTCCCGCACGAGAAAAAGTTCTTCCGTGCAGCAAAACAATCATCAAACGAAGCGGACAGGTTTACCCATACCCTGGAAGTGATTCCCCGCGCATTGATTATGGCCCGAGTCGTCATTACTTGTTCTTAAGTTGCCTGATACTTAAAGTCCTGTAACGCACAGCGCCTCCTAATTTAACCCGGCTATTTTAGGGGTCGGGTATCAATTTAGCAGGGTTATTTTAACGCAGCGTGGGAAAAAATGAAAGGGCCTTGCCGTAAAAAGAAACCCTCTACCTGAACAGCAGGAGATAGTAATGACGACAAACCAGCACAAAGACGATTGAAACCACGGTAAACAACGTGTAAAAACATCGCCCTACAAACGATCGCATTCTATTTCTCCATACCGGGAAAGTGAACCCGATAAGAAAAATTGAAAGAACGGCAGAAGCTAAAGGCACAATCATGAATATCCATTTCACAACAACTTGTGTGTCGTAAAAACCATTTATTAAAAGATGTTCCAGGGCTCCCCTACCGACCGCTAATATCACATAGAAAAGACCCAATACTGCATTCAGCCACCCGATCCATGTCCCTACCGCCGACAGTTTGCTCATTTTCCCCGGGCTTTTGGCTGCCATTGATTTGCGGCTTTTAACGAAACGTATCACCGCGCCCACCGGCCATAATATCATCGCCAGGAAAAAGATCACGGCACAACTAATCATGATTCCTTTCATGACAGGATTTACTATCGGTTCCTGCCGCTGCCCGGTAATCGCTGAATCCAGCAGCTTTTGGAAAGGAGTAATTTTATCGGGAGAGATGATCTTTGATCCCACCGGTCTCTCGTCATAAAGGGAAATTCCCCAGAAAGAATGATCCGGCGGAAGTGCTGTCCAGCCCGCCAATGAATGAATTGCATCTGTTTTAAAGTGCAGCCGGTAAGTTCCCGGCGGAAGCGAGATTACCCTGTCTACGAGGCGATTCGACACGGAACCGCCGGCGTGGACGGTTTCGCCGAAAGCCATCAGCCAAACAAGTTTCCCGGTATCCGTATTCTCTATACCGCCGAGATCAAACATCCCCGGGGGATTGCCGCATCCGATCCCGTAAATCCGTACCGGTGTATTTTCCGTCAATGTGAATTGGGCCACCCGGTATTCATTATCGCCGACATTGTTGATCTCAGCAATAACCGGTAGGTCTTGATATCCGGACGGCTTCTTCTTTGAAAAGAAATCCGCATAAACCTTCAACAGCCCGGCTGCTATTTCCTTCTGCCCCATGGCATTAAACATACGCCAATACGCCTTCAATTCTTTTTTATACAGGCCAATTGCATTTTCATCGTCCTGTTCATGCAGCCGGAGGCTAATCGTATCGGGACTGGATTTCCAGTTTATCGCCGCCAGGTCTTTGCCGGTTTTTCGGGGATAAATGAACATCCTGAAAAAAGCCACCGCCGCGGGGGATGTGAGTACATCGCCGTCGGCAAGAGGAAATGGGCGACTTAATGCATCCGTATTGGCAAACACGATTAATGTCATTCTTTCATCGGGTACTTTCAATATCAATGTGGATATGCTGGGCGTATAATAGCCATAATGCCAGATCAACCGAACACCATTGTATTCCTGGGTGAACCAACCGAGTCCGTAAGGAAAAATCTTCCCGGCATGTGAAACAAAGGGAGTAAAGGCCATTTCCTGTGTTTCGGGACGGAGGAGTTTTCCCTGGGAGACGGCAATATCATATTTGGCCATATCCGGTACCGAGGCTATAATTCCCGCGGAACAACAAAAATAATCATGATAACGCCCTTTGACGAACCGGCCATTGTTATCCAGGCCATAGGGTTTGGTTCGTTTTTCATAAACCTGGGCAAATTGGCTGTCGTCGGCAGTATTCCCGGTCTTATAGGGCGCCATACCGGCCAGGTGAAGAGGTTTTAATATGTTTTCGATCAGTATCTCCCTAAACGATTTTCCCGATGCTCTTTCAATCACCCGGTCCAGTAATGCAAAGCGATCCCCGTTATATCGATACACCGTACCCGGCAGGTCTTCGGAGGTATGAGATAACAAATGACGGACGGTGATTACCCCGGGACTGTTGATTCGAATACCGAATGTCGATACCGGGGTATCCAGGTCCAGCTTTCCCTGTTCCACCAGTTGCAGGATAACCGTGGAAGCAAACGTTTTGGTCAATGAGGCCAGGTAATACGTTGTGTCCGGTGTGGCTTTGACCTGGTTTTCTATATCGGCATAACCGAATCCCTCAGACCATAAAATATTCTCGTCTTTTACAATGGCAGCGGAGAGCCCCGGGATTTTTAAATCCTGTCTCAATTCTTCAAGAAAATGACGAAACTCTGCTAAAACTTCCGTTTCATCTTCCAGGGCATCGACTTTGATCTGAGCCGGATAGGTTACAGTATACAGCCCTAACACCAACAACATTATCCAGGGCACTATTTTCTTTTGCATAATCATTTCTATTATCCCCTTTAATTCGCCCGACCGGCGCTCATATTTTAAAGTTTTTTCCTACATGCCAGGCCTTGCCGATATGATTCCCTACTTCCCAAAAATGATGAACTACGGGACAGGCCAATTTTAATCTATTTTTATACCAGGGCAGACAAAAACCGGCAGGCGGAAATGACGCGCACACCGCTGATCAAACGGTCCACCCCGGGTGTTTTTACTACCTCCCGTTTATCCACATCCCGTATATAATAAAGTTCGGCTTTATAACCCTCATTATCAGAACCAGCGGTTCGGGGAACCCATCGAATTCAGTGGGAAATCAAGGATTTTTTTGCTTATAGGCAAAACTTTACGCGCCGTCGGAACTTCCCCAATCTGAAACTTGCGGTAATCCCGAGGACAACCCCACCATACAAACCTTTCCTGGAGGATTATGGGAGGAAAAATTCGCCTGTCCTGTTCCATGCTCAACCGAGGGTCCTGATTATCAATCTAACAAATTGCATATCATTACGCGATATGCTATACTTTACGCGGTGGTGAACGATCATGAACACGGTTATGAAAAAACTTGCCGTCGGTGAATCCGACTTTAGAGAAATAATTACTGGCAACTACTATTACGTCGATAAGACCCTTTTTATCAAAGACATTATCGACCGGGGCGATAAAATACTACTCATCCCCCGGCCCCGGCGCTTCGGCAAAACCCTCAACATCTCCATGCTGAAATATTTTTACGACTGCTGCCCGGAAACCAACCCCACTTCCCCCCCTTCATCGGAAAATATACAACCCGGTTCGGACAATAACTATAAAAACTTATTTGATTCGTCATTTTGATCGATGAATACGACGCCCCGGTGCATGCCGGATTTAACAATGGCTATTATGACGAAATCATCGGCTTTACCCGGAATTTCCTGAGCGGCGGCTTGAAAGATACCGGTCAATACCTGGAAAAAAGCGTTTTAACCGGTATTATGCGCATCGCCAGGGAATCAATTTTTTCCGGCCTTAATAACCTGGGGGTTTTTACACTGTTAGCGGAAGAATTCGACGATAAATTCGGGTTCACGGAAAAAGAAATCGAAAAAATGCTGAAGGACTTTAACGTTTTCCACATGGTTGACCAGGTCCGGGAATGGTATAACGGGTACACCTTCGGGAAAGAAACGATTTATAATCCCTGGTCCATCATCAACTTTCTCGCCAGCGAGAGAAAAGAACCGGAACCCTATTGGGTCAATACTTCCGACAACCGGATCGTGGAATCGCTCCTTTCCAGGCAAGGAAGCGAACTCAGGAAAGAATTGGAGCAGCTTATCCGCGGCGAGTCCATAGAAAAAGCCATCGATGAAAACATCATATTAAAGGAAGTCACCTTGCGCGAGGATTTATTATGGACTTTCTTATTAATGGGCGGATACCTGAAACAGACCGGCAAAAGAAGGGACCCTGCCTCCGGGAAAATTTTTTATATGCTGGCGATTCCTAATGAAGAAGTAAAAACAACGTATACCGGTATTATCGACCGCTATTTTTCCACTAAGATCGAAAACGAGAAATTGGAGATCATGCTCAAAGCATTGATCGACGGCGATATCAAACTCTTTGAAAAAATGCTGCGGATGGTCGTGCTGGCCGTATTTAGTTACCATGATTTCGGCGGCGAACCGGAGAAAGTTTATCATGCGTTGGTGGCCGGGTTGTTGATCTGGATATCCAATACCCATGAAGTAAAATCCAACCGTGAATCCGGTTACGGCAGGTATGATATTATGATTATTCCAAAGAATCGCGCCCAAATCGGTTATGTAATCGAATTCAAGTCCGTGGACAAAGATGATAACGAAACCGTGGATACGGCGTTGGAAGCAGCCCTGGCCCAGATCGAGGCAAA
>JAPKZK010000164.1 GCA_026393835.1 Candidatus Aminicenantota bacterium | reverse complement strand
GGGTATAAAGAAAGCGTGGCCGAGGGCCGGGAAAAAGAACCGGGCATTATCGTAAACTTCTTACGAATCGCCCGCCTCCATATCCTCCAGGTAATGCTCATTAATAAAGACCCGCAAATAGGATCCCAATGGTATCACGCGAAAGTAAACGGCGCTTTCCAGGTAGAGACCATCGAAACACGAACCTTACCTGATAATACCTTCGATTTTTTCATAAACGAAATAAATATAATGGACCCCGATTACCTGGATATACCAATCACAATCGAAAACAACGTGGTAGGCAAGCTGGCCCTAAAATGTCTCAAAATAGCGTATCACCATGCCATGCAGGAAAATTATTCCAGGCTGCTGCTGGACATCGCCCCCTACCTGGCTGAATTGATGTACATATAAAATAACAATCAACATAAAAGGAGATTAACCATGAAAGAAATTACGATTAGCAAAGAATTCGTTGTCAAAGCCAATGAGCTGTTGAGCAAACTTTCGAAAGATAGCGCTTTCGAGACAAGACTTCACAAGATGTTCAATAAAGACGCTGGGTTTATTGAAGAGAGTCTTGATTACTGTGAGAATGCCCAGGTTGCTGAAGATGAGTATGAAAAAGAGACAAAAGAAGCAGTCGAGGCAAAAAAGGATTCTGACAAAAAGTATAATGCCGCCGTCTTCAACTACAAAAAGCATACAGCCCTTTTGAAACTGCTCTTGAAATACGACGCCAAAAAACAAACCGCTCTGGGTTTAATGGGCCGGGAAGAACCGAAAAACAAAGAAGAATGGTTCGTCCATGCCATGGATGTGTACGATAAGATAATAGGGGATTCCGGGGTGGTGGAAATGATGGAAACGTACAATTCCAAATTGGCGGACTTACAACAAGGACATCAAACCATCGTTCTGGCGCGTGAAGCCAACAATACCCTGGCAAAAGAGAGCGCGGAAGCGAAATCGGCGATGTTTAATAAGGACCTTACCTTTAATGATTTGTATGACCGGGTGCAGATCATCCAGTTTTGCTGTTATTATATATATTTGAACGAGCCGAAAAAATATACAGAACTGGGCCTGCCCATTATCGATAATGAGACCGGGACCATGATCACAATGGTTAAAGATTCCAGCATCACTAAAGATATGGTAAAGGATTCAAGTATCACAAAAGCAGCGGAAACAAACCCCATGGTGAAAGATTCCAGCATTACCAAACGGAAGAAATGATAGGAGAGAGGAACAATGAACAAAAAGATTGGAGTCATTTCAATTTTAATAGTCTTCGGGATACTGGTTGTTCTACTGCTTACCGGGGTTATAACTCCACCGGCGAATAAAGAGAAAGCAAATCTAACCATATATAAAATGTACCCCGGGCAAAACAGGCTGGTGGTGGATGATTCAACAGGCAAATCCACCGGGAAAGAAAATGTGAAAATCTATTTCAACGATAAAGACTATACAGGGTTCGTGGAAAAATTAACGACTTCACAGCCCCTATGTTTCGCTTCCAGCCACTTACTGATCTTCGGAAAAAACAGGGTTACACTTAAAAATAAACAATGGCAATGCGATGCAGGAATCCTGTTTCTCCCTGGAGAGAAAGAAATATCGATTATCGATGCGTCCGGCATTTCTTTTGATGAAGACGCGCAAATCCTCAGCATAAAAACCGGTAAAGTAAAACATATCTCGCTCGCTACAAATCTTGAAGCGGCAAATGAACAGCAAGAGATGATCATAGACTTCAGTAAAGGAGATAAATAATGAATCAGAAAAAAGAAACAAACTGGATAACGGGACTTATTCCCGGGCCGGGAGCAACGCGGGATGGCGCTATTGGCAAAGATGGCGTCATCGTATTAGCCGGGGATAACGGTTTAATATATCGCAGCACGGATGGCGGTAAAAGTTGGCAGACCATTAACAGCGGACTTGGCGATTGGTTCCATCTTTTCGGCGCGGCCACCGATGGCAAGGGGCGCTTTGTGACAGTAGGCCGGGGCCGCGTCATTTTGACCTCCACCAACAATGGCGTTTCCTGGTCGGTGGTTCAACAGAAAAGCAGCGACAGGTCGATTTATAAGGCAACTTTCGGCAGAAATAACCTTGTTCTTGCCGCGGATGAGGAAGTAGGGTATCATATGAGCACGGACGGCGGCATGACCTGGACCCATAACCAGGATAAAAAGTTGAGCGC
>JAPKZK010000077.1 GCA_026393835.1 Candidatus Aminicenantota bacterium | reverse complement strand
ATCGAATATGTGATCGAATTTAAAATATTCCGGGATATTTTCCAATTTGAAAAGGGCAAAACCCAGTTGGCTTACTATGCCGGAACCCTGGGATTAAACGAGGCTGTTTACCTGGTTTTTGTACCCAATACCGTGAAATTGGCCGATGTTCGGGAGCAAAAGGAGACCCTCGAGGGGATCGCTATCGAAACGTTTATTGTCCTGTACGATGAGAAGAAGGACTTTTAAATTAACAATCGGGCGGCTTGTGGCTAATCACTTTTCCCTCAAAAGCCTGGCCCCCGTGGGAAATGGGACAGGCTAATTTTTCATCCCTCGCTCAAAGGAGAGGAGGTGGCGTAGAGGGAAAAAAATAGATAAAAATCCGTCAACAGCTTGACATTTTGTGGCAAGGCAATTATAACTATATAGAGGTAATTGAAAATGATTGAAACTACGATTAGAGTGCCGGGCAATATCAACATCCGGAAGGTTTCGGATGAGATAGTTTATAGAGCTTTCGCCATTGCCGTTGAAAAGAAAAAGAAGGAAATTCTCAGGGACTTAAACCGGCTGGATTCAAAGATAAAAAGATTTGAGAAAAAATACAAAATAAGCTTTGACAAATTCGAAAGAACAATGGGCGATGGTTTTCAAGAGCATAACGATTGGATAAGCTGGGGGCGAAAACACACCACACGAAACCCGTGGTCATTCCATGAGTACTGGGGAATTCGGAGGCAGCGCGCCGCACAAAGCAAATTTTGGGGATAATAGTCCCATGAACCGCCGCGCACGGCAATGGAATCTTGATTTTCATCATACCAATTACCCGTCCATTCCCAAGCATTACCGGCCATGTCCATCAGGCTTTCGGGCTTTTATCCCCCCTGTCGAGAAATTGTTTCGTATTGCATGCGTCTTTTTGTTTCCGGCTTGTACGGGCTAGGCGGTGGAAAGGGGACAGGCGAAAAATTCTACTTTTTATTTTTATTATGCCAGGAAGCGGGAGCCGGATTGATTAGTTTTTCTCAAGTTTTGCCATTCTTTCCTGGAGATCGGAGATGATCTTTTGTTGTTCACAGATCAAGTTCTGCTGTTCCTGGTTTTCTCGTTTCAGTTCCTGGACGACTTTGGTTAAAACGGCCGTGACATCCATGGGACTTAATCCTTTCCTATCGGCGGAAGCCACCAGGTCAGGGACATCTTCGGCAATGAAGCCCACGTGTTTATCGGCCTTATCGACCTTATAATTGTATTTCACGGGGTTGAGTTGGGTTAAAGCTTCTACCGCTTCATCTACGCTGAGATTTTGGATGTTTTCCTTCAATGCCCTACTGGAGGCATTGGTCCAGGTTCCACCAAAGCTGCAGTAGGCGCCGCTGCCCATGTGAAGCGGGTAAGTAGGCGCTTGCTTGTTAATACCTAATTTACCGTTAACAGCGACTATTTCGTTGTCAAACTCGCCGTATATCAAGGGAAAGCTGGCGCTGGAATTAGCAATGTAGAGCTTATTGGACCCGGTCTCATTATATCCTGCATAGGAACCGAGGAAGGTATTGTCAGTCCCGGTAGTATTGGAGTATCCGGCATTATATCCGATGAAGGTATTGTAGCTTGCGGTAGTATTGGACTTTCCGGCATATTTTCCGAGGAAAACGTTGTTGTTTCCGGTAGTGTTGTCAATTCCGGAGTAATATCCGACGAAGGTATTACAGTATCCGGTGGTATTGGAGTATCCAGTATAAGTTCCGACGAAACTATTGGCGTATCCGGTAGTATTGACGTATCCGGAATAAGTTCCGAGGGAGATATTGTTGTATCCTGAAGTATTGGCGCATCCGGTATAATGTCCAAGAAAAAGGTTGTTGTTTCCAGTATCATTTGCATATCCTGCGTGAACTCCGACGAAGGTATTACGGGCTCCCGTAGTTATGGAGTCGCCGGTGTCCAACCCGTAGAAAGTGTTCGATGAGCCTTCCAGGCCTTTAACTCCACTTATCTCTACTTCCTGCACCTCAGACTTCATATCTGCCAGGACATTGGTAATGGTCTCATCTTTCACTCCATATGATTTTAAGACCTCCCCAAGTTTCTCCGCGACGCCGGCAAACCGGACTTCCTGTTCCACTTTGAAAAGCTTGCCGCCTGACCATGATCCCAGGGCATTTCCGTTGGTATCCAACGCCTGGACATACTAGGTATACTGACTCCCGGTTTTGAGTTTTTCATCCGCTGAAAGCGTCCATGATAACGCGGGTCCCGGGATATCTTTGCTTACCACGGGAGAGGCTATGGCGGCCATACCTTCATAGGTTGCGACATTGGCGACATTGGCATCAACGGATTCGAAAACGGCAACCCGGTACGATGCGGCTTGCTCCACGGCTGACCAACTAAACGTCGGACAGCTTTGCCATACGGTAGCCACCTCGGTTTCACTGCCGGGTGAGACGGTCACGGGATTATTTGCTGTTTTTTCAGCCATAACCCAAACCGATACCAGTAAAAACATAAAAACAAATGCTGCTAAAAATCTTTTTTTCATTTTGGTTATTCCTCCTATTATTTTAATTTTTGTTATCTCCGTTTGAAATACCAGGTTTTAAATGTGATTGCCGCATCCATAAGCCTTCCTGGATCGCTGCCGAAGCCATATATTGTTGATATTTTCAAGGCTATATATATTATAACCGAAATTCGATTGGAGTTCAATACAAAAACAGGCCCGCAAAACACACGAAAAACGCGAAAGTTTAAAAGGGGCAGGCACATAGGCCTGCCCCTACAAAATAAAAAAATTATTGATTAGTTCTTCTCTAATTTGCCATTCGTTTCCTGGAGATCGGAGATGATACGTTTTAATCTTCCTTCCCGCTCCCGGCAATGTACCGATAGATTACTGCGCCTATTACAGCGCCGATAATCGGGGCTATCCAGAATAACCAGAGTTGTTCGATGGCCCAACCGCCCGCGAAAATGGCGACGCCCGTACTGCGCGCCGGGTTCACGGAAGTATTGGTTACCGGGATGCTGATCAAGTGAATTAATGTAAGGCAGAGGCCGATAGCGGCCGGCGCCATACCCTGCGGGGCGCGTTTATCGGTGGCGCCCAGGATGACCAGCAGGAACATCATGGTCATCACAATCTCCGTAACCAGGGCCGCAACCAGGGAATAACCGCCCGGCGAATGCGCCCCGTAACCGTTCGAAGCAAAACCGGCTGCAACATCAAAACCGGCCTTGCCGCCGGCGATGATAAAAAGCACACCCCCAGCCACCACTGCGCCAATGACCTGCGCGATAATGTATGGCAGCAATTCACCCGCTTTGAAACGACCGCCGGCCCAAAGCCCGATTGAAACCGCCGGGTTTAAATGGCAGCCGGAAATATGACCGATGGCGTAGGCCATGGTTAGTACCGTCAAACCAAATGCCAACGATACGCCCAGCAATCCGATGCCGACATTGGGAAACGCGGCAGCCAGGACAGCACTCCCGCACCCACCCAGAACCAACCAAAAAGTCCCGAAAAACTCAGCAACATACTTTCTCATTTTTACCTCCAATTTTTAATATAAAATTTATGTACCTATTATAACAAAGTCAACTTTGAAAGCAAATGGATCATCTACGAAAAGTTAAAGGGACAGACAAATAATTTCCCTCCTCTTTCTTTCCTGAAAAGGCAATGTCCCCGGAAATCGCCACAAAATCCGGGTTCCCCTGTTTTGCGGCATGGCCGGTCACGGCCTCCATTAATCTTTCCTGTACCTTTTGACGAAATGCTTTTGTTTTCTCGTCCTTCTTCTTCTTAAAATGAATGTCGGACAGGTGAAGAATCGTAATTTCACTCATGGCATTACCCCTTTCGATTTTAAATTCATGGTCAATAATACCGTACTGGGAAAAAAATTT
Source organism: Candidatus Aminicenantota bacterium (assembly GCA_026393835.1). Taxonomy (GTDB): domain Bacteria; phylum Acidobacteriota; class Aminicenantia; order UBA2199; family UBA2199; genus JAKAGC01. Next base: position 58,220 of record JAPKZK010000077.1, on the reverse strand, counting down.
CAAGCTTTTTTACACGGGCAATCCCCCATTTTTTGCCATTCTTCACCCTGGGAATTGCATTCTTACGTCTGAAAAATACGTTCCCATAGCAGAAAACTATCTTCCCATTACTAAAAACTATCTTCCCATAGGTTTCCGTATATCTTCCCATTAAGAAAAAATACCTTCCCATAACGGAAAAATATCTTCCCATAGCAGAAAAATATCTTCCCATTGGGTAGGGATAGCTAAAATGATCGAATGAACGGCAAAAAATCATTGAAAATCTGTATCATTGAATATTTTTACTACATCGTCCGTTCAAAAAATGGGGGGTTACCAATAAAACAGTGTTTGCGCCGCGCGGCTTTGGTATAGTCGGAGATCCGGTTAGTGGTTCCGCCGCGCGGCGGAAACACTCTTTTAATCGAAAAAAATGTCGGCGTAAAGGTATAAATGTAAATATTTATAAATCTTTACATTTTGAAACCCTCTCTAATCCAGTGTTTGAAAAAAAAAGGTAAAGTATTATAAATTTTTACTTCTTTTGAGAAGAATTATGCTATCTTAGGGGGGTATAAAATTGGAGTAAACAATGAAAGGATTGATCATGATGGCTTGTTTGTTTTTTGTTCTAGGCGGGGGCAATCGCTCTCACCGCGTGGGCCGAAAAAAACGGTCAAAACCCCGGGCATTCAGCCAATAAAGAAGCATGTAAGAGATGTGCAGTGACGGTAAAAATCGAAATAGAGGGGGGAGGAGATGGAGTTCGCAAATGTCGGATGAAGTGAAAAGGCGTTAAAATAACAATATAAATAAAAAAAGGAGGAATTACCTATGAGACAAAAAAGTTTGATTGTAATGATCGTAATGATCATTGGTGTATTTGTCTTTTTTAGCGGTCAATTAACCGCTGAGGAAGCCGTGGGAGTATCTATTTTTCCGAAAATAGAAACCCCGCCCCCATACCCTCAGTCAGATGGGAATCAGGCGTTGGTATGGAGCACTACCATCGACCAACCTGGAGCTACCTGGATTAAGATTCATTTCTCCGATTTCCAATTGAATGATAAGGATTTTGTGAACCTGATCGATGAGCAAGACAGAATAATTGGAAAAATCCAGTTTAAAAATGTTAACGATAAACATGGCTCCGGATTCAAGTTACAAAAAAAGGCTGACCAGACGGTTAATTTCTGGACCCTGGCGGTGGACGGCCAAAAAATAAGGATAGAATTGCGCCGGGAATCAAATAAACTGACCGGGAGTGGCTTTACCATCGATGAAATAGGAATCGGCTCCAAATCTCTCAATGACAGAGGTCTGGGCCCTATCAATAATGATAATGCCAACCTGGATACCGACGCCGATTTTCTCCATTCCCTTGATAAAAAGGGCCTGGATTTAGTGTTAAGTCAAACGATTGTTCCTGAGCAAATGGTTGGAAGAATGTTATACAAAAAAGGAACCACCTGGTATACCGGTAAAGGTATATTGGTAAACAGCAGTACAAATCAATTTTTGCCCCAGGAACATTGCATTGATTCACAGGAAATCGTAAATACCATGGAAGTACGATTTTATTCTCACTATTACCTAGAAAATAAAGATTATCACGTTTATCATGTCTTTTATGGAGATAAGCTGATAGATAATTATTCTTCTAATAACGATGGGCTGATAACTCTGAAGAAAAATATGAAAATGGAAGACTTCTATCTGAAAGATGAGAAACCGGTGAACAAATCGGAACTAAACTCGACATTAAGTGGTACCTGCACTTATTGTTGTGAAGTTTTAGTGGAAATTTACTGCTTTTTTCCACCCCCTCCCTATGCTTCATACTGTATCACCATAATTACATGTATCGACCCGTGCGAGTGTACCTGTCCATGCTGCTGCTGTTCGAGTTAGGTTAATTATGTTCACAAGGGGGACAAAGCGGTATCGATTTGTCCCCCCGGTGGCCGGATAGAGTAAAAATATGCCGAATGTAATTCTAATTGGCCCCAGGGAGTAAAACGAAATGAAATTACCCAGGAATAATAATGAATCTCAAGATAATAACCTTAAGCGCCAGGTCTTAACCGGCGCCGATATCGTGGTATTAACTACTATTATATCACTTTTGGTTTTCCCTACCTGGCGAAGGGGAGGAACCATACGGGAATATATTTCCCCGTACCTGGGGATGGCAGTCGCTGCCTTTTTTATATTCCTTTTGTCACCCTACTTACGCCGAACCTCTCACCGCCATGGAAAGTCTTTGATGGAGGATCGAATCAAGGGAATCCTACGGGACCCTATTTTCTATATAGGAGTTTTTTTCCTGATTCCGCTTTATATCCAGTGGTGGAATTCGGGGAAAGTTTATATATTAGAAGATAAAGCCCGCGAAGTATTGTTCAGCCCCGCCTCTATCGATTGGCTGCCCGGGGCGGTCAATACTCTCAAAAGTTGGGACATGCTGGTATGGTTCTTCCCGGCCTTTGTCTTGTTATTGATAGTTCGTCATGGCTGCCCCGGGAAACAGGGATTTATAATCATATCCTGGAGTATGGCGGTAAATTCGGCTATCCTTGGAATTATAGGCATTATTGCCCCGCTGCTGGGAAATGGATATCTATCATGGCTTACCTCCATCTTTATACTTCCTCCTTATTCCAGGTTTTCTTTTTCCAACTCCGGTTATTTTTCCACCTTCGGTTACGCCAATCACGCCGCATCTTTTTTTCTTCTACACCTGGGCTTAACCTGCGGATTGTTTTTCTATTATTATATCGATCGCAAACAACATCGACGGATAATCCTTAAAACCGGGATATTGCTTTTGATAATCCTGCTGCAATTTTATACCCTGCACCGGTGCCACAGTAGCTACGGCATGCTCTTCTCCTGGCTGATCATGGCATTTTTTGTTTTTTATGGCTTATACCTATTCATCCGGGAGAATCCCAAAAGAAGAGTAAAAGCGGGATTTATTGTTACCGGCGCTATTTTATTGCTGGTGGTTGTTTTAGCAGGTCTATATTTCACGGCCAGGGGCGATATCCTTTCGGAATTATCGACGATGAAGAAGCCGGGGAAATATATCAAAGAACAATCGGCTGTGAAATTCTTTTTTATCTCGGCGGCGCTGGATATATGGCGGCATAACCCTTTCTTCGGTATTGGAGGCGGAAGTTACAGCGAGTATTTAATATACTATGAAAGACCTAACAGCACAAGATATACTGAAACTCATGAACGTGGAAAGGCCAACGTGCATAACGACTTTATCCAGTTTTTATGTGAATTTGGAATCGTAGGCATCGGCTTGCTTACAGCGGCGCTGGTTTTATTGGCAGTGAAAATCGTGAAGAATAAAGAGTGGAAACAAGGGTTTGTTCTCTTTGGTTTACTGGGAATGAGCGGGGTATTGATCCAGGGCATGATGGATGTACCCTTCCGAAACCCATCGGTGATTATTTCCTTTGTGGCTATCCTGGCGGGATATGGGACTCTTAAGCGCCGGGAACAAAATAACGAAGTCTCTTATAAAAAGGATTCTTTCACAAAGTTTGTAACCCGGTTTGTTAATTTCTATACAATACTTTTCCTTTTTATCATTATTGCCTCATGGTGGGCGCTGAGCCCGGTCCGTCAGAAAGTTTCCAGGGACATCGTACGCGATGTTGAAAGGGAGTATTATGCAAAATTAATAACCCCCCAATATGATAATGTAACGCCAGGGAAATCCCAAAGTGCATCTCCCTCCTTGCTGAATTCATTGTGGTGGGCGAAGGTGTTGTATGGCGATTTTGAAGACCTTCACCTATTATCGGCAAAGATCAATTTCGATCTTTATCGTGATTTGAAATCGAACCGGGAGAAGAAGGCCAAAAAATATTTATTGGCAGCATTTCGGAATTCTTTGGCTGCGCAGCCGTTTACCACCGAGACAGATACTGCTTTCATCAAAATTTATACAGCTATTCTTGATGAATTGGGATATTACCTGGAAGAGAGTCTATGCCTGAAGGTTTTGCTGGACAGCAATCCCGATGATATCCGGGTCGATCTTTTAGTGCGGGAATATTATATCCGTCGCCCCCACCTGATATGGTGACTTTCAGATTAAATGAAATTTAATTCCTTCGGAAACCAGGGGACCTTTTTATAAAAAGGTTCCGCCGGTTCGGACCCTCCAAAAGTTTTTCGCTTGAAAATTAAACCCGCTTATAATATACTATTCCCATGATTAAAACAGCAAAACGTTATTTCAATACCTCGGGCCCAAACATCCCGGCAAGACACTATACATTGGATCGTTTAGACCTGGTAGAGAAAGGAATCCAACTGGTAAAAGGCGAACGTTACTTCACCATCTGGGCGCCCCGCCAGGCCGGGAAAAGCACATACTTCAAAATGCTGGCCCAGGGTCTTGAAAAATTGGACTATAAAGTGGCCCAGGTGAATGTTGAAAATTATGCGGAAGCCCCACTCTCCGCTTTTTTTAATTACCTTTTCCGGGAAATTGAGACTAAATGGAAAATAACCTTAAAAAGCACTAACTTCGGCGATTTACAAAATGATATCGCCTCTGTTAAAGATAGGAAATTAGTCCTGGTGATCGATGAAATCGAAGGTTTAAACCCGGCTTATTTCGGACAGTTTCTCCATACCATCCGCAATCTTTATCAAGACCGCGAGACCCACAGTTTGAAAGCCGTCCTCCTGGTGGGCGTCAGCAATATCGTGGGCGTGATCCAGGATAATGCCAGCCCCTTCAATATTGCCGATAACCTGGAAGTCCCCTACTTCACCGATGAAGAAACCTTCGAACTACTTCACATGCACGAAGTAGATACCGGCCAGTTGTTCCACCCGGAAGTCAAAGAGAAAATATCCGCCATTACCGCCAACCAACCCGGCCTGGTCAACGGCTTTGCTTATAAACTGGTAGAACGAAATCCCGGCAAAGAACTCATCGATTATAACGATTACCTGGCAGTGGAAGATTGGTACTTGACCGAGGCCATCGATAAAAATATCGCCAATATCATCAATAAAGCCAAACAACACCGCGCCTTCGTTGAGAAACTATTATTCACCGGGGAAAAAGAGAAATACCAGGTGAACGATGAAAAAATAAAATTCCTCCACGCCCACGGACTCATTAAAAAAGATGAAGAAGGATACGTGGAATTCTGGGTGCCCATGTACAGGAAGGCCGTTTATGCTGCATTTTACCCCTATGCCAACGGAGAGAGAGGGCTTTTTTTCCGGCATGTGGACACCCATTCTTTTTTAAATGAAGAGGGACGGGTCATTTTCGCTAAATTAATCGATAATTATAAAGACTACGTCAAACGGCGCAGTTTTAAATATTTCCGGGAAAAGGACCCGGCAACCGGCAAATATATGAGTTTAAAAGAAGCTGCCCTGGCTTATAGTTTCGAAACCTATATCCAGTCCTTTCTCCAGGAAGTAAAGGGGCATAGTTACCTGGAACCTCATTTGGGGTTGGGTAAATGCGATTTGCTGCTCAACATCGGTGGAAAAGAATACGTTATTGAGTTTAAGGTATATCAAAGCCCATCAAAATTTGAAAATGGCAAAGAACAGTTGGCCTACTATGCCGGAACCCTGGGATTAAAAGAGGCTGTTTACCTTGTCTTTGTACCCAACACCGTGAAATTGGCCGGCGTTCGGGAACAAAAGGAGACCATCAAGGGGATCGTTATCGATACGTTTATTGTCCTGTACGATGAGAAGAAAGATTTCTAATTCTCGTTATTAATTATTAACACGCTCTAAAAAACTTTCTCTCGCCAGCAATTCTAATTTTGGGCTAAAAAAAAGAAATTTCAATTGGGGCAGACACGGGGGCCTGCCCCTACCAAATTGAAAACTCATGATTATTGCGAATTTCGATCAATTTAATGTAGGGGCGTCCCCCTATGGACGCCCGTAATTTTTTAAAATTAGAATTGCTGTTCTCTCGCCACAGGTATTGACAAAGATTTTTTTTTATGGCATAAAATCAAGCGATCATTCTGCATCTGTGGAATCAAGATGCGATGCCGAATGATACATTAATTTAAATCAAGGAGGTCAGAAAAATGCGTTTGAAAATGAAACGTTTTTTGTTTCTAACAGTCAGTATGTTTTGTTTGCTATGTTTTTTGGGCAGCGAAGCATTAGAAGCAGTATCCGTACAGAGCACCTGGATTCCCGGGGCAACCACGCCCCCAGTGATTAATGGGACCGTAACTGCCGGTGAATGGGAGGGTTCAGGATGTGCGCCCATACTGGTCGGCTCATCGCCGGTAGGCTATATCCTTGTCAGAAATGACATTTCAAAACTCTATATATTATTGGATGTTACCAATGATATAACGAATGATCCAGTGCCGATGCAGGATTCTTTCAGGTTAACCGTCGATGTAAAAGGGGATAAAAACATTGAACCCAATGTGGATGTCCAATACACGATGCTTCCCTTTTCTTCCACCCTGGGTATCCAATATTATTTAGGTCCCGGATCATATACTCCTATACAAGCTTTAGCTCCCGGTTCCACCTCGGCATTAGGCGTAGGATTTGGCGGTTCTCCCATAATAACAACCCCGTCTCACCGGATGTGGGAGATGGCAATCGGTTTCTCAGAAATCGGGATCTCACCTGAGATGTGGACCGGTGGACCTACCCCGTTAGTAAGAGTGGGAGTAAGGGTGATCTCAACAAACCCGTCTGCAAGCTTTAACATTGCTGTCCCGGGCAATTTTGAAACCGATTTCACCGACTTAATGGTTATTTACCTTGGAAATCCTTCCCTGCCCGTGGACCCCACAGCCCCCGTTCTTAAAGGCGTGGGACATATTCCCCGCAGTAACATGACGGATGGCTATGCGGATACATGGACCGAGCCCATGCCTATCTTAAGAGTAAAAGATGCGCCCTTCGGCGCCACTATCGATGTTAAAGGCGATTTTGCCGCTCTTAAAGTACACGGCGCAACCCATTATAAGATCGAATATTCGAAGGACAGCGGACCTTACCAACCGCTTATTCAAACCTGGTCAAATTATACGTGGGACAGCACTACCGAGAAATACATTCATCACTCGATAATACCGGATGCGGATGGAAAATATACTTGCCTCCCTGATCCGCTTAACGACTGGTATTGGAACGATTTAATAATGAGATGGGATACTACTACCTTCGGAAACGGCAAATACGACTTGAAATTAACCGCTTACAATATTTCCGGTACTCCCTTCCCGCCAGGAACCTTCACCGGGGAAGCATTGAGTGTTGTCATCGATAATACCCCACCACAGGCTCTCATCACAAAAGTGTATCATGCTGTTGGGGCCACCATGACTGAAATTATTACTTGCGGAGATATTCCTGTTATAGACAAAACTGATGCCAATGACGGGTTTAGATTTAAAATCACTGCCATCGATAATGAAGGGCACCTGGATGACTATTATATGAATGCCCATTATGGCAACAATCTATCCAGGGAGGCTATCCCGGTGGATAATTATGTACCCGCTCATGTGGATGAAAACGGGACAAATCTCTGGTATGGCAAGACGGATTATACATATCCGCCGCTGGGTACCTTTCCATGGAAACCGGATCCAACCCTGTCAGGGATTTGTGCACACCAATTTAGATTGTCTGCTCATTCACGGACGATAAATGGTTATTGTAGAGTATATTACAATGAATATAACAGCCATTTCTGTATTCAGCAGTAACACAATCTAAAAAATAAAAGGAGGTAATGTACCATGAATAGAAAGTTATATATAATAGTAATTTCACTTGCGCTTATCCTGGCGAGTTTACCGGCATTTCCCTGGAACAAGATCGTAACCATTCCTTATTATTCAACACCGCCGACGGATCCAAATTGGACAGGCCCGGCCGCGGCAAAGATGATACTCGAATCACCTCTCGTCGTTGCGGGTCCGGGATATGTCGCCAAAACTCAACCGGAATTATGGGCTTACATTAACGCCCACAGCGATCCTGCCTGGACAGCCATCTACCCGGGAGTCCATACCGATCCCATCGCCATTAAGGAATGCCTGAAAGAGTATGACACACGGCCGGGCTTTACCTATGTCATTTTCGACAGTTCACTGTATACCGCGGAAATTTCCCAGAAGATTGTTTATACACTCGATCATTATAATGTCCCCCCTGCAGTGCCGATCGATGGTGGGCTTAATTGGGTGGCCGTGTTTGGAGTTCAAACCGATGTTGACCCCTCATCCGGGCCTTACATGATCGACTATTTTATCATCAACGATCCACGCGACCCCATCCTGGGGAATAACAGGTATATCACTTATACAGGCTGGGAAAATAGCGGGGCAGCCAGTGTCTTTTTGCATATCCCCACGCCTTCTGCCTTTCCCGACAATATGAAAAAGATGGCTGTTTGCGACCCGGCTCCGTTAGAACGATTGAGATTAAAAGCCCCTGAACTGCTGAAAAGACGGGCGACCATCATATCTCCAACGGAAGCCAAAAACATGGCATTAAAAGCTCTTACTAAATACCGGCTCATCAAAAACCCGGGATTTGAAAAAGCAGACGAGAGGATAAAAACCGGTAATCCGATATTGGTTAAGAGAAATACCGTCGGTATTAAGGCGGATTACTATATTGTTCCCCTGGCAGAGGTGCGTTCCATCGCCAATAAAATGATCTTTGGCGCGATAATCATCGACGCCTACTCCGGGGCTTTCCTCGAAGCGTCATGCCCCAAAAGACCCATTGCTTATCCCTATCTGAATGTATCCCCGGCTCAAGCAAGAATGATATTGATTAAGAAAATTCAAGAGCAAGAAGGTATCCCGGAGAAAGAAATCCAGGCTGAAGCGCCGATATTGGTCTGGGAACCGGGCATGAGTGTCAATCCTTACTTTCCTCTGTGGGAAATCAAGACTACCATAAAGGGAGTAGTCATGGTTCGACAACTTGATGTTGAAAATAAAATTCGCCAGAGGATCATTCCCAGAAGAGAGATTATTAGAAGAGTGAGGAAATAAAGGATTTGCAGGGAAAAAAGGGAACCTTTTTATAAAAAGGTTCCCTTGACCCTCCAAAAATTTCTATCTAAACAAGGAGATGCCATGCCGCGGCTTAAACTTAACCCGTTAAACGATTATCCTTTTTCCACAGAGATCACGGTTCGCACCACGGACCTGAATTATGGCGGGCACCTGGGCAATGATAAACTGGTATCATTGGTTCATGAAGCCCGGGTGGCTTTCCTTGCCGGTCATGGATTCACTGAAAAAGATTTCGGTGGAACGCCGCTTATCCTGGGGGATATTGCGGCGGTTTACCTTGAAGAAGCCTTTGCCGGGGATGTACTGCGTTTCGAAGCGGCCGCCGGGGAACCCACGCGCTGCGGTTTCCGTCTCTTTTTCCGCGTCACCCGCCCCGCCGACGGCAAACCCATCGCCCTTGTTGAAAACGGCATGGTCTGTTATAATTACCAAACCCATTCTATCCAACCGTTACCAAAAACGGTTAAACATATTTTCAAAACGTAGCCTGTTCCCTACAATCTCCAGTATCCTCCATTTGATTTATCAGAAAAAGAATGGTATAAATGAATCCATGAACAATACAAAAACAAGTTATTTTGCGGATAAGATTCCGTTTCCGACAATAATGCTTTCTTGCATTATTTTGTTTGGCGCAATGACATTGCCCATGACATTACAAGCGGATGCAACGGTTTACCTTGATCCCGTTTACAGCGGCGACGGCAAAGATATTCGACTGACGGTTGAAAACTTGATGGACCCGAACTTTCCCAAACCGAAAAACCAACTGCCTGTGCTTTTTGTCCCAGGCTATGAGCTCGGAAAAGGGACCGGTTTCCGTGAGATTTTTCAGCAGCCTTTCAACGGCCTGCCTTGCTTCCGGGATACGCTGCTGCGGGCTGAGAATTCCCCGCTTGAAATCGAACCTTATTATATGAACCTGGAACCGCCCACGGAAGACGAAAACGTCGGCATCGCGGAAAATGCCGGTAAAATCGAAGAAGCGGTCAGACTCATTCTTTTACACCAGGGCGCACCGGACGCTAAAACAAAAAAAGTGGTTATTATCGCCTACGGCAGCGGGGCCGTCAGCGCCCGCTATTATTTGAAGGATTTATGGGAAAGACAAAATAAAAAGCTCTCGTTTCACCCGGTATCGGAATTTATTGCCATTAACGCCGCGCCTCCCGACTTCCGCGGGCAACTATTCGCTTCCGAAGCCCCGGGCAGCCGCGGGAACAATGAACCGATGGAAAACGGCATCCTTTATGTCATTCTTTGCGCCGAAGGAAACCGGGATATGGTTATGCATACGCCCGAAGTGATCTGCAAAGCCCTTTACACGGCTTTCTATCACCAAACGCCGCCGGATGAATTGGTATTCAAGAGCAGCGATGAGAAAAATCTGTTGAGTCCACCTATTATTCCACCTTTGCAAATTCCCAAACGAGACATGGGGATCGTATTGCTTTTCGATATTTCCGCCGGTATGTCCGGCCCGCTGCCGGCGATCCGAATAGCCGCCGAACCGTTTTTGCACCTGCTGGGCGACTATTACGGCGGCGGCCGCGGCAACGTAAACGTAAACCTGGGTATGGCTGTTTTCCCTTCCCTGCCGCGGAACGATCAAAAGGATTGCAGCGGACATGCCGTAATCCCCATGACTTTAGTTTCTGAAACGTGTATAGATAATGCCGTTAAAACTCTCAATTGCTTAAAGGCGCAGGGAAACAGCCCGCTCTTGCAAGGGATAGACGCCGCCCTGCAAATGTTCGGCAGGGAAAAACGCAAGGTTGTCATCCTGGTAAGCAGCGGTCATCATGATTGTCCCGCCCCGGTGAATGTGAATACGGATGATAATGCCGTCGCAAGCCGTATGGCCAACCTGGATGAAACAGGGGTTACGGTCTACGCCATCGGGCCCGGGCGCGACGTGGATATGAATATGGATATGGGCCATAAACTTTTACGGAAATTGACAGGGAACAGGCCAAAACACCTGGAAGGGAAATTTATCCCGGGTACATCTCTCGATGAAGCGTATAAGTCGATCTTTGCCGGGATCATGAAATTGGAAGAAGCGGGCACTTCCATGGGCATTATTAAAGCGGGAGAAACCATAACCCCGGTTTTTAAAGTGAATGAGTATGACCGGCAGATCAGTTTTCTTTTGAGTTGGCAAACGCCTCAGAAAGGGAGATTGGGGTTTACCGTGACCGCTTCCGACGGCGGCGTTATTCCCAATGGCGGCGACGGGGTCCGGGTTCACGGGGGGGAGACGTATATGCTTGTCACTGTGGAAGAGTCTTTCTTAAAGCAGGCCGGTAAAGTGGGTAAAGTAGGCGTTGCGGCCTGGAAAGTTCATATCGCGGCGCCGGGTCTGAAAGATGGGGAGCAAGAAAATTATCGATGCAGCGTCCTCATGGACTCGGCGCTAAAAATGAAACCCGGTTTTGATAAAACCTCATATGATACCGGCGATATTATGACTATTACAGCGGCTGTCACCGAAAACCAACGCCCGGTCCCCGGTTTAACGGATGTCTCGGTAGCCATCACATCACCCCGCGGCGCGGGGACCCTATTATTATACGACGATGGCAGTCACGGCGATAAGGAAAAAGGGGACGGCATTTACACCAACCAATATCCGAACACTGTAAAACAAGGAACATACCGGTTTATATTTCATGCCGGCAGGGAATCATTTGCCAGGGAGAAAGAGGAACCGGTATATGTGGCGGTTAAAGCCGATCCGGCTTACTCTTCTTTAAGCGCCCGGTGGCGGGATATTTTCGTAGGTCAGCAGGCGCAATATCTTTATGATGTGGAATTTGTTCCCAGGGACCGTTACGGCAATTCCCCGGGGCCAGGTCATAAGGTGGGCGTAGAAATCGTTTATAAAGACAAAGAGACCATCGATCAATCATTTGCTCTAAAAGAGAACCCGGACGGGGCGTACACAGGAGAAATCGGGGTCATGCGGCCCGGGCTGCAAACCGGCGCGCGAATGGTGCTTATGATAGACGGGAAACCGTTTACCGCGGTGGAGAAGATTCCAGGGTTTAGAAAATGGTCATTGGGAATACATACCGGGGCCGGGTTTCCCATTTCGTCTTTCAAGCAGCATCATAATGCGGGCATCCATTTCAGCGGCAATATCGGGTATCGTCTGACGCCCACATTTTCGTTGGTGGGGCTCGTGGGGTACAATTATTTTAGTGCCGGTTCGTCTTTATCCCGCGACAGTTTGTGGTGGAATGTTTCGGTGAACTTGAGGTCCGAGATTGTGAAGAACCCCCTCCGGTTTTATATAAATGCCGGGGCAGGGATTTATATATCCAAAAGCGGGGCCTTAACGAGCGGGGTTAATGTGGGAACAGGGGCCGCTTACTCATTGAAATCCAACTATATTATCGAGTTCGGGACGGATTTCCACCTGGTCAATACCCTGGGAAACGATTCTACTTTTTTTGTGACGCACGCCGGGGTAGTTTATCGTTTGTGAGCCTGCGTCCAGCATGCGGCGCATGCACCCTATTTGTAGAACCATGGCGGGAGGTTGACGCTCATTCCTTCATGAAAATAGCCACCAGGGCACGAAGGCACAAAGGTTCACCAGGGGGTTTATTATTAAAAAAACCCTGGGATTCCCAATTTGCCTGTCCCCTAATTTTTCTCAAATGGGAGAATGAGGGTACGGAGGTATCAAATGAAACTTCTTGAACGGAGTCTATTCGGTGCGACCGTTAATCCAGATTTCCGACTCAGCCAGATCTATCTCGTCTCCGATCGAAATATGAGCATTTTTCATTACTTGACTACTAAAGCGAAGCCCCTGGCTATTGCCCCATTTCTGTATTTTGGTAACCATTACAAAACCTCCTTTAGTTTTCGGATATATTTAGTATAGCCTAACGGTTTTTACTGCAATTGTCAATGATTATTTAATATGCTATAATAATCGCCAGGTAAAAAAAGATGAAAAATAAGCCACTGCCTATTGGAGTATCGGATTTTAAAAAAATCATTGAAAAAGGTTACTATTACGTGGATAAAACACTTTTGATCAAAGAAGTCATCGACAGGGGAGATACGATATTACTCCTTCCCCGTCCCCGGCGATTTGGGAAAACGCTCAATCTTTCCATGCTGGGATATTTTTACGACTGCTGCCCGGTCTCCTGGGCTCCGACCCCCGACACACCCCCGGCAAAGGAAACGGAAAAGGCAACGGAAACCCACCCCGGGGTTAATAATTATAGGCATTTATTCGATTCACTGGCCATATCACTGGCCGGCAAAGAATACCTGGATAAATTGGGTAAATACCCGGTTATTTTTTTATCCTTCAGGGGCATCAAGGAAAAAACCTGGGAATCTTGCTTGAGTAAAATAAAACAACTTATCCAGGACGAGTATGCCAGGCATTATTACCTGCTTGAAAGTCAAAAACTAAGACCACATGAACTGGAGTATTTCCGGAAGATCATCGACATGAAAGGAGACCTGGTGGATTATGAAAATAGCCTGGAAAGACTGCTTATTTTTTTAACCCGGTATTATAATAAACGGGCGGTTATTTTGATCGATGAGTACGATGCCCCGGCTCACGCGGGTTATAATTCCGGCTATTATGAAGATGTCATTTCTTTTACACGCAATTTCCTGTGCAATGGCCTGAAAGACACCGACCAATACCTGGAAAAAGGTATAGTAACCGGAATTATGCGTATTGCCCAGGAATCGATTTTTTCAGGCTTTAACAACCCCGGCGTATATACGCTGCTGGCGGAAGAGTTTAACGACCATTTCGGGTTCACCGAAAAGGAAGTGGAAACCATGCTGGGGGATTTCCAACTACTCGATAAATATGAGGGGGTACAGCGCTGGTATAACGGCTACCGGTTCGGCGGTAAGGTTATTTATAATCCCTGGTCGATCATCAATTTCCTCAACAGCAAGGAAAAAAAATTCCAACCCTATTGGATCAATACCTCCGACAACCAGGTATTGGATTCGCTGCTGTCTAAGGGTGGCCTGGAATTAAGGGAAGAATTGGAACTACTGATCAACGGCGAATCCATCGTAAAGGCCATCGATGAAAACATCGTATTGAAAGAAGTCACCCAACGGGAGGATTTATTGTGGACTTTCCTGTTAATGGGGGGATACCTGAAACAGGCAGACGAAAGAAGGGACCCCGCCTCCGGGAAAGTCTATTATTCGCTGTCGATTCCCAATGAAGAAGTGAAAGTATCCTATGCCGGTATCATCGACCGCTATTTTTCTACTAAGATCGAAAACAAGAAACTGGAGACCATGCTCAAGGCATTAATCGCCGGGGATATCAAACTCTTTGAAAAGATGTTGAAAATGATCGTACTGGCGGTATTTAGTTACCACGATTTCGGCAGGGAGCCGGAGAAAGTCTATCACGCACTGGTGACCGGCCTGCTGATCTGGATATCCAATACCCATGAAATCAAATCCAACCGGGAATCGGGTTATGGCAGGTACGATATCATGATTATTCCCAGGGACCCCGGCCAAACCGGGTATGTGATCGAGTTCAAATCGGTGGACCCGACGGATAACGAAACGGTTGATACAGCGACAGCCTCTGCCCTGGCCCAAATCGAAGAAAAGAAATACGAAACCGAACTGGTGGAAAGAGGTATAAAAAATATTAAAAAACTAGCCATTGCCTTTAGTGGTAAAGAGGTTTTTGTAAAGGAATCCGGATAGGGAAAAAGAGCCCTTCGGGCCTATTGTTTACGCCTGCGGCGAAAATAGCCGCCAGGGCGCGCCAGTAAAAGGCACCAAGGTACACCAAGGGTTATTATAAAAAAAACTGGACTTCGAAGCGCGAAGCCACCACTCACCAGGTATTCCCTGCTTCCTCCTGCGTTCTCACCTTTCACCTTTCACCTTTCATCAGTCATCAGTCATCAGTCTATCACTCTCGTCTACTTTACGGCAGGCCCCGGTCTACGACGGAGATGAAACTTTAATCCATGGAGATGACACCTTCATCAACAGAGATGAACAGCTAATCAACGGAGATGACCACTTCATCTCTGGAGATTAAAAGTTAATCATCGGATATGACCATCCTCATCTCCATAGATTAAAAGTTAATCAACGGGGATGAAGATTTAATCAACGGAGATGAAAAGTTAATCAGCGGAGTTGACCATCCTCATCTCCAGAGATGAAAAGTGAATCGACAGAGATGAAATGTTAATCTCCAGAGATGACCACCCTCATCTCCATAGATTAAAAGTTAATCTCCGGAGATGAAACTTTACCCGGTAACACATATAGAAACATCACCTGTGATAATGCCAATGCCGTTAAGCGCTAAACCGCTAAACCTTTTGGGGCATCGATACGCCGGCCCAGGGCGGTATGGCTTCGGGCAGCAATTATGTTTACGTAGGGGCGCGCCCCCGTGCTCGCCCGTTTTTTTCCTGTTTGGTCATTTATTTTTTTTCGTGTGTTCCGTGTGTTCCGTGTGTTCCGTGGGCACGAAACTTTTGTAGGGGCAGACCTGCGTGTCTGCCCGAATATGATTCAATAATGTAGACCGTGGTAACTGGTTTCTTTGCCTTTTTAACCGATATTCCGGGATTCAAGCATTTTTTCAACTTCGGATATTAATTGCTCGGTATTTCCGTAAAAAATAATACTCTCGAAAACCCCCTTCAAAAACTTAGAAACCGTTTTTCTTGAACTTTCTTCGGCTATTAAAACAATGTTTTTTTCTTTTGCAAATGCATACCCGACCTCGAACCCAACACCATGGCTGTATTTTGACAGATCGGCGACAATGATATCCGCTTCTTCCAGGCTTTCTAATGCATCATTCGCAATTTTTTCTTGAAACAATTTTGGCGTTGGATTAAAAACACTATAATTCTTACTAACTAACCACTCGCGCAGTCGTTTCATTTGAGGTAAATTTGATTCACCCTCCTTGTTGGTAACAGAATAAGCCAGGTAAACTTTTGGAACTTTTTTTGACTTTCGTTTATGAACCAATGGTTTGTTTTCAAGGAAAGAGGCCGCGTATACATAGATATCACCGGCAACCCCCCTGTCAGATTTTGATATATGGTTAAGATCGACGCCACATTCTTCTAATATCTTCTCCCCACTGAGATCATAGAATGGATAAAAAGCATAGTCCTTTGCAAATTCCATCCTTAAGATGTCTTGTGACCAGGGTCCCAACCCCTTAATTTTCTTTGAAAGAAAGTTTTGAGGCTTTAGTATATCATCTTGAGAAATCTGCCTGATTATTTCTAAAATTCTTGGGGCTTTATAGCCTAATTTCATTGATTTCAGGTCTTCAAGGGACAGCCCCTTCAGTACTTTGATTGAAGGAAAAGCGTATCCTTTATTTGAATTATAGCCAAAATTTTTTATGAAAGTTGAAAATATCTTCTTAGCTTGTTTTGCGCCAATGAGTTGTTTGATTAATACTTTGATCAAGGCCTCATGCAGTGACAGGGTAAAGGTAGGGATCACAGTGTTTTCCCGGACATAATTTAAAAAATTTTCTTTTGCCGACGGATTGAGAGAGATAAAGTCAAGAATCCTTTCCCGGGATATTGGTCTTTGCCCGATTAATTTTTCTTTTTCAACGCCGGAGACGAGGAAATTTTTCCCATTTTTAGCGATTGAAATCCATTGCGTGTCCGATTTTCCTTCTACCAGCCTTGTATATATTCCATCATCTTTCTGGTAGATAAACGGCGTACAAATTTCATCGTCCGGTTGTGGGAATAATTTAAAAGATTCCATACTTCTCAACTTTTCAGAGGTTTTATAACTTGCTTTTTAGGTTGATATGTCATTAAGATCAGTTCCTTTTGTTTTAACTCCTTTTTCTTACAATGCAATTTTACCAGAATCAGTTGAAGATTTCAATAGAAGTCCAGGTAACTCTTAAATGAAAAGACCCGATTCCTCTTATAACCCGTCACTTCCTGCAATAACTCGAGCCGGATCATTTCCTGTAACATATCCCTGGCGGTTCTTTCAGAAATTTTAAGCTCCAACTGTACGTCCTGGACGGTTACAATCGGCTTGCTATAGAGAAATTGCAGCAGCTTTTTTGCATTCTGCGTTTTTCTGCCCAGGGTAAGAATTCTATTTTCAAATGTTTCTCTTAACTTGAAAATTCCGATAAACGTATTCTTCCCCTTATCGGAAGTGGTGATGACGGCATTAAGAAAAAATTTTAACCAATGAATCAAATCATTGGATTCACGTACCCTTGACAGGGCATCATAATAGGAAGGCCGGTGTTTTTCGAAAAAATCCGAAAGATATAGCGTCGGTTTTGCCAACAATTGGTGATTTACCAGGTATAGGGTGATTAGAAGCCGGCCAATTCTGCCATTTCTATCCAGGAACGGATGGATGGTTTCAAACTGATAATGACTAATGGCAATTTTAATCAGGTGCGGCACATCGATCTCTTCATCATGCCAAAATTTTTCCAGGTCCCCCATCAATCCCGGTACATCGTCGGGATGGGGAGGAATAAAAACGGCATCGGAAAGGTTCGACCCGCCGATCCAATTCTGACTGACCCGAAACTCACCCGGATATTTACGACCGCCGCGAACCCCTGCCATTAAAATAGAGTGAGTATCTCTTAAAAGCCGATTGGAAAGAGGAAATTCGGCAAGCTTCCCCACCGCATAATTAATGGCATCAACATAATTCCGAACTTCCTGCCAGTCATCTCTTTTTTCCGGGGCGATCTCTTCTTTTTTCATTACCGCTTCATCAATGGAAGTTTGAGTTCCTTCAATCCCGCTGGAACTGTTGGCCTCTTTGACAATATGCATCCGTATAAAAAGATCCACATCCGGTACAATCAATGAAAATGCATTCAATTCACCCAATAATTGGGTGGCTTTTTCCAGGAGCACATTTATTTTGGGATCATCCACCAGCCATTGACGATCAACGGTTGTCGGGTAGAAGCTTTTGTACTGTAATTGCTGTTTGAAATATCCGGCTTTAAAATCTTTCAGGTTCACAATAACCTCCATTCCGCCATTGTATCATCTTTCTGAACTATTTTAAAGAATTCTTTTTCTTTCTTCAACGGCAATTCTTGACTTTTTGCCATATTTAAGTTATCGTGATTTGCCTCCGGCGGCCAGGGAACCTTTTTGAAAAAAGGTTCCCTGGACCCTCCCAAAACTTTTGTTTATTTACCCCAATCGCGGGGGTAACGGAAATCGATGCCCACGGTCCGGGGCTGCAACTTACATACTTGCGGCATGGTCCGCTTGTACTGCGAACTTATTATCATAGACTTGATCCGCTCAATCGTCTGCTTAGAATACCCGGCTTTTTCGATTTCCCCTGACTTCAACCGGAGGTCCACCAATCGATACAGGATTTCATCCAGTTCCTTATAAGTAACGCCGATCTCCCCCTCATCGGTCTGGTCCTGCCATAAATCCGCAGATGGTTTTTTGAGAATTATTTTTTCCGGGATATTCAAATGGCGCGCCAATACAAACACCTGGGTCTTGTAAAGATCCCCCAGGGGCAAAAAGGCAGCGGCGGAATCGCCGAAAATTGTGGAATACCCGATCAACAACTCGCTCTTATTGGACGTACCGGCCACCAATGCTTTTTTCCGGGAGGAAAAATCATATAGGATAGACATGCGCTCCCGCGCGCATTTGTTCCCCATCAATAACTTATTATCGGTAGGAAAACGGTCGAAATAACCGTCCACCGACGGCGAAATATCGATGACTTCGTACCGGACCTTCAATTGTTCGCAAAGGTCTTTGCCGTCTTTTAAACTATCTTCCGACGACAATTTATAAGGCATTAACAGCGCAAACGTGTGTTCGCTGCCCAATGCACGCTGGAGCAAAGCCAACACCACTGCGGAATCGATGCCGCCGGAAACCCCCACGATGGCGTTTTGAAAGCCGTTTTTACGGATAGTTTCCTGGATAAAGTTCACCAGTACTTTTTCCACCACGTCCAGGTTCATTATTTGTTCAAGCATTTAATACCCTCTCTAACTCTTTTAAGATAACTTCGGGCTTATCATCCCTTAAATAATTGTGGGCCAACCGCGCCCTGCGCACCGCATCTTTACCGATCTCGAAATCCAGTACAGCTTCATCGAAATAAGCCGCCTTGCTCACAATACCCTGGCCCGGGGCCGCATAAAACGAACCTCCGCCGAACCCGACGCCGTCCTCGAACCCGGTGCGATTCACAAACACATAATGCTGGTGAAAATGAATGGAAAATACCTCCCCCATCCGATCCCACATCTTTAACGAAGTGAAACCTTCTTCCCTGGACATCCCCCGGAAAGGACTGTTGGATAGGCCGATTAAAAAATCCACTTCCTGCATATAATATAAATATGCAATGGCCGGGAACAATATCTCCCGGCAAATAATGATGCCCACGGTGAAATCGCCCACCGTAAACGTCCTATATCGGTCCCCGGCTTTGAATATCATCTGCTCTTCGAACATGCCGAAATTGGGCAGTTGCGTTTTCTGGTGCCGGTGCAAAAGTTTCCCATTGGAAAAATAGAGGCCGCAGTTGTAGATAACGCCCCTGGGTTCTTCCACCGGCGCGCCGATAACGATATCGATTTTCCGGCTCAGTTTTTCGAACTGGTCGATGATCTCATCCCCGGGCGTTAAAGAGACGTCGTAGAGGATATCTTTTAATTGGTACCCGGTGAGACTAAGCTCCGGGAAGATAATTAAATCCTTTTTATCCGCCGCGGCTTCCTCGATTTTTTTCATATGGAAGGCAATGTTCTTCTCGACATTTCCCAATGCAGGACTGAATTGAATGGCTCTTATTTTCATGGGGATAATATATCATAATCATATGGTTTTTTCAAATAATACCAGGGGGCTCTTTTGAAAAACTCTTAATAGGCCCCCCGCGCCGCGGGGCCCCCTGGACCCTCACAAAAACTTTTATTTATCAAAAAGTTCCTGACATCTTTCTTTGCAAAATCAATCCCGCAATAGGCATCACAATACTGGCGTGCAAAAACCAGGCAAAGAAAAAACCCATCCCGTATATCAACTGCGTTATCGTATTATCCATCCCCAACGTAAATAAAAGCGAAACCAAACCGAAAGGAATAAATAAAACCACAAACGCCAACCCCTCCAACAAAGACAATCGCGCCGAATCCCCTCTCCAACGACGCAGTTGTTCTACTCCCGAAGGCGGCTCCTGGCCGCAAATACGTGCAGCCGCAAGCGCAATCGACAATTTAACGGGAATACACTTAATACCACCCTGCTTTAAATTAACTTTTATTTCCTTTACTAGATTGCCCACATTTTGCGGAAGCTCTGTTTTCGCCGGGGCCATATTCTCCGCCACGCCGCCGCTGTCCCCCAGACGCACCAGGAACCGCGCAAAATCCAAATTCAACCCCAAACGCCGTTTGAAAAAAACCGTTCGCAACCCCCAAAATACCAGGACAACCAACGCCGCAAAACACACCGGGAACAACCACCGGACATGGGAAATATACCCCAACACAAACACCATGATCGTTACCGCGATAACCGCAAAAAAATACAGGAGATTCGCCAATAAATAAACCAGGAAACTCCCCATGGAAAAACTGAAAAACAATAATACGATTTTTAAATCTTTCATAATATTAACCTACCTTAATTTAATACTGATAAGACTGATCAAAGTGAAAATCACCGCCAATATCCAGAACCGCACCACGATTTTAGGTTCGGCGATCCCCAGGAACTGGAACGCATGATGAATCGGCGCACGATAAAAGATACGACGCTTCAACAACTTAATACCGATGTAATCCTGGATAAACACCGACAAAAACTCCAATACAAACACCCCACCCGCCACCAGGAAAAGGATTTCGCATTTCAACAGGATGGCGCTGGTGGCAACCACCCCGCCCAACATCAGGGAACCCGTATCCCCCATGAATATTTCCGCCGGGTAAGTGTTAAACCATAAAAAAGCGGCCATGGCGCCGATCAACGCCGCCAGCAAAACCACCAGTTCACCGCTCCCGTCGATATAAGGGAATAAAAAATAATCCGCCAATTTGGAATTACCCAGCACATAGGCAAAAACAGCGTAAACCCCGGCCACCAGGGCCGTGGGCACCGTGGCCAACCCATCCATGCCGTCGGCAAAATTAATGGCATTGGATATCCCGATAATGGCCAGTATAATAAATATATAATAAAAATAAGATAGGTCCAACACGGGGTTCTTGATAAAAGGTATAAACAGTTTCGTGGCTAAGTCGGGACGGAAAAGCGTCGAACCCGGGGACAACACCAACAGCGCCAATATCGCCCCGAAAAGCGACTGGAAAAACAATTTCACCCCCCGGCTCATCCCGGCGTCGCTGGAACCCCTGACGCTCTTCAAATAATCATCGAAAAACCCCAACGCGGTAAACCAGAATGCCGCAAATAATATAATGCGCAAGAAAGGATTGCCCAACTTTCCCCATAAAAGCGACGCCAACAGGAAAGAAAGAAAAATAATCACGCCGCCCATGGTGGGGGTGCCGTCTTTATTTCTTGGCGAAATATCCCCATAATCCCTGGACCTATCCTTGAAATTCAACTGGTAAATAATATTAATCAGTTTTCGCCCCAACAAAACCCCGGTTAAGAAAGACGTCAACATGGCGCTCAAGGCCCGAAAACTGATATACGTCATCAGCCTGTGGCCCGGTATATCCGGTAATAAATCCATCAACCACTGCAGCATGCTTATTCGATCTCCTTATAAATCTTTTTAATAATCGATTTCAATTTAAATTCAGGGCTCAGGTTATTGGAAGTGATCAAAACCTTATGCACCTCTTCGCGGGTTTCATCGGCGGTCAATAATTTCCGGCGATAAAAACTGTAGATCAACTGGAGCAATTCTTCGCGGACCAATGAATTACTGCTTAAATAAAAATTTTCCAGGAACCCCAGCTCGTCGATAACCCCGGCCCGGGCAATGAGTCGCAGCATGGCCAATTTCTCTTCGATGTTGGCCCGCTTCATCCGTTTATGCAAAATTTCTCTAAAAGTACTATAATCCGCCGGCGTGCTTTCCTGGGCCAGGTAATCGAGGGCCGCCACCCGCACTTCATAATACCCGTCATCCAACAATTCCAACAGCAATTTCTTAATATCCGCGTTCCAAACATTGAGCTGCTTCAACGAATACAGCGCATTCCGTTTCACAAACCCGTTTTCCTTACGGGATTTTAAAATATCCGCCAGGTAACCGGCTTTGCTTTTGTCTTTGAATAACCCGATCAATTTGACGCCCACATTGCGTATCTCCCAACTGCCGCTGGAAATGTATATATTAACCTTATAAAGATAGTCGTCCTTATAAACATCGCTCTCCTTCGCAACCTTTTCCAGGAATCGAAAGGGCGACAGCATGGAGACGGGAACGGCGCCGTTGTTTCGCTGGAACTTTTTCTTGAAAATCAATAATTCGGTGTTTTTCAGCATCAAGGAAGTGAGAAAGTAAACGGAAACCCCGATAAAAGTCAATGAGATTAAGCTAATGACATTTTCCACTTCCCTGGATTTGAAATCCAGTTCTCTAAAAATAAACCTGGCCACGAACAACACGATCAACATCATTAACGTGGCCAGGGCGGTTTTAAAAAAGGAGACCAGGATTTCCTTGAATTTAAGCTCGATCTGTTCTTTGCCCAGTTTGATTTTTAAAACCACCACCCGGACAGCGGCAAACAGCAGGAACGAAATCGAAGTGGCCAATGCGACGCCGGCGAATTTTAACGGGGTCTTTACCAATAACACACAGAGTGCGATGTTTACCGGCAGCATCAAGAGGTTCAGGATCATGGAGACTTTGAGATCGATGCGGGCGGCGAATATCCGCACTGTCAGCGAATGAATCCCCCAGCCCATCAGACCGAGGGCATAAAACTGCAGGGCGTACGCCGTATTGGCCGCGGCGGCGGGATCGAAAGCCCCCCTTTCCAGCAGGATCGATACCAGCGGCGTCGCCAACATTATCATTAATACCGAAAGGGGCATTAAAAGAAATAAGTTGGTCTTGACCCCGTCGATAAACAACCGCCTGGTTTTATCCTTATCGAAGAGCGAGAAATGGTCGGGAAACTCTTTAAAAATTACGCTGTTGATGGCCTGCGAAATGATGGCAAAGGGTAAGTGGTAGATAATCAATGAGAAATGAAGGTACGCCAGTGAACCGGTCTGTAACCCGGCGGCCAGCACTTTGCCCACCAATTCCGACACCCTGGTTAAAATAACATCCAGCGAAATCGGGCCCAACCGGGAATAGTACTTCCGGTTAAAGGGATTGCCGAACAAAATAACCGGTTTATAGGAAAATTGCATAGCTTTACTGCCGAACATTTTCAAAATAAAAGGCGCCAGGAAAAGCCCCTGCAGCAGTCCGCCGATAAGCAGCCCCCAACCCATGGAATAGAGACCGGAAACAGGGTATAAGACGATAATACCGGCCGCCGCCCCCAGCGAAAAGATGAAGGTGGAATATTCGGCGACGCCGGGGCGGTTAAAGGCCTTAAGAAACGTCGCCATTACCGCTGCGATGGTTATAATGAAGAGGTAAGGCATAACCAGGCGTATCATGGCGATGGTTTCCCGGGCCATGCCGTTGGCGGCAAAAGTGGGGAAAAGGTATTTCACTATTACCGGCGCCAGGGTGATGCCCAGGACGGTAAAGACAAGGGCTATTAAGAGGGTAAAATTAACGACGGAGAAGGCGGCTTCCCAGGTTTTCTTCCTGGAAACGCGGTGGAAGAAGCGAGAAAAGATGGGGAGAAACGCATTTTCCAGGGCGCTTTCGGCCGCGATGCGCCTCATAAAGTTGGCAATGGTGAGGCCCACGATGAATATGTCCGCGGCCCGCGACGCCCCGAAATAAGCGGCTATAAATATCAACCGGAAAAGCCCCCCAAGCCGGGAAAACATGATCCCCGGCGAAAATCCCGGGGCATTGTTGGCTGCGTCCCTTTCGGTATAGATTTTTTCCACTTTTTCCAGGTAACTCTTCAGAACAAAGGTTTTGCCCGCCACTTCCAATTGGGAATCCTCTTTAACTTCCGCCCACCTGTCGATAACGCCGCCGTTCACCAGGGCCGTTCCTTTGATGCGGCGCGCGATAATTCGCTCATTTTTATTAATAATCTTTAATTCCAGCAGCGTCGCGCTTTCATTTCCTTCAAGATAGGCGTCGCATAAATAGGAGTTGCCGATGGTGGTGCTGTCGAAGATCAATTCGATATTTTTTTCACCTTCCTCGGACTGGAGGTAAAACATTTTGATCTGTTCTTCCCCGGGTTTTCCTTTGCCCTTAAGAATTTGTTCCAGTTCATCCAGGATTAATTCCGTGCTGTTTTGTTTTTCGATGCGGCGGAGGTTTTTCCTCATGTTAAAGAGGGCGTTTTCGTCGGCCAGGGTTTCGCGGATAGCGTCCATTAATACCGTCTCGGGTACATAGATGGTCCTATGATTTTTTTCATATTTGACCGATTCATAGACGATTTTAGCGCCGCCGATTTTCTGAACTTCGCGGGCGTTAAGAATTTGGTGGTCGCCCGGCAGATCGATTTTAGGAATAAGAATAGAGGGCAGGCCCAGGGTCGTGATTTCTTTGATAGTGCCGGCCCCGGCGCGGCATATCACCAGGTCGGTAATGGCATATATTTCATCGATATTGTCGAAATATTCCCGGATGATCAGTTTCCCTTCCATTTCAGAGGGGATGCCGATATTAGCCAGGACTTTCACCGTATCGTCATAGGCTTTGTATTCATCGGAGTATCCCCTGCCGGTGGCTAAAATCACGGTGGCGTCTTCCATGGCCAGCAGTGTGGGGATTAGTTCGACAACGGCGGAGTTAATGTTCCTGGCGCCGGTGCTGCCGCCGAAGATGAAAATGACTTTATTCCCGGCGGGGATTTTAAATTTAGTCCTGGTGTGGCTGTTTTTTTTTGCGCGGATGATATTTCGCAGGGGGTAGCCGGTCACCACCACTTTGTCTCCCGGGAAAAAATTAGCGGTAGAAGCAAAAGAGACGCCGATGCGGGCGGCGAACCGGGCAATAAACCGGTTCAGGCGTCCGGGGACCGCGTTTTGTTCATGGATAAATACCTTTATTTTCAACACTGAAGCGGCCAACAATACCGGCGCCGCCACATACCCGCCGCTGCCGATGATAATATCCGGCTTGAATTTTCTTAATATAAAAAAGCTCCGGACAGCGCCCAGGAAGATATAGAAGAGGGCGATGAAGGTCTTAAGGCTGCGCAAATTTTGGGGTAAGCCGCGGGAGAGAACTTCTTTGAATTCGATGGGTTGGGAAATATTTTTGACAATTCGGCCTTCGGCTCCTTGTTTGGTTCCGATATACAAAAACGATGCTTCCGGATATTTTTCCCTCAGAGCTTCATAAATCGCGATATTGGGGTAAACGTGACCGCCCGTACCGCCACCGGTAAATACGACATTCATATGTTTCATTTTTAAAGATACAAGTATACCATAAAAAAAAATCCAAAAACACAATAAAAAAACATAAGTCCACAGATTACACTGATTTACACAGATTTTTTCTTTTTTTTCTTCTCTTCTTCTCTTCTTCGCTTCTTCTCTTCTGCTTTTCCCCGCTTCCGCTCTTCCCCGCTTCCTTGTTTTTCCTCACCTTCTCACCCTCTCACCTTCTCACCTTCTTCTTCCCACGCTGCCGAAGGCAATATTACGGGCTTGTCTGCGTTTTAGGTCGCCGTAAAAAAACACCGACGCCCGGCTCATATCCAGGTAATCCCGGTACAAATCGTTGATATCTTCCACCGTGACTGTTTTGATATCATCCAGGATTTCCGTCACCGTCATTTCCCGTTTCAGGTTCAGTTCGTTGCTTACATGGAAGCGCATCCGCGACGTGGGGCCTTCCAGGCTGAGGACCACCGAAGCCGTCATATGGTCCCTGGAGCGGTCCAGTTCATCCTGGGTAATGCCTTTTTCTTTCAGGCGCAGGATTTCAGTTTCGACTGTTTCCAGGAACTCGGTTATCTTTTTTTTATCCACGATAGAATAGATAAGTTGGATGCCGCAGTCCAGGTAGGTATCGGCAAAGGAATTAACCGTATAGGCCAGGGCTTTTTCTTCCCTGATTTGTTGGAACAAGCGTGAGCTCATGCCGCCGCCCAGGATATCGTTCATAATGGAAAACCGGTGTCTCAGGGGGGAGATGGAGGAAGGGGCTTCGAACCCGATGATGGCATAGGCCTGGTTGAGGGACTTATTTTTCTGTGCGAAAATATCGGCCTGGTAGGAGGGGATGGGGAAGTTGAATTCCGTCGGTTTTCGTGGGGGGAAATGTTTAAACGCATCATTGGCCAGTTGGACCAGGTGTTCATGGCGGATATTGCCTACGCATGCCAGTAAAAGGTTATCCGGGGTATAGCAATTTTTATAGAAATCATAGATGGAATTTCGGTCGAAGGAAGCGACGCGGTCTTCTTTGCCGCCGATAGGGAAGCCCAGGCCGTTGTTTTTAAAAATTTCTTCATAGAGGATTTCAAAGGCGTTGGTTTCCGGGTTATCTTCGGCTTCTTTAATTTCCTGGATCAGGACGTTTCGTTCTTTAAGGAATTCGTCCATGGGGAAGGTGGAGTTGATGATGATATCGGTAAGGATATCGAAGGAGTCGGGCAGTTTTTCAGCGATGGATTTAGTATAGTATTGGGTAATTTCTTTGCTGGTGAAGGCGTTCAGTCGGCCGCCCAGGCGGTCGGAGATATCGGCGATTTGTTTAAGGTCGTATTTGGAAGTCCCTTTAAACAGCATATGTTCGATGCAGTGGTGGATGCCGTTATTATCGGTATTTTCAATGCGGGAGCCGCCGCGGACGGAGTAGCTGAGGGCGACGGAGGAGAAACCGGGGAGAAATTCGCTGATTATCACCAGGCCGCAGTTTAAGACAGTTTTTTCAATCATAAGACATTGTACCATTGGAGGGCGATAAAGTCAAAGAAATGCCACAGAGGAAAAACGTATAGCCCGCGAAACACACGAAAAACGCGAAAAACTAGCCACGGACGAACACGGACTAAACACGGACAAAAGATAGATGGTAAGAAGGTAAGAGAACAGCGGGGAGGGGTTTGCTCCTACTTCGCGTGTCTTCGCTTTAAGGGTGTCCCACCGGGACCTTCGCGGCTATTTTTTTTGTTTTCGTTTTTTTAGTCAGTGTCCGTCGCGGCGCGTGTGTTCGTCCGTGGCTTGTTTTTTATTGTTCGATTTCTTTATGATCTTCTTTGAATTTGTAGAACATCAGCAGGATTTCGTGGCGCAGTAAGGGGCTTTTTTCCATATGTAACAGCAGTTCTTTGACGTCTCTTTCCAGGGCAATGGGGGGAACCGTTTCCTTTGGGGGTTCGGCAGTTGCCTGGATATCTTTGAAGCGCATGGGGCCGCGGTTGAGTATCAGCCAGTCCATGGAGATATTATCGGAAAGACCTAACCGGTAGAGGGAAGTGAGTTGGGGGGAAGTTTCGCCGATTTCGTAGCGGTAGTAGCTGGTGCGATAGGCGCCGATGCGGTCGGCCATCTGGAAACGTTCCAATTTAAGAGAGTCGCGGATGTTCCGCAGTTTTTCGCCGATGTTTCTCAGCAGAGTTTTTCGATCCATAGTTTACCTCGCTTGTTTATAGAAGGTTTATACGTAATATATCGGAACAAAGTTCGGATTTATTAAAAAATTCGTGTTGAATGCACGTTTTTTCGTGCGCAATGCACAGCCATTCGCGCCGCATTCATATCCATGCGTGCTAAATAGAGATTCCTACGTGCCGCACGTCCATCCACTCGTGTCGCATGAACATCCCCACGTGTTACACAGCGGCCCCCACGTGTTACATGAAGGACTATTCGTGTTACATGCCCATCCCCGCGTGTTACATAGCGGCCCCCGCGTGTTACATGAAGGTCCGCACGTGTTACATGACGATCCGCACGTGTTACGTGACGATCCGCACGTGTTACATGGCGATCCGCACGTGTTACATGAAAGTTTGCACGTGTTACATGGCGGCCCGCACGTGTTACATGAAAGTCGGCACGTGTTACATGGCGGCCCGCACGTGCTACATAAAGGTTTGCCCGTGTTGCATACACATTTTGGCGTGCCGGATGAACATTTTCTCGTGTTACATGAACATCTTCCCGTGCTGCATTGAGGTCCCCATGCGCTCCATACACATTCATGCGTGCCGCATACCGAGCCATTAATGGCGCACTGCTATTTAGAGAGGCATCATCCAGGAAAAGGCAAAATGCGAAATGCAGAACGATTTTCTTTGTCTCATAGGTTTATTCTACCGGAAACCGGTGCGATTTTCAAAAAAGGAATAGGGAAAAAAGTTACCGGTTATAAAACTACGGGACGGGCCAATTTTCACAGGATGATGGTTGAATTTTTTTATTGACATTAGCCGAAAAAAATCTTATATTAATACTCTAATGAAGTTTGAAATCATAAGCGATATCACAAATATTGAGACAATTGCGGTGGGACCCGGGATTCGTGTGCTCCGCTACTTACGGAAAACTTATGGACATGGGCGCTGGCGCAAATTAAAAGGGGCTGCCGCGGTTCGTCTTCCGAATGGCGCCTTGCGCAACGTAGAACTGCACTGGTATGAAGCTCACGGCATAGGTAAGAGAGACATTAAAATTAAACGTTATTTGGATGAACAATGAAAGAAATGAGAAAACATTTTGCTTTGTGCCTTGATAATACCGATTATGAGGTGTCGATCATTCCCGGTAAGGTTTACCGGGTAATCCCGGACCGGAAAGCCGAGGAAGATGATTTTATACGCATTCTCGATGAGAGTGGAGAAGACTACCTTTATCACAATAGTCACTTCGCTTTTGTGGACTTTCCCAAATCAGTGGAAAAAAAATTGATCGCACTGGAGACCTCAGTTTATCAAGAGCATAGAATGCATGCGTAAAAGAACCAGTATTTGACGGACGCCGGATTGGAAAAACTGGGGAGTGCCCAATGACCCTTGACGTGCAGACCCTGAAACGGCGCATCTGAGATTCAGCCGGTATACCTATGGAGTTAAAGGGGGCGCTCAAAAAAATGGCCCCTTATCGATGGTTTTAGAGATTTAATTCCGTGTTTTCCGTGGGTTCCGTGGGAAGAATTCAGGGTCAGGCGAACTCTTTTTTTCTTCTATCTTTTTCCGCTCTTCCGCTCTTCCTCGCTTCCTGTTTTTTCTTCATCATTCATCATTCATCATTTCATTCTCCCCTTGTATGACTGGGGACGCAAACACGCGCAACACGAAACCCGTTGAGGTTCCAGTAGGTACGGGGATTATCGTAGTTGCGTGCGGCACAACGCAGATAGGCGGATTGAAAGTGCCAGGAGCCGCCGCGCAAAACACGGTAATAGCCCGCTAAAGGCCCCGGCGGATTCTTACCAGGGCTATTCTTATAATAATCCTTATCATACCAATCGGCGCACCATTCCCACACGTTTCCGGCCATATCCATACACCCATACGGGCTCTTTCCCGAAGGATATGACCCCACCTGTACGGTTTTATTCAACCCGCTTGCATCCGAATTACACTTATTTTTATCGAAATCATTGCCCCAGGGGTATCGAAAGCCGCGGCTGCCGCGGCCGGCTTTCTCCCACTGGGCTTCCGTGGGTAATTGGAATGTTAGCCCGGTTTTTTGGGATAACCATCGGCAGTAAGCCGCCGCGTCACCCCAGGAGACATTAATAACCGGCCGGTTTTCCCTGCCCCACCCTTCATCACCCGGTTTATTTTTTCCAGTCGCTTCACAATATCTATCGTATTGGGCGAAGGTTACCTCATATTTGCCTATCCAGTAATCATCCAGATCCACTTCCTGAAGTGGTTTCTCATCAACATACCCCTCATCTGCCCCCATCATGAATTTTCCCGGTGGGATATGGATCATGGTGAGGTCGTAAGCTTTATAAAAGGCTTCCCAGCAATCATTCTCATTCTTTTTAACGTCCCAGCCTTTTGATTTCAAATCGCTGATGAAATCAGGCTGATCTTTTATGGGAGCTTCTTGTTTTTCTTTTTTGTCTGTTTCATTTTTATCCGGTAGTTTCGCGGTTTCCTTTTTTGTAATTAGAATTGACGACGTTTTTGTTTGACTATTTTCTGCCGGTTCTGTCACCGTCTTTTTTTGTTTATCCACTGCCGAATTTGCCGCTGTGTTTTTTGGCTCATCTTCCGCCGGTTTTGTTATAATTATCTTACCACCCGATGTATCCCCAGGTATAACTGTTCCCGTTTTGTTCTCTAACGGGGTAGTTCCCAGATTATGAGTCCATTGATTTATAAAAAAAACAACCGCAATAACCCCAATAACGATTGAAGCGGCCACTAAAACCCGTTTTCGCCGGAGAGAAGCATTGGGATTATATACTTTTTTCTTCTGAAAGGATGGCGTATATACTTCAAGCGGCTTATCTTCTTGCTTAAGGGATTTTCCCGGTTCTATTCCCAGATAACCGTGTAAATCCTCGACTAACTGCTCCAGGGCCTTATCCCGGCCCATGAGATGGGCGTTTATCCATTGGCAGTCGTTCAAAAGCAGCCTCAAACCGCTGGTGAGAGATACTTTTTCAGTACAAAAAGGAATAATGATCAAATTTTCTTCCGCCGCCTGATTAACCTCTCTCCTGACATAACGGGATTTTTCGGTAAAGTTTGAAAGCACCACGATCATTACCCGTGAATTGGAGATGGCTTTGCCGATCTCATCCAGCCAATCTTGACCGCCGGCAATATTACGATGAGCCGCCCAGCAAGGAATATCCCTGGCTTTCAAAGTATCATAAATTTTATCGGCAACCTGGCGATCGGTTTCATTCTTGTTCGAATAGGAGATAAAGACCTGGGGAGTCAATACTTCAATATCTTTCATTGCGTTAGTCAACGATTATGTCCTCCTGTATTCGCCTCCGGGGTTGCATTTATTTTCGATGCTATATTCTAACCGAAAATGTTCTTGATTTCAATAGTAAAGCGATAAAGCCCAGGAATTCTAATTTTAAATAATTTCGGGCGTCCACGGGGGGACGCCCCTACATAAATTAATCGAAATTCGGAATAATCATAAGTTTTAAATTTGGTAGGGGCGTTACCGGCGGCCCCCGTGCCTGCCCCAAGTGAAATTTTTTTTACTTGCCCAAAATTAGAATTACTGGAAGGAGACAGGCCAATTTTCCCCCTTGCATATTTACTTTCCTTTTGTTATAATTGATTCGGAACAGATACATAAGGAGTGACGTACTTTGGATTCCGAAAAAATGAATGTTTCTGATGACGATAAACCGATTGAATTTGATGCGGACACCGACGACGAAGAAGGCATCGGCGCTGAAGGTTTGTATCCTTACGATCCCACAACATCGGATATCGATTTAAAAGAAGACCCGCATTCCGTGTTTCAATTAATGAGAAAATATGACCAGGGATACCTGGTCATCGATCCTGAATTCCAGAGAAAACTGGTTTGGAAACCGGAACAACAGAGCAAATTTATCGAGTCAGTAATCTTGAATTTCCCCTTGCCCCCATTTTATATCAACCAGAGAAAAGATGGGAAATTTATCATAATCGACGGTCTCCAGCGGACCAGTACACTTCATCGGTATATTAATAATCAATTTGAATTGCAAGACCTGAAAGCAATACCCCGACTAAATGGGAAATTTTTTTCAGGCCTGGACGAACAACTGAAGGTCAAAATCGAAGATAAAAAACTCCTACTGTATATTTTGAAACCCTCTGTTCCTCTAAAGGTTATTTACGACCTGTTCAACCGCATCAACACAGGTGGAACCCAGCTAAGCCGGCAAGAAGTCCGAAATTGCATCTACATGGGGCAATCCACCCACCTCCTGAAGGGTCTGTCGGAAGCAGAATATTTCCATAAAGCCATCGATAATGGCATAAAAGATACGCGGATGAAAGACAGGGAAGCCATACTCCGTGTCCTGGCTTTTTCCATTTTCGACTATGAAAACGATTACAAAGGCGATATGAGCGCTTTTCTTGAAAAAGCAATGGTGGAAATCAATAAAATGGAAGAAAGCAAGCTAAACGAACTAAAAAAACAATTCCGGCAGGTGATGGAATTAACCTATCGATTCTTCGGAAGTGACAATTTCCGCTATCCTACGCCTAAAAGCAGGGGCCGGATCAATATCGCCATACTGGAATCCATTTCCTATTTCTTCTTGAAAAATACCGACGAATATTTACTTAAAAACAAAGAAAGAATTTTACGGAATTACAAAATGCTTATTAAAGACCAAGGATTTGCCGATGCAGTAGGATTTGCTACCGGCGATAAGACAAGAGTTATTAAACGGTTTTCAATGGTATTTGAAGTATTGGGGAATATGGAATAATGATTACCCATATCGGTTTAACCAATTTTAAATGCTTCAGGGAAGAAACGGTTTTCCCATTATCCCAGGTTACGCTGTTGACCGGGATAAACGGGAAAGGGAAATCCACGGTTCTCCAGGCATTATTGTTAATGCGTCAATCCATCGAACATAATGAAGATACCGACCAATTCATATTAAACGGGGATTGCGTCCAATTGGGCGCCTTTAACGATATCAAAAATAGCTATACACCAAAGGAAACGCCGGTGAAATTTCATTTTATTACCGCAAGCTCAAACCGCGAAATATCTTTGAAATACACGTTGACGCCTAATGATAGCGATTACTTCGTGGCCGATATCCGGGAAGTGGGGATAAACTTCGGAAATACACCCGGAGATGAAAAAATCCTGGGGAAAAATAACCTGTATGGATTTAAAAAACTTATCCCGGAAGTGTCTCCCGGGAAAACCATCATCGATGAGAAAGATATGCCCGTCGATTTCCTCAAGATTCATTACATTGCCGCGGACCGGCTTGGCCCCCAGAAATATTATGAAAAGAAAACAATGGGAAAATTTATCAATGTGGGATCCCGGGGTGAAAACGCCGCCAATGTACTACATTTGAAAAAAGACCATAAAGTCGATGAACGACTCTACCTGGGCCGGGATGCTGTGACCTTTGAACAACAGGTAGAAGAATGGCTCCGGGAGATTTTCGGAGAGGCCAAAATCACTCTCAAAGGAAAAGAGGAAGATAGCAGCATATTAACCCTCCTGCTGAATAACAGCCCCACCGATAAACGCTACAAACCCTCTAACATCGGTTTCGGGTATTCCTACATCCTGCCCATTATCATTTCCGGGCTGCTGGCCGGCCCCGGCGAAATGCTGATCGTGGAAAACCCGGAAGCCCATCTCCATCCCAAAGCTCAATCCAGGCTTACCGCATTCTTATGCCGGGTGGCCTCATGCGGCGTACAGGTTTTAATCGAATCGCACAGTGAACATATTTTAAATACTTTGCGCGTATGTATAAAAAATAAAAATTATTCCCTAACACAGAAAGATGCCTCCGTGTTGTATTTTACCGATGATAAGCAAGGCTGCCCGGTCATGCGGATACCCATAAACGAAGACGGCAGCATCGATGATTGGCCGGAAGATTTCTTCGACCAATCGGAAAAGGATTTACAAAACCTGTTAGGATTCTGACCCGGATGATAGAAATATTTATCAACGAACTATCGCTGGAGGCCCAATATCATTCAGATACCGAATTTCGCGCAGCCCTTCTGACTTTTGTCGGCGTGTTCCATTTACTCAGGGAAAAAATCAGTGAGAAACAATTTTATAAGGACAGCCTTTTTTGCAACCGCTATGCCATAAAGAATGAACATTTTCTTTCCAGTTTTAACCGGATGAACAAGGATGTTCAAAAAGCTGTCAGGGAAATCATTTTTGATAAATTGAACCCCAGGGACTGGCGGGAAGATCAAAAACATTCGCCGGAAATAGAATACCTGTGCCCGGCATTGGATTTCGAAAAAGTAAACGATACATCCGTCGCCGAGACAGCCGAACGTCGATTGCTTCAACCGGATATCGAAAAATTGTTGATAAATTTTACCGGGTCGCGATTTGGAAAATTAGAACTTTCGACGGTTCGTGTACTGAAAAAGTGTGAACCTGGCCAGTCAATCGATATCCCGTTTGTTGAAAAAAAAGAAGAATTGAAAAATATATTTGAAGAAAGACAGGCTCCAATCGATATATTTCTTCATAACGTGGAACAATTCCGGAGGACGCACCTCAT
This sequence comes from Candidatus Aminicenantota bacterium, assembly GCA_026393835.1. Classification (GTDB taxonomy): domain Bacteria; phylum Acidobacteriota; class Aminicenantia; order UBA2199; family UBA2199; genus JAKAGC01. Next base: position 23,838 of record JAPKZK010000077.1, on the reverse strand, counting down.
AATACAGGGACGCACTGTATTTGAAGAGATAAAAACCCGGCGGTTGTGGTACCTGGACAATAGGCACAGGAATCATTTCGAGGTATTTGACAGGGATAGAAAACATTTGGGGGAAGCCGACTTACAAGGCAGGTTATTACCGGAGACCCGGGATTCCGGTAAGGATAACACCATAGAGATATAAGCATCCTCTTAAGTAGAATTCGCTTCTCTCATTTTGGATAGACGGGAATTCTATGAAACAGCCGGAATACCTTTTCGATGAAAATATCTCGATAATAGTCAAAATAAATTTTAAAAATTTATTTGAAAATCATCGGAATTTCGTTTATAATCCAGCCTGAGAAATGATTTGAGGAAATAACAATGGAAGCAGCACTTATTTTAAGAGAAATAGTTAAATTGCCCTTAAGCGATAAGATGTTAATCCTTGAAAAAACAATCAAATCCATGAGGAAAGAAGCGGGGAAGAAACGGAGTCTTGCAGATGGGGCAAAGGCGCTTCTTGAGGATTACAAAACCGATAAAGAATTGGTTGCATTTACATGGTCTTAAAAATTTGATTCCGTGTTTTCCGTGTATTCCGTAGGGCGGGACAAAGGGGACGCTCAAAAAATACCATCAAGCGGCTGCGAAGGTCATATCAATGCCTTTTTGGGCCTCGCCAATAATGGGGATATGCAAGTTTACCAGTTCCGATTGGGCAATGGCCAATGGAGCCAGTCGTACATCCACCCGGACAGCAATCCTCAACAGCTTCATGTTGGCTTCAATCGTGTCTTCTTCGAAATCCTTTGATACCACTGCCACATCGATGTCACTATATTTTCTCTCTTCCCCACGGGAATAGGAACCATATAAAAAAATTTTCTGTATAGTAATCCCTTCATTCTCAATTGCCTCGGCAAATCTTTTTATTATCCCTCTAATTTCGCTAGTAACCATTGGTACATCGTGATATTTTTTATTTTCAAATAGTGAGTCGGCAACTTCAAGGTCATATTCCGACGATGTGGTCCAGTATTCAATTGTTTTCTTGATATTCATAAAAACAATTATAATATTGAATTCATTTTTATTCAACCTTTTCCTGGTCTAAATTCAGGAAATGAAAGAAGTGGAATGGAAGCGGAAGGGGTCAGGCGAATTTTTCATCGGTTTTATGGGAAACAGGAACAATGCAAAAAATGTCTCGCTAAGCCAATTGAAATAAACCCGGTTTTGCGGTAGAATACTATCTTTAAAGGCCGCAAAAATAAAATGCCGGCAGAGCGGTTAATATGCTACCCGGCCCCATCCGGATAATATTGGAGGACAAATGAAAATACGTTTAATTATTTTGACCGTTTTATTTATTGTAAGCGTTACGGCCCTCCGGGCCAATGTTACGTTGAAAGGACAATTAATGACCGATACCGAAAAGCCGGCAGCCGGGGAAAAAATCACCCTCACCGGCGGCCCATCGGTTTACACCGATGACAGCGGCTCTAAGACACTGTGGACCCATGAACAGATAGAAAAATATATCGGCAAACTTTCCGATGAGACTGCGAAAAGAAAGTCGGAAAGCCATAAAGGTCAGCCGGTGGATTTCAGTTATTATATAAAGGAATGGGCCGATAAGTCCGGATTCACCCCGGAAGAGGTCAAGTCCCAATTGAACCTATGGGCGAATGCGGTTAAGGACAGCGATGACTACCGAACCCAGGGTCTGCGCCAATTTTATTTGAAGAACTTCGATGAAGCAGCCAAAAATTTTGAGAAAGCGGCCCTGCAAGGAGAAGAAAGAAGGAAAGGGCTGAAAGAAAAACAACGGCAGGTAGATATCGACGCCTATGAGAACTGGAAATATACAGGTAATGCGTTATATGCCGGTTTTCAAATCAAGGCGGCGCTGGAGAATTACCTGAAGGCGGAAACGATAGTAGATGCGGAGAGTTACCCTTTGCAATGCGGAGAGATAAAAAATTCCATCGGCAAGATATACACCAATTTTGGCGCACGTGTGGGGGGCGAAGAAAGTCGAGAATTTTTATCCCTGGCTTTAGCATCAGTTCATCAGGCCCTGAAAATATTCACCAGGGAGCAACACCCCCAACAATGGGCAGCCACCCAGGAAAATTTAGGAAATGTGCTTCAAGAACAAGGCGTCCGCACGCCGGGAGAGGAAGGGGCGTTGTTATTGGCCCAGGCCGCGGCAGCCTATCGAAACGCCCTGGAAGTTATCGCCAGGGAGCAACTGCCCCGGGATTGGGCAAATACCCAGGAGAATTTAGGGGCCGCATTAAAAGCGCAAGGCATCCGCATGCCCGAAGAGAAGAAAGGGGCGCAGCTATTGGCCCAGGCCGCGGCAGCCTTTCGAAACGCCCTGGAAGTCTACACCAGGGAGCAACTGCCCCAGGATTGGGCGCGCACCCAAAATAATTTTGGAAATACGCTGAGAGAACAAGGCCTCCGCACTGAAGGCGAGGCAGAGGTGTTGTTATTGGCCCAGGCCGTTGACGCCTATCGAAACGCCCTGGAAGTCTACACCAGGAAGCAACTGCCCAGGGATTGGGCCATGACCCAGAACAATTTAGGAATTGCGCTCTCCGATCAAGGCGTCCGCATGTCCGAAGAAAAAGGGGCGCTGTTATTGGCCCAGGCTGTAGAAGCCTATCGAAACGCCCTGGAAGTGTGGGCCAGGCAACAACAGCCCCAATATTGGGCCATGGCCCAGAATAATTTAGGGACAACCCTTTATGACCAGGGCGTCCGTACGCCGGGAGAGGCAGGGACGCTGTTATTGGCCCAGGCGGTTGGTGCCTATCAAAAAGTTATGGAAGTATGGACCAGGGAGCGCCTGCCGCAATATTGGGCCGTTACCCGGAATAATTTTGGAAATGCGCTGAGAGAGCAAGGCATCCGCACTGAAGGCGAGTCCAGGACGCAGTTATTAGCCCAGGCCGAAGAAGCCTACCGAAATGCCCTGGAAGCGCGAACATTTGAAAACCTTCCCTTAGAATGGGTGCAAACCCAGGAAAACCTCGCGATTTTATACGAATACCGACAAAACTGGCCGGCCGCCATCGAACATTACCTCAATGCTTACAAAGTAAACCCGGATTCCGCGGCCGAACGTTTGGCCGTCATCTATCATGATAAAGTATTCCAGTTCGATAAAGCCCTGGAAATGAACCGTTACCTGGCAAACCGGGAAGGCGACGCAAAAAACCGGGCCCTCCCCGGATTAATAGAAAACTTATTTACCGTTGGCCTCTATAATGAAAGCTTGCAGACCATCGAGACTTTTAAATCGAGTTTAAATGATTCCCCTTCCAGTAAAGATGTAGCCCTGGCCCATGCCTTTGAAATCGCCGCCTGGATCTGCCTGGATAATCCCGATAAAGAGCGGAAAATATCGAATACCCTGATGGAACTGCTCAAACAACAACCGGAAACCTTTTCCCTGTCCAAAGATTTTCCAGGCGTAAAGTATTTTATCGAGAACAATAAAAACCTGGAACGTCGCCGGCAATGGCTCCTCTCTTTTTTCACCGCCTTAGAGAAAGACAACCGCGATGCGATTATTGCCGGCCTGGAGGCATCGATTAAAAAAAGACCCATCCACTGATTACAGGGATTCCATAAGTACTCGCTGACCGGGACGCCGCGGCGAGTGTCGATAGCGACCGCGGTGCGGGGGGCAATATTTAGATATTTAGAACCCCCGGTGTTCCGTGCGTCGTATGATTTCCTCTTGCAGCTCAGGGGTCAGGTCCACAAAATAATCGCTGTACCCCGCTACCCTGACGATCAGGTCCCGGTGCTTTTCCGGGTGTTTCTGCGCCTCCCGAAGCGCAGCCGCATCCACTACATTGAATTGCATATGATGACCATCCAACTTAAAATAACACCGCACCAGGTGCAGCAGTTGAGTAAGCCCTTCCTCATCCTTGAGAACAGCCGGAGTGAATTTCTGGTTCAACAACGTACCCCCGGTCTTAATATGGTCCATTTTGGCGGCGGATTTTACCACGGCGGTCGGACCCTTCCGGTCCGCGCCCTGCACCGGTGAAATTCCTTCGGACAGCGGCTGGAAAGCCCTGCGCCCATCGGGCAGCGCGCCGATAACACTGCCGAAATAAACATGGCACGTGGTGGGCAGCATATTAATGCGGTGCACCCCGCCATTGGCCGCCGGGCGATTGTCCACGGCCCCATAAAAATATTCGAAAACCGTTTTCATAATATCATCGGGATAATCGTCGTCATTACCGTATTTAGGCGTATCCTCCGCCAGCATCTTCCGTTCCGTTTCAAAACCATTAAAATCGGCGTCCAGCATCTTAACCAGTCCCGGTAAAGACATATTGGGGCGGTCGAAGACATGGTATTTGATGGCGGACAGCGAATCGGTCAGGCTGCCGATGCCCACCCCCTGGATATAACTGGTATTGTAGCGCGCGCCGCCATTATTATAATCTTTCCCCTTCTTAATACAGTCATCGATCAATAGGGACAAAAAAGGGGCGGGCATGTACCCGGCATAAATCCGGGCAATGATATTGTTCCCCTTGATCTTGATTTCGATAAAGTGCTGCAACTGTTTCTTGTAAGCGTTCAATAGTTCCGCGAACGATTTAAACCTCCCCGGGCTGCCTGTTCCCAGGCCGAGTTTCTTGCCGGTCCTCGGGTCTGCGCCGTTATGGAGAGTAATTTCAAGAATTTTAGCCAGGTTAAAATACCCCGTGAGGGTATACGCTTCAGCGCCGAAGGCGCCGCTTTCCACGCAGCCGCTGGCGCCGCCGTTGCGGGCGTCTTCAATGGTTTTTCCCTGGCGCATTAGTTCCTGGATAATCGCATCCGTGTTAAATACGGAAGGCTGACCAAAACCCGTGCGGATAATCTTTAACGCCCGTTTCAGGAAACGGTCCGGGTTTTTCTTGCTCACCTGCACCATGGACCCCGGCTGGAGCAAGCGCATCTCCTCGATCACCTCCAGGATGAGGTATGACAACTCATTCACCGCATCGCCGCCGTCGCGGTTCACGCCGCCCACATTGATGAGGCAAAAATCCGTATAGGTATTGCTTTCTTTGGCCGTGACCCCGGTTTTGGGGGGCGCCGGGTGATTGTTGAATTTCACCCAGAAGGCCTGCAGCAGTTCCCTGGCTTGCTCCACCGTTAATGTTCCCTGTTCCAGTTCACGCCGGTAAAATGGATAGAGATGTTGATCCAGCCTGCCGGGATTGAATGAATCCCAGGGGTTTAACTCGGTAATCACCCCCACGTGAACGAACCAATAGTATTGAAGGGCTTCATGAAAGGTGCGGGGCGCATGGGCCGGGACCCATCGACAAATCTCCGCCATTTTTTCCAGTTCCTGTTTGCGGGGGGGATCCGCTTCCACCAGTGCCAGTTGTTCCAATTCCCGGCCGTGGCGAAGGGCAAAGGCGATGATTGCATTCGCGGCGATGGCCATGGCCGTTAACTCCTCTCTTTTATCAAGGGCCTGGGGATCATTGAAGAAATCCAGCGCGCCCAGGGCGGCGTGGAGTTCCTCTTGCAAATCCAGGAACCCTTTTTTATAAATTTTGTCGCCCAGGACCGTATGCCCGGGGGCCCGCTGTTCCATGAACTCGGTAAATACCCCGGCTTCATAGGCGGATTTCCAATCATCATCCATTTGCTCAAATATCCTATCCCGGATGGTTCTCCCTTTCCAGTAAGGAAACAATTCCTCATGATACAATCTCCCGGTTTCATCATCTACCTTAAAAGAAACCTTTTCCCGGGAATGGAGAATATCCAGGTCTTCCGGCGAGTGGATGCAAATTTCCGGGTAAGTGGGTACGGCTTTCGGTTCCGGGCCGCGTTCGCCCACGATCAATTCGCCCGGTTGGATACAGATTTTCTTATTTTCCAGCACATATTGAAACGCCAGGGCGCGTTGAACCGGTATGGATACTTCCTGCGTCCGGCGGCCCTTATAAAATTCCGTGATCAAGCGGGCCCGTTCCGGGGAAATCCGATTGACGGCGTCTAAACTCTGCTGCCTCAGTTGTCTGATTCGTTCATTCATTTTTTGACATTTAATCCATATGATTCAAATATATTTTCGACTTCCTTAGTACGTTCAGGGGGCGGGGGCGTCACACCCTCCATTTTATTTTCCATTTTCAAGCGCCGGTATTTGTGCTGCGCGATTTCGTGGTACGGCAGGACATCGATATCACGGATACCCTTGAGCGAGGACGCAAAAGCGGCCACCGCCGTTACATTTTCGGTGGTATCGGTGATACCCGGTATCATGGGGAAACGGATGATTACTCGTTTTCCTTTTTTTGACAGAGTTTCCAGGTTTTTCAGGGCGTATTTGTTAGAAGCGCCGGTGAACTTTTTGTGCCCGGCATCATCGATTATTTTCAGGTCATAAAGAAAAAGGTCCGCCTTATCCGCCAACGACGCAAATACCCGGGGGGAAACGCAGCCGGTGGTGTCCAGGGTAATATGGATATCTTTTTTCCTGCATTCATCCATTAGCGCCCCGAGGAATTCCGGCTGCATCAGGGGCTCGCCGCCGGAGAAAGTAACGCCGCCGCCGGATTCGTCATAAAAGATAGTCTCTTTTTCGATTTCCCTCATCACTTGTTCGGCGGTCTTTGTTCCGCCGACGCCAGCGGAAATCCCCGGGTTAAGGCCCTCCGGGTTATGACACCACTTGCACCTCAAAGGGCATCCTTTTAGAAACACCGTGGTGCGGATGCCGGGGCCGTCGTGGAGGGCGAAACGTTGGATATTAAAAACGACTCCTTCGCGCATGTTTTTATGGTCTCATTACTGCATTTTATTATATTTTTACACCATCTGATATATCAGATGGTAAAGATGAAGTCAATACTTTTTTTTAAATATCTTATTTTTGGGCATTGAAAAAAAAAGCAAAAAGTGGTATTTTTACAGGTATCATTTTTTGTGGGCGGTTGGTAATATGTACCTGGTTGAAAAGATAGGACAATTAATTTTAGTAACACTTGAAGGCCCGGTGAAAGAGGGGGAAGTGGAATCGATCAAAAAACAGTTAAAGGAAATCGCCGCAAAAGAACGCATCGATGATGAAGAACTGGTGGTAAGTTTAAGCATAAAACCGGCGGGAGTGGATGAAACATCGCCGGAAATGCAAAAGTATATCCTTGAGATCGTCGAATACTGTAAAGAGTGTGGACTCCGTCTTTATTCCTACCAATATTGAACTCTATTTTTATGTTTGGATAACGTGAATGACAGCGAAAAAAATCAATGGGCTTTTTGCTTTGGTCCTGGTGGTATTTGTATGTTCGTTTCGTACACAGGCCGGGGAAGCGGTTAAAAACAAATACTTCGTACTGGAAAACGGGCTGCGGGTATTTTTGGAAGAGAATGATAAAATCCCCCTGGTGAATATTGCCGCCGCCGTGAATGTGGGTTCCAAAGATGAGGAAAAAGAATTCAGCGGTCTGGTTCACCTGTTGGAGCACCTGGTTCTTTTTGCGGGGTCCCACTCCGCCTCCGCCGCCGAACTGACGGAAAGGATCCGGAAAAACGGCATCTATTTCAACGCCCATACCGGGCACGACCTGATGACCGTCGAAATATCGGTTCCCTCCGAATACGCCCCGGCTGCATTTACGCTTCTCCGGGAAAAACTATTCAACCTGGCATTGACCCGGGGGGAATTGGAAAAAGAAAAAATAATAATCCTGGAGGAACTCTCCCAACAAAAGGATGAACCTGTGACATTGGGCATACAGCTTGCCCTCCGGGAACTTTTCAGGGGCCATCCTTATGAAAAACCCGTGGGCGGAGAAAAAACATCCATCGAAAATGTTACGCTGGAATCCCTGGAACGGTTTTACAAAAAATATCTAATACCGGCCAATTGCGCGCTCTCGGTAGTGGGGGATTTTAAGAGCGAAATCGTGGAGGAAACGATCAAACAGGGTATTGGGAACGTTACGGTTCCCGCCGGCGCACCCATTCCCCTATCGCAGCCGGTTTTCCCCATGGTTTCTTCCCTCAAAAAAAGCGTAGAAACCTGGAAGGAATTGGATATTACGCAGGCCCATCTTTTCATGGGATTTATTGCGCCGGGCCTCAACCGGGCGGACAAATTGCCCATGGATATATTGACCCGCATCCTGGGCAAAGGGGTGAATCCGCTATTGTACAACGCTTTCAAGAGTCGCGGACGACCGGTGGACAGCCTGGATATCCAGTATTTCCCTTTGAATTATGGCGGCGCTGTCCTGGTCCACCTGACCCTGGCGGCCAAAAAAATCCCCATTGCCAGAACCCAACTGGTCGCTTTTCTAAGGGACCTCAAATCCTACAGGTTCTCGAAAAAGGATTACCAGTACCGCCTGGCCCCCGGCATCACGGATTACCTGGAAACATCCAAAGCGTGGATGCAACTGGTCTACCGGCAGCACCTCGAACGGGAATCAAACCTGGCGGTTTCCTATGCCAGGTACATGTTAATGCATGATAATAATCATCTGGCTCAACTGGAAAAACATGATCAAGATCAGCGGGATTACAGCCAACAATTAAAAACCATTCAATCTTCGGAAATTCAAGAGGTCGCCGCGGATTATTTCAGCGGCCGGAAATACGTGATGATCGCCATCGTTCCCGGGAATAATAAGGATAAATAAGGAATAAAAATGAGCAGTCGCGGGTTACATGGGTTAATGCAGATAAGCGCTGCGCTCCTTTTGCTGAGTTTTTTGCCGGGGCGGCCGCTATTTTCTCAAGATAAAGCGGATGCGACGCCCGCGCAGGCGGCGGGGAAAACCTGGAAAAACAGGCCGGAAAGAATCCGGGTAGAGGATAAGAATAACGGGGCCCCATTTTCTTTTATATTTCACCGGGATACATCCTCCGGCCTTACCGTGCTGCGGCTCTTTATCGCCGGCGGGAAAAAAGCGGAGCCGCCGGACCGCAAAGGCCTGGCCTTTCTCACCACCCGTCTCTCCGTGGAGATACCGGAAACCACGGATGTGATAAAATTAATGACCCTGGGGTCTTCCATTGCCACCGACGTCAATGGGGACCACTCCATTATTACCGTTACCTGCCTGTCGGAAAACCTGGAGGAGACGCTTAAAATACTGATGGGAGTATTAACGGACCCGCTCATCTCCTCGCTGAGAATTTCGTACATTAAAAAAGCCATGGAGCATCAACAAAAAAATGAAGAAGACAACACCGGGCTGTTGATGGGACGGGAATATTTCACTGTTTTTTTTGGAAACAGCGGTTACGGGGGGTCGATATTCGGAACGGCGACGACGGCGGGGGCCCCGAACTCCCTCAAGACTATTAAAAAAAAAGATATCGCCGACTTTTATAAAACATTTTTCAATCGCTCCCACATGGTTATCGTGGTCTCTTCGGATTTAAGCAAGGCAGAGTTGGAACCGGTCATAAAAAAGTATTTCCGGCTGCTGCCGGCGGGACAGGAGACGCCGGCGCCGGGAAAACCGGGACCCGGGGAAGTGAAAAACGAGAACAACGAGAACAACGAAAAAAAAGAGTATTTTTTTAAAAAGGAAAACACCCAGGCCCTGGTTTCCCTGGGCGCGCTGCTGCCGGGAATGGGCCCCCATCATTTTGTCTGCGCCTATATGCTGGAGAATTTATTGGGAGATGGCATCGGCTCGAAACTCTGGCCCCTGAGGGCGGAATTGAACCTGGCCTACAGCCTCAAAGCAAGAACAATCCAGATGAAAGACGCCGGGGTTTTATGGATGTATTTAAAAACCGACAACTCCAGGAAAGAAAAAGCCCGCGAGGCTTTAACAAAAATCTTGACGGATCTTTATCAAAACGGCGTCGGCGAAGAAGAATTCGCGGCCGCAAAAATCCGTACCCGGGCCCATTTTTTAAGAAGTAATGAAACCAAAGAAACGCGAACTTTTTACCTGGGGCTTTTTGAACAAATCGGTCCGGGTTTTGAATTTTTAGAAAATTTTTTCTCCGCCATCGAAACGGTAACCCCCGGGGACTTCAATGCTTATATAAAAGAGGTATTAAAACCGGAGCGACTGGTAAAAATCGTCATCGGTCCGGGCCAACAAGAGTAAAATCGTTAGCGCCGTCGCTGCCGTCGCTGCCCGGTTCAAGTTTCCTTGCCGCCGGGAGAGAGACATGGAACCGGCTGCCTTTGCCGGGTTCGGATTCGACCCAGACTTTACCGTTGTGCCGGGAGACGATCTTATGGACAATCGCCAACCCCAGTCCTTCGCCCTGGGTATCTTCCGGGTGGAGGCGGTGGAAAATTTCAAAAACTTTTTTCTGGTGTTCCGGGGCAATGCCGATGCCGTTGTCTTCGACGCAGTAGAGAACCGAATCCCCTTCCCGCTGATGCTGGCGCTGAGCTGTAATACTGATTTTCCCGGGCCGCCCCCGATCAAGATATTTCAGTGCGTTACCCAGGAGATTTGAGAACACCTGGTTCAATTCCACATCATTGCCGAAGCACGGGGGGAGGTTCGCCGCTTTAAAAACCACACCCGCTTCTTTCAAATGGAATTCAAAAGCATTATGGATTTCGGAAATGAGTTCGTTCATGTCGATATTGGCGAAGGAGACGGCGGCATGGCCTACCCGCGACAGTTTGAGAAGACCCGAAAGCAGCGAATCCATTTTGGCGGTGCTGGAAAGGATAAATTTCAACGAATCGGGAATATCGCCTTCAATGATTAAGGCGAGCTTTTCTTTGACCCGCGACGGCGTCTCTTCGGCTTGCGTTTGCAGTAGGGCGGAAAGTTCATCGACGGAGTAAGCCAGTTCTTTACTGAATCCCTGGATGTTCACCAGGGGGGAACGCAGATCATGGGAGGTGACATATACCACCTGTTCCAGTTCTTTGTTTTTATCCGCCAATTCGGCCATTAATCGTCGCTGTTCGGCTTCGGCTTCGTCTCTCTGTTTCTCCCGCAGATGGATCTGCTCCAGCATGTTGTTAAATCCTGTATAAAGGACGCCGATCTCATCTTCACCCGTTTTCCGGACGCGGACGGAATAATCGCCCGTCTCTTTAATATCTCCTGTTACCCTGGCCAGGTTTAGAATGGGTTCCGAAATCACCCCCTGGGCGCGGACCGCCAGGATATAAGCGAGAAAGATCAAAACAAGCAGCGATATCGACATGGTTTTCAGGTAACGGTTAATCTTCTCGTTCAGGATGGTCCTGGAGGCCCTGATGTAAAGCGTGCCCACCCGTTCATTCTTTAAAAAAATGGGCCGCCAGAGATGGAGATAATTTCCTTTAAGTTCCTTATACCCCTCTTTATGCAACTCAGGGGGTGCAAGGCGGGGACTACCCGCCCTTTCATACCGGGCGAATTCCACCCCGGCATTATTATAGATAACGGCGTTTTCTATGGTTGCCTGGATATTCAATTTATCCATTTCATCGGTTACTTCTCTCTCATATCCCTGCCCCAAAAAAAGCGGCATGCTGCAGGCGTCTGCCAGGAAATCCCCGGTGGTTTTGGTGGAGTTGAGGAGATCATTTTCAAAGGTATTTATATTCATGGTAACCATAACGGTAAATCCGAGACCTATAACCGATAATGTGACCGTCAACACGATGACGACTAATTTGTTTTTAATTGAAAGGTTTTGAAAAAATTTCATCGGCATCTACTCCCTGGGCCATACCTTGCACCACCACTTATATTTAGGGGGCCCGGTTTATTCATTCTCATTCTTTAACCGTATTTACCGGTTTGCCCCATTCAAACAACCTATAGTTGACGATTAAAGGGGATGACTTCAAGCCGGTTCGATTGATTTCATACCTGGTTTTGTAATTTTCGATATAAAGATTAATATGGATTCCCTTTTTGGCAAACCCTTCCGTATCGGCGACAGTTAGAATCGGTTTCTGCCGGGCCGCGTCGACGATTTCCGTAAGTTTCTTTTTCATCGAGCGCGAGACGAACAGGATATGACAGCCCGGGATATCTTCGATCTCTGAAATATAGCGGATTTCCACTTTCCTATTTTTTATTTTTTGAATTTCATAAAGCGTGGTCAGCCAGTCCCCGGTGGTATTTTTAACTTTCCTGGTAATGACGAATGGGTTTTCGCCGATAACCGTAATAACAAAGGGCCTGTATTTCTCATCCGGCTCTTGCCCCCGCGGCCATTCGATGTAATTGGAAACCAGTTCCAGGAAAGCGGCTTTTACTGCGTATTCATCGAAAGTACTTTCGGGAAACGCCGCCGCCATCAGAGACGAAATAATAAATAATATTAAAATCGCCGCGGTTTTCATGTCACATTTTCCCTCAATACTTCCCTGACGCTTTTCAGCAAATCGGCCAATGAATAGGGTTTTTGCAAGAAAGGGAATCCTTTCTCATTAACGTCGGACCAGCGGGATTTTTTATCTGCATAGCCGCTGGTGAGTAAGACTTTTACGCCGGGTTTAAGGGCCTGGATAGACTCTACCAGTTCGATTCCCGTCTGATCCGCCAGGACGATATCGCTGAATACCATTGAGAAATTTTCCACATTTTTTTCAAATATCTCCAGCGCCTCCCGGGCCGTCACCGCGTCTACCACGTCATAGCCATAATCGCGGAGCGCTTTGGTGGTTATTTTCCGCACCCCTTCTTCATCTTCGACAAAGAGTATTTTCTCCCGGTTGCCCTGGAGATCCATCAACGATAACCTTTCTTCCACGTTTTCACCGGCGCTGCTGACGGCTAAGGGAAAATAAATATTAAAGGTAGTCCCTTTTCCCGTCTCGCTGTAAACATTGACCCAGCCGTTATGCTGCTTAATGATGCCGTAAACCACGGATAATCCAAGACCGGTGCCCACTTTTTTGGTGGTAAAAAACGGTTCGAAAATATGTTGTAGGGTTTCTTTATCCATGCCGTCGCCGGTATCTGTAATGGTGAGGCAGACAAAGGGACCGGGTCGTGAATCCGGTATAAGAGCGGAATAGTGTTCATCGATGAGTTTATTTTCGGTTTTGATAATCAGTTCGCCGCTTTTTTGCATGGCGTCGCCGGAATTAACGGCGAGGTTTAAGATAATTTGCTCCACCTGGCCGGGGTCTGCCCTGACCTGCCAGAGATCGGGTTCCGGTTCGCAAATCAATGTGATATTTTCCCCGATGATACGTTTCAGCATTTTTTCAATACCTATCACGACATTATTCAGGTCCAGCAACTTGGGTTTGAGCATTTGTTTACGGCTGAAGGCCAGGAGCTGCTGCGTCAATGAAGCCGCCCGTTCGCCGGCTTTTTTTATTTCTTTGACGCCGTCCCGGAAAGGGTTATCCGCGTCCATTTTTACCAGCATGAGTTCCGAGTACCCCATGATGGCGGTGAGGAGATTGTTGAAATCGTGGGCGACGCCGCCGGCCAGTTTGCCGATGGCTTCCATTTTATGGGCCTGGCGCAGTTGGTCTTCCAGGTGTTTCCGCTCGGTAATATCCCTGGAAATGGAGAGGACCGCGGGTTTTCCATCCAGGTCGATCAGGTGGGAGTTGATTTCCACGGGGATTTTTTTCCCGGCTTTGGTGACATGAAGGATTTCATACAGCACATGTTTTTGGGACAGTAATGTGCCCCGGGTGGCATGGATATCGATGTCGCCGTCAGGGGCTTCGATGTCATCCGGGGTCATGCGGAACATTTCTTCCCTGGTATACCCCAACCGTTGGCAGGAGATGTCATTGGCCTCAACGAAATTGCGCGGCTGGTCGTTTTCTATCTCATGGACAAGAATAGCATCCGTACCGCTGTTAAACAGCATCCGGAAACGGTTCTCACTTTCCCGGAGTTTTTTTTCCATCCCGGCCAATTTTTTTTCGGTCAGTAACCGGTTGATCACCTGGTCCATCACCTGGGGCAGGACATCCAGGAAACCTTTATCTTTTACCAGGTAGTCCCTGGCGCCCATTTTCATCATTTCGACGGCGATTTTCTCGTCGCCGTTGCCGGTCATTATGACGAAAGGAATATTATAGCCCATGGTTTTCAGGTAATCGATCACTTCGCCGCCGGTCATATCCCTGAGTCTGAAATCCAGTAACAGTAAGAGATTGGGATCTTTCATGGCGCGAGATACGGCATTTTTCCCGGAAGTCGCCTGGGTCACTTTAAAATTATTCCTTTCCAGTTTATTCTGGATCAGGTGGCGTAATCCTTCATCATCTTCCACCACCAGGATGGGCGGGGAATCAAAATTATTTATTTGTTGTTCATTCATTTCTCGAATGTCCGTTAATACCCGGCACCTCCACTACCATAAGAAAAAGCCCCAATTTTTTTATCACATCGACAAATTTCTCATAATCCACGGGTTTGGTGATATAGCTGCTGCATCCCAATTGGTGGCAATTTTCCACTTCCCGCGGGTCATCGGTGGTGGTGAGAATAATGGTGGGGATTTTTTTTAATTCCGGGTCGGTTTTAATGGTTCGCAGCACTTCGACGCCATCCACTTTTGGCATGCGGATATCCAACAACAGGAGGTAGGATACTTCCCCGATGCGGTGGGGTGCATTTTCATTTTTAAAGAAAAAGTCCAGGAGTTCCTGTCCGTCTTTAAAATGGAGTATGGTATTGGATATACCGGCGCGTATGATATTCTTGCGAATCAACGACGCATGTCCCATATCGTCTTCGGCAATAAGGATTGTCACTTCTTTTTTCATTTTTTTATCCTCTCAAGATCATTAAAAACCAGAGTCCTTTTCAATACATGAGGAATCTTTATTCGCATTCTTACTATTCTAATGAAAATCGAATAGAATGTCAACCCCCATGACGCGGCGCTCGGTACCGATACTAAAATAGCGAACAACCTGCGACTGACTTTTATCCATGCCTTCTCTAAGGAATACCCGGTCCGAAGTGGACCTGCTGCCGGGATGACCGCCACCTGCTCTTTTTTAAAACCAAGGTTCTTATTCTTTAAAAAGGAAAAGTTCGACTTTTTACTTGAATTTTACTCTTTTTCAATATATACTGAAAACTACTGGCTATTGATATCGTCAATAAAAAAACCAAATGGAGGTATAAAAATGAAAAGTTTTTTCACTCGAACACTGGTCATGATGATGCTTTTGCTTCTTCTTGTACCGGTTGCATTCGCCGCCACAGGGGCGGCGTTTGTTCACGGCAAAGGCGATGAAACCCTTGCCAATTCCACAGTAGCATGGAACTATTGGACCACCGACATGCTCCGTGCATCCACCAACAACTGGGCTGTTCCTTATGTCGTATGCCATTACGACGGCCGTAATTATATGTGGGTAGCGGCAGACGCAGTAGCAGGGCAGTTGTACACCTTTATCACCCAGAACAACATTAACGACCTGGTGATCAACACCCATTCTTTCGGCGGCGTGGTCATTCGTTGGATTTTTTCCAACCCCACCTGGGACTCCCGTTACCCCACCATCATCAATGCCACCCGCTGGGTCAACACCATTGCCGGCCCCCACAAAGGCAGCGAAGCCGCGGACCTGGCCGGTACTTTATCCGGGTCATGGCTGACCTCATGGTTGGTGGGTCTCCTGGACCAGGACTACGATTCCACCTATAATTGCCAGACCTCGGCGATGGCTTACTACAATTCCTACTGGTTGTACGGCACCACCGGCCGTCCCGCATTGCCAAAATCTTTCTATACCATTTCCGGCAATGGCTTGTGGAACGATTGGTGCCTGGAAGACATCGGCCTGGCAACCCTTTCCGGGATTGCCGGCCTCCCCGGCCAGGATGACGGCATGGTGGCGGAATATTCGGCGGAAGGGATCGGATACTTATGGTTCCGCACTGCAGCCAATCACCACCATAACAGGCGAAACGACTACCGGAAAATCGGCGACAGCCTGGGAACCGATTTTCAATAAAAAAAGGAGAACTGCATATGAAAAAATTATTAACTATTCTAAGTATTACTCTTTTTATCATGAGTGGAATTGCCCTGGCCAGCGAATCCGGCGCTGTCGACCCGACCCCATTTCCAAAAGTAGGGAAACCCGGGCCCGCGGCAAATTCCAGGTTCTTTGTTCTGGAAGGCGTTATCGAAAATGGGACGGCCCAATTGTCCTTTCCCATCGATACTCCCAGCAAGGCCATTGCCCTGGTGCTGGGCGAAAAATCCGCTAAAGCTTTCGCCGGACAAAAAGCGCTGCCCCCTATCTCTTTCAGCGATGAGGAACTGTCAAGGGTAAACGTTCCTTCCGACAACACCCGGTTCGACCTGGACCAACTGTCGCCCGGGAAGCAATTGCTTACGCTTCAAGGTTTAAGCGGCGAAAAATATGTCCGGATGGTAATCGGCCAACCGAAGAGCCCCCTGGCGCTGGAAGTACAGGTGATGACGCTGGCCCCCCACTCCGGGGATAGGGTAACGGCCACGGCGCAAATCAAAGATGAAAGATTACCCGGTGAAACTTTTATCAAAGGTATTCTTGAAGACCGGACTTCCTTCGATTTGCGTGACGACGGTCTGAACGGCGACGAAAGCGCCGGGGACGGTATATATACGGGTACTTTTACAGCCCCGGCGGTGGAAGGTTTCAAAGGGATTAATATCCACTTTACGGCCGACGGTAAGCGCTTTAACGGGATGGAATTCCGCCGCAATGCGCTGGGCAGCGTGATGGTTACCAACCCCGTGGGCAAAGTACTTAAAGAAGGGATATCCGTAGGGCCGGAAACTATTATCGTTCCTTTAAACGCGGCCAATGGGAAATTCCGGGTAGAGATTATTTTCGGCGTCAACGGGACATCCCTGGCTTATTCGCGAGAAGAGATCGTACAAACCGGGGCAATCTCCGAAGTAATGCTGCCTCTGCCCCAGGCGGCGTTGTCCGCCGACCGGGCGATTGTACGGCTGCTTAACATGGAAACCCTGGGACTTGAGGATGAATTTGAAATCCAGCTCACACCGAGCCAGGCCGCCCCGAATTTCGATGCTATTCCCGACAAAACGCCGCAAATGCCCACCTCAAAGACCCTGGCCGTCGAAAAATTAAAAAAGAATAATGAATCGCTAACCGCTATCCATTAACCACTAACAGTAAGCCGGTAGGGAGCGGGCGAACAGGCTGAGCCTGTTCGCCTGCTCCCTACCAATTTCACGCATAATTTTTCGGATAGGCTTTATTTTAAGAACTCAAGGTCGTCCGCACATCGCACATCACACATCCCACATCACACAGTACACCCTATTTATCTTGTTATCATGCTTTGTCCAACACACTGCGCACCATGGCAATCATGGCCTGGGGCTTGAAAGGTTTGCCGATATACTCGGCCCCGGCCTCCTGGATGCATTGATTCATGCTGGTGTTCTCAGTGTATCCCGACATATAGAGTACTTTCACATTTGTCCACATCAAGCGCAATTGCTGGATAAACTCAGGGCCGCTCATGTTGGGCATGACAACATCGGTCAAAACCAGGTCCACGGGCTTCTCCCGTTTCCGGCAAAGTTCCAGCGCCTCGCTGCCGTTAACCGATTCAAGAACATCATACCCGAATTTTTTCAACATTTGCACGGCCAAACCCCGCACTGTTTGTTCATCTTCCACCACCAGGACGGTTTCTTTGCCGTAAGTGTCGGTCACAATTCCTTTGGCTTCCGGCAAAACCCCCTCCAATCCATCGACCCTGGGTAGGTATATTGTGAAAACAGTTTCCACCCCCGGTTCGCTGTGACAGGTAATAAAACCGTTGTTTTGTTTTATGATCCCATAGACAGTGGAGAGCCCCAGGCCCGTACCTTTATCCTTGGGCTTGGTAGTGAAAAATGGGTCGAAAATATGACCCATCACCTCCGGGCTGATGCCAATGCCCGTATCCGTCACGGACAACTGCGCATAAGGTCCCGGTACACTGTCCACATGTCCAGCGGCAAAGTTTTCATCCAATTCCACGTTGCGGGTCTCGATAACCAGTTTACCCCCTTCTAGCATGGCGTCGCGGGCATTTACGGCCAGGTTGACAATGACCTGGTCCAGTTGGGCGGGTTCGACCCTGACCAATCCCAGTCCCTGTTTGCGGATAAAAGTCAATTCGACATCCTCGCCGATCAATCGCTGCAGCATGCGTTCCATTTTGTCCAGGTGGTGGTTCAGGTTAACCAGCCTGGGTTTAATCGCTTGTTTCCGGCTGAAGGCCATCAGTTGGTCGACCAAATCAGTGGTACGGTCGGCGGTGGTGACGATTTCCCGGAGATGCTTGCGAATGGGAGAAGTTTCCTGCGACAGCATCATGGCCAACTCGGCATGGCCGAATATGACCGTCAAAAGATTGTTGAAATCATGGGCGATGCCGCCGGCCAACCGGCCCACGGCTTCCATTTTTTGGGCTTGCAGGAATTGGGCTTCCAGTTGTTTATATCCGGTGATATCTTCACACATCACAATGGCGCCGATGATCTCATCGGCTGCTTCTCCTCCCCATCGGGGCGCGGCGTGAATTTTCAAGGTGTTATTTTCACCATACACGGATTTGTATTCGATTTCGACGTTGCGGATCGATTCGCCGGTACGGACTTTACGTAAAAGGGATTCTATTTTCACATCTTTCAGGCCGGGAATATCCAGGATATTCTTCCCGATAACCGCTGATTCCATTCCTTCCGGCACTTTCATCATTTTTGCCATGGCAGGGTTTTCGTATACGACGACGCCGTATTTATCCAGGTACAGGATGCCGACGGGGGTATTGGCCACGATGCCGCGGTTCAAGTCTTCGGAAATTCGTAACGCTTCTTCAGACCGTTTCCGTTCGATAACTTTAGCCACCTGGGTAGAGACATATTCCAGCATTTGCAATTCGCGTTCGCCGTAGGCCTGGGGATTATCATAATCCTGGACAGTAATAATGCCGATGGTTTTTTCTTCGGCTTTGAGGGGGACGCCAAGCCAGATAAGGGAAGGCGCCCCCACTTGTTGGACGCCCCAGGTCTTACGCAGCTTTTCCTGGACATCGAGGGAAGCCAACAGGGATTTACCGCTGCGCAGGACATATTCGGTCAATCCCTTCCCTGCTTTTCTCGGGGCAGGGGGGGCGTCCACCGCATCCACAAAATACGGGAACGATAGAAGTTCATTTTTTTCATCATAGTATGCGATATAGAAATTTTCCGCCGGCATGACATCCCGGATGATTTTATGCACCGCAAGGTAGAGGGCATCGATGTTTTCCGCGCTGTGAACGGTTTGTGAAATGCGATATACCGCATCTTGAAGTATTTCCGCACGCCGGCGTTCTTTTTCCTGGCGGATATGATGGAGGGCAAACCCGATATCGTTGGCAATATTTTTAAACAGGTCTTGCTGCTCCACATCGCCGGTCAAACTCGCATCCAGGGAAACGGTAAGTATTCCGAAAATTTCCCGGTCATGTTCCAGTCGAATCGTCATGGCCCCATTACCGTCCAGGATGTCAGACCACAGGCAGTCGGGGCATTGCCTGGACGGGCGATGGATTTCCAGGCCGTCGCGTTGTTCCAATGCTTTTTGGGCGCATTGCGTCAATTTCGATAGTCCAAGTTTATCATTTTCCACCGGGGAAAACGCCTGCTGGGGAAAACCCTCCTCGACGCTCAAGGTAATTTGCCGCGCCTCATTCATTAAAGCAATCCGGGCTTGATGGTACACGCGGTCCCGGGTAAGGTGCCCGCATGCTCTTTTTACCAGGGGTTCGATCTCTTTTTCTTGTACGATCAGTTGGTTGATATTGCGAAGGGCCCGAAGCACACGATTCAGGTATTCCAGTTTTTCCTCTGTTTGCCTGGATTCACCTGTATTCCCGGTATTTATTGCCGAATCCGGTGTTATTCCCATGACCAGCTCCTTTGCTTATCCTGCATCACATTGCTTCGCATTCTGCATCTTAAATTTTTTAAAATGGGCGATAATCCTGAAATCCTGATGTGGCTATCTTGCCTTTTTGCTTACTTTTTTGCTTGCTTTTTGCTTGCTTATTGCTTACTTATTGCTTGCCCTTTTCTTGCCCTTTTCTTGTCTTTTCTTTGAAATAAGGACAGAGAGGATTTAAAATTATAAATGGAAACCCATCTTTTGTCAAGATAAGGGCAATCTTTTTCGAAAAACCTTTTAAAAGACCCCAACATATTATATACTTAAACAGGAGGTTCAAATGAATGAGAATTCAAGGATAAATCCCATATGATCATATCCGCCAGTCGCAGAACCGATATCCCGGCTTTTTACAGCCGTTGGTTTTTCAATCGCCTGGAACAAGGTTTCGTGATGGTACGAAACCCGGTGAATCCCCTCCTGGTCCGCAAAATCGATTTAAGCCCGGAGCACATCGACGGCATAGTTTTCTGGAGTAAGAACCCCCGCCCCATGATGGACCGACTGGATCAGTTAAGCCCTTATCATTTTTATTTCCTGTTTACCATTACCCCGTACGGTCCGGACCTGGAAAGGAATTTACCGGCAAAAGAGGAGGTCATCGACACGTTCATCGAGTTATCGCGGCGGATCGGCAGGGAAAAAGTTATCTGGCGGTACGACCCGGTACTTCTTTCGGACAGGATCGACGATGACTATCACCGCCGCCATTTCGACTATATTGCCGGCAGGCTTCATTCTTATACGGGGCGGTGTATCATCAGTTTCCTGGACATGTACAAAAAGTGTGAGCGTCATTTAAAGGGGTTTAATATAAAAGCCCCGGGTTCGGATGACATGCAGCGGTTGGCCGGGATATTGGGGGGGATTGCCGGGCAGTACGATTTGGAGGTAGCGACCTGTGCGGAGGAGATAGATTTACAGGGGATGGGCATTCAGCATGGGAAATGTATCGATGACGAATTGTTAAGCAGGATTTGCGGTGGCCGGTTGGCGCTAAAGAAAGACCCGCATCAGCGGAAAACCTGCCGCTGCGTTGAAAGCGTCGATATTGGGGCGTATGATACGTGTCCGCACCATTGTTTGTATTGTTATGCCAACTCCAATGCACTGGCAGTGCAGCGGAACACGGCGCTTCACGACCCCGCTTCGCCTTTTTTATCCGGCCAACTTCCTGGAAAAGGAGTAAAATTTACCTGTCCCCTTCTTTCGACATTGGAAACAAAATTGCGGGGGAGAATCTTACACCAAAAGGGGGGCAAATCAGCCAATTTGGGGGAATAAAATAAATTTTTTAAAAAAATATTTTTTTTTCGCAACGACACATGTTATAAATAAAGCCTAAAATAGATATTCAAGAAACATAACTTGCTTTAAATACATTGTTTCATAAATTAAATGGAAAATAAACCTTTAAAAAATGGCTTATATCGTTAAAAAGGTAGTTTAATTACAATAGCAAACAAAAATTATTGCCGGAAAGTACCGCTATATCTTGATTCCTTCATTTTGCCCCAGAAGCTTGATTAAAATGCAAAAATGTGCATCTTGACAAATACTTTTAACCGGTATAGAATCTTTTCTTAACATATGGAGATTTGATATGTTGAGGAATATAAATCTTTTGTGAACCGGAGGTAATTAATGGCGTTACAAACAAACATCATTTCAGCCGAGTTGACCGACGAGGCTTTAAATAATTCGGTCGCCGGTATCAAGCAAGTGGAAAGCAATCTCAGTTTTGCCATGACCTATAATGTCGAAGATAGGGTGACGCTGGCCAGGATCGGCCCCAAGATCATGGATTTTTCGGAGAAATGTTATGAATACCTGGTAAAAAATCCACAATTTAAGCCG
The DNA here is from genome assembly GCA_026393835.1 of Candidatus Aminicenantota bacterium. GTDB lineage: Bacteria > Acidobacteriota > Aminicenantia > UBA2199 > UBA2199 > JAKAGC01. The sequence goes on along the minus strand of JAPKZK010000077.1, from coordinate 2,087 downwards.
GAGTTCCTCGATGAAGTGGAATTTCAAAAAGACGTCACGCTGAGCAAGAAACTTCAAATTCTCAGGAATCACATGGTGCCGTTGGTCGAGAAGCTCAACAATACGCATGCAGTGGCGGCTTCGGAGGCTTATATGGCCGCGCGGTTGTTTTACCACCACGTAAAAAATGCCGCCAGGGCTAATGTCCCGGGCGCCAGCGCCATCGCCGAAGAGTTGAGCAAACTCTATGACCGTAAACCCAGCCAAACAACCCTGCAAAAGAAAAAGAACTTAGTAAATACGGTCGGCTAGAACACGGAACCACAAGCATAAGCTATAGGTCGTTCAGCGTACCGATTTCCACCCAGGGGAGTACCTGCGAATGCAATAGCGTTCGCGGCACTCCCCCTTTTTTTTTAATATTTTAACCTTCGATGGCTAATTTTTACCTTCGATGCTTAAATTTAGCCTCCGATCTCTAATTTTAACCTTCGATGGCTGATTTTTACCATCGATGCTTAATTTTTACGGATTTTTGTCTGAATTTAGCCTTCGTTGCTTAAATTTAGCCTTCGATGCTTAATTTTAGCCTTCGATCCTTAAATTTAACCTTCAATGGCTAATTTTTGCCTTCGATGTCTGTCGCGTAGAGGCTGACACGCAGTAGGGAACAGGAAAAAGGAAGCGAGGGGCGGCATATTGTTTCGTATTTCGAATTTCGTGCTTCGGATTTATTTTTGTAAGTGATTTGTGTTTCTCCTTTGTTTCCGGCTCGTCCGGGCTAAGTAGATTGTCGCGAACAGGCTAATGCATAAGAGATTTTACTTCTTTTTCAGTGAGGTCGGTACATTCGGCGATGGTTTCGATAGGAAGATTATTGTGCAGCAACCTTTTTGCTGTTTTAAGCCTTTCCGCTTTCATCCCGGTTTTCATCCCGGCTTTCATCCCGGTTTTCATCCCGGCTTTCATCCCGGTTTTCATTCCCGTTTTCATCCCTTTTTGCATTCCTACTGCGATCCATTCCTTCTTACCTTCATCTTTCCATCTTTGGGCTAACGTCGGCATGATATTTCCTCCTTCTATTTTGGCTTCTTCTAATATTTTCTTTAAAGTATCCGGGTTCACATCTTTTGTTTCTGTGATATACACGAGAAAGATCATCATTTTTTCCAGGTTCCCGATGAAACCCTTCTCGTGCCAGAACTTAAATATTTCCCGGATTGTATCCCAGTCGTCTCTAAAGGCGCATTTCATCAATGCCAATGCGCTCAATAGAAAGACATTGTCTCCCAATGCCTTATTCTTCTCAGTCGTAAAATTCCAGTTGACGGTATCGAACAATACGTACCTGAAATCCAGTAAGAATTTTTTAATCCCTTCAGCGACGGTAAATTGTTCGATAAAAGAATGAGGCACGGTCCATTGATCACCCCCATGGTAAAATACCAGGGGAATGATGACCCGCAGCGGTTTTTTTTCGTCGATATCCTTTTGCCACATCAGGTACATATAGTGCAGCAATTGAATAAAGACCGCCGTATCCCGGTAAGATTTATGTTCAAACAGGATATAGATATCGGTATCGATCTCGCTTTCCTCTTTTTCAGCGGCTTTCATTTTGGTTTTCACAATGATATCGGAGAAAGAGTCCGCGAATTCATTGGATACATAATGGGTGTTATCGATTTCGATTTTTGAAAGGTCGATGGCATTACCGATTGGTTCGGGCAAGGCGCTCTTTAAGAAATCTTTTACATTCTCCGGGTCGCCGAAGGTTTTGCCAAAGAGCTTGTCATGTACATTGTTTATTTTATCCATGGCGATACAATTATATTTTAGAACCCATTTTTTTTCAAGTTTTTTTCTGCCTGAGTTATTTTTTGCCTCTCCCGCAAGTTTTTTCCGGTTCTTGTAAGAGGCATTTTTTTAATCACTTTTTTTCTGTATCAGGTCAAGCTATATCTTTTACGAAAAGACATTACGCCGGGCGCAAATTAGGTAGGATATCGCGAACAGGCTAATGCATAAGAGACCTTACTTCTTTTTCAGTGAGGTCGGTACATTCGGCGATGGTTTCGATAGGAAGATTCTTGTGCAGTAACCTTTTT
>JAPKZK010000044.1 GCA_026393835.1 Candidatus Aminicenantota bacterium | reverse complement strand
ATTAACCGGCGACGGCCTCGCCTCTACAAAAACCGCCGGTTTCCTTTACGGCACAAACCTGCCGGATTTAACATTGACCTTAACGGATAATATCAGCGTAGGCTTAAACTATACCTATAAAATAGCCGTAACCAACCGCGGTAAAACCACCTCCACCGCCACAACCCTGGCGTTTACCGATAATGGAAATCCCGTTGAAACCGTTTCCATTCCCGCACTGGCTGCAAGTGCATCGCAGGAAATCACTCTTAATTGGAGCGGAAGCGGCAAGGCCGGGTCTCATGATTTCATGTTTGAAATAGACCCCACCAATACCCTTAAAGAATACTCCGAGGACAATAACCGGTTAACCATCAGTGAAGAAGTTCCCCTGCTTTTTTACAACCTGGAAGTGGAACCCATCATCTGGCCCGCTAACAGCGACATCATCATTATCACAAGGCTGATTAACAATCAAAACAGCATCGCGCCGCTGACCCTTAATCTTTCCATTACCCATGACAGCACCGGGACAGCCATTTTCCAACGCACCCGCGTTGAAGAATTGCCTGCTTTCGGCAGTAAAGCCCTTAACGACCATTTCAACACCGGCGTCACGCCGGCCGGAGAATACACCCTGGCCCAGGACGTCGCTTCCGAAGGCGCGACCCTGCATAAAGAGATCGATGTTCTCATCGAAACCACCAAAACCATTTCCGCCACATTGCAATTGCTGCCCGTCAAAATACCCTCCGGGACCGATGCGGAAGTGGAACTGACCATGACATTAAAAAACATTGGCAACGTTGCCCTGGAAGATGAAACTGTGGTTATCGAGGTAGTAAATAAAGAGAGTCAAGATTCTGTTAAAGCGGAACAGTTATTATTCACTGTCCCGTTGGGACAGGAAATCACGATAAAGAAAGCAATAGCGTTGAACCTGGAGGAGGGACAATATGAAATTCGTTTAAAGTACCTGGAAAATGTCATTGTTTCAGCCGAACTAATGGCGACGGCGGCCATCAAACCCGAAAAAACCATTGCCGTGCGGCCCCGGGTGTTAATCATGAACCTGCAAATCCCAGGCAGCGCCGAATCCATAGTGTTTTTGACCAATTTGCTTCAGTCTGCGGAAATTCAGCATGAGGTGGCGCAGGGGATATTGGAATCGTATTTCCAGTTCCATAAAGGGCATGCCAATATAAACATCGTATTGGGAAATACATTGGGGCGGAAATGGAGGGATGAATTAAAAGAGCGTGTCTGGCGCGGTGAAGGGTTGATATTCATTGTCAGTAATCCCATTAATGTCCCGGATATGGTGGACTGGTTGGGAGTAAACGTAAGCCCGCAGACCGGTAAAGAGAAAACGCAAACCGTTGTGGAAATACTGCCCAACGAATTGATCGGCGGCGGCCAGGTGGAATTAATGGGAAAAAACCGCTTACTGCTGGAAAAGAAGAGTGATGATGTAGTGATTGTTGGTCAGACCCAGAAGGAGAAGCAGTCGGTGATAACGTATCGAAAGTATGGCAGCGGACATATCCTGGTAATTGCGACGCCGGCAGCGCCGTTGGCATACAAATCCGGCGGCGAAATGATTGCGCAATTACTGGTAAATGCAGTGAACCTTTTCAGCGGTGATATCTATACCATTTCCACCTTAACCCGCGTGTTACCCGTGGAAATATCCCTATCCAATGAAGGTACTGAGGAGAAAAACCTCCTTGTCAAAGAGATACTGCCTTACGGGGTAGAGGGATATGATTACAGCCCGGCGCTTGAAGATACTGGGGAGGAGAATGAAATACAATGGAACATAAAAGTTCCCGGCGGCGCCACGGAAAACATATCTTACTGGTTAAAGTTGCCCGATCAAGCTGGAAACTATGAAGTCAAGACAGAAATACACGACGGCGAGACCAAACTGGAAGAAGTATCTCTCAATGTGGATGTTTCCCAGGCCGTGTTGTCCCGCATCATGGATACGGTGGTAGAGTTGGAGGCCCTGGATGTTTCCGGTCATGACGCCAACCAAATACGGCGGGCAAAGATTTGCCTGGAGAATATCAGGGGCCGGTCGGTAGCTTCATTAGCGGATCATTTACAGAACCTGCATGACGCGATTCAGGCAGTGGAATCCATCGGCAATGTGACCGGGGCGAACGTTTCCGCTTTGCGGTTAAAAGCCGGGGACATCATGGTTATTATGGGCCGACGGTTATATGAAGAGATCAAACAATGGGGTTCATCGAGATTAACCCCCTTCACCGGTCTGATAACGGCAGATTGATGTAGGTGTCCCTTATCCCGTCTTAAGAGTTTAAAAAACAAAATATATTCCACGTTTGCCGCCAAATTTTCATTGATCTCTTTCTATAATAAATCGAAAGGGAATTTCCCTTTTTCCAAAGATTTGCTTTATAAATATTACCGGCATTTATTGGACTCAAAAACCGTATTCGAAGTGAGGAAGTATTCGGATTCCGAATACCAGGAATCCAGGAACCCGGCAAAAGTATATATTAACATTCGATGAGGAGGCTGAGGATATTGTCGACGGGATAAGCATTAAGATAATTCCTGCCTGGAAATGGCTCCTGGGTATCCCAACCCAATAGAGAGTACACCGGATTCCATTAAGCAATTTTCTACGGGTCCGGCTTTCCAATTTTATTCGCAATGCAGCCGGCAGCGACTCCAATTAATTCTCATATCTCTCGAGTTCCAACGAGGCGTTTGAAGGAACTATATTTCCCCATGATAGACCAACCGCGTTCCACTGAAGATCAATATTACTTTTTTCAGCGTGGTTTGCCCGATGGCTTTTTGAAATTTATCATCCAGGCTGTACCGTTTCAATTGATCTTCTGCTTCTTCACGCACTTTTTTGATATTTCCCGGGGGAAGGGTTTTCTTTTTTCCCTGGGGTTTGATGTATTTGATTTCTATAAGATACGAATACTTCAATTGGGGATATTGCGCCAGGAACGGCTCCAACACCAGGTCTGAATATCCTTTTTCCAGTTCCTTTTCCGAATAGACCAGGTATAGAGCGGATAACCCCAGGTATACATTCAAAAAAGCCTGGATCGCCCTTTCCCCGGTGATTAAATCTCGTATCCCCATCGATTTATCAACCTGTTGAACAAGATATTCGATTAACGGTTCCCATTGACCGTTAAAGGCCATCTCTTTCATCATGGCTTCATATTGGCTCAAATTGAGTGTAAAGGCGCCGGTTTCCTCGTAGGTTTCTTTGATATAATCGTAATACAAGCGTTTGATGGATTCATTGGGAATTTTAAGTATCGCTTTTTTTTCTTCATCGATGCCGGTAATGGTTAAGAGACCGAAATAGTACAGCAGGGAAACGAAATTCTCCGGGCTGACCAGTTTATAGACAGGGAAACTGTCGACGATGGCGGAATGAATGGAATCGCTTTCCATGATTTGCCGGAGTTTGGAGAAATTGCCATTAGTTTGACCGGCGGGGGCGCCTTTTTTATCGATGATTATCAAATGGCGTAGTTTCTTATAATCGATCCCGACGTTATGGTCGATAAAATTTCCCGGCAATTGAGAATCGATCATATATTCCTTCAGGAAGTATAAGACGTGAACGGTGTTAAACACTTCAGCGGGGGCGTAGAGGGAAAACCGGTAATGGTTATACCATTGGCTCATCATTTCCAACAGTTCCGGGGTGGAATGGTGGATTTTCCCGGTTTGCCGGTAGTATTCGATCATGGTTTCCACTTCGGTCCGGGTAAACCCCAGGATTTCGTTGAGATCGGAATGCAGCGAGATGTTACTCCCGATATTAAAGCCGGAGGTGACATCGTCCATGGTGATTGGAGACACACCGGTAATAAACAACCGGGATATGGGGGCATCGATATCGGTAGTGCCGGCCTTGAGTACATTAAAAAAAGCACGGAGAAAGCCACTGCCGTGGGTGATATCCTCAAAGGCTTGCTCACCCGCCTCGGATAGGATGGTATTGGCGAAATTATCGTACTCATCGATGATAACATATAATTTTTGTTCCTGTTCTTTGCAGTAATCCAGTAGGGTAATCATTGCCTCCGAGGGGCTTTTTAGGGAGGCAAATTCTTCTCTTGCAGTTTTTATATTGATATTCAGGAGCCTCGCATATTTCGTTAAAAAGCGCAAAGCGGATTTTTTAATATAATGGAGAAATGCTTCCTCTACCCGTGAAATATCGGGACTGACCGCTGAAAAATTCAGTTTTAAAACCATGTAACTGTTTTTTTCCGTCGTGGGGTTCCGGTGGATATCGGTTCCGCTGAAAAGGAAATCGAAACGGTCTTTAAAGAAGATGTCGTAATAGGCTTCAAGGATAGCCAGGAGGAGTGATTTCCCGAAGCGCCGCGGACGGATGAGAAACAAATAACTTCCTTTTTCTTCGATATCGCGGATAAACCTTGTTTTATCGACGTAATAAAGGTTTTTTACCCTGAAATCATTGAAATCGGAAACCCCATAGGGGATTTTTTTTAAGTCGTGAGTTTCAGTCATCATGCATTGATAATACTCCAGAGGAATCTATTTGTCAATTGTTCTGACACAAAAATAGCCACAAAGGCACGCAGGTATGAAGGCACAAAGGTACACCAAGGGGGCCCACAATTTGCCTGTACCTTTTTTCTTTTTCTCAGTCGGAAGGGGGCGGGAGTTTTGCTTTGATATTATCGGTATAGTCATCAGTGCAGCCTCTCTTTTCGGCTTTTTCGATAATGGCGCGGGCTTCGTTATACCTGTGTTTGTTAATTAAATAATTGGCCTCATCAGCGTAAAAGGCCGGATTGCTTGAACCGGCGTCGATTTGTTCCCGGCGCAAGCGTGAGGCTTCGTCCTCTTCACCGCTTTCTTCCAGTATTTTTGTTTTAATGGCCAGGGTATGATTGTTGGCGCATTTTCGCGCTTCGGCTTTGCCAATGATCTCCAGCGCATCTTGATACCGCTTCTGACTGAGTAAGTCATTGGCCTCATCAGCGTAAAAGGACGGAAAATTTGAACCGGCGTCGATTTGTTCCCGGCGCAAGCGTGAAGCTTTTTCTCCATCACCGACTTTTTCAAGGCATGTGGCATATATGGCCAGGTTATGATTATCCATTACGCCGCGGTACTCTTGAGGCGTTAGCTTTTCAACCATTTCATTGAAAATCTTCGGCTCATTCCGGGCCAGCAGGCATCGGCCCAGGTCGGCCAGGTGCTGAGGAAATGTGGATTTTAAATCATATGCTTCCCGGTAATGTCTTAACGCATCATCATCTCCTTTGCTTTTAAGCGTCTCAATTGTTTGGGCCAGGAACCGATGGTATTTGGGCTCATGGGGGTCCAGCTTTACCAGCAAATCCAATACGCAGCGGTCCTCTTTATGTCTTTTAGCTTGCGAAAGTCTTCTTGAAACCTGCGCAAGGTGAGGAATCACGTCTTTACGCAGTAGCTTATCGTATAATTCATAATAGCCTTCATAATTCTCCGCTTCCGTTAAATGATAGAGAACATGCCCGGCGGCCTGGATATTGGGCGGGCTGATATGACTGCTTATTTTTAATTGGGCGCGCCAGGCATCGGCGATAATATCGTTATCTCTCCAATATTCTTGAGATTTAACTTCAATACGCTTTTGCGTCATTTCTGCAATGAGGGAATGTAGATTATACCAATTCCCCCTGTCATTGGCGGTCAGCAGGCAGCGCTGATTCAACCTTTGAAACGCATTTTCATCGCCCACCGCCTCGTTTAACCGGCTCATATGAAGATCGGGAATCCCTTCCCGGTACAGGGAAAACAATCTCAACAGATGCTGCTGCGACGGTGACAGCACTTGCTCATATAAATCGGTAAAAAGCTGGCTATCCAGGTCTTTAATCATCACGTTCCGTTCTTCAAAGTTTTTCAATATCTGCGCCGGGGTTTTACGCCTGCCGTCCGCCAACGACGCCAGCAGCGTCATGGCCAGCGGATGTGCTCGTTCCTTAGCATCATTTCCCCCCAACCATTTATATATGAACTCTTTATCCGGGTCATTAAGACTCCAACTTACCTGCGGACGGTCCTTGAAGGGCCTGCGAAAGTAAGTTGCCATGCTTTTTCCCCGTCGATGCCATGAACATCCCAATACTTGTAAATTTTTTGCGGAAGAATATGTCCCGTTTCTTCCCTGCTCTCGATAATTATTTTGAATTGATCGTAATTGGCAAGCGCTTTGAAAAATTCCTCCACCCCCATGTCCATGAATTTCCCACCGTTTATGAGCCGTTGTGCATGCTCCAGGTGGATAATCGATGGAGAGGTGTATTGCGCATACTTTTTCAAAGAAGAAAAATCATATTTCCCAAACAATAAAAAATTACCTTTGGGAAAATCATCCCGGTTGCCCAGGGCCGGCGACATTAATGCGAAAAGTTGTTCCAGGCCCATGCCCTGGGAAATGGGATACCGGTAATATTTGCGCTCCTTAAGCAGGGGATGCCTGCGCACTTCATTGATCAACGATGTTTTCCCGATGCCCGTCATTCCATATATAAATGTAATGGGAACGTCATTCACTATTTTGGCAATTTTAGCGATTTCCTTATCTCTACCGAAAACACCCCTGGATTCCGGGGTATCAGTTTGAAATTCGATCGCCGGGGCCGCGGTCACTTCAAGCGCCTCATCCACCACTTCCTCTTCCATCGGTCCAGCAAATTCCAAACCTTTTTTAATAAACCACATCCCGTCTTCCGCTTTTTCATGAACCGGGCGCTTCGTCCATCCTTCTCCCAAACGGTCGTATTTCCGCAGCCAGACTTTGCCGGTAAAATTTCCATCCTTGTCGATTTTCAACCGTGTCACATTGTAGCCCATTTCCTTTTCGCTGTCGCCATAACAGGCCCCGGCTGAAATCCGTTTATAGCCCCCGGCTATTTCCTCTACCCAGCCCAGGTGCTCATGGCCGTGCAGGAAAAAATCGAAATTGTTTCCCATTTCATGCAGCAAATTTGGATCTTCCGCCGGGTTAAACCAATTGAAGGGATGATGCATTAACGCAATTTTCAATTGAGCGGAATCCAATCGGCTGCTTAAATTCTGAATCTGCCAATGGCCGGCCATCCAGAGTTTTCCTTTTTCATTATCCTGCCACGACGACCAGGCGGAATTGAAACCGGCGATTCCCACTTTCACATGGTTGATTTCGGTTTCAACGGCGTAAATCAACCGGTCCCGGTCTTTTTTTAATGGATGATCGTAACCGTTTAACTCAAGGAATTGGCGGTACTCTTTCAAACTCCTGATAAAACCCTTCCAATCGTCTTTGTCGGTATCGCTGATTAAATCGTTCAGCTTCTTTTCGATATTATGGTAATCACCGGTCATCTGGCTATCGAAACCCTGGTGATGAAAGCGATTTGTTTTACCGCGATTGACATCGTGGTTGCCGGGGACGATGAAAACACGCTCTTTGGGAATCTCCGGCGAAAAAGAAGCGCGGATATTATCGAAAAATTTAGCGGCGTCTTCGTATTGCTCCACGATTTGTTTGCCCTTCTCTTTTCCCAGGTCACCATAGACGATATCGCCGGTAAAAAAGATCATATCCGGGGTTAAGCCTTCTTCATCGTGGAGTTTCTTGAAATCTTCCTGTAATTTCTTTAAAATTTTCCCGGATTCCCAGCCGGTTTTGGGATTGCACAGGTGCAAATCCGACAGGTGAAGCCAGGTCACGGTTCGCATTCCCTTATACTCATCGGTCATCGCGCATGTCCCCTTTTATTAAGCACAGCATTAGAAATCATTATACCTCTTTTAAAGGAAATGTGCAATGAGGACCTTAATCGCCCGGATTTGGAAGTTTAAATATATCATACAATTGGAACCAGGGCAGGGCAACAATATTTTCCGCCAATTTCATGGGCCGTTCACCGGGAAAAATGAGATACCCAATGGAGGATTTTTTATTGTACTCGCTCAAAAAGGTCTCTAAATGTTTGATATGCTTGCGCTGGGGATTATTGTTAAATTTGACCTCGATGGGAATCCACCGGTTATTCCATTCGACTACCCAATCTACCTCCGGGCCGTTATGATCGCGCCAATAGTATAATTTCCCATTAAGGTTACGACTCCGCAGATACCGGATAAGCTGCAGCCCGATCCAATGTTCAAAGCGATAGCCCCATTCTTCATTGTCGACCCCTTCCATGGTGAGCATTTCACCGGCCGCATTCCGTACACCGATATCGAAAAATAAATACTTCGAGGATTTGGCCAATCTCCTCCGGCTCGAAAGGGGGACTAAGGATTGTATTTCTTCGATTACCAGGCAGTCGTGTAATACATTATAAAATGATGATACCGTCGTGTGGGCAATACCGATATCCTGGGATAACTCCCTAAAATTCAATATCTTCCCCGACATTTCAGCGGCCATTTTCATGAAATTACTAAAGCCCCCGATATTCCGGATCAATGTTTCCTGCCTGATCTCCTCTTCAAGAAAGGTTTCTACATAGGACCGCAGAAGGTTCTCCACCAGCTTGACCTTGTTGTTTTCAAGGAGCAGTGAAATTTCTGGGAGGTCCCCATAAGTTAATATTTTTTTCAGGGTGTTCGTTTGGGTAAAATGCTGCGTGAATAACATCCGCTCTGTCAAATCCAACGGATCAAGGCGAAAGGTAATCGCCCTTCCTGCCAGCAGGTTCACGCCCGACCGTTTCAACATCCTTGCCGATGAGCCGGTAATGCAGAAAACCCATTTGTATTTATCGATTAGATATTGAACTTCGTCCAATATTTTGGGAACCTTCTGCACTTCATCGATGATAATGATTCCCGGTTTGGCCATTTCGATTTCCTGCCTGAAGGCTTCGGGATGTTTTTCTATTCGCTGCCGGAGCGCAACATCCAGGAATGAATAGTTTATAACGTTCGGATAGATTTCTAAAATGGCATTCAGAAGGGTGGTCTTGCCTGTTTGTCTCGGTCCGAATAGAAAAAAGGAGTGATTGCTATCAATGGTTTCTTTTAATTCGTTTTTCAGATTTCTTTCTATCATGTCCTCCATTTTCGCCGAAAACGGAGTGGTTGTCAAGCCATTTTCGTGGCAAAAACAAATTAAAAGAGGATAGAGTAGATTTCTTGTATGTCCCTTTTCTCTCAACGGCAAGAACTTTTCCCAGAAGAGCGTTTATGTTAGGCGCCGGAGCAGGAGCGTTTGCCAAAACAGCACACTCGGACGTGCAAACGGCCCGCGTAAACATGTAAACGGCTCGCACAAATAGCTAGGGGGCTAGTGCGAATCGCAAAAGGGCTAGCGTAAATGGCTAAAGGGCGCGGGTGAATCGCAAAAGGACACGGGTGGCTCGCAAAGGAACGCGGGCGAATAGCTAAAGGGCACGGATAAATCGCAAAAGGACACGGGGGAATGGCTAAAGGGCACGGGCAAATCGCAAAAGGACACGGGTGGATCGCAAAAAAACACGGACGAATCGCTAGAAAGCACTTGTGAATCGCAAAATGACACTGATGAATGGCAAGGTAGCACGCACCGATCGCAAAAGAGCACGCGCTAATCGCAAAAGAGCACGCGGACCTGATAAAACATCCCGCGCTTTCCTCTAATTCCCGGCGCTTTTGTCTAAAATCCCGTGCATTTGACTTCGCACCGGTATTTATTGATATTTCCGGGAAATATGAGATACGCAAGAGAGATTTTTCATGCGTATGTGCGCCCCCAGGTTTCCCGGTTGGAGGAAAAAGGGACAGCGTTTAGAATTTGCCCGAAGGGGGCCTTAATTAGGAAGGAACCTCATCATGGTATACCATCCGGTTCCCACAAAAAATCAAAACCAACTTCTTCAACGTGGTTCCACCGATGGCTTTTTGAAATTTTTCATCCAGGCTGTATCGGTTTAATTGGGTTTCTGCCTCTTCTTTCAGTTGCTGGATTTTCCGGGGGTCGGCCGATTCGTTTTCAGATGGTTTGATGTATTTTAATTCCACCAGGTAGGAAAACTTGATGGCCGGGTATTGAAACAGCAGCGGCGCCAGCGCCAGGTCTGCGAAACCCTGGTTCAATTCGGTTTCCGGGTATACATTATATAACGCGCCCAGGCCAAGGTAAACATTCCAGAATACCTGGTGGGCTTTTTCACCGGTCATTAAATCCCTTAAACTCAAAGAGGCTTCCATACGTTCGGCGATATATTCCACCAGCGCCTGCCAGTTTCCCCTGTAGGCCATTCCTTTAATCAATTCGGAGTATTTTTCGGTATCCAGGTGCAAGAGGCCGGTTTCCTCATAGGTATCGTTGATATAATCGTAGAATAAGCGCTTGACCATTTGATTGGGAATGGCGAGCACCGGGGTATTTTCATCATCCATGCCCCGGAAGGTTAACAGCCCGAAGTAATACAACAGGGAAATAAAGTTTTTGGGTTTGACTACTTCTTCGATTGGGAAACCGGTTTCAATGGTGGAATGGATGGAACCTGCCGCGATGATCTGTTGGAGCCTGGAGAAGTTCCCATTGACGATGGGAGTCCCCTTTTTATCGATGATAATCAAATGGCGCAATTTTTTATAATCGATCCGGGCATTTCGATCGATCAGTTCATTGGGAATTTTCGACCTTAATAGATACTGCTGGAGGAAATACAGGACATGAACCGTGTTATACAGATCGGTATCGGAATCGATCGAGAAGCGGTAATGGTTATACCAATGACTCATAATCTCCATCAGTTCGGGGGTAGAATGACGAATTTTACCTGTTTGCCGGTAGTATTCGATTATGGTTTCAACTTCGGATCGCGTAAAACCCATGATCTCGTTAATATCCGGGTCCATGGTGATGTTGGTGGCAATATTAAACCCGGAGGTAACATCGTCCATGGTGACGGGAGACACGCCGCTCATAAATAAACGGGAAATGGGCGCATCCATATCGGTTGTCCCGGCTTTGACTACATTAAAAAAGGCGCGGAGAAAACCGCTGCCGTGGGTGATATCCACGAATGCCTGTTCACCGGATTCGGACAGGATGGTGTTGGCGAAATTATCATACTCATCGATGATAACATATAATTTTTGTTCCTTTTCTTTGCAGTAATCCAGTAGGGTAATCATTGCATCCGATGGGCTTTTTAGGGAGGCAAATTCTTCTCTTGCGGTTTTTATATCGATATCCAGGAGTTTCGCATACTTCGTTAAGAAGCGCACAGCGGATTTTTTTATATAATGGAGAAATGCTTCCTCTACCCGTGAAATATCGGGACTGACTGATGAAAAATTCAGTTTTAAAACCATATAACTGTTTTTTTCTTTCGTGGGATTCTGATGGATATCGGTTCCACTGAAAAGGAAATCGAAACGGTCTTTAAATGCGATGTCGTAATAGGCTTCAAGGATTGCCAGGAGGAGTGATTTCCCGAAGCGCCGCGGACGGATGAGAAACAAGTAACTTCCTTTTTCTTCGATATCGCGGATAAAGCGGGTTTTATCGACGTAATAAAGGTTTTTTACCCTGAAATCATTGAAATCGGAAATCCCATAGGGGATTTTTTTTAAGTCGCGAGTTTCGTTCATCATGAATCTATAATACCCCAGGGGATTCCATTTGTCAATTGTGCTGCCACAAAAATAGCCACAAAGGCACGAAGGCATAAAGGTTCACCAAGAGGTTTATTATAAAAAAATTCTTGGTGTCTTGGCGCGCCGTCTCTTGGTGGCAACATTTTCATAGTCTTAGGGGCCCACAATTTACCTGTCCTTTTTTTTCGCCCTTAAAATAATTCGGAATGAGAACCCGTCCTTACCAATTCGAGTTCCTTTGTTTCTTTATTTATTCGGTAGATCAAAAGCCAATCCGGGCTAATATGGCATTCCATGCATCCCTTCCAATTTTTTGTCAGGGGATGATTTCTATAGTGTATATCGAGTTTCTCTTCATTGACAAGCTCTGTAAGGACTTCTTTTAACTTTGACATATCCCCGGAACCGGAACGGCTTAATCGCTTTACATCTCTCTTAAATTGATTTGAGCGTACGATTGACAGCATTAAATGCCCAGGTCGTTAAACAGTTCTTCCGGTGTTTCAAAGCGCTTGACATTTTTACCTTTCTCAATGTCTTGAAGCGCTTTGAGGGTGACTTTATTAGGAGGCTTCAGGGCGAAAGGTATTTTATTGCGGGCCAGGATAAGACGATAGTACATGTTGATAGCCGCGGAATGATTAAGACCTAATTTATGAAGTATTTTCCCAACTTTTTCCTTTAAGTCTTTGTCAGTTCGAACAGATAATGTGCTGGCCTGGGGCATATTGACCTCCTTATTCCTGTCAATA
>JAPKZK010000122.1 GCA_026393835.1 Candidatus Aminicenantota bacterium | reverse complement strand
TCGAAAATAAGTCGGACATTTTTTATCATAGCGACCTCTTGGAGCTCTACTGGAAGTAATAATGAATAAAGCCGCTGGGGTACAGGGGGTATCCGGTTAAATATATCCCCTGTACCGAAGCAGCCATTTATATCACAATGGTTTATTGTTGGCAAAACCCCTTGCGGAGCAAGGGATGGAGTGTGATACATTCCTTGCTCCGGTTCGGGGCTTTTTTCCTGAGGTATAACTTTATTTGGACGAATTGATTGTGCCTGTAATAATTTGTCGTGGAAACGAGGGTGGATCGATGAATGATGAATTACCCCTACTTCGCGTATCTTCGCGTTCTTCGCGGCTGATCGTCCGTGAACCGTCCGTGTTCGTCCGTGGCCCACCTTTATTCGTGGTAATTCGTGTAATTCGTGGGCAGGATGTTCCATTACGATTCGTGATTATTCGCGGTTACGCTTTCCTGGTTGCTTTGAACCTGGGTTGCAGGGGTCGTGGTAGGTGGGGGTGTCGTCTGGCCGTCAGTGGGAGTAGTGGAAGATTTTTTATGACTGACAATGTCGGAAAGTTCTCTAAATCCCAGCCGTTCGCACAGTTGGGGTTTATCTTTTAATACTATCCGGCAGGATTTTTCAAATTCTTTCATCCAGTGTTTTAAAGGGTGATATGCTTCATTACGAGCCGCGGTGGCGCGTTGATATACGCCCCTGGCATCGATTTTTTCCCTGTTTGCGACTTCGAAATCTTGGACCAGGTTCAGGTCTGCCTGTAACATTTCTTTGGTAATCTGGAATTTGGCAATGCGATTGTAGATTTTATCTTTTAGCAATAGGGTATTATAGAATTAGGTGCTCTGGACAATGAAGCCGGAAGTGGTATGATTGCGGTCTCCATACAAGTCCAATTCCTGCATGATATCCTTCTCATTTTCAAGGGTGACTCGAAACAGGTTAACCAGGCCCTGGTAAACATCGAAAGCCATAGTAAATGCTATCCTGGCGCGTTTTGTTGCCGCGTACTGATTTAGTCTTGCGGCGATATGATCCTGTATCGTCCTGGCAAAAACGCTGTGTAGATCCAGGCCCACCTGGATGCTGATAACGTCGTATCCAATTCCGGCGATAGCGACCTTAATTTCATCGGAAACCTGGGAATTTTCAATGGCGATTAACGACGCCACACTGTAATCTTCCATCATTTTGTTGATGTATGACATTTAAGACCTCCTTTATCTTTCATTGTTTATATAGTTGCTAAAAAGTACCTGTTGTACTTTGGTAAATAAGCGGATATCATGATCAGTCGCAATTGATTTGCTAAAATAGCGGGCTGGGATGAACCCCATGCGTGCTGTCTTGACTTCCATCCGTGCTGGTTTCTGGCCCAAGCGTGCTGAGTGCAATCCCAGGATGGCCGGTTTCACTTCGCTACACGCTAAATTAATATCTAAAATAGCCAATTGCACATCGAGGCGTGCTACTTTGCGATTCACTCGTGCCGTTATGCGATTGCCCCGTGCCCCTTTGCCATTTCCCCGTGTCCTTTCGCCATTTCCCCGCGCTCCTTTGCCATTCACCCGTGTCCTTTTGCGATTTGCCCGTGCCCATATGCCATTCGCCCGTGTCCTTTTGCGATTTGCCCGTGCCCTTATGCCATTCACCCGTGTCCTTTCGCCATTTCCCCGTGCTTCTTTGCCATTCGCCCGTGTCTTTTTTCCATTTTCCCATGTCCCTTTGCGATCGGCGCTAATCCTTTTCGTATTCTCATTAGTTATTTCAATAAAAATGTCTGCTCTTATGTATCCCTGCTTACTTGAAAAACGTACGCGGCAGCCTCTTGATATTTACAGGAAAATCCACCATAATTGTAATCGACAGCACAAGGGGAAGGATTAATTGGGGTATTCCGGGAAATATTTGCAATAATTGCCATAATCGGCAGTCCATTAAGAAATTTGTCTGATTTAATTTCTCTCTTTTGTGTTTTAGCAATCATTTTTACACCTAAGAGGACTATGATAGTATAATATGGCGAAAATGTCAACAAAAAAATTTTCCCCTCCAATTTTTTTTGGATAAGACGAGCCATGGTTATTTTTGCCTTATCTTGAATTTTTGTTGGATTTGCTGTATAGTATGGGCTTAAAGAATGTGATGAGCAAAAATGGATAAGCAAAATACTCCAGGTGAAAAATATCAGGACATAGGCAGGCGGTTGAAAAGCATCAGGGATGCCCTGGGTTATACTTTGGACCGGGTCTATAAAGAGACCGGCATATCCCGAAGCTATATTTCCGAATTTGAAAGAGGCCGGAAATTGGCCACTTCAAAATACTTGAAATTCCTGATCGATACGCACAACGTCAATTTGAACTTTGTTTTTACCGGCAAAGGGGAAATGTTCATCTCTCACCAGGATCGACAGCCGGAGCTTTATGATTTTGGAAAATTCGACGAGGAAATCAAGGACCTACTTTTTCATATTACTAATGTGCCCAATGCCATGTACGAAGTACTGGGGCATTTCAGCGAATATAAAATGAGAAAGGCCGACTTGATCAAGCAAGCGCTATTAACCCTGAATAAAGAGAGCGATTCAAGCAAATGAAATAGGAGCCGTGAAAAAAGATGATCGATAGACCTACCGTTAATATTAATGAGTTGATCGAAATCCTGTCTATTCCTGAAATTGAGGATATTATATGGAAAAAACTGGAGAGTTTAAAAACCGATGAACCGGCGAAATTTATAAGATTATACAAGGAAAAAAAGAAAACTTTGCGACAGGAGATATTCGAAAATAAACGGAAGGAAGCCGAAGAAACCGACAAAGCGCGGCATGATGATCTCCGTTGGTTTGAGATAGTGCTTTTCAATGCGGAAGCCCACTGGTGGAAACTCACTGCAATGGAGCCGGTTCCGATGACGTATTATGACAAAACAGAGATACTTCCCGTCGAAGTGATAAAAGCTGTCGAAGAATCCCCGGTGGACCGTGGAAAAGTACGAAAGATAACGAACCTGCGCTCCGATCTGGTGGGAAAAAGTTTTGATTTGACGTTTATTCACTACTCTTGTAATAATGCTTTCGGAACGATCAGGGAAAATCCCGGGGCCCGTGAAATGAGACATCAAGAGCAGGATTATACGCTCAATGAAAACATGGATATGGCGTATAATGTTTTTTTCACATACATGAAGCGGTATCCGGAAATCAGGGATTATTTCTTCAATGAGTTTTTCAACATTATCAAGCCGATGCACGACAGGACAGGGCATGTCCAGGTTGAAAATTGCCAATGACCCGATGCAATCGGAAATTTTTTATCTCAGGATAAATGATAGGGGATTATCGATTTTAAAGTCCAGGTATTTTTCGAATTCGATATCTTCCTTATATGAGGAATAAGATTGCAAGGTGTCTACTCCCAGGTAAATGACGGTAGTTTCTTATTGAGATAAACGACATAATGCTGCATTGGGCTAGTCATGGGGCAACAGTGATATACCTGACCACAGACTCGAAAATCGATGTAGAGTGTAGAGTGTAGAGTGAATAGCGGCTCAAGGTAGAGATCAAGCAGGATTTCGCTGAATTGAAGGGATGTTCATCGGTAGTAAACAATATAAAAAAGAGGCTGGAAGAAGAAACCAATTATTTGAAGGTTCACCAATCGTCTAATAAAAAATTTTTGCGGAAATATTATTTCATCCCTGCCGTTTGAAAAATCAAAATAGAATGAAAAAAAATAAAAATAAACTTGACTTTTTTTTCAGGTTCTGGTAAGAAAATTACTAGGAGGATAAAATGTTGAAAAAACTGACGAAAAAAGGTAAAGACAGTATGGAAAAAGTAAAGGCAGGTAAGGGGACACCCCTATATCCTATTGACGAATGTATGATGGGGTGTGCTGCGCGTTGCAACCCTTGCCTACCTTTAGAAGACAGCGCCTACTGTAATGGGGAAGTTTGTTTGTTAATATTTTGATTTGCATTTGATGTAAGATCGTGATCGATTTGGCTTTAACCTTAGAGGATCAGTTTGAGTGATTGATGCATCAAAAAATGCGGGTTCTAAGGCTTAATAACCGTTATACATATCTAAGCGATTATAATTTGATTTTAGATAACCGGCTGACAGATATTTTCCATGAACATGCGAAAGGGAAACAGGTAAAACCGGAAATAATAAAACTTGATTCTCCTGCAATAGAAAACAATCTCCGACAGATTGGGCAAATAATCTTCGAATTGACACAGGATTGCAATTTGAGATGTAAATACTGTCCCCATAACGGGGGATACTTTTTCGACCGGGGGAGAAACGAGTCGGCCATGCCCCCCGAGACAGCGCTGAAAGGGATCGATTATCTCTACTCGTTTATCAAAGACCGTTATAACAAGGATCTCGCCATTTCGATTTACGGGGGAGAACCACTGCTGATGTTTGAACTGGTCAAGCAAATCGTTTGCCGCGCAAGAGAAAAATTCAGAGACTGGAATTTAAGATTTTCAATCACCACCAATGGGACCCTACTCAATCAAGAGATTATTGATTTTTTTATTCTCCACAAATTTTCCATCACCATAAGCCTCGATGGACCGGCTGAAATCCATGATTCCAAAAGAGTAGATTCAAAAGGTAAGGGAAGTTTTGATAAGGTTTGGTCAGCCGTTAACAGGATAAAGAAAACAAATCCCCTTTATTTTAAGGAAAAAGTCAATTTTTCGGTGGTATATTCAAATGATTTGCCGGTTACGGATACGTATTATTTTTTCCGGGATAACAAGGAAGTAAACACGAACAATCTTCGCTTCAACGCCGTAGACGCAAGAAAAAGCGATTATTACGAAAGATACCCGGTGGAACACCCGCGGCTCAAGACGGACTTAAAACGAATATTTAGGAATATAGGGGAAAAGCTAGAAGCAAATAGAGAACTAGAAACGCCCATTGAAAAGGAGTTTAATCCTGTAAACATTAAAGAATTATTCATCAAGGAATATTCAAACCTGGCCGGGGCCTGCGTCTTTTCGAGTCGATTGTTCCTGGACATCCATGGAAAATTTCATGTTTGCGAAAAGATCAACCATTGGTTTCCCATTGGCGATATCTCCAATGGTTTTTACTTTGACAAAATTCAAGAAATGGCATCGGACTATTCATCCGTCATTGAAAACAATTGTATGGATTGCAAGGTGAGATTCCTCTGTAATCCCTGCTATGTCAGTTTTGCCGAAGATGGAAGATTTAAGATCGACAAAGATTTCTGCAAATGGCAAAAAAAGCATATTCTGAAGCGCTTGAAAAATTATGTCCGCTTGAATGAAGACCTCGGTAAACACAGCGGCGTTTATCCAATAAAGAAGAAGAAATTCCATCAATTTATAGAAACGGTTAGGGGACCTGCAAACTGTGCAATAATCGACTTTCTGAAAAAAGACATTTACCAGGTTGAAAACAAGATCATCGATCGATTCAACAGCGGTCATTACGAAGAGATAAAAGATTTTATGGACTCAGCGGTGGAGGAAGGGATCGTGATCGATGTGGATAAGAACCGCTGGAACCCGGTTATGTCCAATGATAAAGCGGCGATGGAACTCCACGAAAAATTGAACAGGTCTCCCATTCTCCAATTGGAAATAGACGATGGCGTCGATCTAGAGATCATCAGGCAGAAATTTTCAGACTTCAACATTAAACGAATAATTTATTATGGCCCCCCCGGGCAAGGTCACAATATCCCGGGATTAACCGTTCATTACCTTGAAAAGGATTTTTCAGGATGCTCGGCATTATTGAAAGTCGATGGCAATTTTGATGAAATCGAGGAAAACCAATATGCCCTGAATAAGATATACAATAGCTGTTGGGGCAGGAAAATAGCAGTCACAGGGGATGGCAAAGTCAGGCCCTGCATTTACAGTACTATTGTCATTGGAGATATATTCGCCGACGATATCTCCGCAATCATGGGAAAGGCAAAACAATACTGGCTTATCACCAAAGATAAGGTTGAAAAATGCAAGGATTGCGAGATGAAATATGCCTGTTTCGATTGCAGGGAAATTCCGCTGAGAATCAATAACAGCTTATATGCACCGAATCCGTTTTGTAAATATGACCCCTACACGGGACTGTGGGGACAATGATAACCTAACAGGCAATGGAGACCCAATGAAAAAAAACATTATAATAATGCTGCTGCTCTTGACCGGTGTTGTATACGCGGTTAAGCTCGGTTCGCTGCCGGATGTCCAAAAACCCCTTCGATTTACAATCGATGGCGATTTATTGTACATCCCGGATCAAAACAGTCTATTCGTCTATTCGCTGAAGGATTTTAAATTGAAACAAAAAATCGGGGGAAAAGGGGACGGGCCCGCTGAATTCGAAAGAACCCCCAATGCAAAAATCCTCCAGGATGAAATTGTGCTTTTTTCCTTTATGAAATTCGCCCGTTTCAAAAAAGATTGCGTCCTAATGATGGAAAAGAGGGTATTTCCTTCAATGTTGACTAATATCTATCCATTGGGAAATCACTATGTCATCCATACCTCGCACTTTGATATAGAAGGTCAGATTGTGATTGAGATAAACATTGTCGATCAGGACTTGAAGACAATCAAATCCTTATACTCCCACACAAAAAAGAAGGAATATTCCGGGGGCAAAAGTGTGGTACGATTCATGGAGACCGCTGTATCTTTTCAGTGTAATACGAACAATATCTTCCTGATCAACGGGAGCAAAGGCTTATTTATAGAGGTTTTTGATTTTAACGGCCAGTCCGTCCGCGTGATCGAAAAGGATTTCCCAAAAATCAAAATCCCCGAAAGCGTAAAGAAAAAAAGACTGGAAGATTTTCTTAAACCGTTCTCATCCGACCATAAAAAACGGATAGAAAAAACCTTCACCTTTGATTTCCCGGAATATTTCTCGGCGATGCAGGATTTCCTGCTCGTCGGAGATAAGCTTTATATCAAGACATATCGAATAGAAGAAGACCGGGAGGAATACATCATCCTGGATACGAAAGGAAACCTTTTAAAAAATGTATTTCTACCTGAAGCGCAACCCGGTTCCTGGACGTTCTTTGGAAACAAATTCTATTTTCTTAAGGACAACGATGAAAAGGAAGAATGGGAATTGCATTGTTTAGACTTGCAATAGAGGCGCCGCCTGTTCCAACGTGGCATTTGAAGGAACAGGCTACCAATTTGCGCCCTGCGCAATACCTTTTCGGATAAACTCTTGTCAATTTTATCGGACTTCATTTTTCAAATCACTTGATGATTTGGAAAGGATAAAATATTCAACCATGTAGCCTTAACTTAGCGGCATTCCTGCCTGTCCGCTTCCCCCTTCCGCACCCGCCCAAATTCTTTCAAAGCGTCTTATCTCAGGATAAATGAGAGGGGATTATCGATTTTAAAGTCCAGGTATTTTTCGAATTCGATATCTTCCTTATATGAGGAATAAGATTGCAGGGTGTCTACGCCCAGGTAAATGACGGTTGTTTCTTGTTCCATTAAATATTTCAACAGTCCCAGGAATTTCCGTTCAAATTTCCGGGATTCTCTTTTAATAAAATCCTTGATCACGATCGTATCGCATTCCACTGCCAGGCACACGGCGCAGTAAACTTTTTTTACGTTTTCAGGAGTTGGTTTTTCG
>JAPKZK010000031.1 GCA_026393835.1 Candidatus Aminicenantota bacterium | reverse complement strand
TCCGATCGCCTGACCGGGTTGTTGATCGAAAAAGGCGTCCTTGCGGACGATATTGTAAGTATTATGATGGAACGTTCCATCGATTTGATTATCGGTATTATGGGTATATTGAAAGCCGGGGCCGCCTATTTGCCCATCGATGCCGATTACCCCAAAGAACGCATCGATTACATGTTGAAAGACAGCGCAGCCAAAATCATATTAACCGCGGCCGGATGCGTTTTTAATTTTCATCATTCATCATTCATCATCCATCATTCAAATCATCTCGCCTACATCATCTACACTTCCGGTTCGACCGGGAAGCCCAAAGGTATCCTGACGACGCATGCGAATGTGATCCGGGTAGTGCGAAACACCAACTATATAGAATTGACGGAAAAGGACAGGATACTGCAATTATCTAATTATGCATTCGATGGATCGGTATTCGATATTTACGGAGCGTTATTAAATGGGGCGACGTTGGTGTTGGTGGATAGGGAAACGGCGCCGGCGGCGGACCGATTGGCGGTTTTGATCCGGTGGGAGCAGGTAACGGTATTCTTCGTTACCACGGCCTTGTTCAACACGCTGGTAGACCTGGAACTCACCTGTCTGAAAAATATAAGGAAAGTGCTTTTCGGTGGGGAAAGGGTGTCGACGGAGCATTCCCGTAAGGCCCTGGCGGCCCTGGGGGAAGGTAAGATTATCCATGTTTACGGGCCCACCGAGACAACAGTCTATGCCACTTATTATTTTATAGTTCGAATCGCAGGGGGGGCGGTAACGATTCCCATTGGGAAGCCCATCGCCAATACTACCATATATATTATGGATAAGTATATTAATCCTGTCCCCCTGGGAATACCTGGAGAAATCCATATCGGGGGGGAAGGAGTCGCCCGTGGTTATTTGAACAACCCCGAACTAACGGCAGAAAAGTTTAATAGGTCCTATAGGACCAATAAGACCTATATTTGCTACAAAACCGGCGATTTAGCGCGGAGGTTAGACGACGGCAACATCGAGTTCCTGGGCCGCATCGATCAACAAGTCAAAATCCGGGGGTTCCGCATCGAATTGGGGGAAATCGAGAGCCGATTGCTCAAACATGGCGGGATAAAAGAAGCCGTGGTGATCGATCGACAGGATAGGGGAGATAAATACCTATGCACTTATATTGTTCCTTTGTCGCATCCCGCGCCGGGAGCCGCTGAATTAAAAACTTACCTCTCAGGGAGTTTACCGGACTACATGATCCCGTCCTATTTCATAGAAATGGAAAAAATTCCTTTAAATCCCAATGGGAAGATCGACCGGAAAGCGCTGCCGGAGCCTGGGGTAGGCGATGCGGCAAAGGAATACATGCCCCCGCGAAATGCCGTGGAAAAAAAGCTGGCAGAGATATGGGCAGAGGTGTTGAAACTGCAATCCCCGGTCGGAATCATCGATAATTTTTTCGACCTGGGTGGGCATTCCCTAAATGCCACCGTGTTGACTGCCAGGATGCACAAAGCATTTAATGTCAAAATTCCTCTCAAAGAATTTCTCCAGGGAGGATGTATCCGGGAAGTGGCAAAGTATATAAACGGGGCGGTAAAAGACCAATTTACCGCCGTCGAGCCGATGGAAAAGAAAGAATATTACCCGCTTTCTCCAGCGCAGAAACGAATGTACCTCCTGCATCAAATGGATGAAGGAAGCGCCGCTTACAATATTCCCGCGGTAATGACACTGGAGGGCGCACTCGATACGAATCAACTAAAAAAAGTGTTTATCAACTTGATACAACGGCATGAAAGTTTACGGACGTCATTTACCGCCGTCGATGAAGAACCGGTGCAGCGAATCCATGAACACGTGGAATTTGAGATCGATATGTCAGGGGCCAGGGAGTGGTCGCCCGATAAATCTTTCATTCGGTCTTTCGACCTGGCGAAAGCGCCGCTAATGCGGGTGGGATTGATAAGAAACGACGAGAACGAGCATATCTTGATGATGGATATACACCATATCATTGCCGACGGGACATCGCTGGGGCTATTGTATAAAGAAATGATGGCGCTTTACCGGGGAAATGACCTCCCCGACTTAAAAATTACTTATAAAGATTATGCGGCCTGGCAAAACAATCAAAAAAATAAAGGGGCCTTAAACGGCCAGGAAACGTTCTGGTTAGAACAATTTGCTGGGGAAATACCGACATTGAACCTGCCCACCGATTATCCCAGACCGCTTATGCAGAGTTTCGAGGGCAGCCGGGTGCATTTTGAACTGGACAGCGAGGAAACGGAGTTATTAAAAAAACTGGCCCGGGACCGGGGCGCGACCCTTTACATGACGCTGCTGGCCGCCTGTAATACCTGGTTCTCAAAATTAAGCGGCGAGGAAGATATCGTCATCGGGACCCCCATCGCCGGCAGAAGACATGCGGAACTCCATGATATCGTCGGCATGCTTGTCGGCACCCTGCCCTTAAGAAATTACCCGGCACCGGGAAAAACCTTCACGGATTTCCTGGAAGAAGTAAAGGAAAGAACACTGGAAGCTCTCCGGAACCAGGACTACCCATTCGAAAACCTGGTGGAAAAATTAGCGGTAACCAGGGATACCTCGCGGAACCCGGTTTTCGATGTCATGTTCGGGTTCCAGAATATGGAGATGCCGGCCATCGATGTGCCGGGATTAACTTTGAGGCCCTATGAATATGAAATCAAAACAGCAAAATTCGATTTGAACTTAGCCGGCAGGGAAAATGGCGACCAATTAACCTTCAGCCTGGAATACAGTACAAAATTATTTAAAGAAGAAACCATCCGTAAATTTGCCGGGTATTTTAAAAATATCATTCATGCCATCCGCACGAACCCAGGGGTTGGAATAGCCGATATGGAGATCATCGATCACGAAGAAAAAGAGCAAATCCTGGCCATATCCACCGGCCCCACGGAACCCATCGATCCAAATGAAACCATCCACGGCTGGTTCGAAAAAATAGTACCGGAAAATGAACATAAGACGGCATTGGTTTTTGGAGATGGGCGAATCACTTACGGGGAGTTAAACCGGCGAGCCAACCGGTTGGCATGTTTGCTGGCCGGCAAGGGCGTCGGCCCGGGCGCGGTGGTGGGTTTGATGGTGGAACGTTCGTTTGAAATAGTCATCGGCATGTTGGCTATCATGAAAGCCGGCGGCGCCTATTTGCCTATCGACCCCAGGCTTCCCGGCCAGAGGAAACGACATATGATCGAAGACGGCAGCATATCATTATTGCTGACCAATTATGACATCGGGGAAAACGCCGGCGATATTCCCGGGAACATCCGGTTAATCGATTTGAGAAGCGAATGTCGCCGCGGGGGAGACGGCGAAAATCTCCCGGCAATCAATAAAGGTTCAGACCTGCTGTATGTCCTTTTTACTTCCGGTTCCACGGGAAGACCCAAAGGAGTGATGTTGGAACATACCAACCTGGTGAACTTATTCAAATTTCAACAAAAGTATACCGCCATCGATACAACTAAAGTTTTGCAGTTTGCCACCATCAGTTTCGATGTGTCGTTCCAGGAAATATTCACCACCCTCCTGGCCGGGGGAGAATTATATTTGATGGCCGAAGAAACCCGCACCAATATCCAGGCATTATTCAAGGTTATCGGGGAAAATAAAATAAAAACATTATTCTTACCGATGTCTTTTTTGAAGCTCATATTCAGCCAGGATGATTACATAGAAATTTTCCCCGGCAGCGTCCAGCATATCGTGACCGCCGGGGAACAGGTTGTGGTGGACGACAGGTTCAGGAATTATCTAAAGCGGCATCACATCTATTTGCATAACCATTATGGCCCGGCGGAGACCCATGTGGTAACGACTTATACCATGAACCCCGCCGGGGATATCCCGGGATTCCCGCCCATTGGAAAACCGGTTATGAATACCGGTATATATATACTGGATAAAGGAAAACATTTACAGCCGGCCGGGATTGCCGGGGAATTATATGTCGGCGGCTTACAGGTGGGGCGGGGCTACCGCGGCAGGGAAGAAGAAACCCGGGAAAAATTTATCGATTTTCATCATTCATCATTCATCATTCATCATTCAAATTTATATCGAACCGGCGACCTGGCCCGGCGGCTTGCCGACGGTAATATCGAATTTTTAGGCCGCATCGACCACCAGGTGAAAATCCGGGGAATTCGCGTCGAGCCGGGTGAAATTGAAAACCGGTTGAAGAAAATCGTTTTTATCGAAGATGCGGTCGTCGTGGTAAAGCAGCAGGAAGCCGGCGACAAATACCTGTGCGCCTATGTCGTATTGGATACGGCCCGGCAACAGGATATCTCGGAATTGCGGAATATCCTGTCTGTTGATTTGCCCGATTATATGATCCCCGCCTATTTTGTCCCGGTGGACAAAATTCCCTTAACTCCCAGCGGGAAGATAGATCGCAGGGCGCTGCCCGAACCCGAATTAAAGGCCGGCGAGAAATATACGGCGCCCCGGGATGAAATCGAAACGAAAATGGTCGCTATCTGGTCAAGGATACTGGGAGTGCAACAGGAAATGATCGGCATCGAGGATAATTTTTTCCAACTGGGCGGGCATTCATTAAAAGCCACCCTGATGGCATCGCGCATCCACAAGGAATTCAATGTAAAATTACCGCTGGCGGATATTTTTAAACGGCCTACCGTAAGGGGATTAGCCGAATATATAAGAAATACAGGGACCAGCGCCTTTATTTCGATAAAGGCGGCGCCGCGGAGCGATTATTATACCCTCTCCTCTCCCCAGCGGCGGTTGTATATATTGCAGCAGATGGATAAGACCAGTACCGCATATAACCTCCCGGCGGTACTGGAACTGGAAGGGACGCCGGGGGCGGGAAAACTCGAAGAATCCTTCAAAAAACTCATCATCCGCCACGAAAGCTTACGAACCTCGTTTCATATGGTGGATGAACAACCGGTCCAGGAAATCCATGAGCCCGGCGGCATCGAATTTGCCCTTCAATATGCCGACGCCTCTTGCGGCGCCGATTCTTTATCACGGCAAATCTCCCTATTGATCCGGGCTTTCGATTTAGCAGCGGCGCCGCTGTTTCGAGTGGGATTGCTAAAATTGGCGGAACAAAAACACATCCTGGTGGTGGATATGCATCATATCATCAGCGACGGTACATCGCTTGGAGTGTTGATACAAGAATTCATGGCATTGTATTCCGGGGCGGAACTTCCACCGCTGAGGATTCACTATAAAGATTACGCCGTTTACCAGGGCAGCGGGGAGATCAAGGAATTGATGCGTCAACAGGCTGAGTACTGGTTGAAGGAATACCGGGAAGAGCCCCCCGTATTGGAACTTCCGCTCGATTATCCCAGGCCGGCGGTTCAGAGTTTTGCGGGAACAATTGTTCGTTTCGAGGTGGGGGCAGGGGAATTTAAAGCACTAATACAGTTGGCGCGGGAGGAAAATGCTACGTTGTACATGGTGCTGATGGCGGCTTACAGTATCCTGCTGTCCAGGTTGAGCGGCCAGCAAGAGATCGTGATCGGCGCCCCGATCGCGGGGCGCCGGCATGTGGAACTGGCGTCTATCATCGGTATGTTTGTCAATACCCTGGCCTTACGCATTTATCCCGAAGGAAATAAAACCTTTAAAGAATTTTTAGCCCAGTTGAAACAGAAGACATTGGAAGCTTTTGAGAACCAGGAATACCCGTTCGAAGACCTGGTGGAGCAAGTCGTTGTGAAACGGGATACGGGGCGGAACCCGCTTTTCGACGCCGCTTTCCTGTTACAGAACCAGGAAGTACCCACACTGGAGATACCGGGATTAAAGTTAAAGCCTTATCCCTACGAAACACAAATAGCGAAGTTTGATCTTACGTTATCGGCAGTAGAGATTAAAAGTGAGGGCGGTGACGATAAGTTGAGATTTTACCTGGAATACTGCACACAGTTATTTAATGGAGAAACCATCGAGCGGTTTATCGTTTATTTTAAGAATATCATAAGGGGTATATTAGAGCATAAAACCGGGAGAATCTTCCAATTGGAAATAATACCGGAAGCAGAAAAGAAACGTTTATTATATGACTTTAATAATACACAAGTAGACTACCCGTCAGGCAAAACCATCCACCAATTATTTGCCGAACAGGCGGAAAAGACGCCCGACCGCATCGCCCTCGTAGGGGCGAACCGGCACCTGAGTGTCTGCCCTGTTTTTGCCGTCCGACCTGTCGGCCTGTCCTACCGCCAATTGAATGAGCAATCCGATCGCCTGACCGGGTTGTTAATCGAGAAAGGCGTCCTGGCGGACGATATTGTGGGTATTATGATGGAGCGCTCCATCGATTTGATTATCGGGATACTGGGTATATTAAAATCCGGCGGCGCCTATTTGCCCATCGATCCCGATTATCCGCAAGAACGCATCGATTATATGTTGAAGGAAAGTGCAGCCAAAATTACATTAACCGCGACGGAATGCGCTTTTAATTTCCATCATTCATCATTCATCATTCATCATTCAAGTCATCTTGCCTACATCATGTACACTTCCGGTTCGACGGGGCAACCCAAAGGTGTAATGGTAACGCACCGTAATGTGGTGCGGTTGGTCATGAATACTAATTTTGTATCGTTAAATGAAGATACCCGGATTCTCCAGACCGGGGCGCCGGTATTTGACGCCACTACCTTTGAAATATGGGGCAGTCTGTTAAACAGTGGGCAATTGGTATTGGTAGATAAAGGGGTTATTTTGAATGCCCACCGGTTGGCCGGGGCGTTGGCAAGTCATCGAATTAATACTCTCTGGCTTAGCGCCCCGTTGTTCAATCAACTGATGCAGGAGAATATCGAACTATTTGCCCCTTTACGTTATTTATTGGTCGGGGGGGATGTACTGTCGCCGGGGCATATCAACCGTGTAAAGAGTAGGTTCCCGGGTTTGAAGATTATCAACGGTTATGGACCTACGGAGAACACCACTTTTTCCACCACGTATTTAATCGAAAAGGAATTTGAGTATAATATACCCATTGGCAGGCCTATTGCCAACAGTACGGCATATATTTATGATAAATATAATCGATTGACGCCCATTGGCGCAGCGGGAGAGTTGGTTGTAGGAGGAGATGGGGTTGCCTGTGGTTATTTAAACAACCCGGAATTAACCGCGGAAAAATTTAATAGGTCCTATAGGACCAATAAGACCTATATTTGCTACAAAACCGGCGACCTGGCGCGGTGGTTGCCAAACGGGACCATCCAGTTCCAGGGCCGCGTCGATCAGCAAGTTAAAATCCGGGGCTTTCGCATCGAATTGGGAGAAATAGAAAACCGCTTACTAAAGCATAAAGATATAAAAGAAGCCGTTGTAATCGATAGGGATTTAAAGGGCGAAAAAACACTTTGCGCCTATTTTGTCCCTGTAAATGCGGGACCCAAAGAGAACACAGCCGACAGCACGGAATTACGGGAATTTCTTGCCCAGGTTCTGCCCGACTACATGATACCCACATTTTTTGTACGCCTGGAAAAAATTCCCCTGACCCCCAACGGGAAAGTGAACCGTTCCGCTTTACCGGAACCGGGAATCCAGGCCGGCGACCATTATATCGCGCCGGGGAACCCGTTGGAAGAGGAACTGGTAGAAATCTGGGCCGGGGTGCTGGGTGTCGAAAAAACATGCATCAGCGTCGATGTAAACCTTTTCGAATTAGGAGCAAATTCCCTAAAGATAATTACCGTCAACAACCGGTTAAGGGAGCATTTTAACCGTGATATCCCCGCTGCCGCCATGTTCAGGTACAGCACTATCCGTATGCTGGCCCAATACTTACAGGATGGCGGCAGAAAAATGGATGATGTCTTTATCGAAACCAAACACGAAATACATAATGCCGTTGACAGGGGGAAAAACAGGATGAGAAAAAAAATGCGGAAAAACCAGGCGACCGGGAGAATAGTAGAAAAAATAGGGTGAACTCGACAGCAGGGATAAACATGAATAGCGATTATGAAAATAACGAAACGGAAAATAAAACAGGCAATGGTCTGGAGGTAGCTATTATCGGGATGGCCGGGCGGTTTCCCGGCGCAAAAAACATCGACGAATTCTGGGAAAATCTTAAAAACGGCAAGGAATCGATTACCTTTTTCTCGGATGATGAATTGAAAGAGGCAGGGGCGCCGGCGGAATTGCTGCAAAACCCCAATTATGTAAAAGCCAACGGGATATTAGACGGTTTTGACCGGTTCGATGCCTCCTTTTTCGGGTATATCCCGGCAGAAGCAGCGGTTATGGCACCCCAGGTCCGGTTGTTCCACGAATGCGTATGGGAAGGGCTTGAGAATGCGGGGTATATGCCGGAAACTAACAAAGGGCGCATCGGCCTCTATGCCGGCGCTTCCTCCAGTTCCCGCTGGGAAGCCATGGCTTACCTTTCAGCGCTGGGAAAAGACGAAAAGGGCGAACCTGACTTTCTTTCATTTGCAGAAGGATTTAGCAACTCCCAGTTGGCAGATAAAGACAACCTGACTACCCGGATATCTTATAAATTTAATTTGACCGGTCCCAGTTTTTTAGTACAGACCGCCTGCTCAACGTCCCTGGTGGCGGTGCACCTGGCGGTCCAGGGGCTTTTAAACGGCGAATGTGAAATGGCCGTTGCCGGGGGTACGGCCGTAACTATAACCCGGCGAGCCGGATACCTTTACCAGGAAGGCGCGATTTTGTCGCCGGACGGCCACAACCGGACTTTTGACGCCCGGGCGAAAGGGACGGTGGCCGGGGACGGGGCCGGCGTGGTTGTGCTTAAACTGCTGGAAGACGCCGAAGCGGATGGGGACTATATCCATGCCGTAATCAAAGGCTCGGCCATCAATAACGACGGTTTCCGCAAAGTAGGGTATACGGCCCCCAGCACCGAAGGCCAGGCGCAAGTCATCAGCACGGCCCAATATGTTGCCGAAGTGGAACCTGGATCAATCGGCTATGTGGAAGCCCACGGCACAGCCACGGAACTGGGAGACCCGGTGGAAATGGAAGCCTTAAAACTGGCTTTTGGTAATATTGCCAAAAAAGAATCCTGCGCGCTGGGTTCAGTGAAATCCAATATCGGCCACCTGAATGCCGCCGCCGGTATTGCAGGTTTTATAAAAACCGTACTGGTAGTAAAGTATGGTATGATCCCACCATCACTGCATTATGAAACCCCCAACCCTAAAATCGATTTTGAAAACAGCCCTTTCTATGTTAATACCAAATTGAAAGAATGGAAATGTGAAGGATACCCCCGGCGGGCGGGTGTGAGTTCGTTCGGCATCGGCGGCACAAATGCGCATGTAGTGTTGGAGGAATATATAAAACGAATGGCCGTGCAAAAGGAAGAGGGCGCAGCCCTCATTTTATTATCCGCCAGGACGGAAAACACACTGGAAAAGGCCACGGAAAATTTATTCCTCTATTTCAAAAATAATCCCGGCGCCTCTCCGCAAAACGCCGCCTATACACTGCAGGTCGGCAGGAAACACTTTTCCCACCGGCGAACAGTGGTATGTTCAAACGCAGAAGAACTTTTAGACGCCCTGGCCCCGGGAAACAGGTTCAAAACCCATACATATACCCTTACCACCCGGTTGGAAAAAAAACGGCCGGTGGTATTTCTCTTTCCCGGCCAGGGCGCTCAATATATCTCCATGGGGTTGGCCCTGCACCGAAATGAACCGCTATTCCGTCAAGAAATGGACCGCTGTTTTAAAATCCTCAATCCCCTGATGGGGGTCGATGTCAAGGAAATTCTTTACTCCTCAACTGGAGATTATAGGTCCAATAGGTCCGATAGGACCAATATTATCGATCAAACCCAAATCGCCCAGCCGTTGATTTTCGCTTTCGAATATGCATTGGCAAGCCTGTTGATGTCATGGGGGATCGAACCGGCCGCCATGGTGGGGCACAGCATAGGAGAATACACCGCCGCCTGCCTGGCCGGGGTATTTTCCCTGGAAGACTCACTGCAACTGGTGGCGCTGCGGGGCCGGTTGATGCAGCAAATGCGGGCCGGCGCCATGTTAAGCGTCGCGATGCCCGAAGAACAATTAAAACCCTTATTGACCGACGATATATCATTGGCTGCCGTAAACAGCCCTTCCCGCTGCGTGGTTTCCGGTCCGGGCGACGCCATCGATGCATTTGAAGCGGAAGTAAAAGCCAGGGGAATCGAAAGTACACGATTGCATACCTCCCACGCCTTCCACTCCCGGATGATGGAGCCCATCCTGGAACCGTTCATGGAAAAGGTCGGAGCGGCCCGATTGAACAAACCCGGGAAACCTTATATTTCCAATGTAAGCGGCCGGTGGGTCACGGCCGACGAGGCGGTGGACCCCGCCTATTGGACCCGGCATTTACGCCAGACGGTTCGCTTTTCCGACGGCGTTAAACTATTGTTGGCCAACGATGACTTTGTCTTTATAGAAGTAGGTCCGGGCAATTCATTAACCACCCTGGTCAAACAACATGATGGGACCCCCGCTGTGGTCAACCTGGTACGGCGTCCGCAAGAAGAGACGCCGGATGATCGGTATTTGTCGGATAAAATAGGGCAATTGTGGCTTTATAGTATTGCCATCGACTGGGCCGGTTTTCACCGGGGCGGGAAACGTTACCGCGTTCCCCTGCCCACTTATCCCTTTGAAAGCCGGCGATTTCCTATCGCCGACAATCTCCTTCAAAAAGCATCGACGGCCGTATCGGGACGGCATGTGGAAGTTTTAACCCGGCAAATGAGCCGTCAAGAAACCAATGCGGCGATGTCAGTAGGTGAAACCATGGCGGAAACAACCGGGCCGGATACTTTTTCTCCACGGCCGGGTCTCAGTGTGGAATACAAGGCGCCCCGCGACTTGCTTGAGCAAGCTCTTGTCGATATCTGGCAACCATATTTCGGATTTCAAAAAATAGGTATTCATGATAATTTCTTCGAACTGGGCGGCGATTCCCTCAAAGGGATGATGCTTGTCAACCAGTACAAAAAGGTGCTGGGAGAAGCGGTACTCGTGGCGATCATTTTCAATGCCCCCACCATTGCCGAATTAGCTGACTATTTTACGAAACATTATCCCCTGGCTGCTGCACGAATTAAGCAGGGAGACGCCGCCAAGAGTGAACAAGAGAACAATTATATCTCCATTCAACCGGTTGAGAAAAAAGAATATTATACTTTATCAAGCGCTCAGAAACGGCTTTATATTTTGCAGCAGATGGATGCGGGGGGAACCAGCTATCATGTTCCCTATGTCTGTGTGTTGGAGGGGGAATTGGATATAATTCGACTGGATACGGTCTTCAGGAAGCTGATCCGCCGGC
This sequence comes from Candidatus Aminicenantota bacterium, assembly GCA_026393835.1. Classification (GTDB taxonomy): domain Bacteria; phylum Acidobacteriota; class Aminicenantia; order UBA2199; family UBA2199; genus JAKAGC01. Next base: position 18,462 of record JAPKZK010000031.1, on the reverse strand, counting down.
ATGATAGCTTGCGTACTTCGTTTATCGTAGTAAACGAGGAACCCGTTCAGAGAATTGACGCCGAGGTTGAATTTAAAATCGAAATATTAGGAAACAGGGATCAGGAATCACACGGGGCAAAGATTAGTGCATTTATACGTTCTTTCGATTTTTCCTGTGCGCCGTTGATGCGGGTAGGGCTGATAAAAGAAGCGGAAACCCGACATATCCTTGCCGTGGACATCCATCATATTGTGACGGACGGTACCTCCATGGAATTACTGATAAAAGAGTTCAAGTTATTTTATATAGGTAAAGAATTATCGCTACTGCAGGTGCAGTACAAAGATTATGCTGGGTGGCAAAACTGGGGGGAGCAGAAGGAAGCTATCCGACAGCAGGAATTATACTGGTTGGAGCAGTTCAGTGATGAAATCCCGGTATTGGAATTACCTACGGATTTCCCCAGGCCTGTGGTGCAAAGTTTTGAGGGGCATTCGCTGCGTTTTGAAATCGCCGCCCTGGAAATGGAGGGTTTAAAAAAAATGGCAGCGCTGGAAGGGGCCACATTGTACATGGTATTACTGTCGATAACAACTATTTTCTTCTCTAAATTATCCAACCAAGAGGATATCATAATAGGGGCGCCCACTGCGGGTCGCCGCCATGCAGACCTGGAAAAGATCATCGGGATGTTTGTCAATACCCTGGCGCTGAGAAATTTCCCGGTGGGAGAAAAACGGTTTACAGATTTCCTTGGAGAGGTAAAGGCAAGGACAGTGTCGGCTTTCGAGAACCAGGATTATCAATTTGAGGATATGGTAGAGCAGATTCTGATAAACAGGGATGTGGGTCGTAATCCGTTGTTTGATGTGGTATTTGTGCTGCAGAATTTGAATGTACAGCCGAAGAGTATCCCCGACATAAATATCCCCGGCTTGATGGTGAAACCTTATGAGCATGAACTTCTGACCGCGAAATTCGATATCACGTTGAGTTGTTTCGAGGGTCATGATGGGCTGATTTTTAGGGTGGAATACGGCGCCAAGCTTTTTAAAGAAGAAACAATTAAACGGTTTATCGATTATTACAAGAATATTATTTCTGCTGTGCTGGCGAATTCCGGGGGAAAGATAGCAGACATTGAGATCATGACCGAAGAAGAAAAGCGGCAGATTTTGGATGAATTCAACGGTTCGGAGGCGTCCTATCCTGCGGATAAGACCATCCAATTAATATTTGAGGCCCAGGTGAAAAAAACGCCTGACCATATCGCACTGGTAGAGGCAGTACATTGTGGCTGCCCTGCTGATGTTCGCCCTGTCCCTGGGAAAAATCAATTATCCTACCGCGAATTGAATGAAAATGCCAGTCGATTGGCGCATCTATTAAACGAGAAAGGCGTCCTAATGGACACTATTGTAGGCATAATGCGAGAACGTTCTATCGATATGATAATTGGGATACTGGGGATATTAAAGTCCGGCGGCGCCTATTTGCCCATCGATCCGGAGTACCCGCGGGAACGCATCGATTATATGTTGAAAGACAGTAATGTAAAAATTTTGATAAATCAATCCGAAATCCGAAATCCGAAATTCGAAACAAATCCCAATGATCAAAAAATAAATGTCCAAAACAAAAACTTTGAAGATTTGATGGTTTTGAGTTTTGAGAATTTGAATTTTGAATTTGTTTCGAATTTCGATATTCGTGCTTCGAATTTTAATTCTTCAAATTTAGCTTATATCATCTATACTTCCGGTACCACCGGCATGCCCAAGGGATGCATGATAACCCATCAAAATGTGCTCAGCCTATTAAAAAACAAAACACTGCCCTTTGCATTTAATGAAAACGACAGTTGGACCATGTTCCACCAGTACAATTTCGATTTTTCCGTATGGGAGATGTATGGCGCACTGCTCTACGGCGGCAGGTTAACCCTTATCCCAAAAAGAGCCACAAAAGACCTGGAACAATACCTGGAAATATTGAAACAGGAGCAAATAACCGTATTGAATATAACCCCCTCGGTATTTTATCAAGTATCCGAGATCGAGAAATACAATGAAGCTCGCGGCTTGAACTTGAAATATGTCATATTCGGCGGAGAAGCATTACACCCGGCGAAATTAAAGCAGTGGCGGGAAAAGTACCCGGGCACGAAATTGATAAATATGTTTGGCATTACCGAAACTACCGTCCATGTTACCTATAAAGAGATCGGGGACACTGAAATACAGTCCAATATCAGCAATATCGGTAAACCCCTATCCACTTTAGCCGTATGCGTTGTGGACCGTTACCTTAACCTGTTACCCGGGGGCATTCCCGGGGAATTGTGTGTGAGGGGAGAAGGGGTGGCACGGGGATACTTAAACAGGCCCGAATTAACCGCAGAGAAATTCATTACTCATTATTCTGCATTATTGTACCGGAGCGGCGACCTGGTGAAAATAATGAACAACGGTGAAATGGAATACATGGGCAGAATCGACCAACAAGTAAAAATACGGGGGTTCCGCATCGAATTGGGTGAAATCGAAAACCGTTTACTAATGCACGGGGCTGTGAAAGAAGCCGTGGTGGTTTGCCGGGAGTCCGGGCATGGAGATAAATATCTTTGCGCTTATATCACTGCAACAGGAAAAACTTTTGAGAAAGATTTCTTCAGCATAGAATTAAAAAAATATTTATCCCGTGTATTACCCGATTATATGCTTCCTTCTTACTTTGTTTTAATGGACCGCATCCCGTTGACTTCAAACGGTAAAGTCGACAGGAAAGCCTTACCGAAACCGGAAGTCAAGGTTGATTTAGATTACACAGCCCCATGTGACCAGACCGAAGCGATACTGGCAGAAACCTGGGCGGAAGTACTGGAAATTGATAAAGATACCATCGGCAGAGATGCCAACTTCTTTGATCTGGGGGGGCATTCATTAAAAGCTGTCAGCCTGTTAGCCAGGATAGAAAAGAAACTTCATGCAAAGATTTCACTGGCAGCGGTTTTTACAAATCCAACCATCAGGGAAATGGCGAAACAGATCACTCCTGTCGATAAATACCACTCCCGCTGCATAGAAGTGGTGGAGGAAAAGGAATATTACCCTCTCACCCCAATGCAGAAAAAGTTTTTTATTTTGAATCAATTGCAAACCATGCAGACAGCTTACAATATATCTAGTGTCCTGGTTGTGCAAGGAACCCTGGACAGGGAAAAACTTAAAGAAGCTTTTTCAATGATAATTCATCGCCATGCCACCCTGAGAACATCCTTTATCATGGTAAACAAAGAACCGGTGCAGAGAGTCCACCGTGATGCGGATTTTGAACTGGAATATAATACGCTGGCAGGGGCTGAAACCGAGGTCGAATATATAAAACGTTTCATCCGCCACTTTGACCTATCCCGGGCACCCCTGCTCCGGGCCGGTTTGTTAAAAATATCCGAAGAAAAACATATTCTCATGTTCGATATGCACCATATTGTATCGGACGGGACATCGGTGGGTATTTTGATACGCGATATGGTGAACTTTTACGAGGGTAAAGAGCTTCCGCCGCTGCCGATACAATATAAAGATTTTTCCCAATGGTTCAACAGCCCGGGGGGGGAGGAAGCCATTGCCGCGCAGGAAGCCTATTGGTTGGGCCAGTTTAAAGGAAAATTACCGGTATCGAATATGTACACGGATTACCCCAGGCCCCCTATCCAGAGTTTCACAGGGGATAACATTACTTTCTCCATGGGGGAAGAGTTAACCCTGAAAATAAAACGACTGATGCCAGAAACCGGGACTACACTATTTATGGTATTGCTGGCCGGCTTAAATATATTATTATCGGCGTATACCGGCCAGGAAGATATCGTGGTGGGTGCGCCTATCGCAGGAAGGATGAACGACGACTTTAAAGATATCATCGCACTATTTATCAATGCCCTGCCCACCAGGAATTTCCCCCGAAAAGATAAAACCTTCAGCCGGTTTTTAGCGGAAGTTAAAGAGAATACCATTAATGCTTATGAAAACCAGCTATATCCCTTTGCCGCGTTGCTGGAAAAACTCAACATACAGAAAGATCTGAGCCGCAATCCCCTCTTCGATGTGGAACTGGTGGTATTGAATATGGAAATCCCGACGCTGGAGATCGAAGGATTGCGTTTCAAGCCTTATGACTATAAATGGGGGGTATCCCAGTTAGATATCGATCTCTACGTTTCAGAGACTGAAAAAAATATCTGGGTGAATTTAATTTATTGTACGGAAATATTTAAAAAGGAAACCATGGAAGGGTTTATTGCTTTTTACAAAGAGATACTTTCAACAGCCTCCGATAATAAAGAAATAAAATTGCACGATATCCGGATGCCGCACAATCTTGCGGCGGCCCAATCATCCGGCGTCGAGGACGATGGCGATGGATTCGGATTTTAGAGGATATTCATAGGTTGAAGAGAAAAAGAATGAAAGTTGAAGCCTCGTTTCACCAGGAGCGACTCTGGTTTATCGACCGTTTTGAAACCGGTTATGTGTATGAAACCAACCCGGTATACCATAATATCCCGCTAGTCCTGGAAATCAAGGGGGACATCGATTTTTCCCTGTTGGAGTATGGTATCCGTGAGGCGGCGCGGCGTCACCAGGCGCTGCGCACCCGTATAGAGACCGTGGCTAACCGTCCCATTCAAGTTATCGAAAATAAAACTATGGTTAAACTGGAGCGCCTGGATTTGTCTAACGACCCGGGACAGGGGGCATTGGAAGCCGCGCTGGCATACGCGGCAAAGCCCATGCCCCTGGATGGAGAGTCGTTAATACGGGCCTTATTAATCCGGCAGGCGGAGCAGTATTATTTTTTATGTATCGTGGTGCATCACATTATTTGCGACCGGTATTCGCTGTCCTTGCTGGCCCGCGAAACGCTGGACATCTACCGGGCAGCCGCCGCCGGAAGTACGCCGGCGCTCCCGGACATTCCTTTTCATTACGCTGATTTTTCACAATGGCAGCGGCAGATGCCCGCTGATGTGTCGGGACCCTTGCTCTCCTATTGGAAAGAAAAATTACGGGGAGGCGTCGAAGTACTGGAATTGCCCATGGATATTCCCCGGCCCTCTATTCAAGTATTTCACGCGGCCCGGCGGAATTTCGAAATACCGCCGGCGGTCTTTGTCAAAGTCCTTACAATGGCCCAGCAGCAGGGTTGCAAACCGGCTGTTCTCCTGGCCGCGGTTTTCCAGGCGCTGCTGCATAAGTATACCGGGCAGGAAGAGATCGTGATGGGTACTTCCTCGGCTAACCGCGACCGGGAAGGGTTAGAACCGGTGATTGGACCTATTGCCAATTTATTGGTGGTGCGCAGCTTCATCCGCGCCGACGCCGACTTCCTGACTATTTTGTCCGGTGTACAAAAAAACCTGGATGAAGTGTACCGGTATGGAGCGATGCCTTTAGACCGGCTGGCGGCGGAGATCGATCCCCCAAAGGACATGAGCCGTACTGTTTTTTTCGATGTGCTGTTCCAGTACGAAGAAAGCGCCCTGGAGCTCGGAGATTTTCCCGGGGGCGGGATCGAATCGATTAATGTAGTGGAGACCAACCTGGGGTGGGGTAAATATGATTTGAATTTATTGTTGCGGGGCGCCGCGGGGGTACTGGTTTATAACGGGGATTATTACAGCGTTGACGCCGTTGATCGCCTGGTGGGGCATTATACCCTGTTGTTGGAGCGTTTGATGGCAGACCCGCATCGACCGGTGGCGGAGATGCCGGTTTTATCCGAAGCAGAGCTTCACCAATTGTTATATAAATTTAACGACAGCGCCGCAGCGGTTCCGTATCCCCGGGACAAAACCATTCATCGATTATTCGAGGAACAGGCGCAGCGAACCCCGGACCGCATTGCTGTTTTTAGCCATGGACGAACACAGACAAACACGGGCAATAATATGTCAATCACCTATTGCCAGTTGAACGAGCAATCCGATCGATTGGCCGGTTTGTTGAAAGAAAAAAGCGCTGTTTCCTGCGATATAATTGCCATTATAATGGAACGTTCCATCGAGTTGGTGGCCGGTGTATTCGGGATTTTGAAAGCAGGGTGCGCCTATTTACCTATCCTCCCCGATTACCCGGGGGGCGGCATTGATTATATCTTGAAAGACAGTGGAGCAAAACTTTTGGTTAATGAAAAGTTTTTTGGGGGGTTTAGGGCCCCGCGGCGCGGGGGGCCATTTAAAGTTTTTCAAAAAAGCCCCCCTGGCAATTCAAATCTCGCTTACATCATTTACACTTCCGGTTCAACCGGCCGGTCCAAAGGAGTTCTGGTAGAGCATGTGTCGGTGGTCAACCTGTTGTTTGCGTTATTTGAAGCCTATCCTTTTTCCCAGGGGGATTGTTTTCTATTTAAAACAACCTGTATGTTTGATGTATCGGTTTCGGAGTTGTTCGGGTGGTTTTTAGGGGGGGGGCGGTTAGCCGTATTGGAGCCGGGTGGAGAAAAGGAACCCCATAAGATTGCCTGGATGGTTGAAAATTCACTCGTTACCCATATCGATTTTGTTCCTTCCGTGTTCAATGCTTTCCTGGATTCATTAAATCCGCGGGATTTGGATGCATTAAAGAGTCTCAGGTACATCTTTTTGGCCGGTGAAGCTTTGATGCTTAGCTTGGTGGAGAGGTTTAACCGTTTGCCGTTAGGCAGGTCGATTTTATTAGAGAATTTATACGGCCCCACGGAAAATACAGTTTATGCCAGCATGTATTCGTTAAGTGAATGGAGAGGGAGTGGGTTGGTTCCCATCGGCAAACCGCTGCAAAACGTAGAGCTTTATATACTGGATAAGTATGGTCATTTGCAGCCCATGGGTATCCCGGGGGAGTTATGTATTTCCGGCGCCGGTATAGCGGTAGGTTATTTGAATCGGCCGGAATTAACCTCGGAAAAATTCATAAACAAAAATTTTTCAGGGGGTCCAGGGGGGCGGTTTTTTAAAAAAGCCCCCCTGGTCGCCTACAGAACCGGCGACCTAGCGCGGTGGCTGCCGGATGGGAATGTCGAATTTTTAGGCCGGGTCGATCACCAGATCAAGGTTCATGGATTCCGCATCGAACCGGGTGAAATCCAGCACCGGTTATTGGAGCTTCCTTATATAAAAGACTGTGTGATAATAGACAGGCCCGATGCCGGGGGCGATAAATATCTCTGCGCCTATGTAGTTTGCAGTGGAGATAAAGCTCCTGGAAAAGATCTGGATACCCGTGAAATAAAGGATCATCTTTCCCGGAAATTACCCGGTTACATGATCCCTGCGCATTTTGTTCAGTTGGATGCCATTCCTTTGAATCCCAACGGCAAAATCGACCGTAGGGCTTTACCTGCCCCGGAGATAAAAGCGGGCGAAGGGTATCTCCCCCCGGCCGACGAGACAGGAAAAAAGATAGCGGCCTTATGGGCCGAAGCATTAAGTATTGCCCCGGATGTTATCGGCAGGGACACAAATTTTTTCGATATTGGGGGCAATTCATTAAAGATCAACCAGGTGGCGGCCGGTATTATGGAGCATTTTGGAATCGATCTCCCGGGGGTAGTAATGTTCGAGTACCCCACCGTAGCTTCGCTTTCTTATCATTTAACTCGAATGATGGGGCCGGGTATGCCGGACCCCGGGTTGGAGGGCGCCGCGGCGAAATTGCCGGGGAAACTCCTGGGCGGCGGTGATATTGCAGTTATCGGTATGGCCGGGCGGTTCAGCGACGCTGCCAACATCGGCGAATTCTGGGAAAATATAAAAAACGGGCATGAATGCATCGCCCACTTTACCACGGAAGAATTAACCGGGGCAGGCATCGCCGTGGAAACCGTGTGGGACCCCAACTATGTAAAATCCTACGGCGTGTTAAAAGGCAAAGAATATTTCGACGCCGCTTTTTTCGGTTTTACCCCCGGCGATGCAGACTTGATGGACCCCCAGATGCGTATATTCCATGAATGCTGCTGGGAGGCGCTGGAAAACGCCGGTTATGACCCGGAAAAATATGAAGGTCTCATTGGAGTTTATGCCGGGGGTGGACACAATTTAGACTGGGAAATTCAATTCCGCCTGTCCGGTAAAAACGACGCCACTGGCGAATGGGCTGCCGATAGTTTGAATAACATCGATTATTTAAGCACGCGGATCGCCTATAGTATGAATTTACGGGGGCCGGCCGTCACTATCCAGACCGCCTGTTCCACCTCCCTGGTGGCTATACACACAGCCTGCCGGGCGCTGGTGAACCGGGATTGCGACATGGCCCTGGCCGGGGGGATAGAAATTTCCATGGCCGCTAAAGCCGGTTATTTCTACCAGGAAGGTATGATAAACTCACCTGACGGCCACTGCCGCGCTTTCGATGTGGAAGCCAGGGGAACCGTACCCGGGGATGGCGCCGGGGTGACGTTGCTGAAGCCGCTGGCCGACGCTTTAGCCGCAGGAGATACCGTCCGCGCCGTGGTTAAAGGCTCGGCAGTCAACAACGACGGTAAACTCAAAGTGGGTTTTACCGCCCCCGGTGTCAACGGTCAAAAGACCGTCATCCGGGCGGCGCTGCTTTCCGCCGGCGTAGACCCAACCACTATCGGATACGTGGAAACCCACGGCACCGGCACCTTGTTGGGAGACCCCATCGAAATCGAGGCGTTGAAACAGGCCTTTGGTACAGGTAAACGGGGCTATTGCGCCGTCGGCTCGGTTAAAACCAATGTGGGCCATACCGGCGCCGCCGCCGGCGCCGCCGGTTTTATAAAGACAGTATTCATGCTGGAAAACCACCTGATCCCCGCCAGTTTGCATTTTACCGCCCCAAACCCCGCCATCGATTTCGAAAATAGCCCCTTTTATGTCAATATACAATTAAAAGAATGGAAATGTGAAGAGTATCAACGGCGAGCGGGTGTAAGTTCTTTCGGCATCGGCGGCACTAACGCACATGTTATATTGGAAGAATATAAGCAGGGGGCGCTTTTTGAAAAAACTGCCCCCTGCGCCCCCACAAAAACTTTTAATTATTTAATACTGTTGTCCGCTAAAACCCAATCCGCCCTCGAACAACAAACCCGAAACCTGGTGGAGTATTTTAAGAAAAACCCGGGCGTAAACCTGGCCGATGCGGCCTATACACTCCAGGTGGGACGCCGCCCCTTTAAATACAGACGCATGGCGGTATGTTCGGAGCCAACAGGAGCGGTCTTTTCGGACGGCGGCGCCGAAACCCAGGACCGGCCCGTGATATTCATGTTCCCCGGCCAGGGCTCCCAGTACACAAATATGGCTATCGACCTGTACAAGCGCGAGCCCGTGTTCCGTCAAGAGATAGACCGCTGTTTTGAAATCTTGAAGCCCCTCATCGGTTATGATTTAAAAGAAATTCTTTATCCTTTTTTAGAAGAATATAGGTCCAATAAGTCCAATAGGACCACTATTCCTGAAATGATCAATCAGACAGAAATTACCCAACCGGTGATATTTATCATCGAATATGCACTGGCAAAATTAATAATGACATGGGGAATCAAACCCTGGGCCATGATCGGCCACAGTATCGGCGAATACACAGCGGCCCACCTGGCCGGGGTCTTTTCCCTGGAAGATGCACTAAAAATCGCGGCGTCACGCGGGAAAGCGATGCAGCAAATGCCCCCAGGCGAAATGCTGGGCGTACCACTGCCGGAAAAAGAACTCTCCCTCCTGCTGACCGAATTCGGAGAATTATCCCTTGCTGCCGTCAACGGCACTAGAGACAGTGTGGTTTCAGGTCCACCCGAAGCCGTAGACCGCTTTGCCCATCGGTTGCTGGAAAAAGATTGTAAAAGCCGCCCCCTTCATACCTCCCACGCCTTTCACTCACAGATGATGGACCCCATGCTGGCAGATTTCGAGAATATAATGAAACGGGTTTCCCTCCATAAACCCCGTATTCCCTACCTCTCCAATGTGACCGGCCGCTGGATCACCCCTGAAGAGGCCGTCGATCCGGCGTATTGGGTAACCCATGCGCGAAACACGGTACGTTTCCATGACGGGTTGTCGGAGTTGTTAAAGAAAGCACAAAAGGCCGTGCTGGTGGAAGTAGGTCCGGGACGGGTTTTGAGTACATTTGCCCGCCGGAACCCGGACAAAACCGCCGGCCATTCAGTCGCAACCCTGCTGCGACATCCCGACGAAAACATCCCGGACGATAAGTACCTGTTAAGTAAAATCGGGGGGCTGTGGCTTAACGGGCAAACCATCGATTGGCAAGCATATCACAGCGGCCGGGAAAAGCGCCGTATTTCGCTGCCCACCTACCCTTTTGAACGACAGCCGTATCGAATTGCAGGGCAACCCTTATCCACTATCGATGCAAAGGCAGTAACCGGTAAAGCACGTTTGATTAAAAAACACGATATCACCGACTGGTTTTACGCCCCAGCCTGGAAAGAAATGCCGCTGCCGCAATCGGAAAGACACCTGTTTCCCACCCCCACAGCCTGGCTGGTATTCAGCCGGGAAGACGATTTTTGCAAAATGGTGAAAACGGAACTGGAAAAGCAAGGCCAGCAGGTTGTCATGGTATACCGGGGCCATTCCTTTATGAAGAAAAATAATGGGGAATTCATTCTTAACCCGCGGCAAGAGGAGAACTATGAAGTCCTTTTTAAAGAACTCGCTACGCGGGAAACACCGCCCCGCCGAATTCTTCATTTGTGGCAATTGACCCCGGTGAAAAACCGGCCGTTGGATATCGATACGGTGGAAGAGTACCTTTATACCGGGTTTTACTCGCTGCTCAATATCGCCCGAGCACTGGGCAAGGTGAACACGGGCGATCTATCGCCGACGCAAATCGATGTGGTCGCCAATCATATGCAGGAAGTAACCGGGGATGAGTTGTTATGCCCGGCCAAAGCCGCCATATTGGGACCGGTGAAAGTGATACCGCAAGAATACCCCCACCTCCGCTGCCGCTGCATCGATATAGTTTTTCCCGATGGACAGGAAGAACCGATGTTAAGCCGGCTGCTGACGGAGCTGGCCTATGAAATCCCCGATCCCACGGCAGTGGTGACCTATCGACATCGCCACCGCTGGGTGCAGGGCTTCGAGCCCATCCGCCTACCGGAACCCCCCGGCCCCTCGCCACGATTAAAAGAAAAGGGCGTTTACCTGATCACCGGCGGACTCGGAGGCATTGGGCTGACCCTGGCGCGCTTTCTTGCCCAAACAGCCCGAGCCCGGTTGGTATTAACCGGACGCTCCGGTTTTCCCGCGCCCGAAGAATGGAACCGGTGGTTGGAAACCCATCCTGCTGACGATAAGGTCAGCGACAGGATCCGCAAAATACGGGAACTGGAAAAATACGGGGCGGAAGTCATGGCTGTGGGAGTGGATGTTTCGGATATGGAACAAATGAAGACACTGCTGGAAAAAACAAAGGAACGATTTGGAGCCATAAACGGCGTGATTCATTCCGCCGGTTTACCGGATGGCCGCCTCATCCACCTGCGAACACAGGAATTTACCGAAAAAATCCTGGCCCCCAAAATCAAAGGTACACTGGTGCTGGATTATCTTCTACAACAGCAGCCATTGGATTTCTTCGTACTTTGTTCTTCAGTGGACGCCATCCTGGGAGGAATCGGCCAGGCCGGTTATACCGCGGCCAATTGTTTCCTCGACGCATTTGCTTCCTATAAAACCCTGACCGGTTCCCCTTCCACCTTAACCGTTTCCATAAACTGGGACGCCTGGCAGCAAGTGGGGATGGCGGCAGAAACCGTGGGGCGGGTCGAAAACCGGCAAACCTTCGTATCCCATCTTAATCCCGGCGCCCACATCACGGATATACGGGAACAATGCCGGGACGCCGGGCGAATTCCCCCGGATGATCCACTCAAAGACGCCATCTTGCCCCACGAGGGAGTCGAGGTCTTCAGCCGCATTTTGTCCGATGGCCTACCCCGGGTGGTCGTTTCCACCGTCGATCTTTCCTATCGGTTGGAACGAGAGAAAGATAAAGAAAAACCTGTGGGAAGCAGTTTTACCGGCCCCGCTCACCCGCGGCCCGAGTTAAGTACCCATTACGTGGCCCCAAAAACAAAAACCCAGGAAGTACTGGCGGCCATCTGGCAGGAATCCCTGGGCATCCGGGAGATCGGCGTTCACGATGATATTTTCGAACTGGGCGCCGACTCGTTAAAAGCCCTTACCGTCATTGCCCGGATACATGAAAAATTGAACGTGGAAGTTTCAATCACTGAGATTTTTACCTCGCCCACTATTGCCGGGCTGGCGGGACGTATCGAAAATGCCGGTAAAAGCAGCCATGTTTCCATAACACCCGTTGAAAAGAAAGAATACTACCCATTGTCATCGACCCAGGCCCGGCTCTACCTTGTCCAGCAAATGCAAAATGAAAATGTTTTTTACAATTTACCTTTTGTCTATGTAGTAGAGGGGGCGTTGGACGGAACTCGTTTAGCAAAAGCTTTCCAGGTGCTAATCCGGCGACATGAAAGCTTACGCACCTCATTTCACTCCGTAGGTGAAGATCCCGTGCAGCAGATTCATGAACAGGTAGAGTTTAATATCGAGTATGCCGACATAGCCCCGGACGCCGGCGATATTCCAGGGCTGATGAAGGATTTCATACGCCCCTTTGATTTAAAGAAAGCGCCTTTAATGCGGGCAGCGGTCTTGCGCCGGGAAGAAGAAAAATACCTGTGGCTCCTGGATATCCATCATATCATTATTGACGCCGCCGGCTATGCAGTTTTACAAAAAGACTTGATGAAGCTATACAATAATGAAGAATTACCTCCCCTGGAGGTGCATTACAAAGATTTTTGCACCTGGCAGAGTGAACCGAACCAGGCCGGGAAAATCCAGGAGCATATCCAATACTGGTTAAATCTCTTTGCCGGCGGCGACATACCGGTATTAAACATGCCCACCGATTATCCACGTGCGAGAAAATTACAGTTTAAAGGAGACCGGTTTTATTTTAAACTGGCAGCCGGGGAAACCCGGGCATTCAAGGAATTGGTTTCACAAGCCGGGGCCACGTTATTTACCAGCCTGCTGACCGTATTAAATGTACTTTTATTAAAATATACCGGGCAACAGGATATCATTATCGGGACTCCCATTTCCGGCAGGCCCCACGCCGATCTCCAGGATATGGTGGGTATGTTTGTCAATATGCTGCCCCTGCGAAATCACCCGGATCCGGAGATATCCTATTGGGAATTGTTGAAACAGGTCAGGACTTCCACATTGGAAGCCTTCGAACACCAGGATGCACCGTTTGAAATGCTGGTAAAACAATTGAACCTGGGGGGAAATTTGTCGCGAAACCCCCTTTTCGATATCTGCCTGAATGTCCAGAATTATGAACAACCGGTATTTGAAATAAAGGGGTTGAAGATTAATCATTATCCTTATGAAACCCCTACGGCGAAATTCGATATGCTTTTATGGGCCAACCCCGTGGGGGATGAAATTCATTTAATGCTGGAATATTCGACCGAATTGTTTAAATCTTCTACAGCCGAAGCGTTTTCAAGCCATTTTATCGAGATTATTCGCCAGGTGATAGAAAACAAAGATACCAGGTTAAGAGATTTGCGAATATCTCACCGTTTATCGATACCGGAATCACATGTTCCCCAGATCGATTTTGAATTTTGAATATGGATATCCTTTGCCGCAGCATTTGCACCGATAGCATGGGGCTTGTGTCGGATGACACAGCACTTGTGCATGATTGCACGGGGCCTGTGCCAGATGACACGGCGCCTGTGTGTGATTGCACAGGGCTTGTGTAATATGACACGGCATCTGTGTAAACCAATTATTGCCAGGATAATTTGAAGATAAGAATAATGAACAGAGATTTAAGAGAGTTAAAAGTTGCAGCGGCGCTAAACACCCGGGAGCGGGATTACTGGAAGAATCGATTTTCCGGGGAGCCGATAAAAAGCAGTTTCTCTTATGATCATATAAAGACAGGGCGATACTCTCTTACCCCCGATATGAAAGAAATCTCTTTTAAATGGGAAGAGCCGTTGTTTTCGCAGATAATGGGATTAAGCAAGCACAGCGATCATGCACTGCATGTCGTCCTGGCGGCGGCGCTGGCGGCGCTGCTCGGTAGATACACGGGCATGGAAGATATTACATTGGCGACGCCCATTTACCGGCAAGAAGGCGAAGGGCAATATATCAATACCGTACTGGCGCTGCGAATCCCGTTGGTAAGGGGCGTCACCTTTAAACAACTGTTGGTCCGGGTGAAACAAACCATTCTTGAAGCTATTGAACACCAGGCTTACCCGGTGGAATTGCTGCCGGAGTTATTAAATATTCCGGGGCAAGAGGAAGGATTCCCGCTTTTCGACGTGGCCCTGGCGCTGGAAAATATCCACCCCCGGGAGTACCTGGCGTATATCGATTTGAGCATGGTTTTCCGGTTTTTAAGAACCGCCGGTGATATAGTGGGTACGGTCGCTTACGATTCCCAACTTTACGAAAAATCGACAATAGAGCGGATTGTCGGTCATTTAACCCGGTTTGTTCAAAATGCCCTGGTGAACCCGGGGGCGGGGATATTCGCCCTAGAAATACTTTCGGGGGTTGAGAAGACACGGTTGGTAATGGATTTTAACGATACAAAGGCGGAGTATCCCGGGGATAAGACCATTCACCAATTATTCGAAGAACAGGTGGAAAGAACCCCGGACCGCATTGCTCTCGTAGGGGCAGACCTGGGTGCCCGCCCAGTTCTTGCCGTCCGACCTGTCGGACCTGTCAGACCCGTCAGCCTGTCCTACCGAGAATTGAATGAACAATCCAATCACCTGGCCGGGTTATTAATAGAAAAAGGTGTCCTGGCGGACGATATTGTAGGTTTAAAGATAGATCGCTCAGTGGAAATGATTGTCGGGATACTGGGAATATTAGAATCCGGGGGAGCTTATTTGCCCATTGATCCCGAATACCCGCAGGAAAGAATCGATTATATGTTGAAAGACAGCGGAGCAAAGATAATGATAGGAAGCCCGGGATTTGTTTTCTCTAGCTTTTTCCCCGCTTCCGTCCTTCCCCGCTTCCGCGCTCCCGATTCTTCAAATCTCGCCTATGTCATCTACACCTCCGGCACCATGGGGAAACCAAAGGGTGTGATGATCGAAAATCGAGCAGTGGTAAATTTTATCAAAGGGCTCACGGATATTATTCCTTTTACTGGAAACGATAGAGTTCTATCTCTTACTACCATAACCTTTGATATATTCGTGTTGGAGGCGCTGCTTCCCTTAACAAAGGGGTCGATAGTAATCATAGGGAGTAAAGAGGAGCAGTTAAACCCGCAGGACCTGGCCGCGGTAATAGAAGCGGAAAATATATCCATTTTCCAGGTAACCCCATCGCGGTTGCAGTTATTTATTACACCCCCGTGGACTTCCGTTATTTTAGGATCATTAAAGTATCTGTTAGTGGGAGGCGAAACCCTTCCCGAAGCGCTGTTGGCAAAAGCCAAAGAAAAAATGACCGGCAAGATATACAATCTTTACGGTCCTACAGAGACCACTGTCTGGTCTACGTTAAAAAACATTACCGGGGAAGAGCCGTTAAATATCGGCAAACCCATTGCCAACACCAGTATATATATCCTTGCTAAAACAGGTGTTTTACAGCCGATTGGGGTGGTTGGAGAATTGTATATTTCCGGGGCAGGATTAGCAAGGGGGTATTTAAATCGCCCTGAATTAACCGCGGAAAAATTCATCCATTTTCATCATTCAAAATTATATTGTACCAGCGACCTGGCGCGTTGGCTGCCGGACGGCAACATCGAATTCCTGGGAAGGATCGACCAACAAGTCAAACTCCGGGGATTTCGTATCGAATTAGGAGAAATCGAAAACCGGTTGTTGGCGCACAAGGAAATAAAAGACGCAGTGGTTGTAATAAAAGAAGATAAAAGTGGCGACAAATACCTATGCGGTTATGTTGTCCCTCACGCACCCTCCGCTTCTACCTCACCCACCTCACCCACGTCACCCACGTCACCCGCAGGGGCGACATTAAGCGACCGTTTAATCGATTACCTGGCCGGTATATTACCCGGTTATATGATCCCCTCTTATATAGTATCGTTAGACAGCATTCCTTTAACCGCCAGCGGTAAGAGAGACGGGAAAGCGCTGCCGGAACCGGGAATAGGGTCTGCGGTGGGCGACGTTTATACTGCCCCGGCGGACGAAACAGAAAGTCGGTTGGCGGCGTTATGGTCTGAAACGTTGAGCATAGAAAGAGAAACCATCGGTAGAGACACCAATTTCTTTAAAATCGGCGGTCACTCGTTAAAGGCGGTCGCGTTGATTTCCCGGATATACAAAGAGTTTAATGCCTCGGTATCCATGATGGAAATATTCGATTATCCAACGCTCAAGAACCTGGCCGCTTGTATTAAAAAAGCGGATACGGCAGTTTATTTTCACATCCAACCGACAGAGAAAAAAAGTTATTACCCCTTATCGTCTGCCCAGGAGCGTTTATACGTAATCCAGCAGGGCATGCCGGCGGATACCACATATAATATTACCACCATCGGCATCCTGGAAGGCAAACTCGACAGGGGGCGGATGGAGAATACCTTCAGGCTCCTGATGGCACGGCATGAAAGTTTAAGAACATCCTTCCGGGTAATCGGCAAAGAAGTGGTACAGAGAGTTCACGATGACGTAATATTTCAAATAAAGTATTATGATTTAGCCGCGAAGGATACGAAGGAAGAAAAACAAATAATAATGGATTTCATTCGTCCCTTCGACATTTCCTGTGCGCCGCTGCTGCGGGTGGGTTTGATAAAAACCGCGGAAGAAAAATATATCCTGGCGGTAGATACACATCATATCATCTCGGATGCAAGGTCACAGGAGGTATTGGTAAAAGAATTCATGCATCTGTATGGGGGAGAAATTCTACCGGAACTAAGATTGCAGTACAAAGATTTTTCACAATGGCAGAATAACCTGGTAATCTCAGGGCAGATAAAAAAACAGGAAATATACTGGTTGAACCGGTTCAAAGGCCTCCTGCCTGTGCTGAAGCTGCCCACCGATTATCCGCGACCCCGGGTCCGGAGTTTTGAGGGCAGCCACACCGGTTTCGAGATCGGCGCAGCAGAGGTGGAGAAATTGCGCCGCCTGGCGGCCAGGGAAAATGCTTCCCTGTTCATGGTAATACTGGCCATATACAACGTGTTGCTTTTCAAGCTCAGCGGCCAGGAAGATATTATCGTTGGAACAGCCACAGCCGGTCGCATCCACGCAGACCTTGAACACATCATCGGTGTATTTATCAATACCTTGGCGCTGCGAAATTATCCCGCCGGTTATAAATCTTTCAATCAATTTTCAAAAGAAGTAAGACAGGGGACATTGGAAGCTTTCGATAACCAGGGCTATCAATTCGAAGACTTGGTAGACCACGTACTGAAAGAAAGGGACCCCGTTCGTAATCCCCTGTTCGATGTGATGTTTAATTTTGCTCCGCAAGACCGGGAAACGAATGTTTCCTCGGCGGCGGAACTGGAGTTTAAACCTTACGGCAGCGGCTTCGAATATAGGGAGTCCAGAGTTGATTTGCTTATCAGCGGCGTCGATAGAGGAGATCGGTTCTTATTTGTCGTGGAATACAGTACACGGTTATTTAAAAAGGAAACCATTTTGCGTTTCAGTCAATATTTCAAGGAAATTATCACCACCGCGGCGGAAAATGAAAACACAATGTTGAGAGATATCCCGTTGTCGATTGACCTGGTATCGGCAAAAAACCGGTTATTCCAGGATGACGACAATGATTTTGGATTCTAAAATATTAAATTGAATATGATACCGGAAGAAAAAAAAAAAATATTGGATGAATTCAATAATACCAGGACTGATTATCCACAGGACAAGGCCATTCACGCTTTGTTTGAAGAACAGGTGGAGCGAATTCCGGACCGAATAGCGGTTCTTGGCCGTGGACCAACACGGACGAACACGGACAATAATGTTCCTATTTACGTTACTTATAAAGAATTAAATAAAATATCCGACTGCCTGGCCGGGTTGTTAATAGAAATAGGCGTCCTGGCGGACGATATTGTAGGCATTTTGATGGACCCGTCGCCGGAAATGATCGTGGGAATCCTGGGTATATTGAAAGCTGGCGCCGCCTATTTACCCATCGATCCCGCTTACCCTGACGAACGTATCGATTACATGTTAAAAGACAGCGCGGCGAAAATTATTGTAGGGAACAGGCATGCCTGTTCCGCGGGATTGAATTGTCAATGGTTAATTGTTAATTGTGAATTGTTAATGAGTGTGCCTGACGCACCTTTTCATCATTCATCATTCATCATTCATCATTCAAGCCATCTCGCTTACATCATGTATACCTCG
>JAPKZK010000073.1 GCA_026393835.1 Candidatus Aminicenantota bacterium | reverse complement strand
GCAGTACCTTTCGCAGGAACGCTCTTGTATTATCAACGTTTTCAAAAACATTTTTAAACAGCTTATCGTGTATGTTTTTTATTTCGCTCATGGCAATAGTATTATATTTCAAATGCCCTCTTTTTTCAACCCACTTTCCTGTAAAAATCCAAACGAACCGCAGTTACGCGACGAACACGGACATTTAGCCGCGAAGAACGCGAAGGACCGCGAAGAAAAAGAAAAAAAATCCTTGCCGCCCTGGTGCGCCGTCTTTTGGTGGCAAACTTTTTGAAGAGAAGAAGGTGAGAGCGAATGGAATGATGAATGATGAATGATGAATGATGAAAAAAACCGTCTGAACCACTGATTACACTGATTACGCTGATGACGCTGATTAAAGGCGTTTATTTTCACTTCAATCTGCGGAATCTGTTCCATCTAAGGTATCTGCGCTTCGGACATTGACAGATTACCAACGGATATTGATTCCTTCCCGCCGGATATTGACAGATTACCGACGGATATTGATTCCTTCCCGACGGACATTGATAGATTACCAACGGATATTGATTCCTTTCCGCCGGATATTGACAGATTACCGACGGATATTGATCCCTTCCCGACGGATATTGACAGATTACCAACGGACATTGATTCCTTCCCATCGGATATTGACAGATTACCGACGGATATTGATTCCTTCCCGCCGGATATTGATAGATTACCAACGGATATTGATTCCTTCCCGTCGGATATTGATAGATTACCAACGGATATTGATTCCTTCCCCTCGGATATTGACAGATTACCAACGGACATTGATTCCTTCCCGCCGGATATTGACAGATTACCGACGGATATTGATTCCTTCCCGCCGGATATTGACAGATTACCGACGGATATTGATTCCTTCCCGCCGGATATTGATAGATTACCAACAGACATTGAGCCGCGAAGGTCCCGGCAGAACAGGCGACACCCTAAAAACGCGAAGGACCGCGAAGAAAAACAATCTGTGAAAATCTGTGTAATCAGTGGACAAAGGTTTTCGTGTTAATTCGTGTAATTCGTGGGCCTGTTTTCGGTTTTACTTGTTGACCTTTTATACGATTTCCTTTATAATCAATGTTATGAATAGAAAATTAGCGACGATAAGAAAGGTAAATGAAATCAAGCCCATCGAAGGCGCCGATATGATCGAACTGGCAACCGTCGATGGCTGGCAATGCGTGGTTAAGAAAGGCGAATTTAAACCGGGCGACCTGGGCGTCTATTTTGAAATCGACTCGTTTCTTCCCCTGGAAGAACGCTACGAATTCCTGAGAAAATCATCCTATAAAAAAATCCCGGACCAACTGCAGGGCCAACGCGATGAAGGGTTTCGACTCAGAACCGTGAAACTTCGCGGCCAAATTTCCCAGGGTTTGATATTACCCCTGGCTTCCTTTCCCGAATTGAAATCATCTCCACTGGGCAGCGTGGGCAGCGATGTCACGGAACCGTTGAATGTGGAATTGTACGAACCCCCGGTCCCGGCCTGCCTCTCCGGCCAGGTCCGCGGCGGCTTGCCGGGTTTCCTTAAAAAAACGGACGAAGAACGTATTCAAAACCTGCCGCAGTATTTTACCATCTATGAAAACCTTCCCTTCGAATGTACTGAAAAAATCGACGGCTCTTCCATGTCTGTTTATTTTACCGGGAATGACCAGGGGGTCTGCAGCCGGAACCTTAACCTGCTGGAAGACGATGTCAATACGCTGTGGAAAATAACCAACCAATTGGA
The DNA here is from genome assembly GCA_026393835.1 of Candidatus Aminicenantota bacterium. Taxonomy (GTDB): domain Bacteria; phylum Acidobacteriota; class Aminicenantia; order UBA2199; family UBA2199; genus JAKAGC01. Next base: position 112,393 of record JAPKZK010000073.1, on the reverse strand, counting down.
ATTGCATAAACTTTTAAAGGAACTGAATAGAAACATCGCGCTGCAAGGCGAAGTCGCCGGCGAAGGGGTTCAAAAGAATCCCTTAAAAATCAGGGGCCAGTTTTTTTTCCTTTTCAATATCTGGGATATCGAGAAAAGACAACACCTTACCCCGGAAGAACGAATGGAAGTTTTTCATTTTTTTGAAAAAAGAGTGCCGATGAAACATGTACCCATAGTTTCTCCCAGTATCAAGGTTTTTGAGGTCTATAAAACCATGCCGGAGCTGCTGGAATTCGCCGCGGGTCCTTCTCTCCTGAATAAAGATGTGCAAAGGGAAGGAATTGTTTGTAAAGCCCTGGAGGTTATCGGGAACGAAATCATTTCCTTTAAAGTCATCAGTAATAAATACCTTCTGCAGCACGACGCATAACCCGGCAAGCAGTAACTCAATATACCGCCATACTGAGGTATCCCACCACCTGGTCATAATCGCCGCTGGCTTCCCCGGAATTGGTATACTGGATCACTTCCGATGCCTTTGCCCCCAATTGAATGGCCGCGGATAACATCATAACGGTGGGCGCCATGCCGCACATGGATATTTTCTCAAGCATTACTGTTTCAAAAAGCCCTTCCGGGTCCATGGCCAATATTTTATCGATGGCTTTCTGATCCTTAACCTTTGCCGATTCGGCGCTGATGTAGTGACTCATATCCGTGGAAGCAACCAGCAATACATCGTCCCTGCCTTGCACCATCCGTCCGATCTCTTGCCCCGCCGCCAACAACTGTTCCAGGTCCATGCACGATATGGTAATGGGCAAAATCCCGGCCCTGGGGTTTATGTACTGGATAAACGGCACCTGTACCTCCAACGAATGCTCCATGGCCCCGGCGCTGAAATCGATGCGAAAGATATCCGAATTTTTTACTAATTTCTCCGCCAGTTCCATTTCGATGGCAACATCCCCCAACGGCGTATTCCAATGTTCGCTGCCGTCCACGGCAACAGAGTGCCCCATGCCCCTGTGATTGACCCCCAGGATGATGACCTTACCGGGAACCTGGATACTCCCGAACCCTTTCCCGGCGCATCCGCCGGAATAAACATACCCGGCATGGGGCGATATCAACCCGATGACTTTTTTCTTCTCACGGACAAAAGGAATTAAACGGCTTAACTCCTTTTCCAATGACGATTTACTGCCGGGATAAAAACTCCCGGCGACTACGGGTTTCCGAACCATGGCTCCTCTCCTTACTTAATTTTTGATTGTTCTTCATTATTAGCTGTCTCATAAAATCCTTCCACCCTAAATATATATGAAATTGAAATAATAATCAAGATTTTTTTGAGAATAGCCACAAAGGCACGAAGGCACAAAGGTTCACCAAGAGGGTTTATTTGAAAACTAGCTGCCGCTCTTTAACCACTACTTCACCGGATTTTATAATGGTGTGAACCGGGTTGATGCCGATATGATACGCCAGGTAACTGTAATCGGGGATATCCATCAACAACAAGTCCATCTTCTTACCCAATGCAATGGAACCTACCCGGTCCTGCCGGGCAATGGCATATGCGGCATTAATGGTGACGGTATTGATGGCCTCTTCTATGGTCAACCCTAAATTGAATATCCCCTGGTGAAATATAAATATCTGCGAAGAGACCATGGAACTGCCGGGATTAAAGTCCGTACCCAACGATACGATCCCATCCCTCTCAATTACCCGGCGCACCGGCGCATATTTCCCTAACTTCAAGAAAAAGGAAACCCCGGGCAAAAACACACACGCCGCGGCGGAAGCGGCAATGGCATCGATCTCCTCTTCAGTCATGGCAATCAAATGCTCGGCCGATACGGCGTTTTTCCGCACCGCCAAAAGCGCGGCATTGTTGGAAGTAAACTCATCGGCATGAAGCTTTAACTTAAACCCGTAAGGCTCTATCTTATCGATGTAATACTCGGCTTCCTCGTAAGAAAAAACGCCGTCTTCACAGAAAATATCCACGAACTCCGCCAACTCCCGCTCCCTTACCACCGGCGCTACCTCCGCCGCTAAATAATCAAGAAACTCTTTATTCCGGCCTTTATACTCTTCCGGTATCTCGTGGGCCCCCATAAACGTGGGCACAATTTCTACCGGGTGAAACGAATTCAATGCCTCGATAACTTCCAATTGCTTGATCTCGGTTTCCAGGTCCAGGCCGTACCCGCTCTTGGCCTCAATGGTGGTGGTTCCGGATGCCAGGATTTGATCCAACCGTTTTTCACACTGCGCCGTAAGATCGCAGGCGCTGATTTCGCGGGTTTTCCGGACCGTGCCCTTAATGCCGCCGCCCTTAGCGGCGATCTCTTGATAACTCACCCCCTGGAGCTTCAAACGAAACTCATCCTGCCGCGTCCCGGCAAACGGGAGATGGGTGTGCGGGTCCACGAAACCGGGGAATACCACGAAATCGGAAGCGTCGATAACCACGGCGTCTTCAGCCAGTTTACATTTTTGATTGAAATCCTCTTCATAACCGATAAAGGCAATATTCTCACCCACGGCCCCCAACCAGACATTATTGGAAACCCTGACGGCGTTCAACTCGCCGCCCCTGACCACGGAATCCCCGGCAGGGTTTACCAACTCTTTAATGTTCTTAATCAACAAATCGATTTTTATCATTTTCCCCTTCTCTCTGCTAATTTAAACCTTTGAAACGAAGGAACATCCAGTAGGTCATCAACGTTCCCGACACTCCCGGGATCATGGATCATATTGGGGATATTGCTTTCATTGACATATTCCGTGATATTGGTGGCCCTGGATTTATTCGCTTTTGAACCCAGGTAATACCTCTTGCTGCCGTCATCGAACTCGGTGAAATCCCGGGTTTCCTCCACCAACGCCGGGGGCGGAGTCGGTATTGTGGGCGCGGGGGCGGCGGGCGTCACGACCCTGTGCAGGGACCGGGGGGTCGCTTTCTTTTCGCCGCCTTCCTTGAAACCGGTGGCAATTACGGTTACCCTCAATAAATCGCCCATATTTTCATCATCTACGATGCCGAACTTGATCCTGGCGTCCGGGGAGGCGTTGGCGTTAATGATATCGGCAATGCGGCCGATCTCTTTTAAAGTTAAACTGGCGGAAGCGGTAATGTTGTACAGGATGCCGGTGGCGCCGTGGATGGAGATATTATCCAACAACGGGGAGGTTAAGGTTTTACGGGCGGCGTCTTCGGCCCTGTTTTCCCCCCTGGCTTCGCCGGTTCCCATCAGGGTGACCCCCTTTTCCTGCATCACGGCTTTTACGTCGGCAAAATCCACGTTCTGGTAACCGGGGATACTGATAATATCGGAAATCCCCCGCACCGCCCGGAGTAAAATTTCATCTACTTTTTTATAGGCGTCCTTGAAAGACATATCCGCGTCTTCCAACTCGAAAAGTTTCTGGTTGGGGATGGTAATAATGGCATCGACGCTGTCTCTTAATGCTTTTATGCCATCTTCGGCCACTTTCATCCGGACGATGCCTTCAAAATCAAAGGGTTTGGTAACGATGGCCACGGTCAATATGCCCATGGAGGCGGCATGGTTGGCGATTACCTGCGAAGCGCCGGTGCCTGTCCCGCCCCCCATACCGGCGGTGATGAAAACCATGTGGGCGCCTTCCAACATCTCGATAATGGCGTCGGTATTTTCCAGGGCGGATTGCATACCCATATCGGCATTGGACCCTACCCCTAATCCTTTGGTTATTTTCTCGCCGATCTGGAGCGTCACACCCGGGGGTTTGATATTGGCCAGGTCCTGGACATCGGTATTGACCGCCACAAACTCGACGCCCTGGAGCTTCTCCTCGATCATGCGGTTAATGGCGTTTCCCCCGCCACCGCCGACGCCGATGACTTTTAAAACCGCGCCCTTTCGTTTTTCCTTGGCATATGTTATTTTAATGTCTTCACTCATGACGCAATTACCTCCTGGAAACTAAAAACCGACATATTCCTTTAATTTTTGTAAAAATCCGCTGGGTTGATTCCGGATCATGCCCCTGTCTCTCATATCGATAAGACCATACTTTAATAAACCCAACGAGGTGGAGAATTCCGGGCTGTTGACTTTATCGATCAAACCGCCGATGCCGTAGGGTTTGCCGACGCGGACCGGGGCCGCGAAAATGTCGTCGGCGACTTCCAGCAACCCGCCCAGGTAGGCGGAACCGCCGGTAATTACAATCCCCGCATTGATTTTATTTTCAAATCCTTCTTCCTCGATTTTTCGCTTTACCATATCGAAAATCTCTTCCGCCCGCGGTTTCAATATGTCGGCCAGCAAAGAGACGGATATCATCCTGGATTTCTTCCCTCCCACGCCGGGAATCTCGATGTTTTGATCCCTCTGGTTGGGGTCTGTGCCGCACCCGTATTTGCGTTTGATCATTTCGGCTTTGTCGATGGGGGTGCGGGTGCCGATGGCCAGGTCATTGGTAAAATTGTAACCGCCGACGCCGATGGTGGCGGCAAATAAAAGCGCGCCTTTTTCATACAAGGCGATATCCGTGGTGCCGCCCCCGATGTCGATCAAGGCCACGCCCAATTCTTTCTCATCCTGCGTCAACACCGCCTCGGCCGTGGCGATCTGGGACAATACCATCTCGATCACATTGATCTTCGCCTTTTTTAAACAGGTCAACAGGTTCTTGGTGGAAGCCCGGGCCGCGGTGACAATGAGAATATAGATATCGAGGTTGGACCCGATCATGCCGATGGGGTTCTTGATCTCATCCTGGTTATCCACGACGAATTCCTGCCGCAATATGTGGATGATATCGCGTTCGTTGGGTAACATGATGCTGCTGCCGTGGGTAACGGCGCGGTCCACATCGTCCTGGGTGATTTCCCGGTTCTTGCCGGTTATATTAATGCTGCCCTTGGCCCGGATGGATTGGATATGACTCCCGGATATATTGACGTATGCGGACTCCACTTCCACCCCGGCGGTTAATTCGGCCTCCTTGACGGATTTTTTGATATCTTCGATGGTGGCTTTCATATCGACAATAACCCCCTTACGCATACCGCTGGAATCGACTTTGCCGTACCCGATGACTTCCAGCTCCTCCCGCTCGCCGTCGGCCTTTACCTGGCCGATGATGGCAGCTACTTTCTTGCTGCCGATATCGATGCCCACCAAATAATTGTCTTTCATTTTACTGCGTTACCTCCTCTTCAGGCTGCTGTTCTTGTTCTTCATATTCAAGGTAGAACCGGTCCTCGAATCTCAAATCCACGCTTTTAATAATGCATTCAGATAAATTTAATTTGTTTCGCAGCTTTAAATAATAATCGATTTTTTCGGCAAAATCAATCTCGCCGGGATAAAAGATTTCATTCACCTGGGTTAACTTCATCATCAGTCCGTAAGGCTCCAGGAAACCGACATACTCGATATAGTTCTTAATATCCTGCAAACGGGAAAGATAGGGCAGGATTTTTTGCACCCGGTCGCCGGGGGTATTTTTGACCGTGAACAATTCATCTTTTTTTTCCGCCCGGCGGTATAAAACGACGCCTTCCTTATCCATAACGGTATATTTCCCTTCCCCCGGCGTTTCCACCTGGAAAACAGGTTCCCTTAGCATCAGTTGTACGGCCACGGTGGAGGGTAGGTTGCGGCTGACGGAGACATCCTTGATTTCGGGGATGCCGGCCAACTGGGCCCTTAACGCGTCGATGCTGAGGGTCAAAATATTATTCCCTCTATGCCGGTCTAAAACTTTATTGACCTGGATCGATACGGGACCTGGGCAATCGGTCACTTGAAAATATTTGACGCCCAATTTATCCCAGGTCAATATGAACTGGGCGGTTTTGAATATGGTAAAAGCGATAAATGAAAGAACGGTCAATATGAACAGCAAGTGAATGCCTTTTATTTTGATGGAGCGGAGTTTTTTCTGTTTCCGGATCAAAAGATTATTTTGCCGGCGCAAGTAATCGGTTTCGCTGCGTAAGGCCAAACCCAGCCCTGTTCCCGTACCGGCCATGCTTCTCATCGGTGCAGCGCCTCCATGCGTTTGGCAAACTGGTGGGCGGTTTGGGTCAAATTACCCGCGGATAAAAACGCCACGGCGTCGCCTTTTTTTATGTTTTTTTCCAGGTAAGCGATAATTTCCTGGAAATCTTCGATGTAGATGATATGACGATAACCGGAGGCTTTTATTCTTTCCGCCAGTACGCGGCTGTTGACATTCTCGATTTCCTGCTGGTTGGCCTTGTATATTTCCGCCAGGATCAACTGGTGGGCTTTTTCGAAACACGAAGTAAAGCGGTCCATCAATAGTTCCAACCGTGTGAAACGGTGCGGCTGGAACACGGCGATGATGCGCTTGAAGTCGCCCGCGGCCAGGGCCTGGAGGGTGGCGTTTATTTCAGTGGGATGATGGGCGTAATCATCAATGACCAGGTAATCGTTGGTGTAAAACAGCACCTGGAAACGCCGCTCCGGTAAATAGAAACGTTTAAAGCCTTCCTGGATCACCGGGATTTCGACGCCGATTTCAAGACTGGCGGCAATGGCGGCCAGGGCGTTGGAGACGTTGTGAACGCCGCCGACGTTCAATTGAATCCTGACCGGCGGCTGATTACGCAGCACCAGGTCGAAGGCGGCCCCGAACAGGGAATTCTCGATATTTTGGGCCCTGAGGTCGGCGTCCTGCGACAGGCTGTAGGTGATGACCCGCTTATTCAAACGGGAAACGATGCCGCGGGCGTTGGGACAATCATAATTGAGGATAACGGAACCGTAAAAAGGCACTTTGTCGCCGAAATCGATAAAGGCCTGCACCAGGTTAGCCATGGTTTTGTGATAATCCAGGTGGTCGTCCTCGATGTTGGTGATAATGGCCAGGGTAGGAAATAAGCGGAGGAAACTGCCGTCGGATTCGTCGGCTTCGGCCACCAGGTAATCGGATTTACCCAGCTTGGCGCCGCTCTCTTCGATTTTTAACCTGCCGCCCACCACGAAAGTGGGGTCTTTGCCGGCGGTGGTAAGGATCGCGGCGATCATGGAGGTGGTGGTGGTTTTCCCGTGGGTGCCGGCCACGGCAATGGAAAACTTCAGGCGCATCAATTCCGCCAGCATCTCGGCCCGGGGTATCACCGGGATTTTACGTTTCAGCGCTTCCCTGACCTCTTCGTTGTCTTTGCTTACCGCGCTGGAATAGACCAGGGTTTCGGCGTCCCCGATATGATCTTTGCTGTGTCCCAGCCACACGGCGACGCCCATGCTTTTGAGTCTCTTGACGGTTTCCCCTTCCCCGATATCCGAGCCGGAGACGATAAAGCCCATATTGTGCAGCACTTCGGCGATGCCGGACATGCCTGCGCCGCCGATGCCCACAAAATGTATACGTTTAATACGACTGTAATTAATCATTTGAAAACACCGTTTTTCTAAGCCGGGATACATTTAATATGATCCCGGTGACCATAAGACTGGAAATCAACGAGCTGCCGCCGCTGGAAATGAAGGGCAGCGGTATTCCCTTGGTGGGGAATATGCCGATGGTAACCGATATATTGATCATGGCCTGGATAACGATTAAAAAGGTCAGGCCGATGACCAGCAAATAGGTATGGCGGTTGCCGGAATATTTGGCGATATTGATGCCCCGGATAAGGAACAACATAAAAAGCCCGATAATGATAAACGAGCCCAGTAAACCGGTTTCCTCGGCCGCGACGGCATAGATGAAATCGGAATAGGAATAGGGCAGGAAATAGAGTTTCTGGGTGGAGTTGCCCAATCCTTTGCCGAAAATCCCGCCGGAACCGACGGCGTACAGGGACTGGAGCGCCTGGAAGTTGAGGGTATTACCGTATTCTTCGGGATTTAAAAAGGCGGTGATACGTTTCATTTTATCCGGGTTCAGTTGAATGATCAAATATATAATGGGCGCCAGGCATAAGGAACCGACAGCGAAGTATTTCAACCGGAACCCGGCGGCAAAAAGCATGGCCAGGGCGATGAGCAAAACCAGGAAAAAACTCCCCAGGTCGGGCTCTTTCAGGATCAACAGTTCGATGATAAAGACGGGGATCAACAGCGTCATTAATTTTTTGATGTCATTGACGTCATTGGTTTCCCTGGTTAATACGTAAGCCAGGTACAGGACCACGGCAATTTTGGCAAATTCCGATGGTTGGACGGTAAAAACGCCCAGGCGGATCCAGCGGTATGAATTGTTAAGCTTGCCGTTGAAAAACACCAACAGCAAACCCACAACGGTAAGGGCAACAAAGGCGATAACCACGGTTTTGTCAAGATAATAGGGACGCCTGAAGAGTGCAATGACGGCGGCGGCGATCAACCCCACCAGCAGCCACACCACCTGTCTTTCCAGGAAATAGAAACTGCTGCCGAATTTTTCGCCGGCCTGGAGGGAGGTGGCGCTGTGGATCAGGATGAGTCCGAACAGTATCAGCAGCGCGGTCGCCGTCATGAGCACTTTATCGATCTTACTGTCCTTAACCATGGATGCTCCCTTTGAGTTTCCGTACTTCCTCTTTGAACACGTCGCCCCGGTGTTCGAAATTTTTGAACATATCGAAACTGGCGCAGCCGGGCGCCAGCAGCGCCACGCCGCCTTTCTTTGCCAGCAGTCGATAAGCTTCGGCCACGGCCGCGGCAAAATCCGCCACGAAAATAAACCGTTGGCCGTTATCGAGACCGGCCAGTTGCCGGTGAATGGTGTGGGCCGCGGCCCCTACCAACAGTACGTGATCGACTTTTTCTTTGATGGACTGCCGCAGCATGGTAAAATCGCCGCCCTTGTCTTTGCCGCCCAGGATCAACACCATGGGGGCGTCGATGCCGGCGATGGACTTTAAAGCGGCGTCGACGTTGGTGGCCTTGGAATCGTTTATAAATTCCACGTCCCCGATCTTCCCGGCGAATTCCATGCGGTGAGGCAGGCCCTTGAAATCTTTGACGGCTTTTTCAATACCGGCGGCGGTCACGCCCATTAACCGGGCGACGGCGGCGGCCGCCAATAAATTCTCCAGGTTATGCACACCCCTTAAGGGGTTTTCCCGGAGCGAAATAACTTCATCGATATTATTTACCTTCAGATGAATATTGCTGCCCTCAAGCCAGGCGCCGGACGAGAGGTCGCGCTGGAGGCGAGAAAACCATACTTTTCGCGCCGTACCCGGGAACGCGGACGCCCCTTCCCGGTTTTCTTTTTCCTTTAAATAAGGGTCCCCGTCATTTAAGATCAAATAGTCGATGGTCCCCTGGTTTTTGCCGATATTCAATTTGGCGGCGTAATAATCTTCCAGGTTTTTGTAGCGGTCCAGGTGATCCGGGGTGACATTGAGAATCGCCGCGATATGGGGTTTGAAATCAGCGATTTCTTCCAGTTGAAAACTGGAAACCTCCACCACCACCACGGCATTGTCAGGGATGTTTTTTACTTCGGAGATCAAGGGCGTCCCGATATTGCCGGTGAGGAAGCTGGTAAACCCGTTCTTGCTTAAAAAATGGTGGATAAGGCTGACGGTGGTGGATTTGCCGTTGGTGCCGGTGACGGCAATGACCGGGGCTTCGATAAAAGAGAAAGCAAATTCGATCTCGGAAATGATTGCGATTCCTTTTTCCCGCAGTGGGTCATAGCGTTCTTTTCGCCCGTCCACGCCGGGGCTCAGGATAATGAGTTCCGCATCCGCCAGCCGGGGGAATTCGCTTTCACCGATGATAAAAGTCGCGCCGCGGGATTCATAATCCAATCGGGCCGCAACTTCTTCCGGCGCGGCCAGGGGTGTATCGTTAAAGAGGTATATATGTTCACATTCCTTTTGTTCCAGGAGAAAATCCAGCAGCGCCCGGCCGGTTTTGCCAAACCCCACCACGCCAACTACGCCTGCGCGGTCGGCCAGATAACGTTTATGTTTATTTTTCATCGCTGCAAAACTCCTCGACGGCTTTCTCCAGCCGGATACCCCTGGAGGCTTTAAACAGGATAATGCTGCCGGGCGCGGCAACCTCTTTGATGTACTCGGCGGCGGCGGCGGCGTTATCTAAACGCGTGATCTTCGCTTCGGCGAATCCTTTTGCCGCGGCGCCCACGGCGATATCCAGCGCCCGGCGGCCCACGGTGATTAAGCGATCGAATCCCAATGCGGCAAAATATCCGCCCACTTCCCGGTGAAACAGGGCTTCCTTTTTGCCCAGTTCCAGCATATCTCCCAGCACGGCGATTTTCGCGCATTTGAATTCACTATCCACCCAGTCCAGCGCCTTTTTCAGGGCTTCGGGGTTGGAGTTATAGGTTTCATCGATAATGGTAAAACTGCCGTGACGGCGGATTTCACCGCGGCCCGGCAGGGTTTTGATCTCTTTTAACGCGGCCTGGATCTCCACGTGTTTCATGCCCAGGTGCTGGGCCACGATAATGGCGGCAAACAAGTTTTCCACGTGAACCCGGTTGATGATGGGGGTATCGAATTGCGCCGCGACGCCGTAAAAATCCGCCGCGATGGCAGTGGCATGTTCATTGCGCAGGATATCCTCCAGGATCACCTGGTTGTATTTCTGGTTTTTGCCGAAATATATTTTACGTCCTTTTTTGGAGCGGGTTTCCCTGCGCACATGGTCCAGGTCGCCGTTGATAAAGGCAATATCGTCGGCGGCCAGGTGATTGAGTATCTCGGCTTTCCCACGGGCCACATTATCGACGCTCTCTAAAAATTCCAGGTGCACGGGAAAGGCGTTCAATAAAACAGCCACATCGGGTCTCAGTATGCCGGCCAGGAAATCGATCTCGCCGATGCCCGGGTCGCTCATGGCCAGTTCGAACACGGCCACGTCTTCATCCCCCTCCATATTGAGGAGAGAAAAAGGCATACCGATCCAATTGTTCCAGTTCAAAAAGGACCGGTATGCTTTATATTTATAGGAGGTTAGTTGGTAAACAAACTCTTTGGTGGTGGTTTTGCCGGCGCTGCCGGTAATGCCCACGTATTTGATGCGCCGGTATTTATTCCTGACATATACGGCCAGTTCCTGGGCGGCTTTCAACGGGTCGGGCACACGGATGAGGGGGAACCGGATGCCCCGGGCGTTGTAATCGAACTCCCGGGAGATTACCGCGGCCACCCCTTCTTTATCCGCCAACCGGTCGAGGAATTCATGGCCGTTGCGGACGCCGGACATGGCGAAAAAAAGACTCTGACCGGAGGTAATGTCGCGGGTGTCGAAATAATAGTGCACGAACCGGCCGCTTTTCTCCGTCTCATCGCCGGGTGTCCCTTGCCAATTCACGATTTCTCCTTTTACAACGCCGGCAATCTCATCGATGGTTAATTCAGGCATGGTTCTCCTCTTTTCTTTTTTCTATTAATTTTCGGACCACTTCATAATCGTCGAAATGAATGGTCCTATCTTTAAAAATCTGGTAGTTTTCATGGCCCTTACCGGCCACCACCACCATGTCGCCTTTAACGGCCAGGTACAGGGCTTTTTCAATGGCGGTTTCCCGGTCGATTTCAGTAATGAAATTCTCAAAACCCGGGGCAAATCCTGCCCGGATTTCCCGTATAATGGCGGCGGGGTCTTCTTGCCTGGGGTTATCGCTGGTAACCACCAGGAAATCGGCGTTTTTCGAAACCGTCTCGCCCATGCGCGGGCGTTTGGTTTGATCGCGGCTGCCGCCGGCGCCGAACACCACGATGAGGCGCCCGGTTACCACTTCCCGCAGCGATTGCAGCATGGCTTCCAGGGCTTTATCGGTGTGGGCGTAATCGATCAGCACGGAAAAATCGCCTTTGTAAGCGAAATCCAGCCGCCCCTTTACGGGTTTGAACTCCGTTATGGCGGCGGCGATATTTTCAAACGAAATGCCTTTAATCACGGCGGAGGTGACGGCGGCCATAATGTTGGAAAGGTTAACCCGGCCCACCAGGGGGCTCTTGATTTCCAGTTGTCCCCTGGGGGTCATGAGCAAGGCCTCGATGCCGTAAGCGCCGCCGCCGGAAAATTTGTACTTCAGCGGCCTGACATCCGCCTCCCCGGAAAATCCATAGGTTAAATATTTGCAATTCAATTGCTGGATGACTTTCGGGCCGGTGGGGTCGTCGATATTGACGACCGCCCAATCGTCTTCCTGTAATTTTTTAAAGAGCAGCATCTTAGAGGCCAGGTAGTCTTCCATGGTTTTATGGAAATCCAGGTGGTCCCCGGAAAAAGAGGTAAATATGGCCTGCGAGAATTTAATATCTTCCACGCGATGGAGGCAAAGGCTGACGGAAGAGACTTCCATTACCAGGTTTTCGGCCCCCAGGGCGCGGGCTTCGCTGAGAAATCGAAATATATCAGGGGCTTCGGGGGTGGTCAGGTTCACGCCCATGGCAAAGTCGCCGAACTGCATGCCCAGGGTCCCGATCCGGGCAGTTTTGGTTTCCCGGTCCAGGATGGCGCCCACCAGGGCCGTGATGGTGGTCTTGCCGTTGGTGCCGGTGACGCCGATATTATAAAAGCGGTCGGCAATACGGTCGTAAAAACGCGCCGCCATTTTACTGAAAGCGAGCCGGTCATTTTTGACCTGGGCCCAGGAAATGCCCGGGTAATTTTTATGTAGTTTATGCTGGGAGACCACGGAATGGGCCCCCCTTTTTACGGCTTCTTCCACGTATTTCAAGCCATCCTCTTGAAACCCTTTGATGGCCGCGAAACAAAAATCTTTCTCCACTTTGCGGGAATCGTTGGTCACGCCGGCGACCCCAATTTCGAGATCGCCGGCGCCGGCAATGATGTCCACACCGCGTAATAATTCTTTTAAAGTTTTCATATTCTTATCTCGTTTTTCTTATCCAGTTGGGGGAAAATCTTCAAATAGAGCAGCAATTTTTCCGCGATGGATTTAAATAAGGGGGCGGCCACATCGCCGCCGTAGTAATCGCCTTTGGGATCATCGATCACCACGAACACGGTGACCCGGGGACTTTCCGCCGGGAAAAACCCCCCGAAAGAGGAGACATATTGCTTATCTTTACCGATTATTTTAGTGGTGCCGGTTTTACCGGCGATATTAATCCCGGCGATCTGTGTTTTCCGGGCCGTGCCGGAATTAACCACTTCGGTCATAATATTCGTCATACGCTGCGTCGTAACCGGGCCCAGGATTTTGACCCCGGGTTTCGGTTTTGAAAAAATGCCGTCCACTTCTTTCAATATATAAGGTTCCGCCAGGTAACCGCCGGAGGCGATGACATTAAAGGCCCTGGCCATTTGCAGCGGGGTCACGGCAATCTCATAACCGCCGGCAATAAATTGCAGCGAGACGCCGGTCCATTGTTTTACGGGTTTAAAAATCCCTTTTTCCTCCCCGGGCAGGCCGATTCCTGTTTGTTCCCCGAAACCGAATTTCTTAATCCCGTTATAATACCTGGTTTTGCCCAATCTTTCAGCGATTTTAGCGGCCCCGATGTTACTGGATTGAATGATAATATTCTCGAAACTCAAACGACTGAAGGGGTGGACGTCGGTTATCTGCCGGTCCATTATCTTATAGACCCCATTGCAGCAATTAAATTCATATTGGGGCGAGCAGACATTTTCCTCCAGGGCAATGGCAGCCAGCACCACCTTGAAAGTAGAACCGGGATGGTAAAGAAATGAAACAGCGCTGTTTTTCAACATGAGGGCCGGGGTATTTTTCACTTCTTCCGGCGAGAAAGCCGGGTACCCGGCTATGGCCAATATGGCCCCGTCCTCGGCGTCCATCACGATCACCGTACCGCCCCTGGCCCCATATTGCTCGACGGTTTTTTGAAGTTCTCTTTCAACGAAGAACTGGATCGATGAATCAATGGTCAGGTAGACGTCCCGGCCGGGGAGCGGTTCGTTCAGGTAACTTAACTTAAACGCTTTACGCCGGGCGTCGCGCATCACCCTGGCCTTGCCCGGCGTCCCCCGCAGCGCGGCGTCCAGTTCGTATTCCAGGCCGTACAATCCCTGTTCATCCAGGCCGACGCCCCCCAGCATATGGCAGGCCGAGGTATTTTGCGGGTAAACCCGTTTGTATTCCTCGACAAAATCCAATATCGAATTGCTCTTGTTACTATCTTTTATCTTTTTCAGCGATTCGTATTCTTCGGGCGACAATTTCCGTTTGATCCAGGTAAATTTTTCCCCCCTGCGGATGCGGTCTTCGATGTTTGCTTTTTCCCAGGCGGTGAGGGTGATTTGCTTCTTGATATCTTTGAAAAGGGCCAGCGATTGGGGATCTTCTTTATTATTTAAGAAAGCGGATTTTACTTTGACGGAAATGGCCAGGACCTCTCCCTTGCTGTCATAAATGGTCCCGCGCCGGGCGTTCATGGGAAAAATGAAATTGCTCTGGGCCCGGACTTTGGCAACATTTTTATTATAATCGATGACCTGGATTTTAACCAGTGAAGAACAAATAAATAAAACCCACAGGAAAAGCGCGATAAATAAGAAAAAAACCCGTCTATGCTCGCTGCTGTTTATCTTCATGGTTACCTTTCGTTCGCCTGTTCAGCGTTCGCCGGTTCGGCGAACACCTTGATAAGTTGGTGGGGCTGAGGGTATTGGTACCCCAGTTCTGCGGTTACAACCTTTTCCACCCGGTCCAGGCTTAAAAGGGAAGCCTTTTCGGCTTGTAATTTAGTGATTTCTTCCTTCAAATCTTGTTCTTTCTCGAACAGTTCCTGCATTTCATAACCGGAATCGATGCTTTTAAGATTCAAACTCAAGTAGAAAAATACCAGGATGAACGCGATAACCGTCATCAGCAGCCACATGCGGTTCGATGTCTTTTTTTTCATCATATTCTCTTAACCTCCAGGTTCAGTTCTTTTTCATGGGTCATGGGTCATTGCTCATTGGCCATTGGGCGCGCGTGAGGCGGTAAATTCATTCAACAACCTCGATACTTCGTGCAGCTTTTCATCCGTAAATTCGCCGTCCAGGGCTTTGGCCCGGAACATGTCCTCGTTCCATAAAGTCATGTGATCGATCTCGCCGATAACCCTCACATTTCCGTCCAACTTTCCGGAACTCCTTAACTCCGGAGGAATTAACACCCTGCCCCGGTTATCCACTTCGCCTTCATTACCCCAGAAACTGGTGCGACTGATATAAGCCTCGATCTCCGGGGACCTCACTTTCATGGCTTCGATACTCTGCTCGATCACCTCCCATACTTTCAAGGGATATATAAAGACCCGATCGCCGTTTATAGAGGTAATATACAGTTCATTGCCGTACGCTTCTTCCAGTACGGACAGGTACTTTGAAGGGACCTTCATACGCCCCTTATCATCCATTTTTAACTCGTAACTACCTCTAAATCGTTTCATTTATCCCACTTTATCCCATTTCTTCCCACTCAATATAATATTATTAATGGAGAATGTCAATACAAAAAGAATTTTTTTTTTATTTTTTTTGAAAATCCATGCCGCCGGCGCGGCAAGGGGGGAAAAGAACAAAAAAAACTTTTTACAAAAAAAAGCTTGACACCCTAGATATAGTGTTTTAGAATTAGGGCTCAACTAAATATATCGTAAAGGAGACATATGACCATGGAAATGGAAGGTTTCACTGAGAATGCATTGACAATTTTGAAGGCCCGGTATTTTAAGAAGAATGCCAAGGGTGAATTGATTGAAAACAAACCGTCGGAACTTTTTAAAAGGGTTTCCGAATACATAGCCGGGGCTGAAAAGAACGAAAAGGACAAGAAATACTGGGAAAAACGGTTTTTCGATGCCATGATCCGGAGGGATTTCATGCCCAATTCCCCGACCTTAACCGGCGCGGGGCGGGGGTTGTGTCTTTCGGCCTGTTTTGTTTTGCCGGTAAAGGATTCGTTGGAAGAAATATTCGAAACGGTTAAACATGCGGCGTTGGTTCACAAAGAGGGGGGCGGGACCGGGTTTGATTTTTCCCGGATACGGCCGCAGGGCAGTTTCGTGAAGAAGACGCAGGGGATTGCGTCCGGTCCGATTTCTTTTTTAAAAGTAATCGACGCCGGGACCGAAGCGGTGAAACAGGGGGGTACGCGGCGGGGGGCCAATATGGGCATCCTGAGGGTCGATCACCCGGATATTAAAGAGTTTATTATCATGAAATCGGACGGTAAAACCGCGCAGAATTTCAATATTTCCGTGGCCATCACGGATAAATTTATCAAGGCTTTGAAAGAGGGAACCGCTTATGACCTGGTTAATCCCATGGATGGGGATATCGTGGGCAAGATGGAGGCGCGCGAAATATTCGATATCATTGTTAATTCCGCCTGGAATAATGGCGACCCGGGGTTGATCTTGATCGACAATGTCAACCGGCAGAATCCCACGCGGGCGCAGGGTCCCATCCGGGCCACCAATCCTTGCGGCGAGCAGCCGCTGCACGATTATGAGTCCTGCAACCTGGGTTCCATCAATATCCTTAATTTTTACCGGGCGGACGCCAAGGATAACATCGACTGGGACGGTTTAAAAGAGATGATCTTCATGGCGGTGCGGTTCCTGGACGACGTTATCGATGTCAATCTTTACCCGCTGAAGCAGATCGATGAGATGGCCAAATCCAACCGCAGGATCGGGCTGGGTATCATGGGTTTTGCCGACTTACTGATCAAGATGGGGATCAAATACGATACGGACGCTGCCAGGGATTTGGGGCGAAAAATTGCCAAATTCCTGAAAAAGGAAGCAATGGCGGCATCCGAAGCGTTGGCCGAGGAACGCGGGAATTTCCCCAACATTGAAAAATCCATTTACAAGGGCAAGAAGATGAGGAACGCCACGGTGTTGACGATTGCCCCCACGGGTACGATTTCGCGTATCGCCGGGTGTTCTTCCAGTGTGGAGCCGATTTTTGCGTTTAAAACCATCTCAAAAATTATCGATAGGGAGATCATCGATTATCATCCTTTTTATAAAGAGTGGGAGGAGCAGCACGCGGGTGAGCCGCACCCGGACTATTTCATTTCGGCCGGCCAGATTGCGCCCGAAGATCATTTGAAGATACAGGAAGCTTTCCAGGATTACGTGGACAGTGCGGTTTCCAAGACCATTAATTTCCCCAATGAGGCCACGGTGGAAGACATCGCCCGGGCGTACCTGATGGCCTTTGATATGAACATTAAAGGGATCACGGTTTACCGGGATGGGTGTCGTGCGATCCAGGTATTGAATAAAATGGAGAAATCATCCCTGCGGCCGCAGCAGAGGCCGGATGCGCTGCCTTCCACGACGCATAAAATCCAGACCGGTCTGGGGCGGTTGTACATCACGGTGACTTATTTTAATGGGAAGCCTTTCGAGGTGTTTTGTTCCATTGGAAAAAGCGGGTATTCCACCATGGCGGATGCGGAGGCGATTGGGCGGTTGACTTCGTTGGCGCTGCGCACCGGCATCGAGCCGGAGGAAATCGTTAGCCAGTTGAAAGGCATCGGTGGGTCGGAGCCGACGTTTCATAATGGGCATCTGGTGCAGTCGATACCGGATGGGATCGCCCATGTGTTGGAGAAGTATACGGGTGAGGTTGTTATCAACAAGCAGGATTTGAATGCCATAACCTGTCCGATGTGTGGATTAGGTCTCCAGGATGAGAAATGCCCGGTTTGTCCGGCCTGCGGCTGGACGAAATGTTCGGGAACATAATAAATAAAAGCTTTAGGAGGTCAAGGAACCCTTTCTCGAAAGGGTTCCTTGTCGTCGAAGACAAGCCACCTACGCTTTGAGTAAAACGAATTCTTTTTTTCTTTTGAGTCCTTTATCTTTTGAGTATGCCTTTATCTCAATCCCCATTCCTAAATTGCCAAGATATATCTCTTTTTCTGCTTTTTTTTTGGCCCGTTCCACTCTTTCCGGTGGCAGCATTTCTGCCAGTTCATCGGTAAAATCTTTATTTTTTCTTTTCATTCCCGTTCTCCTTTTGATGGTAGCAGCTCTTTAATATGAAATCAAGTGAACATTAAATTCCTAAATCAGGCGTAATCCCTTGATGAACAAAAAAACGGGAGTTAAATTATTCCCCACACGCAGGATTTGAATACCATTACCTGCCCGATGTGCGGGGCAAGTCTCCCGGATGAGTTCCTTCAAACACCCCATTGGATATTATCATAACCGACTGTCTTTATTTTTCCCGGCGTTCAGTGTTTTATGCAGTGGGCGTGGAAAAATTTAAATGCGTTTCCGGGAAAATTTCCATTTAAAAAATTGTTGATGTTGATGGCAAAGCGTAACCTGGTTTTAATCTCATCCAATATTATCTGCTCCCTTTAAACGCTTAACCTGCGTATTATGGGTTAATGATTTCATTTGAGTGATAGCGATTGAGTTCAGTTGTTGCAGTCTAACCGGCTGTAATAAGCCTTGATGGATTAAAACCGAATTAATACTTTCGAGATTGGAAAGCACGACCAATTGCTCAATAGACGCATAATCACGGATATTACCCTCATTATTTGGATTTTGTTCCCGCCATTCTTTTGCGGTTATTCCGAATAACGCCATATTGAGCATATCGGCTTCGGAAGCATAGACCATGTTTATTTGATATTGAGTCAGTTGCTGCGGTATAAGGTTTTCTTTTATCGCGTCGGTATGAATATGGTAATTGACTTTGGCCAGTGTGCGTTGAAAATTCCACCCGAGTTTTAACCTTTCGTTTTCATCTTCTTTCAGGCGTTGAAATTCTTTGATGAGGTAAAGTTTGAATTCCGGGCTGAGCCAACTTCCAAACTCAAAAGCAATATCCCGATGAGCAAAAGTACCTCCTCCGTAACGTCCTGCTTTTGAGACCATCCCGATAGCATTTGTCGCTTCAATCCACTTGCGGGGAGTAAGATTAAAACTATTTAACCCAGCCTGACTTTTAAAGGTTACGAATTCGTTACCTTTAAAAGCTGGGTTATGAAGCTCTTCCCATATTCCAATAAACTCAAGGGTATTACGATTCCGCATCCAACTGTAAATCATCGTATCATCACCGAAATTTTTTACCATATCGGTTAGTGAGATATAATCCTCATTGAGTATTTTGATTATCGCAATTTCCGCCCCTTTAACGATTATAATTTTGTTTTTATTCATCGTGCTACCTCACAATCATTACGCTAAATGAAATAGAAGAATTAATCCGTTCCATTACCCATTTGCTTTTCAAAAGCCTGGCCAACCAAACTCATAACATAGGGAAGTTCGTCGCTTGAACTGATCCCAACTTCCACATCTCCATTGCCCCAGCAGCTAATGTTAGTAACATCCTTTGCCAATCCTTTCGGGTCGTAAAGTTCATGGAACTTCATATTTAGATATAATATTAATCGCTTGGCTTGAGGTACCACATCGACAAAATTGGTTTCGGCTTTATAAGCGACATAGAACTTCAGGAATTCTTCGTTTACACAAGGATCGATGGCCAGGATATTTGTACGCAACGCATCAAACAATGGTCGCATCGGTGAGTTTTCTGCCAAGTGCCGGTAATCGTCAATAGCATAGCCTTGAACTTTCACCTCCTTGGAACGGTAGGAATTGAGCACCTCTGCGGATAAAGATGGGGCACGCCATATATGTACGGCCTTTTTGGCAAGTCCTTCTGCGCGGGTTTTTATGGCATCTTCATTCCAGGTGTCTACCATGCCCAGTCCTTCATTAACCCGAAGTGGACTCTCTTTGAAGCCCCCCTTCATATCACGTTTTTCGACAAACGGCAGGTCACGGTAATCGGAGTTGTAGCCGGTCAGGGTCAGGTTGCCCAGGGTGTGCAGCCACGTTTCTTGCACACGCTGCCAATCTGGGCCGAGGTCATCCTGCCACTTCCGGGAGAGGTTTTCGTTCTGCGGTAGGATATGTTCGATAGTGTATTCGTCTACCATCACTTGTTCTTTACGATCGTGGTTTTCAAACCTCCGCAACCAATAGCTGCGGCTGCGGAAGTTATAGAGGTCGCGAACCATGAGTTCCCGCTGGAATTCATCACTACCCGGAAAGCGCCTATAAGAAGGTAAAAGCTGGAAATACGCCTGGATGCTTTCAAGATAGCGGTCCTTGTTAAGGTAACGATTGAATTTTGCAAATATTTTGTTGAGTGAGTTGGTTGGCATGGCGCAGACTGCGCGTCGGAAAATGTAACTTTCAACCAGGCGCACAGCATACTCGAAGTCATCTACTGACAATCGCCTGGAAGCGTAGTCGTGGTACAATTCCAATAAGAAAGGGTAAGCGACATCAACCTTTAGTTCGCGCAGGTCCTTAAATGCAGCTTTAAGCGTTCGGTTCGTTTCCTTCCCGAGCGCCATCGCACAGTAGTAATCGGCATATTTGTGGATATCGGCCACTAAAACATCAATATCCATCCTTCCTGCATATATCTTGAATTCCTCGTACACCTTGCGGACGTTTGGAATTTCGCCGGTCTTAAGAGTCAGGTATTGACGAATGAAAGCGTCGAAGTGCTCGCCGTATGCTTCCTGTCCGAAGGCCACTTCCATAGGACGCCAGTGGTCGTTGTAGAGTTGGTCTTGTTGATTCGGTTCCATGCCCATGAGGACGAAATTGCGGATCATATCGGCCTGGGTCAGTTCCCGTCCAGTGGAATTCATGCTTTCGAAGATGAGTTGTGGATTGTCCTGGTCGCGAGTAAGTGAGATGTCCACGATGAGAAGTTTTGCAAGGCCCTTGCAGAGGGGGGCCAGTTTGCCGTCGAGTTCTTTAACCCAGGTCTCGAAGAGATCGAAGGTCTCTTTCACGCGCAACGAATATTCTGCAGGCAAGCTTTTTTGTTGCACTAAAGCCAGCAGGCTTTGTTTGTCCGTCTGCGTGAGCAGGAGTTTGTAGCGCCTTTCACCCTGTTCTTCTATATTGAGCAGGTAATAGTTGCGTAGTTTTCGGGCTGAGAAGCCGTCGATGGGTTCGTCTTCACCAATATGCCGAGCAATAGCTTCGATAATCAATGACACGGCGGTGAGCCGCTGTTGTCCGTCTATAACCAAAAGCGGCTCTTGACTCGTGACCCGGTAGAGACCTCTTTCAATATAGACAATGGAACCGATGAAGTGACCGGAGATTTCGTCATTTTGGCCTGTTCTGAGAATATCGTCCCAGAGTTGTCGGCACTCTGGCTCGGCCCACGAATAGTTGCGTTGGTAGATTGGAATAATAAATTGTGGAGATTTTTTCATAAAGTCGAGTAATCTTGCTTCGGTTGCTTTCATATCCTCACTTCTTTTTTTTTGTCAATTTGTTTAGAACTTTCAGGTCTCTGAGTACCAGGTTATAGATCAGGTACTTAAATTCCCATATACCTTGTAATCGTTTAATCATTCAGGATCCGGATGGCGTTTAATTTTAAATTTCTTAGAAGAAAGTTTAACACAAAACGGAGTAAAAGGCAACATATTATCCCTTTGTTAAGCTGAATAAGCTGAATAATATTTAGACAAAAAAGCGTCCTCCCAAAGAAGCACCATGGCGGATGCGGAGGCTATTGGGCGATTGACCTCGTTGGCATTGTGCAGTGGAATTTAGCCGGATGAAGTAGTCAGCCAGTTGAAGGATTTATGGGACAGCCAGAAAGCGCCGATAAAAATCGGCATGAGGTAGAGGATGAAAGCTCCTTACAGTGAAGAAATAGCAAATCACACTGACCGCCTGTTTTGAGTCATGCGGCTGCGTGGTAGCGTGGTAACACAGTGGCTTCGGGCGAAGATGTTGACAGATAGCGGCGGAAAGCATAGGCAGTCATCACGGCAATTGAACTCCGAAAACACCACCAACTGGGCGCCGACCTTGTTGACTTATGAGGAAGCCAATATTTTCAGCAGCGTTATGGCGTGGGTTGAAGAAGGTGTAATGCCAAGCGTTCAACTCATAAGGCCCCCGGCAGTCGGACACAACATAGTACCTGGGAAGCAGGCGAACAAAGGGAACACTGTCGCCGCAGCGGAGCCTGTGGAGTTCGTGGCGAAGGATGTGACCAAGAGGAACACCCTGGAGAACGCCGCGGGCGCGACACAGGACTCAGTGCCGGGGCACTGCGTTGATCTTCCCGGCGTCTACATGGGGTCGGAAGGGGATAGGCAAAAAATATCCCCGATTTCATGTGCCTTATCGATATATCCAGGAATTGAAAATGAAAATTTCCAATAACAGTAGGGAACTGGCACTGCCTGTTCCCTACTAAATGAAAATTTGATCCAAACGGCAACCGACATCGATGAAACGGCGCCCCGCATCGACCAAACGGCAACCGACATCGAGGAAACGGCTCCCCGCATCGAGCAAACGGCAACCGACATTGAGGAAAAAGTTCCTTACAGTAAACAACAAGCAGTTGGAATTGAGGAAAAAGCTCTTAGAAGCGACCAACAAGCAGTTGGGGAGAGGAATTTGACTGGCCCTTATTCCCACAAAAACGGTAAAAAGATAAAATGATGAATGATGAAAAAAAAAGGAAGAGCGGTCCTTCGCGTTCTTCGCGGCTAATTTTTTTCTTTGACAAACACCTCTTTGCCGCTGAAAACAATGGCCAATTTTTTTATATCGGCAATGCCCCTTTCAATAAGTTCAGTATCGTATTTCTTCGCTTCGATTTGTTTTAAAGCGGAATCTACAGCGGATTCAACGGTTTCACCTTCCTCGGTATCGATGGTTTTAAATTCGATCACATACCCGGTTTTACGCGGGTCGCGGGGAATTACCGAAATGTCATACCTGCCGTAACCCGATTCCCGGTTGGATTTGATTTCATGGGTCCCGGAAATCCACACCAACAAACCTGCCACCAGGGCATGATAGACTTTTTCCGGTTCACTGCCGAAATCGTGATAACTAAATACAGCCGCGACGATCTTACGGAGTAATTTTCCAAAAAGCGCCACATCTCCTTCCACCAATGCCTTGAGCATGATCTCCAGTTTTTTGTTTTCAATTTTATCAGTGAAATAGCGGTCGATGATGCGGGTATAAGCGATACGCACTTCCTTATTGGGAATGGACAGCGAATAATAGACTTTGCCGGCGACATCATCTCTTCTTTGGTCGGATGATTTTAAATACCCCCCCATCAACAGGAAACTCCAGAGAAGATTCTCCCGGATAAAAACATCCTTTAAAACGATATCTTCTTCGATGGCTTTTTCAATGCTTTCGCCCTGGACCAATTGCTCCAATTCTTCCTGCAGTTCTTTTCCTTCCTTTGTTAATAACGTTTCCACGATCCGGTTATCGGAAGTATTGATCCAGTAAGGTTGGGGCTCTTTACTTTCGCTGGCGAGGAAGTTGATGATGGACCAGGGGTTATAAATCGTCTCTTTACCGAAGATGTACCCGTTATACCACTGTTGGACCTGCTCATACATATGGAAGAGGTTAAAGTCCCGGAGCATTTTTTCAACTTCTTTTTCCGTGAACCCGAATTTATCGTCGAATTCTTCGGCCAACAGGGTAAAAACGCCCAGGTTGTTGAGCCCGGAAAAAATCGATTCCCTGGCAATGAGCATAATACCGGTTAAAACGCTTTTTTCCAGGTATTGACCGGTATCTTTCAGAGCGCCGCTCAGGAAATTCCGGGTAAACCCGATGATTTCATCATAATAGCCGTTGTTAAAACCCGCATGAACCGGGGCGTCGTATTCATCGATCAAAATGACTACCTGTTTGCCGTAATAGCGGTTTAAGAATATAAGTAATTTTCCCAGGCTGTTCTCATAATCGCCGATATTCCCTTCCAGTGAGATAATTCGGTTAAAATACTCCAGTTCATGGGGCAGCAGAATTTTGCTGTCAAGCAAGTAATAATGGCGGGCATATTCGTCCTGGATAAGCTGTTTTATCTTGTAAAGACAGGCGTCCCAGTTGGGTACTTTAACGTCTTTAAAAGTTAAATATATAACCGGGTATTTGCCCATTTTTTCCCGGTATTTCTCGCCGGCATTTTCAATGGCGAGGGAATCGAATAGGCATTTATCGGTATTGCGCGATCCGGGCGATCCGGGCGGTTGATTTTCCGGGGAAGCGGGGGCAGCGGGGGCAGCGGAGAAAAGGGGAATGGTTTCCGGGCAGCAATCGTAAAAATATTTCAACATGGAGATATTGAGGGTTTTACCGAAACGCCTGGGCCGGGGAAGGAGTATAATCAAATCGCCCCGGTCTATAATTTCTTTGATCAAGAGGGTTTTATCGACGTAATAGTAGTCGCCTGTAATTATTTTTTTAAAGTCGGATTCACCGACGGCAATTCTTTTCATTACACTGCTCATGATCGTTCACCACCGGGTAAAGTATATCACATCACGTAATGATATGCAATGAAGAGACAGGCTGCCGTTATTTACCCCCTTTGCCATCCGGTGGTCGCCGGGTCCGGCGCTTCCAGGTCCAGGTAGAATACATCGTATCCAATCGGGGAAGTGAGGGAAGGCGCCGGTCAGGGCAAATTATTTTGCCAAAACCCGCTTCAGCATGGAGCTCAATTGCTCCGCGACATACATCCTGCCCCGCTGGTTCATATGCTCATTGGGATATAAGTGCCAGTAAAAAAATTGAGCGGGTAAAGCCGTGGAGATATCCAGTATTTCAACCCCTTCCGCCGACAATAGGGAAACGATCAGCCGGGTATTCTGTTGCAATTGTTTAAGAAATTCGCCGGGTAGGTACTTCTCCCCGGTCTCCCAGTCGATAGGCGTAATATAAAATATACACTTGATGCTATTCTTTTTTAACAACCTTGCCGTCTCCACCAGGGCATCAAGTTTCCGGCGCCGTTGGAGCGACGAGAGCCCATACATATAAGCGAAAATAAGCTGGTTCTTCATATTTTTATCGGAATATTTTGAATAGGAGCTGTTGTTGAAATCCTTTACCACGCCTACCTGTCGATGCCCATAAAATACCGGGGAATCCATGAATTCCTGCTGGCTGATAGTAAAAAAGTTGTACTTAAACATCCTCAGCGGTTTGTAAAAAGCCAGCAAAATGGATTTTAAGAACCCACCTTTTAAGACGATCTTTTGAATTTCATATTGGTAATGCGGCCGGCGGTCCCAGTCAGGGGAAAAAGAACGCATATTAATAGGAATAATAATGACGGGCGGCCGGTATCCTTCCCGGACTATATATTTACAAAATTCCAGGTAGATGTCGATATGGTAAGCCGCATGGGTGACGCTTCCCAGGGTGTATTGGGGCGACATATCCCGGAGCATTGCGGCAATAGTCCTATGATCGCTGTCATCTTTTCCTTCGGCGTAAATGGAACTATCCCCGAGATAAATAATATCGGCTTTCTCTCTTAAATAATGATTTAACAGGGTAAACTGGTCAAACCTGAATACATAATTCTCGAGCTTAGGATCCTCAAATTTCAACAAATAATCGGTCAGCAAGGATTGCAGGAAAAAAAGAACAATGATAAAAAATACAATTTTACCCAACAATTTTTTCATACGTGTTTACCACTCCTTTTAAAATTGCACATAAATAAAGGGGATTTCTTTAAATTTCCCTAAATTCATAATCGCTAAAACCAGCAAAAGATACATCACCCATCGAAATACCGGCGGCCTTTGGGCAAACATGTCCCGGGAACCGCCGTGGGGTTGAATGAGGTGAATAAACAGCAGCAAGCCGAGGGACGCCAGGGAGATATACAACTCCAGTCCCATTTTGTAGAAAACAGGGGACATGCCGATGCCTTCAAGGAGATGCGAAATGATATAAAAGGCATCCGCCGGGGAATTGGCCCGAAAAAATATCCATAGAAAGGAAACCCCTAAAAAAGTAAAAAGTATTTGTATACTTTTATAAAGGGATTTCAGCCGGGGAGGAAGGGGGTGGTAGACCCTTTTTCGCCATTTTTTCCTGTATTTCCTGGCGGCGAATGAGAGGGCCAGGTAGAGGCCGTGCAAGCCGCCCCAAATTACAAATGTCCACCTGGCCCCGTGCCAGAGGCCACAAATCAGCATGGTTACAAAAATACCGATGATATACGCCCATGATTCCGCTTTTATTTTCAATAGGCGGTCCTTTTTTATTCTCCGGGAAACCGCATACGCCGCCGGGAGAAACAAGTAATCCCTTAGCCAGGTGGTCAGCGAAATATGCCACCGCCGCCAGAATTCAGTGATGGAAGCGGCAAAATAAGGGCGGTTAAAATTATCTACCAGGTTATAACCCATAATCTGGGCGATGCCGATGGCCATATCGGAATACCCGGAAAAATCGGCGTATATCTGGATGGAGAAAAAGAGAGTGGCAATAATCAAATCCGGGCCCTGGAAGTCCCGGGGATGATTATAAACCGCCTGGACAAAAGTCGCCAGGTGGTCGGCAATCACTATTTTTTTAAACATCCCCCATACCAGCAATTTCAACCCCCCGGTTATACGGGAATAGTCAAAACCGTGGGGGCGACTAAATTGCGGCAGCAGGTCTTTCGCGCGATCGATGGGGCCGGCAATAATTGCCGGGAAAAAGGAAACAAAAAGGGCAAATTTCCCCAGGTGTTTTTCCGGCGCCAGGTTTCCCCGGTAAACATCGATAATATAACCGAGTTTTCTAAACGTATAATACGAAAGTCCCAGTGGTACTACAATATTGAGTGCAGGGGCATGGTAAATAATATTCAAAGGTTGCAAAAAGGTATTCAACGAAGCATTAAAAAAATCAAGATATTTAAAAATAAATAATAATCCCAAATTTGAAAAGAGGCTTAAAATAAGATAATGACGTCTTTCTCCCGGATTTTGGGATTTACCTATGCGGACGCCGCAAAAATAGTCGATAAGGGTTGAGATGATAAGAACAATGGTATATAACGGTTCCCAGCAAAAGTAGAAGTAAAAGCCGGCGGCCAGCAGTATGCCCCACCGGTATTTTCCAGGGATCAGCCAGAGAAAAAACAGCACAACGGAAAAGAAAAAGAAAAAATTCAGCGTAGTAAATAACATGTTCGTCCGGCAATATTATACACGACGGGTCTTTGTTTGTAAAGCAGGTGAGCGGCCCCATGGCCGGGCAATAGGGTGCGGGCGCCGCCCGCTTTCTTGATGTTTGAAACATGGTATGATAAAATGAAAACCAGGAGACGCTGATGACGCCGATTCACACAGATTCTTTTTCTACCTGCCGGGTCTTCGGCAAGGCCCGCATATTGGCTAAAATTATAGGAAAAGGTAGGAAAAGGGGACGCACAAGAAATCAACCCTAAGAGGGTAAAAGAGGGGACAGGCCGGTAAAATACCATAAGTCATTTTAAGAGACTTTCTCGCTACGGGTATTGATATTTATCCATTTTTATGTTATTGTCTATTTTTCAAAAAGCTTAAAAAGGTGGAGACCCATGAAATGGCGAAACCCGGTATCTTTCTTTCATGAAAAGGTTAAGCTCGATTTTGTCTTTGTTGTTATTTGTCTCTCGCTGCTGGTCATAGGGAATAACGCCACGAAAGATTTAACATGGCCGTCCGATCTCGATCAATTCAGGGATATTGCCCAGACGCAGACGATCATGGATGGCGGGTACGGCAGCGATCCGTATTATTTAAACGAACATACCTGGTATAATCCCGGCCTCCACTTTATGTTCGGCGCCGCAAGCCTAATCTTCAACACCCCGGTCCCACGGGCCATCCTAAGATTCGGTGCATTTTTTATTATCCTGGCCCCGCTGGCGTTTTATTTCATGCTCAAGTCCATTTTTGGGCCCTGGCCGGCACTAATCGGTTCCGCCGGCTATCTATTTATATCTAATCCATATCCCGCCTGGGCGACAAGTCTATATTCGCCTTTTATCTTCCCGATAATCTTTTCACAGGCATTTTTCTACCTTATAATTACATTTTTTTACAAGACCATAAAAAAGGGCCCGCAGGTAAAACATTGCCTTACCCTGGGCGTCCTGTTGGGCCTTACTTTTTTAATCAACACTTCGTCTGCTTTTATTGCCGGGTGCATGATCGCCCTCTTTTTCCTGGGAAAAATGATCTCTGAATTAAAAAAGCCAACCCTAACGAACAAGACGCTTGTTCCGCCGCTGCGGAAATTTCTTTGCTGTGCAGTCCCCGCCTTCATTATATCCCTGGCATTCCTTTGTTTCGTGCTCTTTCATTACCGGTTAAAAATCATAAATCCTTTGCCCACCAATTGGGAATGGGACCAACTAACGTTAAGCTCGCTGCCCGTGTTATTGAAAACGGAACTGTTTTACCTGCCCAATATAATCGCCGTTTTCGGGTTCGTTCATATGATTAAAAAAAACCGTGATGAAGAAGCCAAAAAGATTACCCTGTACTGGCTGGGAATCGTTCTGGCTTACCTAACCTATTATCTGCTCACTTTAGAGTTAAAGGACGCCTCCATTATGCTGCCCTTAATCGTCCCGGCGTATCATTTCTTTTTCTACTTAAAAGCGTTGTCTTATGTGTTTTTCGGTTATGGGGCCGTAATCCTGGCCGGGATGCTGGGAAAAGTGCTGGAGAAGCGGTTTACGTTTGCCGGTAAATGGCGTCGGTTGGCATCCGCTAAATATTTAAAATTAAGGCCGGTTTTTTATCTTCTTTTAGCCGCCATAGGCGCTGTGTATGTATTAACCGTATACGCGCACGGCGAATGGTTGCAGGGATCAAGCCGGGCGTCTTTCCATAAAATGGCGGATAATCCTGCCATCAGGTCTTATAATTGGATCCGGAAAAATACCAAAGGGGATGATGTATTTTTATGTTCGGACAAGTTTAGTATGAGGGTCGTTGGACCCGCGGCAAGGAAAGTAGTGGCCACCCATCCTTACTTTTCCAATCCGTATGTGGATTATGACGAAAGGAACAATGACAGGATAAAAATGTTTGAGTGCCTGGAATCCGGCGAAGTACCCGATTTTTGCCGGTTATGCAAAAAATACAAGGTCAAATACGTCATTGAAACCACTGCCGTATTAAGCAAAACGCATCCGTCGTTCCAAAAATATCTTAAGAGAGTTTTCATGTGCGGTGATGTCGTGATTAAGAAATTAGACCTAAAGGAGGGGGGAAAAAATGTGTCTACCCCTTTTTTTTTTGACCCACGAATTCCCACCAACTGAACCCGCACGCGATTCCCGCGTATGTGCATGCAAGGATTTTTCAGTGGCGCGAGATATTTTTTTGAATGTCCCTTTTTCCTACTATGTTGGTGGTTCCGGACAGTAAATTGGCGGAAGATATAATCCCTACGAAGTCATTGCACACGCGTGTGAAGTGTCCGTGCACGGGTGAGAAGTGGTCATGCACGCGTGTGAAGTATCCATGCATGGGTGAGAAGTCATCATGCACGGGTGAGAAGCCTTCATGCACGCGTGTGAAGTGTCCATGCACGCGTGAGAAGTCTTCATGCACGGATGAGAAGTCATCATGCACGGGTGAGAAGTGGTCATGCTCGCGTGTGAAGTGGTCATGCACGCGTGTGAAGTCATCATGCACGCGTGTGAAATGGTCATGCATGGATGAGAAGTCTTCATGCACGGGTGAGAAGTGGTTATGCACGCGTGTGAAGTGTCCATGCACGCGTGTGAAGTGTCCATGCACGCGTGAGAAGTCATCATGCACGCGTGTGAAGTGTCCATGCATGCGTGAGAAGTCATCATGCACGCGTGTGAAGTGTTCATGCACGGGTGAGAAGTGGTCATGCACGCGTGAGAAGTCCTTATGCACGGGTGAGAAGTCATCATGCACGCGTGAGAAGTGTCCGTGCACGGGTGAGAAGTCTTAATGCACGCGTGTGAAGTGGTCATGCACGGGTGAGAAATGGTCATGCACGCGTGAGAAGTGGTTATGCACGCATCGGATGCCAATTGGGGGATTTCCGGATTTTTCTATATTGACTTTTCCTGCGGATTTGTCCATAATTACCCCGGAGGCCCGAATACAATGATTGAAAAAGTAATGAATGATCTCAATATCAAAGAAAAAGACCTGCAACCCTTTGAAACCGATGACCCGATCCACCCGGAAAATGTTCTCAAAGGCTTTATTTCCAGGAAGTCCGACCACCGCTACGGCGCCGTGGCCATTACCCATATCAACAACCGGGAAGCCTACCAACTCCACTACGCTACCCCGAAACAACATTACCCCTTCGGCAAAGACGGCCAATTCTCCTTTCCCAAAACCAAAGAAATCGAAGTCTACGAGAAACTGGACGGCACCAACGTCTGCGCCTACAGGTACTATTTCCAAAACAAATCTTTCCAAACCTATAAGTTACGCCTCTTCCCGGTCCTGAGAAACTCGAAATTCGGAAACTTCATGGAACTGTGGCAAGAAATCCTGGGCAGATACCCCCAGTTATCCACCATCTGCGACGCCAATAACTGCAGCGTCTCCTTCGAACTCTACGGCAACCGCAATACCCACCTGATCGTCTACGAGACCCCGTTGGAAATCGCCCTGCTGTTCGGCATCGACCCCCAGGGACGCATAATTTCACCGGCCAAAATGGACCACCGCGGCATTCCCGTCGCCCGCCAGTTGGCCCGCATTACCTCGGCTAAAGAACTGGTAAAAGAATATAAACACTTCCAGGAAGATATCGAAAAAACCAATGTCAAAAACCCGGACGAAACAATCACCGGCGCCGAAGGCGTCGTCTGGTACCTGCTGGACGAAAAAGATACTTATTCACAATTTAAATGTAAACCGGAATCGGTGGAACAAATCCACTGGGGAACAGGCGCTATCGATGTGAATTCGATTAAAGCCACCGCCCATAACGTCCTGGAAACGGAAGACGTCATCACCTACGAGGCCACCGTACAATTACTCCTGGAAGAATTCTCCGAAGAACAGGTGGCTATTTCGGAAGCCCGAATCCGTAAAGCTGTGACAGAACTGCGCGAATGGTACGAATTCCAGCGCGAAGTCCTGGATGTTTACAAGCGAATCGGCGTTAAATTCCACCAGGACAAAGGCGCTGCCATGAGAGCAATGTCCAAACACTTCCCTAAAAACGCCATGAAAAAAATAGGGTTTATCCTATTGAACCTGGAGAGTGAAAAGATTAGAGGGTAAGAAGGTGAGAGGGTGAGAAGAAGAGACCTAACTGATCAACAACATTGCAATACACTACAGGGTGAAGACATTACTTCCACCACCCGGTTGTTTATTACCATGGCGCTTAATTTATTGATTGCCGTTGTGGAAGTGATCGGCGGCCTGATTTCCGGCAGCCTCTCCCTGCTCTCGGACGCCCTGCATAATTTCAGCGACGCTATTTCCATTGTTATCAGCTACATCGCCATCCGCCTGGGCAGAAAACCCAAATCCGCCAAATATACTTTCGGACTCAAACGGGCCGAAATCCTGGCCGCCGTTATCAACGCGGCAACCATGATTATTATCTGTGTCTATCTATTCAAAGAAGCATATGAACGTTTCGTATCGCCGCGGGCGATATCGGCCGGGACAATGATTATCGTTGCTGTTGTCGGGCTAATCGCCAATATTATCGGTACACTCCTGCTGAAAAAAGGCGCCCGCCATAATATCAATATCCGTTCCGCTTACCTGCACCTCCTGGGGGACACGGTCTCCAGCGTCGCCGTCATCCTGGGCGGGATCGGCATCTATTTCTTCCGGGTTTACTGGATCGATCCCGTCCTCACCCTGTTGATCTCCATTTATATTTTGAAAGAAAGCGTTGCGATTGTAAAGGAGGTCCTCGATATATTAATGATGGGGACGCCGGAACATATTTCCATCGCAGAAATACAAAAACAAATCGAAGATTTGCCCTGCATTAACAATATTCATCATGTTCATATCTGGCGGCTCAACGAAAAGGAGATACATTTCGAAGCGCACGTCGATGTGGAAGATATGCCGGTAAGTGAAACAGACCGGTTATGCAATATTATCGAAGAAAAATTAAAACGTCATCATGATATCACCCATGTTACGCTTCAATTCGAAACGGGCAAATGCGTCTCCAAAGCACGCGGCGCCTGCACCCCATTGTAGGACCTTCGCGGAAGTATAACATTTGTTACTCCCTCTGGCACATTCAGCGATTTTTTCTTCTCACCCTCTCACCCTCTCACCCTCTTAACTTCTCAACTTCTTTCTTTTCACTATGCCGTCATTTGGCATCCCCCCTATTCTATAATAGTAGCATGAAACAAACGAACAAAAAAATGAGCATAATGAAAATGAAAATAACCAAGGAGGATGCCATGAATTATTTGAATTTAAGTGAAGTAACCGATCGATTTGTAATGGAGTTAGGACCCGAGGTGCTGCATGATATCGACACCCCGTCGTTTATGAGAAAGGAATATAACATCATCCTGGATGAGGGGGGTAAATCCCCCTCCGCCGGGAAAGTAATCGAACCGGATGAAAAAATCATCCAGTTTATCTCCGTAATTAAGCGGCGGGATTTTGTCTTAAACGCAGCTTAAGTCCCAATTCCGCAATTCACCGGATGAAACGCCGGGAACGGGGTGGGGGCATGGAAATAACCTCCCTGAATAGACCGGCAAACTCGGCGATCTGTTCCTTATTCCTGAATATCGAATGATGATCGCCATTTATTTCATGATAGACGACCGGGTTGTGGCAGTAATCTTTCCAGGATTCGACCCTGTCCGGGTTTTGATTGGCCCAGAAAAAATGGATCGGCGTATGAAGTTTTCCGACCGGGGTATATTGGGGACCGGCATTGGCGTGGGTACGGTTTAAATTGAGAAATTGAATCAATTCTTCGCCGGTGAGGTTATGATAATCAGGTAATGCCAGGGCGTTTATGATGAGTAATTGCCTCAGTTGCGCCACCATTGCCGGGTCCGCGGTTAAGACACCCACGGCGGTAGTCCAGAGCCGGTCCAGGTCATCTATTTCATCCAGTTCCAGCGGGTTGCCGGCGGCATTAAAGAGGCCCTTTAGAAAATTCTTTTCGGATTCCAGGGTAAACGCCTCAACACGAATATTTTTCCGGCAATCGGGACCGGAGCAATCGACGAAACCCAGGAATGATAACTTCTCTCCCATTTTCTCCAATTGCAGGGCCATTTCCAACCCCAAATGCCCACCCCAGGACCAGGTGAAGAGATTATAGGGGCCATGGGGTTGTATTTGTTTTATCTGCCGGATGTATTTTGCCGATATCTCTTCGATGGTGACATTTTGTGGAACGTAGTTTGTTAGTTTTTCAGCTTCCACACCCCAGCAATTAAACCGGTCGCCCAATTGTTTGCTGAATTCCATGTATGCACCCACATCGCCCAATATTTCATGGACTAAAAAGATATTTCTCTCGGCCTGTGGGGAGCCGTTTAGCATCACAAAGTTGCCTGGTACTGCCGTGGAAACGCCGGTCAGTTCAGCGCCGGTTAAATAACGCTCCAGGGAACCGATGGTGGCATAGGTAAACAATGTGGCCACAGGTACTTCCTTATCCAGTTTTTCTCTTAATTTATTGGCCACCTTAACGAAATCCAGGGAATCCCCGCCCAGGTCGAAGAAATTATCGTGGATGCCGATTTTTTCCCGGCCCAGGATTTCCTTCCAGATGGCGGCAATAGTTTGCTGCATATCGGTTTCAGGCGCCCGGTAGGCGTCGCCGGTATGAAAATCCGACTCCCCTGGCTGCGGCAGCATATTGCGGTCGATTTTCCCGCTGGCATTCAAAGGTATTTGGTCTATTTCCACAAAGCAGGTGGGGACCATATATGAGGGTAACTTCTCTTCGAGGTATTCTTTCAACTGATGCACAGGGACCATTCCTTTCCGCAATGGTTGACCGGCCACTATATACGCGCACAGGTATTGCCTTTCGTTGTCTATCCTATCGATGACAACGGCTTCTTTTACCAGGGGGTGTTCTTTGAGCCGGTTCTCGATTTCACCCAATTCGATCCTGAAGCCTCGTATCTTTACCTGTTGGTCGATCCTGCCCAGGAACTCGATATTGCCGTCCTCCAACCAGCGCGCCAGGTCGCCGGTTTTGTAAAATCGGTCGGACGAGTCGGACAGGTCTGACAGGTCTGACCGGATCATAATAAATTTTTCCGCGGTTAATTCGGGCCGGTTTAAATATCCACGGGCTAATCCCGCGCCGGCAATATGCAATTCACCGCTTATACCAACCGGCTGTAAATGATTTTTTTTATCAAGTATGTAAAGTTTTATATTCCGCAGGGGGTTTCCAATCGGGATGCACCCCCTGCCATTCCACCCCGATAATGAGTACCGACTGGTATAAACCGTTCCCTCGGTAGGACCATATATATTTTCAAGTATGATTTTTGTATCCAAATCTCTAAATTGCGTCACCAAGCCCGGTAAAAGGGCTTCACCTGCCGAAAAAATATACTTCAAGCAAAATAGCTGACCGATATTTTGCCGATTTAGTATCTCGACAAAGAGACTAAACATGGAAGGGACAAAATTGATATGGGTGATATGCTCCCTGGCAATGGTTTGGAGTATCCGCCGGGGGTCTTTTTCCGCGCCTTGTTCCAGAATCGCCAACCGCCCGCCGCCTGAAAACCAACCGAACAATTCTGTCACGGATACATCGAAGATATATGAGGTTTTTAATAAATAAGCGTCCGATTCCTCAAGGGGGTATTCGTTTTGCAGCGCCGATAAAATATTAATCACGGAGCGATGTTCCACCATCACGCCCTTGGGTTTCCCGGTGGAGCCTGAAGTGTAAATGAGGTAAGCAAGGTGACTTGAATGATGAACGATGAATGATGAATGATGAAAATCAAAAGCGCATTCCGCTGCGGTTAATAGGATTTTTGCATTACTGTCTTTTAACATATAATCGATGCGTCCCTGGGGGTAATCCGGATCGATGGGCAGATAGGCTCCGCCTGCCTTTAATATGGCAATTATTCCTATTACCATCTCGACACACCGTTCCATCATAATACCTACAATAGTGTCCGCCAGGACGCCTTTTTCGATTAATAACCCGGCCAATTTACCGGATTGCTCATTCAATTGGCGGTAGGTTATTTGGATTTGTAGAGACGTTGCGCGCAACGTCTCTACAGCGGTTGAACCGATAACGGCAATACGATCCTGCGATTTTTCTACCTGCTCTTCAAATAATTGGTGAATGGTTTTATCGACGGGATATTCCGCCGCCGTATCGTTAAACTCATATAATATCCGGTTCTTCTCTTCCTCAGACAGTAACGTTAATTCTCCAACTTCCAGTTCCCGGTTTTCCAGCGCCTGCTCAAAGGCCGTCCGGAAGCGCCGGGCAATCCGCATTACATAATCGTCGTCAACGGCATAACCGTTGTATTGAATTGTTATCCTTAACCGTTCGGCCCCCGCGAGGATGACGT
This sequence comes from Candidatus Aminicenantota bacterium, assembly GCA_026393835.1. Lineage (GTDB taxonomy): Bacteria > Acidobacteriota > Aminicenantia > UBA2199 > UBA2199 > JAKAGC01. The sequence continues at coordinate 77,039 of JAPKZK010000073.1, read as the reverse complement.
TTAAGTCATAATTGGTCTGCTCAAACACATCGACATCGGTTACTTTGAATGCTAAGAATGATTCGGCATTTTTACTTATCTCACCTCCATATCCTTCTATTTGTTCGGCGATGGGGTAATTTTCAAATATGAAAAGATGATCGATTAGATTTTGCTTTAATGAACTCCGGGATTGAATGCCGGCCAGCGGATGATAATGATGGGCCTCAGCAACGAGCGCCTCGGCCTGGACTTTTTGAAGCAGAGTATTAAATTTCATCCCGGCATGAAAGTGGATGCGAACCGGGATGGTATTGATAAATAAACCCACCATGGATTCCACGCCTTCCAATTCAAACGGCCTCCCGGATACTACCGCGCCGAATACCACATCCTCTTTCCCGGTATATTTTCCCAGGAGGATTCCCCATATGGCCTGGGTAAGTGTATTTAAGGTTACATTATGCCGGGCCGCCAGGTCATTGAGTATCTTTGTTTGGTCGCCGTTCAACTCAAATGAGATATTTTTATTGCTATAACCGGTTTGATCGCCATCTTTCTTTATCTTTGGCGGCAAAATCCCGGTTTGTTCTTCAAAACAGCCCAGGTAATTTTCCCAGTATTGGCCGGACGCATCTTGATCCTGTTTTTCCAACCACTGGATATAAGCCCGATAGGGTTTTATTACGGGCAATCGATGCGCCTTGCCCCGGGCATAACCGTTATATAACTGGAAAAATTCACTGTTTAATATCCCGATACACCACCCATCCATCAATATGTGATGAAAGCTCCAGGTAAACTCATAGACGGATTCATCCAACCGGAGTATGGACGCACGCACCAGTATATCATTTGTTAAATCGAAGGAACGTTTTTTATCGTTTGCTTTGAATTCCCGGACATAATTTTCTTTTTCCTCCCTGTCAATGATGTGACCGATATCCCGGTAATAAAAATCCACGGGCCTATTTTTTAAAACCACCTGCACGGGGCGTTTTGTATCCTTATGAACAAAGGCAGTACGTAATACGTCGTGACGTTTAACCAGTTCGTCCAGGCTTTTTTCCACCAGCGCTGTGTCCAATTCTCCCCGCAAACGGAACGAAGTCTGCTCGAAATAGGAATAAGACGAGTTGTCCACCAGGGCATGAAATAACATTCCTTCTTGCATGGGCGATAAGGTATAAATGTCCTCGACCTCCGGGTAAACGTCCAACAATTGTTGGAGCCGCTCGATGGTTAATTCCCTGTAAGTAAAATCGCTGGGGGTACGTTCCATGGTTTCTTTGGAAGCACAAAAGGCGATGATATGCTTCAACTCAGACTGGAAATTCCCGGATAAGGCGGCGATGGTTTCGTGTTTGAAATGGGTTTGGTTGTAGGAAAAAGTCATGGATAAGCGGTTATTGACGGTCATCCCGTTTATTTCCAGTTCGTATTCCCGGCGCCGGTTTAAACTTTGCGAATGGCCGGTAGGCTCTTTGGCCATTTGAAATAACGATGTTTGCCCGACACGCCCCACTTCGGCGTCAAATTGCCCCAGGTAATTGAAAATGATTTGCGGTTTTAATCGAAAATCGATTTCTTGTTTATATTCTTCCGCGGTTAGATATTTCAATATGCCATGCCCAATACCTTTGTTCGGAATTTTCCTCAAGATTTCCTTAATCTCTTTGATCTGGCGGCCGGGATCATCTGCATATGAAACATCCATCAGCACGGGATATTCAGTAGTAAACCAACCCACTGTCCGGCTGATATCGGTCTCCCGGGAAATGTTTTCCCTACCGTGACCTTCCAGCGAAATCAAAACCCGCTCATGCCCGAAGGTTTTCCTGATGGCCAATGCCAATGCGGTCAATAGTATGTCGTCGATCTCGGTATTATAACACCGGTTCACTTTGTTTAACAGCAGCGCGGTTTCCGCTTCTTCTAAGTTAAACGATATATCCCGGGTATCCTTGACGGCATCCCCCGCTGCCTGGAAATCTTTTTTTATGGGCGGTACTATTTCCGCTTCCAGGTGGTCCCAATAGGGTTTCTCTTTCAACAACGTTTTATGTTGGGCGTAATCTTGTAATTTTTCCGACCAGTGCTTGAAGGAATCCGTTTTCGGGGGCAAGACCATTTTCTCACCCGCCAGGATTTGCTCATATAATGCGGCGATATCTTCCAATAATATGCGCCAGGAAACGCCATCGATAACAAGATGATGGATGACGATTAATAACCGGTCGCCGTCATCCAGGTGAAACAACCCCAGTTTCAGCAGCGGCCCTTTTTCCAGGTCGATACTTCCCTGTATCTCGTTTATTTTTTCACCCAGTTCCGGGAAACTATTTTCCCGGCCCTTTAAATCATATTCCCGGAGAGAGAGCGGGTAATCCAATCCGTGATTCACCTGTAGGGCTTCCCCGGTTTGGGCGTCTATTTTATAGGTCATGCGCAGGGCGTCATGATGCTTTTGAATTTTAATAAAGGCCTTTTTAACGGCCTCTTTATCGAATCCCGCCGGCGCATAAAACATGACGCTCTGGTTATAATGATGGGCGTCGCTGGATGAGGCGGTAAAAAATGCCGACTGGATAGGGGTTAACGGGACGGTCCCGCTGACCGGTGACTGATCCGGGATGCGCTGCAATTTCTTCACATGGGGGGCCAATTCGGATATGACCGGGTATTGAAAGATATCTTTCATTTCCAGTTTATACCCCGCCCCATTCATCCGTGACATGATCCGGATGGATTTGATGGAATCTCCCCCGATATAAAAGAAATTATCGCTTATGCCGATATTATTTTTTCCCAGTACGGACTGCCATATCTCTACCAATTTTTTCTCTATGTCGTTTCGCGGGCCCGTGTACTCTTCAAGCGATCCCGTTTGAGGCGCGGGAAGGGCGTTAATATCAAGTTTCCCATTGGGCGTCAGGGGTAACTTTTCCAGCACTGTAAAGTAGGCGGGGACCATATAACCGGGCAGTTTACCGGATAAATATTCTTTTAACCCGCCGGGTTCAAACGAAAACTGTACGTCTGAGTGGGGAACGATATAAGCACATAAATAATTGACCCCGCTATCGTCGCGCCGTACCTGGACAAACGTTTCTTTTATGTCGCCGCGCTTCATTAATTGGTTCTCGATCTCGCCGGTTTCTACCCGGATGCCCCGTATCTTTACCTGGGTGTCCAACCTGCCTAGAAATTCCAGGTTCCCGTCAGGCAACCACCGCGCTAAATCGCCGGTTTTGTAGAATCGGTCGGACGAGTCGGACAGGTCTGACAAGTCTGACCGAATCATACTAAACTTTTCCGCGGTTAATTCCGGTCTATTTAAATAACCTACCGCTAAACTGGAACCGGCCAAACATAGCTCACCCGTTACACCGATGGGAGCTAAACATTCATTTCCATCCAGGACATAAACCGCCACATTATCGATGGGCTTTCCGATCAAAGCCCTGGGACTGTGGGGTTTGAGTTCATAAGCAGTGGAGTTGACGCTGTTTTCCGTGGGCCCGTATTCGTTAAATATGCGCACCTGGGGCAACCGCTCAAAATGCTTCCGGATCAATTCATCCGGGAAATTATCCCCGGCGCAGCAGATCATTTTTATGTACTTTAAATCAGCGGCGATCTCTTCCAACATGACATTGTAAAAAACCGGCGTTACTATAAAATGACTGACACTATGAATGGAGATGATTCTCCTGAGAACCGCGAGATTGGTTCGCTCTTCATCCTTTATCAGCGCCAACCGCGCCCCACCCAGTAAGGGAGTGAAAATATCCGTCACCGAACTGTCGAAAAAATACGGGGGTACTTGCAAAGAAACATGACCGGGCACATATTCATAATTATTTTTCCGCCAGGTAATCGTATTGACAATGGTTCGATGTTTCACCAACACACCCTTGGGAATACCGGATGAACCGGATGTATACATGACATAGGCGGCGTCCCCGGCGTCCCCGGCAAAGGGTCTTGCCGCGGGATAGCCAGCGATCTCTTTTTGCATGCCCTCCATACACAAAATAGAGTGAAGCGTCCGGCATTGGCACTGCACCCCGGAAATCTTGTGAAAATAGTTTTGTTGTGAAACAACAACTCCTATGGAAGCATCATTGAAAACGATTCGTAAACGTTCCACGGGTAAGGAAACATCCATGGGAACATAAGCGCCCCGGGCTTTCATCACCGCCATGAGGGCAATGATCAGTTCGATGGAGCGATCCATTAATACCACTACCCTGTCGTTCTCCTGTACCTGTTTTTCACTGCGCAAATAATTCGCCATCCGGTTGGCCCGTTCATCGAAATGACAAAATGTTACTACCTGATCATCAAATACCAGCGCCGCATGGTCCGGGAATTGGTCCACCTGGTCTTCAAACAATTGATAAATGGTTTTATTGTCCGGGTATGGAATGACGACCGCGGTATCGTTAAAATCCATGAGCAATTGCTTTTTCTCATTTTCGGGGAGCATGTCGATTTTCAGCAGGGGTTGTCCCGGGTCCTGGAGCACGGAAGCGGTTATTTGCTTTAGATAGTTTACAAATCGCTGGATGGTTTCCTGTTTAAACAATTGAGTACAGTATTCCATGGTACATGAGATATGTCCGTCTATTTCGGCGCATATCAAGGTTAAATCAAATTTTGCCGTATTTCGCTCATATGGGTAAGGACCCAGTTTCAGGGCGGAGTTTTCTATGGTTGGGATATCCTGGTTTTGCAGGATGAACATGGCGTCGAACAAGGGATTGCGCCCGGCATCCCTGTTGTGCATTACCTTCTCCACCAGGTCTTCATAAGGGTAGTCCTGGTTGGCAAAGGCGTTTATCGCATTTTCTTTTACTTCCTCCAGGAAGGAGTAAAAACTTTTTTCAAGGGCAGGGATATTTTTCAGCGCCAGGGTATTGACAAACATGCCGATGACCTGCTCCAGGTCGGCGTGAGTCCGGCCGGCGGTGGGCGTCCCCACCACGATGACTTCCCGGCTGCCGATTTTCGCTAAAAAAACATTGTAAATTGCCAGCAATAGCATATACAATGTGACCCCGCGCTGTAATGCCAGGGTCTTCAATGCCCGGGTCTCGTTACTGTCCAGTTCGAAACTTAAAACGCTTCCCGCAAAATTTTTAATCCTGGGTCTCACATAATCGAGGGGTAAATCCAGTACGGGAATTTCACCGTTAAATTCCTCAAATTCTCTTAACCAGTAGGTTTCTTGCCGCTTAATGTCATCTTGCCGGTGCGTTTCCCACACCGCGTAATCCTTGTAATGGAGCCGGGGGTGGGGCAATTCCCGCCCTTCATAAAGTTCCATAAACTCTTTAATCAATATTCCCACAGAGGTTCCGTCAGAGATAATATGATGCATGTCCACCATTAAAAGAGACTCTTCTTCCGCTATCTTTAATAATCCCACCCGCAGTAACGGCGCCTTTGATAAATCAAAAACGCGGATAAAATGATTCGGTGTATTCATGAATGATGAATGATGAATTTTATCATCTTTATTATCTGTGTAATCTGTGTAATCTGTGGACAGGTTATAATATTCTATTTTAAATTCTACTTCTTCATGAATCCTCTGCACCGGTTTTTCCTCTATCATAAAAAAGGATGTCCTGAAGCTTTCATGCCGTTGAATTAATTCCCCAAAGGTGCTTTCCAGTTTTTCCAGGTCGATTTTCCCTTCCAGTTTCATAAACAGGGGCATATTATACGCAGCGCCGGTTTCCTCCATCACCTGGAGAAAATACAAACGCTTTTGAGCGGATGATAACGGATAGTATTCCTTCTTTTCCACCGATTCTATCCGGGTGTACTTTTCCCCGGCGGCGACATCGATATAATCGGAAAACCCCCTGATGGTAGGTCTTTTAAATATCTCCATCAAAGGGATATTTACATTAAATATTTTCTGTATCCTGGATGCCAGGGAGGCAGCTTTTAAAGAATGCCCTCCCAACTGGAAAAAATTATCATCGATTCCCATCGATGTTTTTAATTGAGACGCCTGTAATGGGTCTTTACCTAAAATTTCAGACCACACCTCCAGCAATTTCTTTTCTATTTCATTTCGGGGTGCCACATAGTTACCTGACTTTTTTGCTTCCGGCCCGGGTAACGCCCCGCGGTGAACTTTGCCGGAAGGGGTCAACTGTATTTTATCCAACCGAACAAAGTATAATGGGATCATATAATCCGGTAAATCGTTTAATAAATAATCTCTCAATTCGGAATCCGGAAGCTCACTATCTGAAACAAAATATGCCGTCAGGCTTTTATCGCCGGTTTCATCCTCCTTTACCAGCACCGCCGTATCTTTTATGTGGGGATATTTTAATAACCGGTTTTCGATCTCGCCCGGTTCGACACGGAATCCCCTGATCTTTACCTGGTGATCAATTCGCCCCAGGCATTCGATATTCCCATCCGGGAGCCACCTGCCGATATCCCCGGTGCAATATAATTTAGAATGATGAATGATGAATGATGAATGATGAAAATTTTCCTCATCGCCGTAGGCGTTTAAATCAGCCCGAAGGGTACCGCTTCCATTTATAATTTTTAATTTATAATTTATAATTTTGAATTTTTTACAGGTTAATTCCGGGTTATTCAGGTATCCCCTGGCGACCCCTTCACCGGAGATGCGGATTTCACCCGCCACGCCCACCGGCTGCGGCAAACCGCCACGGCCTAATATGTAAATGAAAGTATTGGCCAGGGGCTTGCCTATATTTAAGGTATTGCGGCCGCCGACCTCTTTTATGGTGGACCATATGGTTGTTTCGGTGGGACCATAAACATTATAAATACCTCCGCCGGTTCGTTGTTCGAGTATTTCAAGTAATGCCCCCGGGAATACTTCTCCTCCCACCAACAAGTATTTTAATTTCTTGAAAGCCCCTTCGGCGCCCGGATACTGTATAAATAACCGGAGTCTCGACGGCGTGGCCTGGAATATAGTAATATCTTCCCGGACCATTACATACGCCCCCAAACCTGCATCCCGTTGTTCTTCCGGGCTCCCGATAATGACCGCCGATCCTTTTGTCAATGGTAGAATGGTCTCCAGCCCGAATATATCAAAGGAAATTGTGGTCAAAGATAAAATCCGGTCGCTCGCTTGAAAAGGAATAATATCAGTAATACCTTTAATAAAATTTATTACCGATCGATTTTCTATCATCACCCCTTTGGGTTTACCGGTAGAGCCGGAGGTGTAAATAATGTAAGCGAGACTGAAAGGATGGGAAGTTAGGAAGTTAGGAAGATAGGAAGTTAGGAAAGAAGAGGAAGAAAGGCAATCTAAAAAAATTAATTCAAGATTTTTCTCACCCTCCCACCTTCTCACCTTCTCACCTTCTTTATCGTTGGTGGTAACCAATAATTTGGTCCCGCTGTCTTTCAACATATAATCGATTCGTTCTTGAGGGTATTCCGGGTCGATGGGCAAATAAGCGCCGCCGGACTTTAATATGCCTAATATACCGATAATCATTTCAACAGACCGCTCCACCATAATGCCTACAATATTGTCCGCCAGGACGCCTTTTTCGATTAACAACCCGGCCATTCGATTGGACTGCTCATTCAATTGGCGGTAGGTTATTTGTATTTGTAGAGACGTTGAGGGTGTTGGTAGAGACGTTGCGCGCAACGTCTCTACGGTTAATACGGTTGAACCAATAATCGCAATGCGGTCCGGCGATTTTTCTACCTGCTCTTCAAACAACCGATGGATGGTTTTATCTTTCGGATACTCTTTTTCGGTATCATTAAATTCAAATAATATCTGTCTCTTTTCTTCTGCCGTTATGATTTCAAAATCGGAAATTCTCCGCTCTTTGTTTTCAATTACACCGCTGACGATATTCTTAAAATATGTAATAAATCGGTTGATGGTCTTTTCTCTAAATAATTTTGTACTGTATTCGAATGTAAACAACAATTTTTCCTCTACTTCCACACCGGTTAAAGAAATATCAAATTTTGATGTTTTGTTTTCGTTTTCATAGGGAATCAACTTCAGATCGGGTATCTCAATTTCTTGAGAACCGGTATTTTGCAGCGTAAACATGGTATCAAACAGCGGGTTACGGCTTACGTCCCTTGCTACTGCCACATCTTCTACCAGGTCTTCATACTGGTATTCCTGGTTCTCAAAGGCTTCTAATGTCCCCTCCTTGATTTCTTCCAGGAAATCTGTAAATTTTTTCTCACCAGAGGGATAATTCCGCAATGCCAATGTGTTGACAAACATACCGATGATCTTTTCCAGGTCCGCATGTCTGCGTCCAGCTATAGGAGAGCCGATTACGATATCTTCCTGCCCGGATAGCTTCGATAGAAGGATAGCATATAATGCCAGTAGTACTATATAGAGTGTCGCTCCTGCCTCGAGCGCCAACGCCTGTAACGCACCGTAAATTTCCTTGTTTATCTCAAAAGCTATCCTGTCTCCTCCAAAACCCTGGACAGCAGGTCGCGAATAATCGGTCGGCAGTTCCAATATAGGAATTTCTCCTTCATATTCTTTTTTCCAGTATTCGCCTTGTTCCAGGATATTTTTGCTGTCTCGCTCCCGATTTTGCCATTCGGCATAATCCTTATACTGGAGCTTTATTTCCGGCAATTCATTTCCCGAGTAAAGGGCCGAAAAATCCTGCACGAGAACATTGAAAGACGTACCATCCGATATAATATGATGCATGTCCACCAGGAATAAATGCCTATCTTCTGCTAATTTTACCAATCCTACACGCAGCAGCGGCGCTTTCGACAGATCAAAGGGACGGATGAAAGATTTTATAATAGCCCCCGGCGGCTCTCCGAGAGGTCGCTTTTGAAAAAGCTCCGCAAAATTTTTATTTTGAAAAAGCTCCGCAAAACTTTTAATTCGCTGCGCCGGTTCTTCGCCGATGATAACAAACAAGGTCCTTAAACTCTCATGCCTCCGGATGAGTTTCTGAATGGATTGTTCCAGTTTTCTTTTATCAACCATTCCTTCCATTATCATGATTGAAGGGATGTTATAGGCTGTACTGTTTTTGTCCATTTGCTGTAAAAAATGCAACCGCCTCTGCGCCGATGACAATACGTAATATTCCTTTTTCTCCGCCAACCGCATCTGTACATACTTCCTCAGTACTGCATCCTTTATATATCCTGCTAATTCCCTTATCCTCGGCATTTTAAATATCTCTGCCAGGGGAACGATCACATCAAATACTTTATGTAACTTCGATATAAGAAGCGTCGCTTTTAACGAATGCCCTCCCAATTGGAAAAAATTATCATCGATCCCTAGTGATGTTTGCAATTGAGATGAATGCAATGCGTCTCTGCCAAGAACTTCAGCCCATATCTCTACCAATTTCTTTTCAACTCCATTCCTCGGCGCAGAATGGCTTTCGTCAACTTTCACTTCCGGTTTCGGTAATGCGTTACGGTCCACTTTACCGCTGGGGATTACCGGGATTTTCTCAAGCGGCACAAAATAAGCGGGTATCATGTAATCGGGCAAATTTTTTAATAAATATTCTCTCAATTCCGTATCCGAAAGCTCTATGTCTGAAACAAAATATGCCACCAGGTATTTATCCCCGGTTTCATCTTCTTTTACTACGACCGCCGTATTTTTTATCCCGTCATGCTTTAGTAACAGGTTTTCGATTTCGCCCAGTTCTACGCGAAACCCCCTGATTTTTACTTGATGATCGATGCGTCCCAGGAATTCGATATTGCCGTCCGGTAGCCAGCGGGCCAGGTCGCCGGTAGAATATAAAATCGGATGCTGAATGATGAATGATGAATGATGAAAATCTGCCCGAAGGGCGCCGTTTTCATTTTTTATTTTTAATTTTTCACAGGTTAATTCAGGCTGGTTCAAGTACCCCCGCGCCAGTCCTACACCGGCAATAATCAATTCGCCAACTATTCCCGGGGGCTGCAAACGGTTATATTTATCGATAATATAAAGTTTTATATTAGGCATCGGTTTACCGATGGGAATATTTCCGCTTCCGCTCCAATCGGCTAAGGAGTATTTGCTGGAATAAACCGAACTTTCTGTTGGGCCATATATATTTTCCAGCCTGACGGCTGTATTAAAGCCGCGAAATTTATTTACCACCTCCGCCGGCAACGCCTCTCCCGCTAAAAAGATATACTTCAAACCCGATAACCGGCTAATATTTTCGCAGTCCAATTGACTTACAAACGCATTGAACATGGAGGGCACAAAATTGATATGGGTAGCATGATGCTGTTCGATCCAATCGAATATTGCCCGTGGTTCTTTTTCACCATTCTTTTCCAGTATCGCCAGCCTCCCTCCACCCATGGCCCACCCGAATAACTCGGTTACCGATACATCGAAAATATACGATGTCTTTAACAGGTAGGTATCCGCCGGCGTGAAAAGGTATTTGTCTTGCATTGCAAATAGTAAGTTCACTGCAGATGCATGTTCTATCATCACGCCTTTGGGTTTTCCCGTGGAACCGGAAGTGTAGATGATATAAGTAAGATTTGAAGAATTTAGAAGGTAAGAGGGTAAGAAGGTAAGAGGGTAAGAGGATATAGGGAGTTCTTCCAAAAGAACTTTCTCACCTTCCCACCTTCTCACCTTCTCACCTTCTTTATCGTTGGTGATAACCAACAATTTGGCCCCGCTATCTTTCAACATATAATCGATTCGTTCCTGGGGGTATAACGGCTCGATTGGCAAATACGCGCCGCCAGCCTTTAAAATACCGTAAATTCCGATAACCATTTCAATGGAGCGTTCTATCATGATACCGACAATATTGTCCGCCAGGACGCCTTTTTCGATTAATAACCCGGCCAATCGATCGGATTGGTTATTTAATTGGCGATAGGTGATTGACATATTATTGTCCGTGTTTGTCCGTGTTCGTCCGTGGCCAAAAACCGCAATGCAATCCGGCGATTTTTCCGCCTGTTCTTCAAACAATTGATGGATGGTTTTATCTTTCGGATACTCTGCTTCGGTATCATTAAATTCAAATAATAGCCGATTCTTTTCTTCTTCCGTTAATATCTCCAGATCGGAAATTCTCCGATTTTTATTTTCAATTGTATCTCTTACTATATTCTTAAAATAAATGATAAAACGTTCGATTGGTGCCCGTTTGAATAATTTTGTACTGTACTCAAACGTAAACAATAATTTCTCTTCTACTTCCACGCCGGTTAACGTCAGGTCGAACTTTGATGTTTTATTTTCATATTCATACGGAACCAACTTCAAGCCGGGTATCTCTATTTCTTGAGAACCGGTATTTTGCAGAGCAAACATGACATCAAAAAGCGGGTTACGGCTTAAGTCCCTTGTTACGGAGACCTTTTCTACAAGATCTTCATATTGATATTCCTGGTTCTCAAACCCTTTTAATGCGACCTCCTTTACTTCCCCAAGAAATTCCATAAACCTCTTTTCCCCCGAAGGAAAATTTCGCAGCGCCAGTGTATTCACAAACATGCCGATGATTTTTTCTAAATCGGCATGCCTGCGTCCTGCCACGGGAGAGCCGATTACAATATCTTCCTGACCGGTTAGCTTCGCTAGAAGGATAGTATATAATGCCAGTAGTACTATATACAGCGTCGTTCCGGTCTCCAGCGCCAAAGACTTTAATGCGCCGGCAGTTTCACTGCTTATCTCAAAATTTATCCTGTCTCCTTCAAAACTCTGGACGGCAGGTCTCGGAAAATCAGTCGGCAATTCCAATACCGGGATTTCTCCTTCATATTCTTTTTTCCAGTATTCGCCTTGTTCCAGTATATTTTTGCTGTCTCGCTCCCGGTTTTGCCATTCGGCATAGTCCCTATACTGAATTTTCATTTCGGGTAATTCTTTCCCTGCGTAAAGAGCAGAAAAATCCTGCACCAGGACCTGGGAAGAAATACCGTCCGAGATGATGTGATGCATATCCACCAGGAATATATGCCTGTCTTTTTCTATTTCTATCAGCCCCACTCGCAGTAACGGCGCTTGCGATAGATCAAAGGGACGAATAAATTCTTTAAGGGCCCCCCCGCCGGGGGGTGCCTCCGGCGGCCCTTCGGGGAGTCGCTTTTGAAAAAGCTCCGCAAAACTTTTGTCGTCATGAATTCTCTGTACCGGTTCTTCACCGATGATAACAAATGAAGTTCTTAGACTTTCATGCCTGTGGATAAGTCCCTTGATGGATTGTTCCAGTTTGTCTCTATCTATTATTCCTTCCAGGATCAAGATTGAAGGAATGTTATAGGTTATACCGTCTTTGTCCATTTGCTGCAAAAAATACAGCCGCTTCTGCGCTGATGATAAGGCATAATATTCCTTCTTCTCAACCGATCTTATGTGTTCATATTTCCACTGCACCGCATTATCCGTTATATATCCGGATAATTCCCGGATTGTCGGCGCTTTAAATATTTCCACCAGGGGTATTTTTACAGCAAATACCTTATGTGTCTTCGATACAAGAATCGTTGCTTTTAGCGAATGCCCTCCCAGATCGAAAAAATTATCATCGATGCCTATTGAAGTTTGCAATTGAGACGTATGTAATTCGTCTCTGCCAAGAACCTCAGACCATATCTCTATTAATTTCGTTTCAATCTCATTCCGCGCTCCCCCGGATTTTTTACCCGCCGCAAAAAAAGGAGCCGGCAGTGCTTTACGATCGATTTTGCCGTTTACTGTTAACGGGAACGTCTCCATTTGCACAAAATAGGAGGGGATCATATAGCCGGGAATTATTTCTTTGAGGTGATTTCTTAACTCATCGATATCCAGTTGTTCCGAAGCTATAAAATAAACAGCCAGGTCATTGTTGTCCTCTTTATCTTTTCGGTTGACGGCAATGGCCTTTTTTACCCTGGGATAACTTAATACGCCATTCTCTATCTCTCCCAATTCTATCCGGTAGCCCCGTATCTTAACCTGGTGGTCGATGCGTTCCAGGTACTCGATACTTCCATCTGCCAACCGTTTACCGCTGTCGCCGGTTTTATACATTCGCTCACGCCCATCTTCCAGGTGAGGATTGCGAATAAACCGTTGGGCGGTCAACCCCGGATTGTTTAAATAACCCCTGGCCAGGCCGCTGCCGCCGATGTAAAACTCCCCTTTTATTCCAACCGGCTGAAGGTTTAAAAACTCATCCAACAGGTAAATGGTAGTCTCAGGTAAAGGGCCCCCAATAGGACTTACGGGATGATCAGCGTAAATATCTTTCTCCGCCAATTTTTTCCAGCTCACATGCACGGTGGTTTCTGTAATCCCATACATATTGATCAATTGAATATCCAGAAGGGAGTACATCGCCGTCCATTCTTTTAGATAATCGGGGTCCAGTTTATCTCCCCCGAAGATGACCATCCGCAAATGTCCGGCCAACAGTTTGATGTTTGTATTTTTCTCTTCTTCGATAAAACGGTAAAAAGCATCAGGCGTCTGATTCAAAATACTGACTTTTTGCTTTTTAACCGCGGCTAAAAAATGTATGACATCACGTACGGTATCCCAGGAAGGAACAATTAACTTCCCCCCATTCAATAATGCACCGTACATTTCCCATACGGAAAAATCAAAACAGAATGAGTGCGCCATTATCCAGGTATCATCCGGGTGAAAATGCAATGGTTGCTTATCATTGATTAATAATCGCACAACATTTTCATGGGATATCATACAACCTTTGGATTGCCCGGTGGTGCCGGAGGTATAGATGATATAAGCGGTATCTCCGGGGATATTTTCATTTTTCGGATTATCGTTGTCCTGGCTGCCGCCCGGATTGTTTGCATACAATTCACTTACCAACAACCGGCAGCGACTATCATTTAGAATGTAATCCACCCGTTTACGGGGGTAATTGGGATCAATGGGAATATAAGCGGCACCGGCCTTTAATATTCCCAATAACCATGCCATCATTTGTTCCGATCTATCCAGCATAATAGCCACAAGATCACCGCACTGTACGCCGTATTCATTTTTTAAGCGTCCGGCCAAACGGTTGGCCTGCCGGTTCAATTCCCCATAGCTCAACGCAACGTCCTCATAAACCACTGCCGCCCGGTGACATGATTTTTCTGCCTGTTGTTCAAAGAGTTCATGAACGGTGGTATGGCGGGGATAATTGGCCCGCGTATCATTCCAACCGATTAGTAACTGCTGCTTTTCTTCTTCAGTGAGTATGGAAAGGTGGAAAATCGGTTGCTCCTTATTACCGGGTAAGTCGTTCAATAAAACTTTATAATGCTCGATTAAGCGGGAAATGGTTGAAGCATCGTAATACAAGGAATTATATACCAGGACCACTGAAAAAGGCTGGCCATCGACGGATTGAATCAACATATCCAGGTCATATTTCCCCCATCCCCGGTTGGTTTCGATTATGTTAATGGTTAGTTCGTCTACCTGCAGGCGCCGCAAGGGATTCTTTTCATATTGAAACAATACATCGAAAAGTGCGGTTCTGCTCATGTCTTTGCAAGGATTCAATTCCAGTACCAGCTTATCGAAAGGCATATCCTGGTATTTAAAGGCATCCATTGTTGTTTTAACTACAGCGGAAAGTATTTCTTGAAAATTAGAATCTCTATTGAACCCGGTACGAAGCGCCAGGAGGTTGGCAAGGGGACCGAATATCCCTGCCGCCCCCGGTTGGTGCCTGTTCATACCGCTGGTTCCCACCATAATTTCATCCTGGCCGGAATACCTATGCAGGAGAATTTTAAAGGCAGCTAATAGTAAGCAAAAACTGTCGGTTCTTTGTTCCCGGCTAAACTCCCTGATCTTCCCGGATAAAGTTTCGGACAGGGTAAAGGGATACACGGCTTCGTTATAGATATGAACCGCGGCCCTGGGTCGATCGGTAGGTAATTCCAACGCCTGGAGGTCGCCATGCAATTTCTTTTTCCAATAGAAGAGCAAAGATGCCGTCAAATCATCGGGCAATCGATGCTGCCATTGAGAGAAATCGCCGTATTGAAGCGGGACCGCCGGGAGAGGTGGGAGTGCGGCGCCATAAAGAATGAAAATTTCCCGGACCAATAGTTCCAATGAATACCTATCGGTGATAATATGATGGAGAGCAAAAAACAGCAAGAATCGCTCTTTCTCAAAGGAGATCAACCCCCCCCGGATGAGGGGTTCCTCACCCATTAAAAATGGCTGTTTTACTTTCTCCAGCGCCAGGGACAGGGGATCGCCGGCAGTTTCCAGGACCTCCAATTTAAAATCCGGTTCCCCATGGATTACCTGGACAGGAACGGCGGTGCTATCGGAAGCGGTAAGCCGGGTACGCAAGGCATCGTGGCGTTTTATGGTTTCACGGATACTTTGCTCCAACCGCTGGAAATCAAGAGAACCGTTTATCTCTAAAATGAGAGGCACATTGTGATAAAGTGGGGCGGATTCATACAATTTACCGGCTTCAAATTTATCGATGAACCATAATCTCTCCTGGTGATATGAGGCTTGCAGCATGGTTTCTCTTGTCGCGGTTTGCCTGTGCTGGATAGAGGGGAAGTCCAATGTGTCCTTCAGCGCTAAATCGGTTATGGGGCTGTTGGGGTTCTTTAAAACTTCATCCATCAGCGATAGGAAATGATTGGCCATCCGTTGAATGGTACTTTTTTTGAAGAGGTCTACATTGTACTCGAATCTAACATCTAAAAAATCCTTTTGTTCATAGATATATATGGTTAAATCGAATTTACTTTTATTGTAGTCGAATACAAGGGGTTGTATCTCCAGGTTACTGTCGTTCCACTGTTGTTCATACCGGTTGACAGCGACTATATCCAACACCACATCGAAAATAGGGTGCCTGCTGATGTCCCGTGCAATCCCCAGGTCGTTCACTAATTTGTCGAAAGGATAGACCTGGTGCTCAAATGCATCCAGCGAAACTTTTTTTATTTTTTCCAACAGGGAGAAGAAGGTATCGTCCTCACCCAGTCGGGTTCTTAAGGCAAGGATATTAATATAAAATCCCACCTGTCCTTCCAATTCCGCATGTTCGCGGCCAGCGGTAGGGACCCCTATAATGATATCCCGCTGACCGGTATAATGATAAAACAAGGCATTAAGAACTGTAAGTGCAGTCATAAAGAGGGTAGCCCGCTGCTTCCCTGCAATCGCCGCCAAAAGCCCTGTCAGTGCTTCACCGATGCGAAGCGAAAGGATCTCTCCATTATAGGTCTGCAATGGCGCTCGCGGTTTATCGGCGGGTAAATTCAACAGGGGTAACGGCCCCTTTAAATGTTCCAGCCAATATTGTTTGTGCGCTGCCATTCCTTCTCCGCTTAGTTGTCGGTTCTGCCAAAGGGCAAAATCTTTATATTGGATTCTTAAAAATTCCAACGTATGGCTGTCCCATCCTTTGAAATAGCGGTAAAAGGCCAGAACATCTCGAAACATAACAGTCATGGATAAAGCATCGCCAATGATATGATGCATGGTAAAGAGGAAAACATAATCATTTTCATCCAATTGAATAAGGGTTGCTCTCAATAATGGGCCCGTCGATAGGGAAAAAGAGGTTTCAAGTTCCGAATCGGCTAAATGTCGCACCCTGGCGTCTTGATCAGGGCTTTCTCTTAGGTCTACATAATCCAGGACAAACCCCGAGTTAGAGGGGTCCAGTATCCTCTGTTTGGGTTCCCCTGAAACGGTGATAAAAAAAGTCCTCAGGCTCTCATGCCGCTCAATTAATTTTTCAAAAATCTTCACCAGTATTTCTTTTTCCATTGCCCCCTTCACCCTGAAAGCGCCCCGCATATTAAAGGTCAACGAAGCCTCTTCAAATTGACTGATTGTCCATAATCGTTTCTGGGCATGAGAGAGTTCGTAATATTCCTTCTGCTCTGTGAGGTCAATTTCACAATAGGTTTCTTTGATGGATTTATCAATGACATTCGCTATTTTTTCAATAGTGGGGTTCCTGAACACTTCCGCGGCAGAGATTTTTATTTCGAATTCACGGTGAATTTTTGCTATCAGGGATATCACATTTAAAGAGTTCCCACCTAACTGGAAAAAATTATCATCGATCCCGATCGATGTTTGCAATTGAGACATATGCAATGGGTCTTTACCTAAAATTTCAGCCCACACTTCTACCAATTTCTTTTCAATCTCATTCCTCGGCGCAGTATAACTTTCACCGATTTTCAATTCCGGTTCAGGTAATGCTTTCCTGTCTATTTTTCCACTGGGGTTTAAGGGGATTTTATCCATCAGCGTAAAATAGGCTGGAATCATGTAATCGGGTAACCCTTCAGCCAGGCTATTTCTCAATTTCGATACATCCAATTGGATTCCTTTGTCTAATACTACATAGGCGCACAGGTATTTGTCTCCTTTCGCCTCCTGCTTCACTATGACAATCGCATCCTTTACAAATTCGATCTTCTTTAAATGATTCTCTATTTCCCCGGGTTCAACGCGAATGCCCCGTATTTTCACCTGGTGATCGATGCGGCCTAAAAATTCGACATTGCCATTAGAGAGCCACCGGGCCAGATCGCCGGTTTTGTAGAGAATATCGGTCTTATTGGACTTATAGGACCTATTAAATCTTTCCACTGTTAATTCCGGGTTGTTCAGGTATCCCCTGCCAACCTGTACCCCCCCGGCATACAATTCACCGGCCACTCCCATGGGCAGTAAATGTTTCTCCTTATCCAGTATATAGATACCGGTGTTCATGACCGGTTTCCCTATGGATGGAAATTCCGGGATATCTTCCATGGGGTTCAACGTTAAAACCGTTACCACATGTGTTTCCGACGGCCCATAATGGTTATGCAAGTAGATTTTAGCCTCTTTTAAATAATTTCTGAACCTATCGTCCACAGTCACCTGTTCGCCCGCTGTCTGGATATGGGTTACACTGCCGGGAAACGTGTTTATATATTCATCATGACTGAAAATCAATCTCAGGATAGCCATGGGCAAAAATAACGTCTTAATTTTATTTTTAGCGATATATTCGAATAATACCGGGATATTGTTCCTGGTTTCCTCATCTACCGGGTATAACTCCCCCCCGGCCAGGAGAGCGGAAAATATCTCGTGGAAAGATGCATCGAAACTTATCGTTGCAAACTGCAATACTTTCGTACAATCGATGCCGGTATACTTATGATGAAATTTTATCAAGTTAACCAGGTTGGTGTGTTCCAACATGACCCCTTTGGGCATTCCCGTGGAACCGGAAGTAAATATCACATACACCAGGTCCGAACCGCTATTAATGTTGGCCGGTTCTTCTTGGTCCGCGGGTATATCCCGGTATATCGTATTGTCCCGCATATCCAGCACCGGTATACTTCCAGGAATATTGGCGGCGGCCCGGTCGATTTCGAAATTGGTCAACAATGCTGTCATATGACTGTCTTCCATCATAAACCGTTTTCGTTGCGCCGGGAACTTCGGATCGATGGGTAAATACGCCCCACCGGCTTTCATGACGGCCAGCATGCCGATAACCGTATCGAAGGATCGTTCGACCATCAAGCCCACGGTGTGGTCTCTTCCGACGCCCCGACTGCGCAGGAGTTTTGCCAGCCGGTTGGTTCCCCGGTTCAATTCTCCATATGTAATCCGGCCTGCCCCAAAAACCAGGGCCGTTTTATCTTCATTCCGCGCCGCCACTTTTTCAAACATCCCGTGGACGGTTTCATCGGGATCGACATACTCTTCGCTCCCATTGGATATTTCCAGGATTTTCTCTTTCTCTTCTTTCCCCAGTATCTCGATATCGGCTATTCTCACACCGGGATTCCCGGTAATGGAATTTAATATATTTTTAAAATAGTTACAGAATCTCCTGGCTGTTTCCTCTTTAAACAACTTTGTGCTGTACTCCAGGCTAAAAAACAACTGGCCGTCTTTTTTCGTACCGTCCAGGGTTACATCGAATTTGGAAGTTTTATTTTCACATTCATAGGGTTTCAAAACCAACCCGGGGATTTCAATTCCAGGTATGTCCATATTCTGGAACACGAACATAACATCGAATAACGGGTTTCGAGATGTATCCCTGTTTTTGACCAGCCGGTCCACCAGTTCCTCAAATTGATAATCCTGGTTTTGAAAGGCATCTAATGTTCCCTGCTTTATTTCCGTTAAAAAATCGTCGAAAGCTCTCCCGGGAGCGGGGAAATTTCTTAAAGCCAATGTATTTACAAACATCCCCACGATATCCTGGCACTCATCATGCCTTCTTCCCGCAACCGGCGTCCCTATTACGATATCTTCCTCGCCGCCCAGCTTTGAAAACCAGGCATTACAAACCGCAAGCAGCAGCATAAAAAGAGTTACTTCATGCTTCAGCGCCAGTGTTTTTAACGATGCCGTCTCTTCCACGGTCAGTTCAAACGACCTGCGGTTTCCCTCAAAACCATGTACCAGTGGTCTTGGATAATCCGCAGGCAGGTTCAAAACCGGTATTTCTTCTGCAAACTGTCCGGTCCAGAATTTTTTCTGTGTTATTAAAGATTCCCTGTTCTTTTCATTGGTTTGCCACTCGGCATAATCTTTATAGTGAATTTTTAAGGGAGGTAATTCTTTCCCTTCATAGAGGGCCATAAACTCTTTAACCAAAATCCCCATAGACGTACCGTCGGAAATGATATGATGCATGTCCACCAATAAAAGAGACTCTTCTTCCGCTATTTTCAGTAATCCCACCCGCAGTAACGGCGCTTTCGACAGGTCGAAAGCGCGGATGAAATTATTTATTATTTGTTTTTCCTCTCTTTTATCGGGCGACCACAGGGGGGCGCCCCTACCAAATTCGATTTCAAAAGGCGCATGGTCATGAATTCTCTGCACCGGTTTTTCCTCTACCAGGAAAAAGGATGTTCTGAAGCTTTCATGTCGCTGAATTAGCTTCTCAAAGGTATTTTTCAGTTTTTCAAGATCGACTTTTCCTTCCAGTTTCATGAACAGGGGCATATTATATGCAACGCCGGTTTCTTCCATTACCTGTAGAAAATACAAACGTTTTTGAGCGGGAGATAATGGATAGTATTCTTTCTCTTCCAGCGGTTCTACCCGGATATATTTTTCCCCGGCGGCGACATTGATATAATCGGAAAGCCCCCTGATTGTGGTGCTTTTAAATATTTCTATCAACGGTATTTTTACATCAAATACCTTATGAATCTTCGATACAAGAAGCGTCGCTTTTAACGAATGGCCCCCCAACCGGAAGAAATGGTCGTCGATCCCTATCGATGCTTGCAATTGGGAGGAATGCAAGGCATCTCTACCTAAGACATCAGACCATATCTCTATCAATTTCCTTTCGATCTCATTTCGCGGCGCGGTATACCTTTCGCCGGCGTTCAATCCCGGTTTCGGTAAGGCTTTCCGGTCTACTTTACCGCTGGAAGTTAGCGGGATTTTCTCAAGCTGCGTAAAATAAGCGGGTATCATATAATCCGGCAATTCCTTCGCCAGGTATTCACGTAATCCCGAAATCACATTTTTTACATCGGGAACGACATAAGCACATAAATATTTATCGCCTTTCTCTTCCTCCCGCACCGACACCACGGCCTCTTTTATCCCCGGATAATTCGATAAACGGTTCTCTATCTCTCCCGGCTCAATCCTGAACCCCCTGATCTTGACCTGCTGATCAATGCGGCCCAGGAACTCTATATTGCCATCCGGCAACCTACGTGCAAGGTCTCCGGTTTTGTAGAGAATATAGGTCTTATAAGCCCTATAGGACCTATTAAATTTTTCAGCGGTTAATTCTGGCCGGTTTAAATAGCCCCGCGCCAACCCAATACCACCGATGCACAATTCGCCGGGTATTTCCAACGGCTGCAAATGATTATATTTATTCAAAATATACAGTTCGATATTGGGTAATGGCCTGCCGATGGGAATATTCCCGCTTCCGCTCCAACCGGCTAAGGAGTACTTGCTGGAATAAACCGAACTTTCTGTCGGACCGTAGATATTTTCCAACCTGATACTTGTATTCAAACTGCGAAATTTATTTACCAACTCCGGCAATAAAGCTTCTCCTGCTAAAAAGATATACTTCAAACCCGCTAACCGGTTTATATTTTTGCTGTCCAATTGACTTACAAACGCATTGAACATAGACGGCACAAAATTGATATGAGTGACATGATGCCGCTCGATCCGATCGGATATTACTTGCGGATCTTTTTCACCATTTTTTTCCAGTATCGCCAACATCCCTCCACCCATGGCCCACCCGAATAACTCCGTTAACGATACATCGAAAATATACGATGTCTTTAACAGGTAGGTATCCGCCGGGGTGAAAGGGTATTTGTCTTGCATTGCAAATAGTAAGTTCACGGCAGAAGCATGTTCTATCATCACGCCTTTGGGCCGACCGGTGGAACCGGAGGTATAGATTACATAAGCGAGATTTGAATGATGAATGATGAATGATGAATGATGAAAATTAAAAACGCAATCCGCTGCGGTTAATAGAATTTTGGCTCCGCTGTCTTTCCGCATGTAATCGATGCGTTCTTGCGGATAATCGGGATCAATGGGCAAATACGCGCCGCCGGATTTTAAAATACCGAAAATACCGATGACCATCTCAATAGAGCGTTCCATCATAATACCCACAATATCGTCCGGCAGGACGCCTTTTTCGATCAATGACCCGGCCAATCGGTCGGATTGCACATTTAATTGGCGGTAGGTTAGACTGACATGTCCGACCGGTCCGACATGTCCGACATCTCCGACAAGTCCGACATGGTCCGGCGTCCTTGACGACTGCTCAACGAACAATTGGTGGATAGTTTTATCCGCTGGGTATTCCACCGCTGTATTATTAAAATCATATAATATCCGGTTCTTCTCTTCGCCGGATATTATTTCTAATCGAGATAACAACGTTTCCGGGTTTTCTATCATATTTTGTATGATTCCTTTAAAATGCCCGGCCATATTTTCGATGGTTTCTTTATCAAACAATTCCCGCTTGTAGGAAAATTTAATTTCAATCTCATTAAACGGCATAATGCCGACGGATAAATCGTAATGGGTCATTTCGACTATCGAATATGAATGAACAGTAGAGACGTTGCGCGCAACGTCTCTACGCACAATATCGTCCAGCGGGTAATTCTCGATGGCCACAATGGTATCGAACAACGATCCGCCGGCGCCCATGGGACTGTAACTTGCGATATCCACCAACGGTGTACTTTCAAATTCTTCACGCCCCCGCAATACCCGGTCTGTTCGAAAAACCACATCGCTTATTTTTTCATTGGGGGTTGTCTGGGTTCTCAAAGGGATGGTATTGATAAATAAACCCACCATATCTTCTATCCCTTTAACATCGGCGGACCTACCGGAGACGGTTGTCCCGAAAGTGACATCTTCGCCGTCGCAATATCTTTGCAGCAATATCCCCCAGGCGGCGCAAAAAATAGGGGCCAATGTGACCCGGTTATTTTTGACAAAGACATCCAGCTTACCTTTTCTATCCTCTTCCAAAATAATCGAGTAATCTTCCACCTTTGGCGTCTCTTCTATTCTACTTTTTATGGGCAGACACGCCGGCGTTTCAAAGCCGGCTAAGTATTCACGCCAGTACTGTTCCTGTCTATTTTTATCCCGGCTTTGAGTCCATTTGATAAATTCTTTAAAGGAAGGTTTCGCTGGGAGTTTTCGCGATTGTTCCCCCTGGCGCAATTCATGATAAGCCTTAAAAAATTCTTTCAAAATGATGCCGCTGCTCCACCCGTCATATAATATATGGTGATTGCTGACGACCACCTCGTATTTCGTTTCATCCAGTTTGCATAAAATGACTCGAAAAGGGACTTCTTGTAAATCGAAGGCTTCGCGCCGGTCTTTATTTTTGATTTCTTCCAGGGCCGGTTTCTTTTGGCTCCTGTCTTTGTCGGACAGATCATAAAAAATCACTTTGCATTTGTGTTTTTTCAAAACGATCTGCGACGGTTTTTCCAATTTTTCCCAGCGGAACACGGTTCGTAACATTTCATTTGTTTTGATAACGGTATTCCATGCCTTTTCAAATAGTTTACGATCGATTTCCCCGGATACTTCGAGGCTTAATTGCTCAAAATAAAGCTGGCTCTGGGGGTCCTGTAAATAATGAAAGAGCATTCCCTCCTGGAGGGGGGTTAACGCCAGAATATTTTCGATACTTTGGGAGCCTAACTTTTCCACATTTTACCTCGAACATAAAGAAATTTGCATAAGCTGCCACCGTGATAATAAAATTTAATATTTTATATGTATTTTTACTTCAAACTTTCGCAAGGTTTGTATTAATAGTAAACGCATTTGATTTTAGAAATAATACTACCATAAAAAAGATATCGTTGTCAAGAATTACCCCGTAACCCGCCGGTTTTGCTATCTTTCCCAGAACTCATCTCGTTTCGAGACTTCCCTGGCCACGATCTTCCGCAATTCCCCCGGGTCCGGGATTTCGCCCGAAGCCACCTGGAGCCCATTAACAAAACAAGAAGGTATCTTTTTCGATTTCCCTTCCACCTGGTAGCCCCGGGTAGGCTTGACCGTGAGCTGCTCCCCGGCATAGTAAATATCCAGTTTCAATTTGCCGGGATATGCGGCCACCTGTTCTTCCATCAACCCGATAACCTTTTTACACTTCGAAGTCGGCGGCGCGGCCACCAGGGCTTCAAGCCTCATGCGACGTACTTGCTCGCCGCTGCTTTCCTGTCCATTTCCTTGCATCGATGTCTCCTTTTATTTAATGATGCCGTTTAACAACTCGTCGAGCGCTTCCCTGACATCAGCGGGCAAACGGCCGGATCGAACAACCTCCAGGGCGCCGGAAAGCGTCTTCCCTTTAAAGTCATCCATAACCCGGTTTAATTCCCCCTGGTCCGGGACCAGGAAATCGCCCTTGATATGGGCCCCCGCAATCGCGTCCCCCTCCAGTGAAACCTCAAGGGTGATTACACCGCTGCGCGCCTTGGTGGAAACCACTACCCCATGGGCATCCTTTTTTCTAAAAGTCCACCCCGGGGCTGCGTATTTCTCCCTGTACAATGCATCCGCCGCCTGGACCTCCGCCGCCGATAAACCCGCTTCATAAAAATCCACCTGCAACAATTCAGCCATATGAGAAACCAGCTTATCCATGACCTCGGCAATTTCGATATCTCTCCCTACCGCTTCACAAAGATTGATTACCCTACTTTTTACATCACGGAACCCCTTATCGCTAAATTTGAGCCGGGAAGGTTTCAAACATTTTTCCATTTCCTCCAGGTCCGTTTTCACCAAAAGCGTACCGCTGTGAACGAAAGCCGAATAAAATTCCACCTGCGCCGAGCCATACACCTTGCGGCCCCCAATGGTAATATCATTGACCGGGGAAAGCTCCGCCTTTACCCCGAAATCCCGACAGGTTTCGATAACGGCTTTCCCGATAAGCGGGTATAACTGCTCCGCTTCCCGGACATTCAGCCCTTTAAACAGGAACTCCTTGGGGCAAAACAACGAATAACAAAAACTGCCCCCATCCTGGTACACGGCCCCGCCGGGATTAGGCCGGCGTACGATTTTGATCCCTTTCGCCCCACAATAATTCACATCCACATCTTCATCGGGATATTGATAAACGCCGATCCAGACAGAAGGCTCTATCTGGCGCAGCCTTAAGGTAGGTGAAGTAACGCCGTCATCGATTCCCCGCAACAACGCTTCTTCCACCGCAAAATGCCGGAAAGGGTCGTGAATACCGTCTTTTAACAAACGCCATTGATTTTTACCTTCGGTGACCAGGGGGCTTTTTTGAAAAACCGCCCCCTGGACCCCTGAAAAACTTTTATTCATTATAATAAGGACATTTTCCTTTCTTGCAATCTGCTATTTTGTGGGAAAACCCGCAGGTTATTTTTCCCATTTCAAGGGAGCTGCCCAGTTCCTTGCCTAATATATGCCAGCCAGTCTCCAACGCCGCATAAACACTCTGCTTACAACAACGGTGACCGTCCATTTCCGCCAGGCGCAGCAAGGCGCTGCCCGCGGCCCTGAGCGCCCGGCTTCGCCCCATCGCCGGATTGGCGCCCGAACCGAAAATAATAGAAACCGCCGCCCCCGCCCCTACACACGCCCCACAATCGCCGCGACTCCCACAAACCCCAATAGGTATATCCACAAGACGCTTTATGGCAGATTGGATTTTTGCCTTATCCACCCGGGTTTGCCTGGAATTGGCAAAAGCCGCCAGGATAACCGGCGCAACCAGGAGATGATGCTCTACCCCATGATCTTTAAAAGCCGGATGCCTCATCAACAAATCGGCAATCTCCCGGGGATTTTGCGAACGAGTTTCAAGACAAACCCTTTCAATCGCCTCCGCGGGTGAAGCAAGGCGGCAATCTTCGCACGTGTAATGTCCGTTGGGACAGACCCATTCGCCCTGCTCCTGTTTCCCACAGAAGCTGCATATACAGGCGCTTTCTCTTTCAAGCAATTCCTGCCCGCAAATGGAACAATAAAAAACCGGCTGCCGACTCATTTCACAAAATACCTGGTTCTAAATTTTAAAGCGACGTTCACCAGGGATAATCCCAGTACTTTCCAGTTCTTGAATACATCTCCCAATTCTTCGTATTTAACTTTGGCCAGTGGGGGGTACATCATCAGTATCAGGCCGATGGCAATGGGGATATTGGTGGTACCGCTGTTAAAACGGTTCCAGAAGTTTACGATAGAGGGGATGAGGGATCCCAGTCCGACGCCGATGACCATGGCCGTGAATATCCACAGGGTGAGGAAGCGGTCTAAAAATGAGAGTTTTTTAACAGTTGAAGTTGTCATTATAATTGACCTCCTAAGAGGATTTATTAATCAAAAGCTTTTGGAGGTCCAGGAACCTTTTCTCGAAAAGGTTCCTGGTTGCCAAAAGCATAGTCTTTAAACAGTCAGCAGGTAAATCCCGCCGATGATAATTAAAACGCCGCATATTTTTTTAATAATAATAGTTCCTTTAGAGCGTTCATTCCAGTTGAGGTATTTCTGGATGACTTCCGTAAACGTACCGGCCAGTACGATGACCAGGCAGTGGCCGACGCCGTAGAGCGCCAGTAGGGAGAAGTTATGGATGAAGCCCGAGGAAGGGGAGAACAAAGTGATGGCCAGGACCGGCGCCATAAAGGCAAAAGTGCAAGGTCCCAGGGCGATGCCGAAAACCAGACCCAGCGCCAGGGCGGCCCAGGCGCCTTTCTTAGAAGTTTTCAGCAGTCCCGAACCGGAAAAATCGAAACGCAAGATGTCCAGCAGGTACAGCCCCACCAGGAAAAAAACAGCCGCCACCAGGTAATTGCCCCACTTGCCGATATCGCCCATCATGCGGCCCAATAAAGCGGTTACCAGGCCGATCAAACCGATGGTAATTAAAATCCCGGAAGCAAAAACAAACGATATCCACAGCGCCCGCTTTGTCGATTTCAACTCTTGCTGGCTGATATAGCCCACCACCAGGGGAATGGATGTCAAATGACAGGGGCTGAGTAAAATACTCATCACGCCCCAGAGAAACGCCCCGGCCATGGCTGCCGGGAAAGTGGACTCCACCAATCCCGCCAGCCAGGTAAACAACCCTTCCAGCATTATTGGACCCCTTTTTGTTTAAGTACGGCTACCAGTTCTTCTTTAGGGAAAAAACCGACATGGCGGAAATATTCATTACCGTCTTTATCCAGGAAAACCTGGGTAGGGATGAGTTTGATTTTATATTGCCCGGCAAAAGGGGCGCCTTCAGGGGTCCAGACGTCGTAAAACACCACTTTCACCTGTCCGGGGTACTCTTTTTTAACTTCTTCCATGATGGGTATCATTTTTTTGCAGGGGATGCACCGCACCGAACCCAGTTCGATAAAGGTCACTTTGAGATCGGCGGGATTTTGTTCTTCCTGCGCCGCGGCAGCGCCGTTATTTTTGTCTTCGTCATAACCGGACGCCCCTTGTAAAACGACAGCCAACAAACCAACGCATAATAGCAAAGCTAATTTTTTCATCATAATTAGATCTCCTTTTTTTGTTTTTCAGGCAAGCATTTTTTTAATCTCATCGACATTCGGCACTTTGCCGGCTACTTTTACGACGCCGTCAACCGCCAGCGCCGGCGTGACCATGACCCCGAAATTCATGATATCGTTGATCTCCGTCACTTTTTCCAGTGAATATTCGATATTTAACTCCCGGGCTGCCTCTTCCGCCGTTTCCGCCAATTTCCGGCATTTCGGACACCCCGTACCGAGGATTTGAATCTTTTTCATCTTAGCCTCCTGTTTTAGTATATTTTTCCCAGCAGTCCTTGCATAAAGGGACTTGCTCCACTTTACAACACATTTTGAGCGACATGAAACGGATATCGCTCATGGGGAAATCTTTCCGGCACGCATCGCATTTTAGCGAGCTTACTTCGACATTTTCTTCACTCATGGCTACCCCCGTTATCTCCAGCGACCCCCAGGCCCTGGCAAATTTCCAGCAGGGCGTCTTTGAGATGAACGAATTCCCCGTCGAAAACCGGCTTGCATTGGCGTGGAATAACTTCGCCGCTCCGGAGTCTCAGGGCAAAGGCCAGGCAGGTTTTTTCGCCGCACTGTTTGCAATTGGTT
This sequence comes from Candidatus Aminicenantota bacterium, assembly GCA_026393835.1. Classification (GTDB taxonomy): domain Bacteria; phylum Acidobacteriota; class Aminicenantia; order UBA2199; family UBA2199; genus JAKAGC01. The sequence goes on along the minus strand of JAPKZK010000073.1, from coordinate 49,367 downwards.
TTAGGTAAGCGGAAATAAATCTCCAACGCCGGGGGTTTCCTGCGCATCTCGTAAGAAGGCGTAATTTGCCCCCGGTTTTGCCAGCATGAATTCGTTTCCATCCGCAGCATTTCCAGCGCCCGCCAGGCGTCCACGATCTCGTCCGCTTTGGCCACGGCAATACGGTGCGGGTACAGGGCGATCATGCGGTACGCCTCCATGAACGTCAGGCTGGGGCCGTTGGGGTTGTATGAAGCGCCCTGCATATGGCCATTCAGATAGGGAAACACCTGCGCCAGGTCCCCGGAGATATGGGCAACCAGTCGAATTTTCGCTGGATCGGCGATACAGGGGGCCAGCACCACGATCATTGCCCGGCCGAAAATATCCTCTTTAAACGTTTCCGGTTCATTGGCCGGCGCCTGGATGGTCGTTTCCTTGTGGGACACCCAGCCCGGGTTGACGATTGTTTCCCCGCCCTGCTGCAAAAAAGCGGCCCGGACTTCCGGCGTCATTACCAACGCCGGTACGCCCACCATTCTGAATGCAGGACCCGGGGAGATAATTTCATACTGCGCCGACATCTTTTTCAGCACTTCTTCAGCGCGGTTGAAGCCTTCTTGCGAAGGGAAAGTTGTAATGATTTTGTTCATGTGTTTAAAACAAAGCCCCGTAAATAATGCCGCTGATAGTTGCCATAATAACCACCAGGCTAACGTATACCACGGTTTTCTTCGTTCCCATGATCCCGCGCATCACCAGCATGCTGGGCAGGCTTAACGCCGGGCCGGCCAGCAGTAACGCCAGGGCCGGACCTTTGCCCATGCCGGCGCCGATTAATCCTTGCAGGATCGGCACTTCGGTCAGGGTGGCAAAATACATAAATGCGGCCACAATGGACGCGAAAAAATTGGCGAAAAGAGAATTGCCGCCCACCAATTTCTCGATCGCCGAAGAAGGAATCAAGCCTTCGAATCCCGGCCGTCCCAACAAGAAGCCGGACGCCAGGACGCCCAGTAACAAAAGCGGCAGGATTTGTTTGGCAAATCCCCAGGATGAGAGAGTCCAGTCGGACAGTTCCTCTTTTTTGAACCAGCGGATAATCATAAGCAAAAGCAGGGCCACGAACGCCCCGGCGATCCACCACTTACAGCGAAAAACCAGGGTCCAAAATCCGATATCTACGGCCTGGGGTTTCCCCCAGTTGGCGAACACCAGTATCCCGACTAAAGCCGCGAAAAAGAGGGCAGTTTTCCACAGGGGGCGGTGTTCTTCTTCTTCGCCAAAATGCAATTCCCCTTCGGCAATGCGTTGTTTTTCTTCTTTGAGAAAGATAAGATGCATCAGCAGGCCCACGATCACACTAAAAACCACGGCGCCCACGGCCCTGGCAATGCCCATTTCCATGCCCAGGATCCGGGCGGTGAGGATAATGGCCAGCACGTTAATGGCCGGGCCGGAATAGAGAAAAGCAATGGCCGGTCCCAGCCCGGCGCCCCTTTTGTATATCCCCGAAAACAGCGGTAAAACTGTGCAGGAACAAACCGCCAGGATAGTGCCGGAGACAGAGGCGACGCCGTAGGAGAGTACTTTATTGGAGTTGGGGCCGAAGTATTTGATGACCGAGGCCTGGCTCAGGAACATGGAAATAGCGCCGGCGATAAAGAAAGCCGGGACAAGGCACAGCAAGACGTGTTCGCGGGCGTACCAGCGGACCAGGGCCAGCGCCTCGAAAATGGGCCCCTTAAAGGGGATGATGCTTAAAGGGAAAAAGTAACAAATTAGAAATGCCGCGGCCAGGAGAATAAATATTTTCAATTCTTTCATTGTTCACCTTTAGGAGAAAATTTTTTATTTTTTGCATATCGTTTCCCTGTTAACGTGGGCAGCCAGTTGCCGATCTTTTTCCATTTCCGGGTCGCAGTTCAGTTCCCCGGAGATGAGGTCCAATATATCTTTTATAAAGCGATCGTTCTGGCAGAGGCGGTATTCCACCCACAGGCCGTCTTTGGAGTCTTCAACCAGGTCGGCTTCTTTCAGAACCCGTAAGTGGCCTGACACCGTGGACTGGGATAAGCGCAGGATTTCCGTAATTTCACAGACGCACATGGATTTTTGGCCCAGCATATAGATGATTCTCAGCCGGTTTTTATCGCCCAGCGCCCTGTTGATTTTTTCAATTTTCTTGACCATATCGTTATCCACCGATATAGTATTTTATCTTAATTTATGGAAAAGGTCAAGCCCGAAAAATAAACGAGGAAGTGACGGATGCCAGGTCGCCAAAAAAAAATTAGCAATAAAACTATTGGTGTAGCTATTTTTACGGCAGTTGGAATTTTTTACCTGGCGCTTACTCTTTTACAAAAACCTCTTTACCTGAAAAGGCAATGGCCAGTTTTTTGATGTGTTTTATTCCTCGATCCACCAGTTCGGTTTCGTATTTCTTAGTTTCGATCTGTTTCATGGCGGCATCCAACGCCGTATCCACGGTTTCATTATCATCTTTGTCCACAGACTTGAATTCGATCACATAGCCGATTTTGGTGATATCTTTAGGAATAATCATAATATCGTATCTGCCGTAGCCGGATTCGCGGTTGGATTTTATCTCGTGGGTATTGGATATCCAGATCAGCAGGCCGGCCACCAGCGCATGATAGACTTTCTCCGGCTCGCCGCCGAAATCGTGGTAACTGAATACAGCCATCACCACCATTCTCAACATTTTTTCAAAGAGTTTGATATCACCCTCGATTAATGCTTTGAGCATGATCTCCAATTTCTCATTTTCGATCTTCGTGGAAAAATAGCGGTCGATAATACCGGTATACGTTATTTTTACTTCTTCATTAGGAATCGACAGCGTATAAAGAAATTTTCCCGAGGTAGAGTCCCGTCTTTCGTCCGTCTGTTTCAGGTATCCTCCCATTAATAGGAAACTCCACAATAAATCCTCCCGTATGGCGACTTCTTTTAAAATGATGTTTTGATCGATGGCTTTTTCGATAGCTTCGCCGCGGATGAGCTGTTCCAATTCTTTCCTTAGTTCCCTGCCGCCCCTGGACAGCAGCGAATCCACGATCCGGTTGTCGGAGGTATTGATCCAGTAAGGCTGTAATTTCTTTCCTTTGCTGTTGAGAAAGTTGATAATAGACCAGGGATTATAAATAACCTTACCGCCGAACAGGTAACCGTTATACCACAACTGCACCTGTTCATACATATCGAGAAGTTGGAAATCCGTAAGCATGGTTTTTATTTCCGTTTCCGTGAACCCGAAATAGTCGTTGAACTCTTCCGACAGCAGCGTATAGACGCCGGGGTTGTTGAGGCCGGAAAAAATCGATTCCCTGGCAATACGCATAATACCGGTTACAATACCTTTTTCCAGGTATTGGTCCGTGTCTTTCAAACCCCCGCTGAGGAAGTTGCGCATAAAATTAATGACCTCTTCATAATAACCGTAAGTAAAACCGGCATGAACCGGGGCGTCGTATTCATCAATCAAAATAACGGCCCGTCTATTATAATATCGGCTTAAGAAAATTAGCAGGTTTTCCAGGCTGTTTGCATAATCGCCTTTATTGCCCGTTAGATCGATGATCTTTTGGAAATAATTCCGTTCGTGCGGCATCAGTTTTTGACTTTCAAGCAGGTAGTAATGCCGCGCATACTCTTTCTGGATAAGCTTTTTTATATTATCCAGGCAAGATTCCCAGTCCATATCCTTGATGAGCCGGAAGGTTAAAAAAATAACCGGATGCCTGCCTATTTTATCCAGGTACTCCTGGCCGGCCCCACATATGGCCAGGGAATCGAATAAATGTTTATAAGTACCCGGGGAGCGGGTTTCCTTTGCCGGTGAGCCCGGTTGCGAATCCGAGTCCGGATCCCATGCGACCGGGCAGCAGTCGTAAAAATATCCCAGCATGGAAAGATTGAGCGTTTTCCCGAATCGCCGGGGACGGGGGATAAGGAGGATTTTATCTCCACTATCGATGATTTCTTTAATAAACAGGGTCTTATCCACATAGTAGTAATTCCCCGTCACCATATCTTTAAAATCCGATATCCCGACAGGCAGTTTTTTCATTTTCATCTTTTTTCACCGGTAACATTATAGCATATAAAAAAATCACCGGCAATAAATGCCGGATAAATATCGCTTACCTTGACATTTCAACGGGTTTCCATTAAAATCTTAACCATGGAGAAAATCGTAAACAGCCGGAAGAACAACCGCCGCAATGCGGGACTAATCTTACTCGCCGCCGCCGGAGTCATTTTTACCGCCGTCTATTTCTTCCTCATGACCACCTCGCCGCTGGTACAGTCGATACGGCCCCATGAATCCACGGAAAACATCCTCTCCGCGGCAAACTCTTTTTTCCATAAAGTATCCGTAAATCATTCCCGGTTCGATAGGATAATTTCTTCCGGCATCGATAACAATCTTTTAAAATACGCCCAATATTACAATGAAAAAAACCGGGGTTACCCGGACCTGGCGCCCGGGTACTGGTCCATCCGCTGGATACCCAGTGATCGCGATCGCGGCAGCGCCGATAGGAGAAATCCCTACCTCGAAACCAGGTACGATTTCAACGGCGGCCTGATAGGGTTCACCGATAACACGGGGGAAACAGGGGGAAAGAACTCCGATGACAATATCTCCGAAGAAGACGCCCTTTTCGAAGCCAAATATTTTTTAGGAGAATACGGCATAAAAACGGATTCCCTGGCGGTAACCGACCGGGAAATATCCAGGAAGGGCAATCATACCCAGTATAAGTTTGTACTGGAAAACAAATCCAAAAAATACCCCGGTTTACTTTACCAATACACGGTGGAACTATCGGGCAACCGGGTCGCCAACTACCAATTAAACCGGGTCCTCGATGCGAAAACTACCCGGGTAAGCGGGGACCACGAAGATTCAAACCCCGCATATATCGTATGGGTGGTTACCTGGTTTATTATTTTTATCTTCATTGTTGTCCGCTTCATGCAAAAACTTCGCAGGGACGAACTGGAATTCGCACGGGCGCTCCGAACAGGAATAGCAATGGGCCTGCTAATGATTATCTCGACAGCAGCCGGTGGATGGTATGGGGGACATTGGCCGGAGCTTCTCCTGGGAAGCGGTTTATCTGCATTGTTTATCCTGCTGGGCATGCTGCTGCTGCTTCCTGTGGCCGATTCCCAGAACCGGGCCTCCTGGCCCGAAAAGCTTATTGTTTCGGACCTGCTGTTCCAGGGTAAATTTTTAATCCGTGAAACCGGCGCCGCTTTACTGCGGTCGTTTTTCCTGGTGGGCCTTATCCTGCTGGTTACCGGCGCCCTGGTGCGCGCCGCCGGCGCCTTCAATCTCTGCTTTATATCCTTTCCCGATAGACAATTCACTGTCTTTCAAAATTTGCCCCAGGCGGCAGGAATTTTTCTCGGGGATATTCTCCTTTGCGTTTTTATCGGTTTGAGCATTCTTTTCTTCTGGCCCGCTTATTTAAAAGAAAAACTCCGGCACAAAAGCGTACTGCTGCTGTTATTGACCCTCAGCCTCCTCCTGTCGGGGCTGCCCTTTACATTTTTCTATCCCCAATTATCTTCGGCCCTCCTGGCGCTGCCCATTGCTTTTATTTTTGCGTTGATCGCCTATCGATACGACCTTTTGACGATTCTTTTCTCCTTCCTGGGGACAAAAATACTCCTGGACCTGGCGCTGGCTTTCTTATATCCCGGTTCCCTCCCCGGGCTGGTGGGCATGGCCGTCGTTATCATTGCCATTTTCTTTTTGCTGGTGGGGATTTACCTGGTTTTTCGCCCCCAGTCGGCCGAAGATTATGAAAATTATGTCCCGGAATATGTCAACCGCATCAGCGAAAGGGAAAGATTCCTCAGGGAACTGGAAATTGCCCGCAGCGTCCAGATGCGTTTTTTGCCCCAGAAATTGCCGGACTTTCCCAGCCTGGAGATCGTGAGCCTCTGTCAACCGGCCATGGAAGTGGGCGGCGACTATTACGATTTCGTCCAGATCAGCGAACGTTATATGAGCGTCCTGATCGGCGATGTTTCGGGGAAAGGCGTATCCGCCGCTTTTTATATGACCATGGTCAAAGGGATTATTAAAACCCTGTCCAGGAAAGTCATGAAACCTGCGTCCTTGCTGGCGGAGGCCAATGAAATATTCTGTGAAAACGCGCCCCGCGATGTATTTATCACTATTATATACGGCATTTTCGACCTGGAAGAACGGACGTTAACCTTTGCCAGCGCTGGTCATAACCCCCTTATCGTATGGAAAAAGAAAACCGGCGCCACCCAATCGGTGAATCCCCGGGGGATTGCCCTGGGCCTGGAAAAGGGCCCCCAATATCGGGCCATAATCGAAGATGCCGTCATTCCAATCGAAGAAGATGATATCTATGTTTTTTATACCGACGGCGTCACCGAAGCCATGAATACCAAACAAGAGATTTTCGGCGAAGAACGGTTATGTGATACCATTCGCCGGAACGCCAATTTGCCGCCCCGTATCCTGCAGAAAAAAATCATCGAAGCCGTAAGCGATTTCTCCGGCAAAGAACCCCAGCACGATGATTTCACCATGGTGGTTATTAAAGTAAAGGACCCGGGGAGAAAGAAATAAAGGAAATAGAAAATGATAAAAAAAAAGAGAAAATCAAACAAGCTAACCTATTTAATCGTTTTAATAAGTATCCTCGTTTTGTCATCGCTGCCGGCGGTTTCGCAAACAAGTGACGAGGCAACGGCCGTGGCCAGGGAATTCCAGGCCCGATTGCAATTAACGCCGGAGCAGGCGACGGGGGTGGTAAAAATATTTAAAATGGCGCAGAGCCAGGCATTAATGGACAGGGAAAATTTCAAAGGGAACGCCCTGGCCTTGATCCAGGCGGCCATACGAAGAAGAGAAATGACCGACGGCCTCGTGGAAGGGTTATTGACCCCGGAGCAAAAGCCGATATTCGCCGACTTCAAGGAAAAACGGAAAATGGCGGAAGAGTTTTTCTTATTGAATGAAGGTTTGCTGTTGACTGAAGAGCAAAGCGTCCAGGTTAAACAAATCCTCGATGAATACCGGGAGTTGTTAATCGCAGACCGTGAAAACATGGCGGCGATGGCGGCGGAAAACGGCGGCGATTTATTGAACGATCCCTATGGCAACATGCAGGGCGGCGTCGGCAATATGTCCGGTACAGTACCCGGGAGTATACCCGGCAATGTACCCAGCATGATGCGCGGCGGTATGCGCGGCGGCGGCATCCCGGGGGAACTGCGCGGGGCCAATGAAGAATCCCGCATGCTGGAGGCCATGAAAGATCAAGATGCTAAAAAGGAAAAGAAAATCCAAAAAGTGCTGACCGAAGAACAGCAGAAAATGTATAAAGATATCATCAAAATGCAGCAGCAGGAGCTGAAAAAAAGATTGGAAGAACGTCGTCAGGGGTAATATAGTAGGGAACCCCGGGTCGCCGAATCGATACCCCGGATGTGTATGTTGCGGATAAAACAAAAAGGAGACTTGACTTTACAGCGAGGGCTTATTATAATTATTTACCGATTATGCATCATGCATAATGCATGATGCATAATCGTAAAAAAAAAAGGAGGTACCGATGAACCCCTTTGTCTATGGTGAAAAAGTCAGCGGCGAAAATTTTTGCAACCGCACTCATTGATAAAGAAGGAGAAAACGTCGAGATCGACGACGTCTTTTTAAAACTCTGGTTGAATAAACGGATGAGTTATTCCGTCAGGCAGAATTTTTAATCATAAAATCGGCATCATTTCAGCGTTTTGCTTACCTAGCTTTTCTTGCCCTGCGCTTTTTCCCTGGGGAAAGGGGTAGACTTATTTAAATTAGCCATTTCCAGGCAGGCAGAACGTTCACTTTAAAACCCTTCAAATCGATGGTTTCTTCTTCATTGAAAGTGATAACATACGCATCTTGAATGCCCAGGAAAGATGCCGTTTTCGACATTCCCCGCAGCTCACGCTCCCGAACATCCGGTGGCACTAATTGATACTCCCGGCGTATCAAATATATAAGTTTTTGTTATTTTCATGGTTACAATATGGCGTATGTTTGTTATTCTGTCAATGGCATTCTGAAAAATTGCAAAAGATTTTTCTTGACCGGCGCTTTTTTACTGGAAGATTTTTTTGCCTATATCTTTTATTTTGCAAACAATTAACCTGTTGTGTCCCCAAGGCTGGGGAAAGGCAGGATTCAAAATCTCAACATCCTATCTATCATATTGACAAATCCCTGGAAAAAGGATAATATCTCTATCATGGAAGATTAATGAATTGAAACGGATCAAATCCCGGTAACCTTCCAGGAGATAGCAAGAATTACGAAATGGCAGGAATTAATACGGATTTAACATTTTTTACCAATGAGGCTGGCCAGGATCTGCTGGACCGATTCAAAGTTACCCTTAAGGATACTCATTTATTTGATGTATTGGTCGGTTATTTCAGGTCGAGCGGTTTTTATCAACTCTACCGATCCATTGCGGACATTGAAAAAACGAGGATACTCATCGGACTCGGCGTCGATGAAGAATCCTACCGGGCCATCGACCAATTCCGTTACCAAACCGTGATCGATTTCGAGTCCCACAGTAACGCCAAAAAATACTTTCAAAAAAATTTACTCGAAGAGATCGAAGAATCGCAGGAGAGCGACCAGCTCCTTGAGACCGGGATACGAGAATTCACCCGGTTCTTAAATACCGATTGCCCGGACCCCGATGGGGATCGAAAGCGGGGCGGGAATGGTAAAAAGCTCGAAATCAGGGCTTATCCTTCGCGGAATATTCATGCCAAAGTATATATCGGACGTTTCCGCCCGGGGGACCGGGATTTCGGTTTTGTAATCACGGGTTCCAGTAATTTTTCCTATGCCGGGCTTGTGGCCAACCGGGAGTTTAATGTGGAACTTCGACAGCGGCGCGACGTCGAATTTGCGCTTGAACAGTTCGAGGACCTCTGGAAGAACTCCGTCGATGTGTCCATGGAATTTGTCGATACCGTGCAAAAGAAAACCTGGCTCAACGACGCCATTACACCTTATGAACTTTATCTGAAAGCGATTTACGAATACCTGCAAGAAGATATTAATATCCAGGACCGATTCGAATTCTTCCTTCCCGAAGGGTTTATGAAACTGCAATACCAGGAGCAAGCCGTTTTCCAGGCGTTGCGGAAACTGGAAGAATATAACGGCGTCTTTATCGCGGATGTGGTGGGGCTGGGGAAGACCTTCATAACGGCTCAACTCTTACAGCAAGTCAGGGGCCGGATACTGGTGATATGCCCACCGGTGCTCTGCGATTATTGGCAAGAAAGCTTGATGAAATTCCAGGTGCCGTCGCGGGTCGAATCGCTGGGTAAGCTCGAACAGGTGATCCGGAAAGGGGCCGAACAATACGATTACGTGGTAGTGGATGAAGCACATCGCTTTCGCAATGAAGCCACGCAATCCTATGCCGCTTTATTGGATATTTGCCGGGGGAAAAAAGTCATCCTTGTCACCGCGACTCCATTAAATAACAAAATCGAAGATATTTTTACCCAACTCAAATTGTTCCAGGCGCCTAAAAATTCCACTATCCCTGGGGTGCCGAACCTGGAAAAGTTTTTTAACCGGCTTAAAAAGCGGTTCACTTCGCTTGATAAAAGTGGCCAGGAATACAGGAGAACTATCACCGGCGTTTCCAAAGAAATCCGTGAAAATATTCTTAAGCATATCATGGTGCGCAGGACCCGCTCCGACGTAACCCATTATTTCAAAAACGACATCGAAACCCAGGGCCTGGTTTTCCCGGAAATGCAAGACCCCCAAAAAATCGTCTACTCTTTTACAGGAAAGGTGGAAACGGTTTTCAATCAAACCATCCGGTTATTCCAGGATTTCCGTTATGCCCGCTATATCCCGCTGTTGTATTACACCGGGCGCGCCCGGTTGTCGGAGTTTGAGAAACAGCAGCAGCGAAATGTGGGCGGCTTTATGAAGAGTATCCTGGTCAAACGGCTGGAAAGCAGTTTTTATGCCTTTAAAAAAAGTGTGGGCCGTTTTGTCGATTCTTATGAACGCTTTATGCGGATGTTTGAAGGCGGAGCCGTCTATATCGGCAAAAAAGTGAATGTCTACGACCTCCTGGACAATGACGATTGGGAAAAACTCGAAAAATATGTGGAGGAAGAAAAAGTCCAGGAATATGACGCCGGGGATTTTCACCCGGATTTCCCAATCGACCTTCGACACGACCTGGAAATCCTCAAACAGGTTCGCGATTTATGGCGGGATATCGATGAAGACCCCAAGCTCCACCAGCTTATCCATGAGCTGCGAGAAAATCGCGATTTGAAGAAAAAGAAACTGGTGATTTTCTCCGAATCCAAAGAGACCGGCGACTATCTTTATGAAAAATTGAGCGTCGAATTTCCCGGTGAGATCATGGCCTACAGCAGCCGGGGCGGAAGGCGGCAGGGAACGACGGCGCCCGTCAAGCACGGCCCCGCCCGTGAAATAATCAAAAGTAATTTCGATCCCAATGAAAAAGAAAACGCCGATGATATCCGTATTTTGATCACCACCGACATGTTGGCCGAAGGGATCAACCTGCACCGCGCCAATATCCTGGTGAACTACGACCTGCCCTGGAATCCCACGCGGGTCTTGCAGCGGGCCGGCCGTATCAACCGGTTGGGGACGCAGCATCCGAAAATCTACATCTTTAATTTCTTCCCCACCAGCCAGGCCGATTCGCACCTGGGCCTGGAAATCAATATTAAAAATAAAATCCAAATGTTTCACGACATCCTGGGAGAGGACGCCAGGTATCTTTCCGACGGTGAAGAAATCGGCAGCCAGGAATTATTCGACACCTTGAACAACAAAAAAGCATACACCGGCGAAGATGAGGAGGGGGATTCCGAGCTGCAATACCTCGAAATGATCCGCAATATCAGGGATGAGCAGCCGGACCTGTTCGAAAAGATCAAGCTGCTGCCCAAGAAAGCCCGCTCCGGGTTCCGGGCCGAAGAAATCGAAACCGATCAATTGGTCACGTTTTTCAGGTTAGGAAAATTAAAAAAGTTCTATCGCCACGATAACGACAACCCCCAGGAAATTACTTTTTTCGACGCCGTAAATCAACTGCAATGCCGCCCGGAAACGCCGCGTCAACCGGTCCCCGGGAATTATTACCGGCTGTTGGAAGATAACAAAGAGGCTTTTAGACGGGACACCTCCCAGGATATTGAAATCGATAGAGGTTCCGGGGGCCGCTCCAACCTCGATTATATCGAACGCCGGCTTAAAGATAAATATTTTAAAAACTGCCGTAAATTTACCGACAGCGACGAGGAGTTCCTGGAAAACCTTCGCAAGATGATGGCCCAGGGCACCATTGCCAAAAAAGTCGCCAGGGAAATAAAAAAGGAACTGGAAAATACCCTGGACCCACTGGAAATCCTCAATATTTTACGAAAGCATATTCGCGGCGCGGTAGTGTCGGATAACCAACCCGCCCGGACCAACCTCAAACGGGAAGTCATTCTCTCCGGCTACCTGTTGAAGAAATAAGGAGCAGGTATGGAAAAAAAACAAGCGCAAGAACTCATTGAAAAAGTACTGCAACATAAATTCGACCTGGACTCATTCGGCCTTTTCATTTCCAACCTGTTAAATAACTTCGATAGGACAAAAGAGCGTGTCTGGTCCGGCAAACAATACATTTACGCCGATTACCGGGAGCATATCAATAATTATAAGCGGCTCGGCGTATATACGGCCCCCTATGGCGAAGAGGTTGAGATATTGATCGTTAAAACAGAAACCGTGGCCAAACTGGACCGCGCCAGGACATCGCTGCGAAATTTCGTCGTCAAGTGGCTGCAGGATGATAAAAATAAAAGTCAGGCCAGGGATTATGCGCTGGCCGCTTTTTATTCAGGGGAGGACAATGGGGCGGACTGGCGTTTCTCTTTTATCAAAATTGAACATGAATCCTACAAGGACGGGAAAGGCAAAGTCAAAACCCGTACAGACTTAACCCCGGCCAGGCGCTATTCTTACCTGGTGGGCGAGCACGAAAATTCCTACACAGCCCAAAAGCAATTGCTGCCCCTGCTGGAAACGGATTACGCCGATCCCACTATCGGGGCCATTGAAAATGCTTTTAGCGTCGAAAAGGTTACCGGCGAATTTTTCCAGCAGTACAAGGAACTCTATCTCAAACTGGCGGAATATTTTATTAAAGAGTCAGCAGTTAAAGCCGTTATTACGGAAGCGGGGATCGAAGTCTCCCGCTTTACCAAAAAGCTCCTGGGGCAAATCGTCTTCCTCTACTTCTTGCAAAAAAAAGGCTGGCTCGGCGTAAAGAAAAACGAAAAATGGGGCAGCGGCGATAAGAAATTCTTGCGAACGCTTTTTGAGAAGTCCGTAGAAAAAGGGGAAAACTTTTATAGTCACTATCTACAATACCTCTTTTATGAAGCGCTGGCCAAAGAGCGTGGGGAAAGCACCGCCCCAGGGTATTACCCGCGATTCGATTGTAAAATTCCTTTTTTAAACGGTGGTTTATTCGAGGCCGATTACGACTGGCAAAACCGGCTGGCGGCTATTCCCGATATCTTTTTCCACAACCTGGAGAAAAACAAAACCGGCGACGTGGGCACAGGGATACTCGATGTTTTTGACCGTTACAACTTTACCGTCAAGGAAGACGAGCCGCTGGAAAAAGAAGTGGCCGTCGACCCGGAGATGTTGGGAAAGGTGTTTGAGAACATGCTGGATATTGCTGAACGTAAAAGCGCGGGCGCTTATTATACGCCCCGTGAGATAGTCCACTATATGTGTCAGGAGAGTTTGATCCATTACCTGGACACAACGATCAATGCGGAAGAGGAAAAGTGCCCCCGCGAAGCCCTTGAGCAATTGATCCGCGAAGGCCATTGGGCATTGGAAAACGATAAGAAGGTAATGGCGGAAGGAAAAGAGACCGGTACATACCAATACCGGCTGCCCGAATGCATACGCACACAAGCCACCCAGTTGGACGAAAAATTAGAAAACATAAAAATATGTGACCCCGCCATCGGTTCAGGCGCGTTTCCCGTGGGACTGCTCCATGAAATCGTTAATGCGCGGTTGATGCTGCAGACCTATTATCATTCCCCCAGGAAAACTCCTTTTGAATTGAAATGCCATGCCATCCAGGAGAATATTTACGGCGTGGATATCGATGCCAGCGCCGTTGATATTGCCCGCCTGCGGTTGTGGTTATCGCTGGTAGTTGACGAAGAAAACTTCGACAAAATTGAAGCACTGCCAAATCTTGATTATAAAATCGTATGCGGAAATTCTTTAATTGGTTTCCCAGAGAACTGGAAGAGCCCGGCATTTGAAATATTGGAAAACCTGAAAAAAGATTTCTTCAAAGAAACAGACCCGGAGAAAAAAAGAAATCTTAAAAAACAAATTGATACTCAACTTAAAGAAAGACTCGAATCATCTAAAAAAATTTTTGGATACAAAGTTGACTTTGATTTTAAATTATTTTTTTCAGAAGTATGGCATTATAAGAATGGTTTTGACCTGGTAATTGGGAATCCACCCTATGGAGCAAACTTTACAAAAGAAGAGAAGAAAATACTAAAAATTATTTTCCCATTAATTAAAAGGTCAACCTGAATCCTATGAGTATTTTATTTACCAACAGGTCAGGAGTAATTTAAGAGATACGGGAGTACTGTCATTTATTAATCCAACAAATTTTATTGAATCTAAATGGGCTGAAGATCTCAGAAGATATTTGTTAGAAAATGGTACGATCTCAGTAATTTCAAATTTTAGATACAACGTATGGAAAAATAATGCGGCTGAAACACTTATCTTTATATATAAGAAAGGAGTGCAAGCTATCACTAAAATAATTCACCCTAAAGATCAAAAAGAATTTTTGAGAAGAGAAGGATTTTCCTCGGCAAGTCAGAAAAATTGGTTGGAAACACCTGGTTGTAGATTTATAATTAGAGGTGATAATCAAATAATGGGAAAAATATCCGCAGACACAACTCCACTTGGCTCTGTAGCGGATGTCAGCCAAGGAATCATAATATACAAGACCAGGGAACAGAGTAAGGAAAATCTTTACATCTCAGAAACTTTTAAAGATGGTTGGGTTAAGTTGCTTGATGGGAAGAGCAGATTAATAGAGTATAGAATTGATTGGGGTGGCAATTATCTTAAATATGGCACATGGTTATGGTGCCCGAGGGATGATAGATTTTTCAAAAATCCCAAGATATTATTTATTAGACTTAGAAATAAGTCTTTGCGGCGTAAACTGATAGGCGCATATGATTCAGAGAGCTATTATAATAGAGATAATTTTAACAATATTATTCAAAAAGATTTTAGATTTCCATTAAAATATATCCTGGCTTTGTTTAATAGTGATGTGTTGAATTATTGGTATAAATCTATTTTCGATAATGTAAATATAAATCCAGAACAAGTAAGACTTTTGCCTTTAAAGTGTGCAGATGAAGCCACAAAAAGCGTTTTGTGTCAATTAGTTGATTGGATTCAGTTTGTTGTGAAAATTAACTCCGAACGACTTCTCCTATGTTTCCTGAAAGAATTAATTAATGGGATTGTTTACGAACTCTACTTCGCCGATAAAATAAAAGCCGCCGGAAAAGAAATCCTGAAATACCTGGACCATTTGAAACCGATAACCGACCACATGACCGACGTAGAGAAGCTGGCCGTGATCCGCAGTGAATTCGATCGGCTCTACGATCCCTACCACCCGGTACGCAATAACCTGGAAACCCTGGACAGCCTGGACGTGGTACGAACTATAAATAAGGAAATAAAATGAAAATAGAGACCATCGAAATCAACAACTACAAAACCTTCCATGGAACACACACAATCCAGGTAAAAGGAAAAAACCTATTTATTTACGGTGAAAACGGCAGCGGTAAAAGCTCTTTATTCTACGCGCTAAAAGACTTCTTTCAATCCTCTGTGGAAGCGATCGATCTCAACGAAGTGGAGAACATCTTTATCAAAGACAACCAAAAAGGGAAGTGCTATATCAAAGTTACCTTTGACCCCAATAGTAACGGTGAGGAAAAAAAACAGGTATTCGAGTTATCCACCACAGCTAAGAATACCGGCAGTGGTACAGAAACCAGTATCCGCGATGCCAATAAATTAAAGAGCTTTCTTACCTATAAGAATCTACTTAATATTCACCACATAAAAAAAGATCAAGAGATAGACCTGTTCGATCTCCTGGTAAAAGGTGTACTCAAACATTTCAAATATTCATTGACCGGCGGCAAAGAACTGGGGCAACTCTGGGAAGAAGTTGAAACGGCTATTGCCAGGCAAACCGGACGCAGTTATCCAATGAAGAGAAAGAAGGAAGAAGCCGATGCTGCATTGAAAACCTTTAATGATGCCTTTGGTGAATTATTCAACGAGAGCAGCAACGAATATATCCTAAAACATACGAAGCCCATATTGGATCAATTCAAACATCACATTGATCTTCGGTTGTTTTACCGGCAAGCCAGACCCACTCCTGATTATCGATTTGTAGAGGACAATCACGTCCACGTCGAATTACGCTATGCGGGAAAAACGGTACAGAAGCCCCATTTGTTTCTCAACGAGGCCCGGTTGTCCGCGCTGGCCATATCCATATACCTGGGAATGATTAAGCGTCATATCCAGAGCATCCCCTGCAAAATCCTTTTTCTTGACGATATTTTTATTGGTTTGGATATGGCCAACCGACTTCCGCTCCTGGAAATCCTTAAAACCGATTTCAATGACTACCAGGTATTCCTTACCACTTACGACAAGCCCTGGTACGAATATGCAAAAAACTACCTGCAAAACGTCGAAGGCTGGATGGCCTTCGAATTCTACACTAAAGAAACAAAAGAGGGATTTGAGATTCCTGGAATCAAGGATGAGCAGCAATTCATTGAAAGGGCGAAATGGCACCTGGTTAATAGTGACTACAAGGCCGCTGCCGTATATACCCGCTCGGCCTTTGAGAAAGCTTTGTACGATTACTGTGTTAAAACAAAAAAGGAAATTCCCTTTCAACTTAAACTGAATGACTATTCTACAAGGAATTTTTGGGATGCCGTTAAAGGCGCTATCGGGGTCGGGATAAAGGATAAAATCGAACAATATCAGACTTTAGTTTTAAATCCTTTCAGCCATTACGACCCTGAAAAACATGAATTTAGAACCGAATTGGAAGGCGCCATAAAGACCGTGGAAGAACTAAAAAAGGAATTAAAACGGTTATCCCCGGATAAAAAATAATGAAAAGATCATTAATCCTGGTGCGCATGTTTTCACCTTTTCTCCTTTTTATAAACTTGCCTGCCGGTATTATTTCATGGATGTCTAATTATTAACCCGTGAAATCCTGACATTTTCTGGCAAAAAATAAAAAAATAGCCACAGAGGTCACAGAGGACACAGAGTGACATTCTTGTCTATCCCGGAATTGCCGGGGAATTTGTGCCACAACGTGTGGCACTTTTTTAAATTTCTCTGAATCCCGGGCTTTTCATTGGGCTGATGTCAAAATGAAAAAATGGTGCGGGAAGTGCTTGCAAAAATATATGAAATCAGGGTAAAATTAAGTATGAAAATTTCATCGGATAAGCAAAACGTTGGCCAGGCATTGAAGATTACAAACCGACCCGTTGTGCTTCACACTGGTGAAGTAATATTTCGAGAGAAAAATACAGGAAAGCAAGCAAAAAAGATCGACTACCTTGTTTATAAAAAATTCTTGCGGATATTTATAAAGAACCTGCAAGAAGGCATGAAGGATAATCTTCTTTCCGTTACTTTATATGGTTCTGTAGCTCGCGGCAGCGCCAGACCGGAGTCCGATATCGACCTTCTAATCCTATACAGGAAAGGAGAGGTCGATGTGGATAGTGTTTATGTGAATTCCGCACTCCAATCGGATGAGAGCCAGGAATATCAAAGGCTTTATAACAACGGTATTTATGGAGAAATTTCACCATTGTTCATGACGCTGACGGAAATCAGGAATAATCCCTTGATCCTTTTAGACATGATGGAAGAAGGAATCATCTTATTTGAACAGGACAAGTGTTTTACCGATCTACTGGAAAAAATGAGAATTGAAACAACAAAATTAGGTTCAAGAAAAGTGAATCTTCCTGATGGGTCCTGGTACTGGGAATTAAAGCCCTCCTGGCAACCGGGGGAGCTGATTGAGGTCGCGTTATGACGAATTTTGAAAGTGGTGAGAATTTGCTCAAAGACGCTGAAAGTTACTGCGAAGAAATGCAACACATGTTTGAAAAAGGGAAATGGAATATTGTAATAAGAAGGGCGCAAGAAGTTGTAGAGCTTTCTTTAAAAGGAATTTTGAAAAAAATGGGGATTGATTATCCGAAGATTCACAACGTAGCCCCATTATTTGTTAGCCTTCTAAAGGAAAAAGGTATCGAAGTGGAAAAAGAAGCGTCCGATAGGATTCTTTTTATATCAATGCTGCTTGCCAAAGATCGGGCGCCTGCTTTTTACGGCGAAAGAATTTTTCTAAAAGAAGATGCGGAAAGAGCTCAAAAAGGGGCAATAGAAATCCTTGAAAAGATAAATGAAATCAAAAATAGATTAGACAAAAAATAGGTAAGTAGTGGTTTAGGGATTATTAGGGGAAGGCAGTCCCCGGGAGGCTCTTTTTTTCAAAGCATTTTGAAGAAGCCATTCTTGTTTGGCATTATCCGCTTCTTCCATGGTGCGGTACTTGAATACACCCCTGGGAAAATCAGGAGGACAAAGCCGGTTTGCCAATTCAAATAACTCCCTTACCTGTTTAAAATACTTTTCATCAGGATGCGAACACCACAGCGCCCGCTCTGCTTCCTGGAAAGTTTTAAATTTTTGTAAGCCCATCTTATTTTTTATTCTTCCCCTTTTACAAAAATATCCAGGTCCTGGGTAACGCGCGGCATGCCGTGAATTATCACGGCAAAACCTCCGATTAGATCATATTCTACTTTTTCTTGCCAGAGCTCTTTTAAGACTTCTAAGAAATTCTCAAAAAATTCCATACCCCCAAAATATCATAATACAAAGGAAAAAGCAATAATATCAATCTGAAAATCCTGGGGCAAGGGATACGGAAACCAGCGGTTACCTATTTTGTTACCCGAAGCAAAGAAACATCGCCTTTTCCTCATAATATGAAGACATCATTCTTACTATGCATTGCAGAGGTTGTTCTATGCAACGCAAATGTCGTTCTATACATTACAAAGGTTGTTCTCTGCAATGGAAAGGTCGCTCTACGCAGCACAAAGGTTGTTCTCCGCATTACAAATATCGTACTCCGCAATGCAAAGGTTGTTCTCCGCATTGCAAATGTCGTACTCTGCATTGCAAAGGTTGTTCTCCACATTACAATGGTTGTTCTCTACATTACATCGGTTGTTCTAGGCAATACAAAGGTAGTGCTGCGGAATATTTAGACCTTACAATGCAATAAAATAGTTGTAATACGCAATAAAGTATGTTAAAATAGCGTGAAGGAGGAACAAAAATGAAAAAAAAGATGAAGGTCCAAACAGGAACTTTCCTGGCAACGGTCGGACAAAGGTTAGCGCTAATCCGAGAAGAACTCCGGCTTACCCGCGGCGAGATGGCATTGAAATTAGGACTTAACCAGACTACTTATTATAAAAATGAAACCGGTTTTTTTCTTCCCTGCCTGGATACTCTATCCCGGCTGCACAAGGAACTGGGTGTATCTTTGGATTGGGTTCTCTTCGGCAGTCAACCCATGCGTAATAATGAGAAGCAACCCATCATTGCCCCGGATACAATAACCAGGCGCCTGGAAAATAAAGCACCCGATGTGAAGGGACTATTAAATGATATGGACCAGGACCCCATGCTGATGCATGAAATAATGTTGTACTACTATAAATATAAGAAAAATCAAGAACCCCCCATTTCGAAACCCGTCGCACCCGTGGAACCGCAGGCAGATTAATGATGAATGATGAATGATGAATGATGAAGAGGCGAGGAGAAAAGATATAAACAATTATAAATCTTTACAAAAAAATAGGGGAATAATATTATAATTACTCCTTAGCCATTTAACCGGAGGAAAATATGAAGAGAACTATTATTTATTTGATTATAGTAGGTTCGACGATGGACGTTGAAAGAGGAATTTTTTATTGGCAGCCGGGGCCGGGTTTTGTGGGGCGTTACCGGTTGGTATTCATTAAAAAAGATTCCCACGGCCGGGCGACGCGAAAAGATATCATCGTCGAAATACTTATCCAATCCTCTTCCAGCCGATAAACTAAACCATTTCGGATGGGCCCTAACCGTGACGCTGGGGTTAGGAATTGTACTGCCGGTTGCAGAACACCGCATAATCTGGTACAATGCCTAAATGGAAAAACAAACAATTACTGCTTCTTTCGTCAGCCTGGGATGTTTCAAAAACGTCGTAGATACCGAAGTCCTGGGCGGGATGCTGGAAAAACATAATATCCGGGTCGTATCTTCATACGAAAATTCCGACTGGATTATCATCAATACCTGCGGGTTTATCCGCGAAGCCAAAGAAGAAGGCATCCAGGAGATACTGGCGGCCCTGGAAAAGAAAGAAACCGGCGAAACCAAACAAGTGGCGATTTTCGGCTGCCTGACCCAAAGGTACTATGAAGAACTGAAAGCCAATTTTAAAAAAGCCGATATAATCTGGGGCGTCAATGACCTGGACCAACTGGCCCGTTTGATTGCCGGCGAGGAAAAAACAGGATATGAAAACAAAAACCTCTTCCTCTACGACGAAAGCCATAACCGGATTATTACCACTTCCCCCAACAGCACGTTTATCAAGATTTCCGAAGGCTGCAACATGCAGTGCAGTTTTTGCGCCATCCCGCAAATACGGGGTCCGTTCCGGTCGCGGACCATCGCTTCTATTATCAAAGAAGCGAAATCGTATAAAGAAATGGAGTTCCAGGAAATCAACCTGATCTCCCAGGACTCAACCTATTTCGGTAAAGACAGGGGCCCGAAATCCCAACTGCCGGAACTACTGAAAGAGATATCTTCCCTGGAATTTAACGCCGTCAGGGTGCTCTACCTGATGCCCGAAGAGATGACGGACGAGATCATCGCCGGTTTTTCCTATCCCGGCATTATCCCCTATTTCGATCTCCCCTTTCAGCATGTATCGGAAACCTTGCTGAAACGAATGAACCGGGGCGGAGGCGGCGCCCGGAACCTGGAATTGCTGAAGAAAATCCGGGGTAAATATAAGGATGCCGTGATACGCTCTTCATTTATTGTAGGTTTCCCCGGCGAGACCAGGGCGGAGTTCGAGGAACTGTTGGATTTTGCCGAAAAATCGAAAATCGAGCGGTTCGGGGTTTTCGGATATTCGGATGAAGAGAACACCGAAGCCTTTAAATATAAAAAGAAAAATACGCTAGCTGTGATCGAAGCGCGGAAGGAAATGTTGATGGATATTTCCGATCAAAACATGGAAAAATATAATGAAAAGATTATCGGTACAGTGCAGGATTTTTTGCCCCATGGGCCCAGTCCCTGGGATGGGCATTCCACCATTGGCCGCATCACATCGCAGGCGCCGGAGACCGATGGCTTTACTCAGGTGAATGAACCGTTCGAGGATGATTATCACATGTTTAAAATCAAAATCACCGGTTTCCAGCATGAGATGGTTTATGGAGAACGTATATGAGAAATATCCGGCTATTGATTGCCACATTTTTCGGCATTGGTCGCAGCCCGCTGGCGCCGGGAACTTGCGCGTCCCTGGCTACGATGCTGCTGGTTTATTTTATCGGGCCTTATTGGCGGGCGCCGCTGTACATCCAGTTGGTCGCTATTGCGATCGTATTTGTCGTGGGCATACCGGCTTCCGGCGAAGCGGAAAAGCATTTTAATAAAAAAGACCCGGGCTCGTGTGTCATCGATGAAGTGGCTGGGCAGATGGTCGCTTTGCTGCTGGTTCCCCACCAGATATCTTTGTATATTGCCGGTTTTTTCTTGTTCCGGTTCTTCGATATTTTAAAACCGTTTCCTATTAGAAGGCTTGAGAAAATCCCCGGTGGATTGGGTATTATGTTGGACGATATCATGGCCGCCCTTTACGCGCTGGCATTACTGCAGCTTTATATTTACTTTTTTATTAACCATTAACAATCGACTTACCTTCTGCTTTTCTCTGGTCTTGACATTCAAATCGGTTCCGGTTATAGTTAGTTAAAGGATTTGAATGATGAATGATGAATGATGAATGAAGAGAGAGTATTGATTGGAAAATTTGCTTGCCACTTGAAATTATCATTGATTTCTTATAAAATGGTCCCATGATGAAAAATAACCGGGATGTTTCCTGCACACAGGGTGTACCATGAAACCAGAGAAAATTCTATTGAAAGTACTATCGGGTTCCAAGAATATAAAATTTACAGAATTCGTCCATTTAGTCGAAGCTTTCGGTTTCAATTTTTAGAGTTAATAGAAGAATATGATATAAAGCTGGAGGTTTCCCAATGAAAGATTATCACATAAACATATTTTACAGTGAAGACGACCAGGGCTATATTGCCGATATACCTGACTTAAAACACTGCTCAGCTTTCGGTAAATCCCGGCAAGATGCATTAACGGAAGTGGAAATTGTTAAAGAAGTATGGCTCGAAGCGGCTAAACGTGAGAAAAAACCCATTCCTAAACCCCGCTATAAACCGGTAATTTACCAGATGTCGGCGTAATCACTCACAGAATGTTCACCCGTTTAATTGACCCGGGCTGAAGGCCCTCCTTTCTTCCTTTTTTTTCTCACCTTCTTACCCTCTCACCTTCTCACCTTCTTTTTTCTTCCGCTCTTCCTTTTTTTTTCACCTTCTTACCCTCTTACCCTCTTACCTTCTTACCTTCTCACCTTCCGTCTTTTCTTCATCATTCATCATTCTTTAACTTCCTCGTCACCTCTTTGACCTTCTGCAAATGATTTAAATCCGCTACCAGGATACCGTTTCCCGTATCGATCACGGCAATGTCTCTCAACCCGATCACGGCAATGGGTTTCTCTTCCGTGGAAAAAACCAGCGAGTTTTCCGAATCGATGAAAATATTATTCCTCTTCATTGCCGCATTCCCCTGTCCATCCTTGGGATTCAATTCATAAACGCTGGACCAGGCGCCCACATCGCTCCACTGAAACGCGGCTTTGAACATCCTCGCCTCTTTTACTTTCTCCATCAAAGCATAATCGATGGATTCCGGCTTAACCGCATTGTAGGCATCTTCAAACTCTCGCCTGTTTTGAAAGGCCTTTTCCAGCTCCAGGTATTGTTCGTAGTAATAAGGGGAATACGTTTCCAGGAGACGTTTAAAGAATTTCAAATTGTAGAAGAACATCCCGGAATTCCAGTAATAATTCCCCTCCGCCAGGTATTGCCCGGCCACTTCAAGGGAAGGTTTCTCTCGAAAGGCCTCCTCGGCGAAGAATTCCGTATCTCCCGCAAGGGCAGATGAGTCGTCCTTAAATTTGATGTACCCGTACCCCGTATGCGGCCCCGTGGGCTTGATGCCGGAAGTGATAATATATTTATTATCCGCGAAGTTCAGGGCGTCTTCCAGTTGGGCCGCAAAAATATCCGTGTCCGGGATATAATGATCCGCCGGGACCACCGCCACATTGGCGTCGGCTTCGAAGCCGGAAAGCACAATGTTGGACAATATCAAGCAAGGGGCCGTATTTTTCGGCGAAGGCTCGGCGATGAAATTGCTTTCCTTGAATCCCGGGATGGCTTCCCTTACCAATCCCAGGTATTTCTTATCCGCCACGATGAAAATATTTTCCGGCGGCAAGGTTTTCGTTTCCCTTAACCGGTTAAAGGTCTGGGTAATCAAAGGTTCATTCCCGACAATGGGCAGGAATTGCTTGGGTTTATCTTCCGTGCTCCAGGGCCAGAACCGCGTGCCCTGGCCGCCGGCTAAAATTAATCCGAAATGTTTTTTTGCCATAGTATTTATTAACATAAAAAGCAGTAAAAGACAATATCCGGGGGGGCGAATAGGCGAATTTGCGGATGGGCGAATGGGCGGATGGCCTGAAAAAAACCGAATAAAAAAAAATCAACGAAACACTTGCCAAAATCTCAGCAATGTGGTAATTTTTATTATTCGAAATTAAGAGTTAATTAGGAGGAAATTATGGTAAAAGTTTTAGGCGTTGGATACGGGGTAGTAGGTAAACGCGTCGCAGACGCCGTGGCGTTACAAGATGACATGGAAGTTTGCGGTGTTGTGGATGTAGCCCCGACAAGCCTCGTAGCTGTCGCAAATGAGCGAAAATTCCCGTTGTATGGAACATCCCCGGAAGCAATAGCGCAGATGAGGAAAAATGGTCTTAAAGTGGAAGGTACTTTTTCTGATATATTGAAGGATGCAGACATTGTTGTTGACACCGCACCGACTGGTGTTACCGCTAAAAACGTCCTGCTGTATGAAGAAGCCCGAAAACCTTTCATCATCAATGGTGGAGAAAAACATGAAACCACGGGATTCTCATTTTCATCATTGGCAAATTATAGAGAGGCTGTCGGTATAAAAAAGACAAGAATCGTTTCATGTAATACTACAGCTATTTGCCGTGTTTTGGTGGCGCTTAAATCGGCTGGGGTAATGGATGATGTTTATGTAAACATTGTGAGAAGAGGCGCCGACCCCGTAAAAACTTCATCCGGTCCGATAAATGCCATTATACCCGTATTGGGTGGTTTCAGTCATCATGCCCCGGACGTAAAAACAGTTATGCCCGATATAAGAATTTCTTCGGCCGCGGTAAAAGTATCTTCTACATTGTCTCATATACATATTCTAAAAGTCACATATAAATCCCCGATAAATAAGACGGCCCTGGTTGAAGCTTTTGAAAAAACGCCCCGTATTATTTTGGTGAGCGGAGAAAAGGGTATTACCAGCAATGCACATGTACTAGAGCTTTTTCGCGATAAACTAAGACCCCGCAACGATATGTGGGAAGTGGCCATCTGGGAAGACTCCATCAGTGTCGAGGAAAACACGGCGGTGCTGATCTATTGCGTCCATATGGAAGCCATCGCTGTCCCGGAAAATGTCGATGCAATCAGGGCAATGTTGGGAATCGAAAAAAATCCCGCCATTGCGATCTCAAAGACAGACAAAGCAATGGGGTTATACCAGGAAAACGCCAATTACGATAAACTATAACGCGCAGCACAACGTGACACCGTTTTTCCGGTATCAGGGAACACTGTGAAGGAGAAAAGATGAAAGTAAGTGCAAGGGCTCACCCTGTCCAGGGGCTACTTTGCGCCCATGGATATAAAGATGCCGACCAAAAGACCTTACCCGTAGAAAGTATTTTCGTTTCATTAAAAAGTTTCCACACAGACGTTGGTTTTTCTTTTTCAGACACAATATCCATTCAAATGAAAGGCCGTCATGTATCTGACGATGCATATGAACGGATGACAGGTTTTGTGGGCCGTATTTTTAAAAAACTTGGAATCAAAAGCTCATACAGCATAGATATCGAGCCACATGTTCCCCTAGCTCAAGGTATCGGTTCATCGGCTTCAATTTATGCTGCATTAACAAAGTGTATTGTCACTATTACCGGGAAAATATTTCCTGATAAAGAGCTTTCGGCATTAGCCCGGCTGGGTTCGCATTCGGCTGCTGCATCGATTATAGGAAATGTCAGTATTATCAGTGGAGGAGAGTATGCTGAATTATTGTGCCAGGGAGAAGCTTTTCCCTTTAAAATATTGGTTTTGCCTGTCGAGGGTGAAAAACGTACTGAAGAAATTCATGAGGATATGCCCCAGTCCCCATTCTATTCAGTGTGGCTAGAATGTGCAAGAGCAAGTTCCTTAAAATTGAAGGAACTGATATTAAAGAAAAAATTTGATGAAATAGGACCAATTGCCGAAAAGTATATTCATAATAATTTTGCTGCAATATCTACGGGTCCTAGAAATATTTTAACCTGGAATGCCGAAACATTCCGAAGAATAATCCTTCTAAAAAAAATACGTTCGGAACTTAATGGTGAATTTTTCATAAGCACGAATAGTGGTCCGGCGGTTTTTGTCTATACTAGGTCTGGCGAAGAGACCTTAATGAAAAAACTCAAGGAAATGGATATAGAATGCCATTTGAGTGAAGTAGGAGGTCCCGCGGCTTTAATACCCAATATATCCGTTTGAAAGTTCACAACGGTGAAATAATGGAGGTACATTATGAAGGTTTTCATAAGTTGGTCCGGTGAGAGAAGCCAGTTATATGCCAGGGAGCTGAAGGAGTGGCTGCCTCGGGTTATACAGACCCTGGAACCCTGGATGTCTGATACAGATATTGAAAGGGGTAGCCGATGGGCTTTAGAGTTAGGGAAAAACCTGGAAACCCACAATATTGGCCTCATCTGTGTAACCCCTGAAAATATGGATGCTTCCTGGTTGATGTTTGAGGCAGGAGCACTTTCCAAATCATTGAATTCTTCCTGGGTTTGTCCGATACTATTCGGTATCAACCCTTCTCGTCTAAAAAGCACCCCCCTCGAACAATTTAATGCTGTCGTTTTTAATAAAGAGGGCATAAAAAAGTTGCTCCATAATTTGAACAAATTACAGATTGATTCCAGGTTAGATAGTAGTGTGCTCGATGATTCATTTAAAGTGTGGTGGCCGGAATTTGAAGAAAACATTAATAATCGATCGAAAATACCGATTATTGGTAAATCGGATTGTTGGAATGGTGTACTGCAGGCGCTTGAAAATCAGGGACTCCCCAAACCTTCAATTTGCCAATCAGCGCATTTTTCTTCTGGATTTGAAACCCATCCTCTTTATGAAAGTTTATGTTCCTTTACCAAAAATCGGCTAAATATCTTCGGTCGCAAGAATAGGAAATTATTCGACAAGGAGCATCAACTTTTTTTCAATGAATTAAAGGGCCGCCGGGAAAAGGGATTTGATTTCAAATGTTTATTTATTGACCCTGGATCGCCGCCGGATGTACTTAAAACAGCTCATAGAGATCAGGATTTTAAACAACAACTTGAGAACTGCATCAAGAATGCGATTTCTTTTCTGATACCACCAGGCATTGAGCCCGGTGAAATCTGTCGAACATATCAAATGGTTCGGCCCTTTCATTTAAGTATTGTAGATAATGCTGTACTTTATACACCTGTACAGGTGGACGAATACGGAATCGCTAAACCTTTGACTAGAGCCCCTTTTACTATAACACCGGCTGATGAAGGGGAAGGCAAGATGATGGTGGAAATCTTTAATGAAGTTTGGGCGGGAGCTAAACCTATCTCAACCGATTAAAAGAACAATTTTGGTTTATTCCGTCTTGTAAATAAATCGAGGTTGTGATAAATTAGGATGTTAAAAGGTTAAAAATGAAAAAGAAATCAATTGAAACCATCGATGTAAAAGGTAAACGTGTGTTTGTCAGGGTTGACTTTAATGTGCCGTTGACCGATGCCCGGGAGATAATCGACGACACCCGGATCAAAACGGCGCTGCCGACCCTACAGCGCTTGATGGAAAAGGGCGCCAAAATCGTCTGCGCTTCCCACCTGGGCAGACCCGGTGGAAAGAAAAAAAACGATTTAACCCTGCTGCCCGTGGCCCGGCGGTTAACCAAACTACTGGGCCGGGAGGTCCAATTCCCCGGCGAAATCACCGGCAAAGAGATCGACGCCGCCAAATCCCGGTTAAACGAAGGAGATATGCTATTATTACAGAACCTCCGCTTCCATCCGGGCGAAACCGCCAACGACCCGGATTTTGCCCGGGAACTGGCCAAAGACATCGACATTTACGTTAACGACGCCTTTGCCGCTTCCCATCGCGCCCATGCTTCCATCCAGGCCATTACCCAATTCGTACCCCTGTCTGTCGCAGGTTTCCTGTTAAATAAAGAAGTTGAGGCCCTCAGCCTGGCCCTGGAAAATCCACCCCAAAATTACACCCTCATCATGGGCGGGGCCAAAGTCTCGGATAAAATCCCCCTTATCCGGAACCTGATGCACAAGGCCCGCAAAATTCTCATCGGCGGGGCCATGGCTTACAGTTTCCTGAAAGCAAAGGGGGCTAATGTCGGGCGCTCGGAGGTAGATGATAATGTATTGCCGCTCTGCAAAGAGATAATGGAAATAGCGGCGAAAAAAGAGATCAAGCTGCTGCTGCCCGTGGATCACATTGCCGCCTATGCCATCGAGCCGGAGGTGACTATCCGCATGATCAAACGCAGCGAAGAAATACCCGATGAAATGATGGGGCTGGATATCGGGTTCGAAACCATCCAGCTCTATACCCAGGAGTTGAAAGACGCCCAATTGATCGTCTGGAACGGCCCATTAGGCGTATTCGAGTTGGAGACCTTTTCCGCCGGGACCATTGAAATCGCCCGGGCAGTGGCTTCCGGTTCAGCCATTACCATCGTCGGCGGCGGCGATACCACGGCGGCCATTAATAAAGCCGGCGTCGCCGACCACTTCACCCACCTTTCCACCGGGGGCGGCGCCGCGCTGGAGTTCCTGGCAGGGCTGAAATTACCCGGCATCGAAGCATTGCCCGAGGAGTAATCGCTAATGAAAGACTATATCATTGCCGGCAACTGGAAAATGTTCAAAACCGCTGCAGAGAGCATCTCGTTCATCCAACAACTGGATCAAAAATTAGACGCCGCCGGTCCTTACCCGGAGGAACGCATCGAAGTCGTCGTATTTCCCCCCTTCACATCGTTATATGCCGTGAAAGAGGTTTCACCGCGAATAAAAACCGGCGCCCAGAACTTTTATTTCGAAGAGCAGGGCGCATACACCGGGGAAATTTCCCCCCTGATGCTGGAAAATATCGTGGATTATGTCTTGATCGGTCATTCGGAACGACGGCAACTGTTCCACGAAAGCGACGAAAACATTAACAAGAAAATCAAAGTCGCCCTGGTCCATAGGTTCACGCCGGTATTGTGCATCGGCGAGACCCTGGAAGAGAGGGAGTCCGGGGAAACCTTTGCCAGGATCGAAGCGCAACTGGCCAAAGACCTGGCCGGTTTAACCCCCGGGGAAGCGGCGCGGGTTGTCATCGCCTATGAGCCCATATGGGCCATCGGCACCGGTAGAAACGCCTCGCCGGAGCAGGCGCAGGAGGTCCATGCCTTTATCAGAAAAATTTTGCAAGAAAAAACAGGCGCTCCCGGGGCCATGCGAATCCTCTATGGAGGCTCTGTTAAGCCGGAAAACAGTTTCGCCATCCTCTCACAAAATGACATAAACGGCGTACTTGTCGGCGGCGCCTCCTTGAAAATTGATGCATTTTCTGTTATAATTGCGGATTCAGTTAAGTTATTAAATTCATCCATAAGATAGGAGGCAATTGTGGAAGGAATGGTGTTGTTTTTACATATAGTTGTTTGCGTACTGTTGGTAGTAATCGTATTGCTGCAGAGCGGGAAGAGCGCCGACCTGGCCGGGGCCTTCGGCGGTGTCGGGAGTCAATCCACCTTTGGTCCCAGGGGCGCGGCCTCATTTTTGTCCAAGATGACCACGACGCTGGCGATTCTTTTTATGGTGACTTCGCTAACCTTATGGATAATGGCGGCCAAAAGAGGAAGTTCAAGAACCGTGCTGAGCACGGATGATGTTAAACAGGAACAGAAAGTAGAAGCCAAAGCGCCGGCGACGGAAAAAACGCCCACAACAACCCCGGCCGCTGAAAAACAGTAAACCGATTAACGTAGGATTATGCACGTACGCCGAGGTGGTGGAATTGGTAGACACGCAAGCTTGAGGTGCTTGTGGGGTAACACCTGTAGGGGTTCGAGTCCCCTCCTCGGCAAAATAGTTCCCGAACAAAAGTGTAGACGCATGACGCGCAAATGTGCGGAGAGGTGCGAGAGAGGCTGAATCGGGCTGCCTGCTAAGCAGTTGTCCTGGGTGACCGGGACCGTGGGTTCGAATCCCACCCTCTCCGCCATGTGGCCATGCGTTTCGCAAGATGTAATACTCCCCCAAAACACAGGTTAAAAAAATGGACCGACAAGAAGCATTTGAATTGGTTAAGAAAAATTTAAGCGGAGAGAACCTGGTCAAGCATTCCCTGGCTGTCGAAGCTTGTATGCGGGAATTTGCCGCTAAGTTCGGCGAGGACGTGGAAAAATGGGGACTGACCGGTCTCCTGCATGACCTGGATTACGATTCAACCGTCGACGATCCCCCGAACCATGCCTTCAAAACCGTGGCCATGCTGAAGGAATACAACCTCGATGAAGATATCCTTCACGCCATTAAAGGCCATGATTCCAAAGCGGAACTGAAATCCAGGATGGATATCGCCCTCTATGTCACGGACCCTACCTCCGGCTTCATCACTGCCTGCGCCCTGATGCACCCCAGTAAGAAACTGGAAAACGTCGATTTAAAGCGCATGAAAAAACGTTTTAAAGAAACCGCCTTTGCCAAAGGCGCCAACAGGCAACAGATGCAGGAATGCGTCAAACTGGGCGTGGAACTGGACGAGTTCCTCCAAACCTGCCTTAACGCCATGAAAAAGATTTGCGGAAACCTTGGATTGTAATAATTAGAGGGTAAGAGGGTGAGAGGGTGAGAGGGTGAGAGGGTAAGAAGGTGAGAAGGTGAGAAGGTAAAAGGATTTGTTTTCTTCGCTTCCTCGCTTCCTCTTTTCCTACTGGATGATCGTTTCCGAACGTTCGGAGGCGCTGGAAAGGATTTTTATCGTATTGGTTTTCAAATCGATCTCTAATTCTTTTCCCGAAGTGGCCCCGCCGGTTTTCTTTGCGACCCGGGGCGAATCTTTAAGAATCATCATTTCTTTAGCGAACAACCATTGCACCTTGCCGGAGGTACCGGATAAATCCTCTTTCAAAAACTCGATATTCCCTTCACCCGAAATGTCGGTGATTTCATTGGCGTCGCTGAATTGAACTACCAGGCGGTTTGCCTTTAAGAGGGTCTCGCCGCTTTTTATCGCCCCATTACCGGCGATCTCGATATTCCGTTCCCTGGCGTTAAAAACAATATTATCGGCCTTGATGGCAATATCCTTTGCGCCTGAGTCGCCCTCTCTATTCTTGAAGGATAAGGAAACCTTTCCACTGGCTTCGATCTGGTTTTCTTCGGTAATTTCCAGGGTGTCGGCCGTTAATGAGATATCGTCCTGCATTAACTGGACGCGGGTGTCATACCTGAATTTATTTTTCTTTTCCAGTATCCTGAACTCTTTCGCGTTTAGAAACATGGGCGCTTCTGAAAAGAGCACGTTTTTTTTCTTTAAAAGGATCGTCGATTTCACCCCATCGGAGGATGATAAAATTTTCTGCCTCGTATCCACATTAAATTTGGAGGAATTGAAGGTATTGTTTTCCCCGTTGACGACCTGGGCATTGGGGCCGCTCATGGTCATAGAGTCTCTAGCGATATCGTAAAAAAGCCTTTCCCCCGTGCCGTGATATTCGTCGATAATGAAAATAGTCTTTCCTTTGCCTTCGCAGGTGGACAGTTCTCCTTTCTTGTTATAAACCGCGCTTATCGTATCCGCGGCGACCCGGAATTTTGTTTTGCCCGTGTTTTCCACCTGGCCGGGGGCAGGAATATCGATCCGGGTTGCTTTGCCCGATTCCGGGTCGAAAAACATCTCGATCTTATCCGAGTTGATCATCATATGGTCGGTTTTGCTTTTAAGTAAAATCTCACCCTTTTGCATAACCAGGACCCTGGATAATTTCCCCGCGTCATTGTAGTAGCTGGAAATATTATCCGATTTAATCTCCTTGATCTCCTGTTTGTCCCTGTCTTCCAGGTAGAAGTAACTGCCTTTTTGAGAGGTGGCTTCCGAGATATGCACGAAGTTTCCCGTGAATTTGAGCGACATCCAGCCGCTTCTCAAGATAGAATTCGCCTCCCGGATAACCGTATTGTTCTCCATCACGATCATTTTATCTTTATCCAGCACCCACAAAACATCCGTGGTGAAATCGAAATCCCGGTTATCCCGTTTGTAACGGCCGCGGGTATTGAACAGTTTCAAGATATTCAGTTTCAGGTAATACTTTATCCCGTTGGTGGCGATTCCCTGGAGGTCTTTGGCTTTGTAGTCCACTTTTTTTTCCGTGCTCATTTCCGCCTGGCCTTCTAAAAGGAAAGAGGGCCCTTTAAGGGAGAAGTCTTCGGAAGCCACTTTGGCGTCGCCTTCGATAAAAAAGTTCTGGGAATTATTAGCCACATAGCCGCTTTTCCCGGAAACGCTGATATCTTTATTCATGCGGCCTTTTTTATAGATCACGCCCTCAATGTTTTTCATGTCGGTTTTATCTTCCGATTCATTGATGGCTTCCGTGCATTTCAATTCCATGGCTTTCCGGTGTTCCTTGTCGTAGGTGTTATGCACCATGGTTTCGCCGTCGACTTTTAGTTCGCCGCTAAACTCCGGTTGTGATTTCTTTTTCAGGCCGATCAAAATATACAGCACTGTTGCCGCCAGCGATATAATAATAAGAATTTTAAGCGTCTTTTTATATTTCATGGTTTTATTTTTAATTCATCATTCATCATTGAATTACCTTATTTCGGGCAGTCCGCGAAGAGTTTTCCCCATTCCGATTCAGCCAGCCATTTATCGACGATTTTCGTTCCTTTGATTTTGTACCACAGTTTATCGTGGTAGGTTTCCGAGGCGAAAATAAATAAGTTTACCAGGGGGGTATGGAAGAAAAGTTTCTGGAGGTATTTCAAAGGCGAATCGTGCCAGAAGAGGCGGCCCGCGCCCGTGGCCAGGTTGACGCCCACCTCGAAGTTCCAGTTTTCGTTGGCCGCGTCCACGTCGCCCACCAGTTCGATTTCCGTCGGGTCGCCGACGCCCAGTTTATGTTCATGGGAAAGGGCGATGCAGGGAAGATTTCGCCAATCGAAGCCCATCAATTTGGCGGCCGTCGCATCGATGGCCACCTGGTCGGCGGAAGCCAGGATAATGTTTTTGTCGTGGGGGGTCACGGTGCGGGGGCCCGGGCCCGAGCCGGCCGTGGTTCCGTCCATAGTGGCAAACATGCCCGAATGGATTTCCCGGCCGATGGCCAGCAGGTCTACCAGCGTTTCATGAATCCAGGTGTGGGTATAGTGGCGGTGAAAGTTCAATAAGCCGCCGAAGGCATTTTTTAGCGCCCCGGTATAAGTCGTATAAGAGTGGGTTTTTATCGTGGGCATATGTACGATGTTTTTCCCGATGAAGTAATCCGGGATGCGGATGCCGTTGGGGAATATCTTATGGAGGGCCAGGGTTTTGAATTTCGGTTGGTATTGGATCCATTTCATATCTTCGTTTTTGAAGTTATAGAGGACCGGGACCGCGAATTTTTCATAAATAGGTTTAAATTTAAGGTCTTCTTCGCCTTTTTCCGGGATGGTGACCACCGTATGGTTATGAACCGCGGCCAGGTCATTGTATCCCGCGTCTTTCAGCGCCAGGATCGCGCCTTCCAGTTGCCAGGGGGTGGTATTGACGCCGGGGAACACGTTGTGCCAGGTAATATTGTCTTTTAAGATGGTAGTCGTGGATTTATCCAATGCCGTTTCCATGCCGGCCAATCGGCACAGTTTCCGGTAGTCTTCCAGGACCGTTTCCGGTTTCGTTCTTAAGATTGCCACTTTTGCTTTTGCCATTTTTTAACCTCTTTCAAAGCGAAACATTATTTCCAGGTTTCATTATACCACAAATAGCGTAATCGGTTGACAATTTTTTGGATTTGCTTTATGATTAACGCATGACCGTGAAAGAAGCAATAACAAGAAAAAAAACCTTTAATACCGCGGGTTTGTGTTTCCCGGATAAACATTATATGGTAAATCCTCTAAAAAGAATGCAAGAGGTCGAAGAATTAATCGAGCAAGAGCTCTATTTCACTCTTCATGCGCCCAGGCAAACAGGCAAAACCACTTATCTTCATGCGCTGGCCCTGAAACTCAACGCCGAAAGTAAATACATCGCATTGGTGGTTTCGTTTGAAGAAGCCGGTTACAGGAGTATCCCGGTTAAGGAGGCAAACGATAAGCTGATCAACAGTATTTACCAGTTTTCGCTTCTCCAGTTGCCGGGCGAGTTCAGGCCGGAATCGCCGGCGGGAAAACATTACGAAGGGATAAAAGATTATCTTCAAAACTGGGCCACGAACCAGGTTAAACCCATTGTTCTTTTAATCGATGAGATCGATGCCTTATTGGACGATGTGTTGATTTCAGTACTTCGGCAATTGAGGTCCGGGTACCAGAACAGGCCGAAACATTTCCCGTCTTCCGTGGTTCTGATCGGGCTGCGGGATGTAAGAGAATATAAAGCCAAAATACGGGGAAATGAGCAATCCATGGGCACGGCTTCGCCATTTAATGTGAAAGCGGAATCGCTGGTATTGAATAATTTTACAAAGCAAGAAGTGGTTGAACTCCTGGAACAACATACGGCAGAAACCGGCCAGGTTTTCCCGGGTGAAGTAAAAGATGAGATATTTCGGTTATCCGGCGGTCAGCCCTGGCTGACCAATGCCCTGGCCCGCCAGATCGTTTCAAAAATACTGGCCGATGATTATTCCAAAGCCATAACCCTTGATACCCTGAAAGAAGCTAAAACGCAATTGATTTTGCGGCGTGATACGCACCTGGACAGCCTGATCGACAAATTAAAGGAAGATAAGGTTAAAAATATCGTCCAGGCTATTGTAAACGGTGACAATATCATTTCCGATGTACTGGATGACGATATCATGTATGTCAGAGACCTGGGAATCGTGGGGCAAACCGATCCCCTGAAGTTCGGCAATCCTATTTATGCCGAAATCATACCCAGGATTATGGCCTCCGCCATTCAATCCACCATCCCGGAAGAGATTCAAACGCAGTGGTTTGCCAACGATGACGGTTCATTAGATATGGAAAAGCTGTTGAAGGAGTTCCAGGAATTTTACCGGCGGAACAGCGGCGCCTGGCTGGACCGGTATGAATACAAGGAATCGGCCCATCATTTGCTGCTGATGGCATTTTTACAGCGGGTCGTCAATTCCGGCGGGGAGATTACCCGGGAAATGGCTTTAGGCAATGGCCGCATCGATTTACTGGTAAAATTTAAGAAACAGGAATTTGCCCTGGAATTAAAAATTTTACGGGATAAATATACCATCGAGGATGGCAAAAAACAATTGGGACGCTACCTGGACCGGTTGGGATTAAAACAAGGTTACCTGGTGATTTTTGATCCCGGTCCCGCGGAATGGGAAGAGAAGCTCTATTATCAAGAAATGCCCGTGGGCGATAAAGCCATCATAATGGTGGGGCTTTAACTGTCAAGGGACAATGAACAAAACAAAAACAGCCCACGAATTACACGAATTTTCACGAATTATTTTTGTCCACGGAATAGCGATTACACAGATTTACACAGATTGTTTTTTCAACTCTTCTTGTTTTTTCTCACCTTCTCACCTTCTTACCTTCTTACCTTCTATCTTTTCCTCATCATTCATCGTTCATCGTTCATCATTTTATCTTTTCCTCCTCTCTTCCTCGCTTCCTGATTTTTTGGGTTGACATTTATGCTGGATTTGATTATATTATACCATTGAGGTGGAATATGATTTCTAAGGAACTGTTAAAAAGGGAAATAGACAATGTTCAAGATGAATATCTAATCCCATTATATAAGATTATTAAAACCTTTGAATACCCCGATGATCTCGATAATATTGAATTTGAAGAAGAAGAGGAAGATCAGGGGAAAAAAGAGTGGCTCAAATTTATCGACAAATTTGCCGGATGTCTATCCGATACTCCGATTGAAAGAGGAGAGCAAGGAAATTTTGAAACCAGGGAAGATTGCCGATAATGTAACGCTTGTTACTCATAACACCGGGGAGTTCAGTAGAGTTGAGGGTTTGGTTTACGAGGATTGGGAAGAATAAAATTTCAAAGGAAGCGGCATTCACGCCAGGCAACCTGGCTGCCAGAAAAATAGCCACAAAGGCACGAAGGCACAAAGGTTCACCAAGGGGGAGGGAAAAATTTGCCTGCCCCTTATTTCGCCTCTATACTGGTTTTCCTGGAAAAGAAAAAGAGCTGTCCTTATTATTTGAAATTAAACAAATAATATTATATAATAAAGTAGTGCAAGGAGTACAAGATAATGTCTAAGACAATCTCGTTAAGTTTGGACGACATGCTTTATGAAAAATTTATGGTGTACGCCCGGATGGATAATAGGTCTCTTTCTAATTTCTTTAAGACAGCCGCCGCCCATTATATTGCAGATAAAATAATGATGGATGACTTTGAAATGGAAGAAATACGAAATAATATAGACCTGAGAGAGAGAATCAGGGCCGGAAGTCAAAATGCGGCAAATAGAGAAGGGAGATTCGTCGATTAGCTATAAAATTTTTGAAACCAAACAGTTTCTAAAAGACTTTAACCGGATAAAAGGGAAGATTCATTTAAAGCTTAAAGCAAAATTAGATAATTATGTTTACCCACAACTACGAAAAGAACCTCATTTTGGTAATAATATAAAAAAACTTGTGGACTGGCAACCTGAAACCTGGAGGTATCGAATTGGAGATAACCGGTTGTTTTATGAGATTGACGAAGAAGAGAAAATAGTATTTATCCTCACGTTTGATCCAAGAGAAAGCGCCTACAAGTCCTGACATTTTTTGGCAAGATTTGAAAAAGACGCTGAATTAATCGAAGAAACCGGCTATTACCGAAGAAAAAAGGAACTGCCGTAAAAATATAGCCACAAAGGCACGAAGGCACAAAGAAACACCAGGGGGTTTATTATTAAAAAACTCTTGGCGCCCCGCCTTTTGGTAGGGGTTTGATACATCAAACCCGAAAGGGGAAAAATTTGCCTGCCCCTTATCCCGGCCCTATTTGGGGCGGGATATTCCCCGGTTGTATCTTAAGACAAATCAAACAGGAAACCTCTTTATCGAGTTAGGGGAGATAATTTTCCAGGCCGGGGAAATGCCCCCCGAACTAAATGAGTCTTTCAAAAAACTGGGGGAAACGTTCCCCCACCTGGGGGAGGGTTTCCCCTACATGGGGGAAGGTTTCCCCTACATGGGGGAAGGTTTCCCCTACATGGGGGAAGGTTTCCCCTACATGGGGGAAGGTTTCCCCTACATGGGGGAAAGGTTCCCCTACCTGGGGGAAGAGTTCCCCTACATGGGGGAAGAGTTCCCCTACATGGGGGAAAGGTTCCCCTACTTAGGGGAAGAGTTCCCCCACGTTTGGCAAGGTAAAAACAAGGTAGAAAATGGCGGTTGTCGCCGTGAAAATAGATTATAACAAGAAGGGCAAGAATGCCTAAAACAGGAAGCCGTCGGCCTGGATTATTATCGCCTGCGGCGTTTTTAATTTTTACTTTTTAATTCTCCCAACCTCATTATCTTTTCAACTATTGCCCTTTCACACCAACAGGCCCCGGTTGCCGCTCTTCTGAAAGCCCTCTTTATTTTTTTCCCGTTTTTTTTCTATTTGGTATTGACACCTTTCCGAAATTATGATACATTATACACCTTAAAAAGAAGCGAATGGGACGTTAGCTCAGTTGGCAGAGCACCGCCCTTTTAAGGCGGCTGTCGCTGGTTCGAGCCCAGCACGTCTCAAGGTATGGCCTGTTCGTCTATCGGTTAGGACATAGGATTTTCAATCCTATAAGAGGAGTTCGACTCTCCTACGGGCTATAATTTTCCCCTCCTTTTTTATTGTTTTTTGTTACAACAAAGAAATAGTGTAGGGGCGCAAGCAATTGCGCCCCTACCCCCCCCTTCCCTCATTAAGGAGTAGATATGAAAAAAATCAACATTTTAACCATCCCCCTTTTTATGTTTATGGCCGTCATTTCTAGTTTTCCTGCCTTCGCCACCCCCCAGGACCCACCCAAGAACCAAGTGACATACGAGCCTTTCAAAAAAGACAAGGTCCTGGAAGAAATCGAAAAGAAACAGGAAGACCTTCAAAAACAAGAAGATGACGAAACCCAGAAAATCCGCGATAGGCAGAAAACCGAAAAAGAAACGGAAAAGAATGAGAAAAAAGTTCTAAAAGCAGACCTTTCCGGCGTGTACCCGCCCAAATCCCCGGGAGAGTTCAAACAATATTTCCATTTCCCCCCTGTACCCCAATACCTTACCAGCACCTGCTGGAGTTTTTCCACCACCTCATATTTCGAATCCGAGATTTACCGCCTGTCCGGGAAAAAGATCAAATTATCCGAGATGTGGGCCCCATATTTCGAACTGATCGAAAAATGCCGGCGGTTCATCCGCGAACGGGGCGATTCCCTCGTGGCCGGCGGCGCCCAATCCAATTCGGTTATAAGAATCTGGAAAGAACACGGCATTGTTCCGGCTGAATTCTTCCCGGGCGTGAAAAACAAAGACGATAGGCATAACCATGATCCCCTGATGAAAGAACTGGATAGTTACCTGGCATACATCAAGGACAATAACCTGTGGAATGAAGAAGAGAACCTGGGGCATATCACCCTGATACTTAACAAGTACCTGGGGGAACCGCCGAAAAGCTTTACCTACAATGGAAAAACCATGACCCCGCTGGAATTCTTGCAGAACGAAACCGGCCTGCACCTGGATGATTATTACTCGCTGATCTCCACCAGCCGCTTTCCCTTTTATACCATGGCCGAATATGACGTCCCGGACAACTGGTGGCACAATAAAGACTATCTCAACCTCCCCCTGGACCAATGGTACAACTTGATTAAAAAAACCATCCGGTCGGGCCACACGCTGGTTATCGGCGGCGATGTATCCGAACCCGGGCACATGGGTGAAAAGGACGTGGCCTTTATTCCCACCTGCGATATCCCCGAAAATTACATCCACCAGGATTCCAGGGAGTACCGCATTTATAATAAAACTTCCGAAGATGACCACGGCGTTCACCTGGTGGGTTATAAACAGTACAAAGGCAAAGATTGGTTCTTAATCAAAGATTCCAGCCGCTCTGCCCGGAAAGGTAAATTTGAAGGGTATTTGTTTTTCAGGGGCGATTACATCAAATTAAAGATCCTGACCTGCGCCCTTCATAAAGACCTGCTAAAAGATATCCTGCCGAAGGTGAAAAAATAAATCTATTTGGGCTTTGTTTGAAGCACTGCGGCTTCGATATGCGGATTTCGTGCTTTTATTTTTTCCCCGGGCATTGATTTTATCTGAAAAATTTAGTAGAATAAGGTTTTCAGTTCGAACAGGAGGAACAGAAAGTGTCCAGAGTATGTGATATTTGTGGTAAAGCACCGATGAGCGGTAATAATGTCAGCCATTCGCATAAACTATCCAAACGGAAATGGTTGCCCAATTTACAAAAAATAAAAGTACAAGTTGAAGGAGGCGCTAAAAAAATGAGAGTATGCACCTCCTGTATCCGCTCCGACAAGGTATTGAAAGCCGCCTAAAACAATGAATGCTCAATGCTGAATACTGAGCGATGAAATAAATCATGGCGGATGTGGGCAGTAATTTTTCCCTGAAAAAACGGGTGGGAATTATCGGCGGTAATTCGCCCGACGCCCAATCCCTGAGAAACGCCGAACGAATGGGCGAACTTATTGCCCGGAACGGCTATATCCTTGTCAATGGCGGTATGAAAGGCGTGATGGAAGCCTCTGCGCGGGGCGCCAAAAACGCCGGCGGGTTTGTGATTGCCATTACTCCGGGAAAATCGCGGGACGAAGGGAATTCCTACTCGGATGTCGTTATCCCTACCGGGTTAGGTTATATGCGGAACCCGATGGTGGTTCTTAATTCCGATATCGTAGTGGCCATCGACGGAAGTTACGGTACATTGTCGGAAATCGCTTACTGTAAGATTTACAACCGCACTGTTTTCGGTTTGAATACCTGGGCGATCGAAGGCGTCATCCCCCTTGCCACCCCGGAAACGGTAATGGATAAAATCAACGGATATTTTAAAAACACAAACGGTTGACGTTGGTAACGAATTATAAAATCACTGTTCATTTCGACGGCTCCCGTTACAGCGGGTGGCAGTTCCAGGCCCCTCCCATTAAAACCATCCAGGGCGCATTAATGCGGGCCCTGCAAGTCATTGCCAAACACCGGGTGGTGGTCACCGGCAGCAGCCGCACAGACGCCGGGGTACATTCCTCCGGTTTGGTTGCCAATTTTCATCTCAAAATCAAGATTGCCCCGGAATCCCTGAAAAAGGCGCTCAACTCGCTGCTGCCCGAAGACATCCGCATCATGGCATGCGAAGTCATGGACAAATCCTTCAATGCCCGGTTCAGCGCCAAAGGGAAAATATATATTTACAGGATTTACTTCGGCCAGACCGTGTCGCCCTTTCTATGCAGGTACATGCACCACATTCCTTACCCATTGAATTTAAGGCAAATGCGAAAATGCCCCCCTTATTTTATCGGTGAAAAGGATTTCAGCTCTTTTACCTCGGATGACCCGGACAAGGAACGCACCCGGGAGATATCGGAATTTACCATGAAAGTACGGGGAGAAGAAATCATCTTAACAATTACCGGGAAAAGTTTTTTAAGATATATGGTGCGTAACATTATCGGGACAATTATCGATGTCGGGCGGGGCAAGTTGAAGCCCGGCGATATCCCTGCCATATTCGCGGCCAAAGACAGGAAAAAAGCCGGCCAGGCCGCGCCCTCCAAAGGACTCACCCTGGCCAAAGTGATATATTAATACCCGCAGGCTCCTATTATAAAAAACTTTTGCGGGGGTAGGGGTAGGGGGGCGGCCAAAAAAAAATCCCGGGATTTGACATTTTAATGTTCATCAGTTAAAATACTTACTGGTTGATTTTATAGGAGGACATCGTGTTTAAACGTATTATGAACCTATTTCGTGGTTTTATCGGTTTGTTTGTATCGGGCATGGAAAGAGCAAATCCCAAAGCCCTGATCGAGGTAGAAATGGAAAACCTCAGGAAACAAATCGCCCGGTTTAACGATAACCTGGCCACTCACGCGGGCTTTATCGAACGCCTGATGCGCCAGATTAAGACGCTGGAATCAAGAGAAAAAGAACTGACGGCCCGCATCGCGGCTAACCTGAAAGTAGGCAACCGCGCCGTCGCCGGACAAATGGCCCTGGAACTGCAAACAGTGAAAGGCCAACTGGAAGAAAACCGCCAACAACTGGAAGTTGCTGAAGATACTTATAAAAAAATGATTAAATCCAGGGACGTGGCGGTAACGGAAGCAAAAGCCAAAATCGAAAAACTCAAACGCCTGATGTCGGAAACGGAAATGGCCGAAGCCCAGGCCGAATTGCAGGAAATGGCCGCGGGTATGATTACTGAAATCGGCGGCGCCGGCGATACGCTGGACCGCGTCGAAGGCTACCTGCAAGAACGCAGGGACAAAGCGGTGGGTCGCGCCCGCGTGGCTTCCAGCGAAGTCAAAATCGACGATTTTGAACTGAAAGAAGCGGAACAACAAGCCATGGCCGAAATGGCCCTGACTGAATTCGAAACCGCCTACGGTTTTAAATCGCCAGTCCTGGAAACGCCCCAATCCACTGAACCGCAGGTTGCGCCGGAAACCCCTAAAAAAGAGCTGGGGCCGCAAGAATCTTAAAAACATCAAAATAAAAAAAAATTTTAGGAGGGTCTTATGG
The DNA here is from genome assembly GCA_026393835.1 of Candidatus Aminicenantota bacterium. GTDB lineage: Bacteria > Acidobacteriota > Aminicenantia > UBA2199 > UBA2199 > JAKAGC01. The sequence goes on along the minus strand of JAPKZK010000073.1, from coordinate 8,521 downwards.
CTGAAGAAAAAGTCGGGCCAACGGCTTTAGGTAAGTTTGTTATATTTTTGTTTATCATAGGCTGCATTGCCGCAGCCGGGTACTATTTTAAAGATACCATTTTTCCCACCAAAACAGGGGGAAAAGATGTCGATCTGGCTTCCTACCAGAAACAACAAGGGGGCGCGGAAGCGCATGACCCCAAGGGGATTACCACGGTTACGGAATATAAATATGTCCCGAACCAAAAACTTCCCACGGTGAAGGGAACCAGCAACTATAAATGGGACGCCGGTAAAAAGATTGTCCAGTTCCCCATTAACGTATGGATCGGCTGGCTTCCTATCGTGGCCGCCAACAGCGGTTTCTCACCTAACGAGAACAGCGTGTTCTATAAAAAATACGGGTTCAAAGTGAACCTGAAACTGATCGATGACCCCGTGGTGGCGCGCGACGCCTTTGCTTCGGGCGAAAGTCATATCCTGTGGGGTACGCTGGATATGATGGTGCTGTTCGCCCCGGAACTGTTGAAAGATTCCCGCACCGCCCCCAGGATCTACCAGCAAATCGACTGGTCCAACGGCGGCGACGGGATCGTGGTGAGAAGCAGCATTGCCAGCGCGAAGGATTTAAAAGGGAAAACCATCGTGTACGCGCAGAACAGCCCTTCCCAATACTTTATCAACAACCTGCTGCTGAATGCCGGCATCCAACCCCGCGAGGTCAAACATAAGTTCACCGCAACCGCGTTTGAAGCGGCGGCGGCCTTTGTGTCGGATTCTTCCATCGACGCCTGCGTCTCCTGGGCGCCGGACATTTACAATATCCCTGAAAAAGTCAAAGGAACGCGGATACTAACCACCACCGCCGAAGCCAATAAATTAATCGCGGACGTCTGGGCGGCCCGGGCCGATTTTGCCAATGACCACCCCGAAGTGATCGAAGGACTCGTGGCCGGCATTTTCGACGGCATGCGCATGCTGAAGGACGACACCGTGAAAGCGAAAGCCTTCCAGGCCATGGCCGAAGGCTACGGCATGGGCGTGGACGAAGTCAAAGGCATGGCTGCCGACGCCCATACGACAAACTTCGCGGAAAACAAAGAGTTTTTCCTCAACGCCAACTCCCCGGCCAACTTCGAAAGAACCTGGAAAAATATTACCTTTGTCTATAAAGAACTGGACCTCCTGGCGACGCCCACCCGGTTCGACGAGGTAATGGATTTCTCGATCCTTAAGAAATTGGAAAGCTCGGGTAAGTTCGCCGATATGAAGGATGAATACATCACCCAGTTTGCGCCGACGTCCTATCAAAAAGTATCGGCAGAGCAACCCATTATCACCCAGACCATTCGAATTAATTTCTATCCCAATTCCGCCAATATATTTGAACCGCGGCACGATGAGTTGGGCAACGTAGTAACGGATTCGCTTTATGATCCGACTGTACCCGCGACGCTGGAAAAAGTCGCCCGCCTGGCTGGCCAGTACGAAAGGGCCGTGATTGCGGTATTGGGCCATACGGATAGCTCGATGAAGGGAAGAGCGCCCCGCACGGCTGTCGAACAGTTGTCCAGGGACAGGGCCGATGCAGTGAAAAAGGCGTTGATTAAGAAATATAACTTTGACCCGAATAAGTTCGTGGTCAAGGGTATGGCGTGGGATGTACCTGCTGATGCGGGCGACCCCATGAACCAGGCCCTGAATCGCCGCGTGGAAATTTCGGTATATCCGCCTGAAATGTAAAAACAAGGGGGGCTTTTTTCGAGAAAATCGCCCCCCTAACCCCCTAAAAAAGCTTTTGTTAAACAAAAGTTTTGGGAGGGTCCAGTGAACCCTTTTTCAAAAGGGTTCCCTGGCCGCCGGAGGCAAATGTGAATACAGAAAATACATCTGAACCTAAAAAGAAAACAAATTGGCTGGGTATCCGCGAACCGGTGGGAACAACCCTGAAAATCATATTGGGTATGATCCCGGTAATCATGCTTTTCGTGATCTGGATGATCTTAACTACCGGTGAACCGGAAGAGCGAATCATCTCGCCACTGATCCTGCCTTCCCCGTTGGAAGTCATTCAATCATTTAAAACCCTGTGGTTTGAAGCCGAATTGACCCGCAGCCTGATCGCCAGCACCTGGCGAATCGTGCTGGGATTTTTAATCGGCGTAATGGCGGCGCTGCCCCTGGGACTTTTCATGGGGTCATTTTCCAAGATCAGGGCGTTCTTCGATCCACTGGCAGTGTTCCTGGCTTACCTGCCGATCCCGGCGTTGGTGCCGCTGACTATGAGCCTTTTCGGCATCGATGAAATGCAAAAAATAATGTTCCTGGCCCTGGCGTTCTTCATATATTTACTGCCCCTCATATTGAACGCAGTCGAAAGCGTGGACAACGTGTTCCTGCAGACCGCATACACCATGGGCGCAACCCGGTGGCAGGTGGTGCGGCAGGTGCTTTTTCCCATCGCGTTTCCACGCATCGTCGATATCATGAGGATGGGGTTCGGCGTCGGCTGGACCTACATCATCCTGGCCGAAATGGTGGCCGCGGACCGCGGCCTGGGACAAATCATCATTATCGCCCAGAGACGCGGACCAAGAGGACATATCTATCTCGTACTGGTGGTAATCGTATTGATCGCTTACCTGACCGATAAACTATGGATGAAACTTTCCCGTTTCCTCTTCCCTTACCTGGAGTCAAAATGAGCAACCAAGAAAGCAAACCCAATAATGCAACTCCACTGCCGGCGGTAGTGGAGTTTCGCGATGTCTGCAAAGTCTGGAACGCCGGGACCCGTGGAGAATTTAAGGCCCTGGAACATTTGAACTTTTGCATCGACGACCTGCCGGGGAAAGGCGAATTTATCGCCATCCTGGGCCCCTCGGGGTGCGGTAAATCCACCCTGTTAAACCTGCTGGCCGGTTTCCATGAAGTATTTCCGCCCACCTCAGGCGAAATCCTGGTAAGGGGGGAACCGGTTCAAGGACCGGGGATCGACCGCGGCATGGTGTTCCAGAAGTACAGTTCTTTTCCCCATTTGACCGTGCTGCAAAACGTGGCCTTCGGCATGAGGCTCAACCGGGAAAAGATGGGATTCTCACATGCGGAAATCCTGGAGCGGTCCAGGGAGTGGATAAAGAAAGTAGGCCTGGAAGCGCACGAGGCCAAATATCCCCACCAATTATCCGGAGGTCAACAGCAGCGGGTGGCGCTGGCCCGGACGCTGGTGTTGAAACCGAAAATTATCCTGATGGATGAGCCGTTTTCCGCTTTGGATGAACCCACCCGGCTGGAAATGCAGCGGATGCTGATGGACCTCTGGTTGGAAGTCGAAGCCACGGTGCTGATGGTGACGCACTCTATCGCGGAGGCGGTTTTCCTGGGCGACCGGGTCTGGCTCTTCAGTCATGCACCGGGACGGATCCAAAAAGAATTTAACGATATCCCCAAAGCGGACCCCGCGCTTCACCCATTGGTGATGCAAGGACGAAAAGAATTCCAGGAAGTGGTGGAACAGGTGGCAGCGGCTTTCAGGGAAATTGAAAAAGGGAAACCGGTTAAAGGTTAAAAACGTTGGGCAAAATGGCAACTACAGATTTGAATTTTTTCGATTATGTAAAGGCGGCTTTCAACCAGAAGGCGCATATCGCCGGGATGGGAAAGATGCCCGTGAACAAGATGCTGTTGACCGCGGCTGTGGTGTTGGGCATCTGGAACCCCGGGTTCTGGTTCCTGGCCGTTGCCGGTGAAGCGCTTTATTTGTGGCTGATGGCTTCCAATAAGAATTATCAAAAAATTGTCCAGGCGACCCGTTTGAGTGAACGAAAGGTGGTCTGGGGCGAAAAACAAGTCCAGTTGCTGCAAAGTCTTGACGGTCCTTCCCGTGAACGTTACCAACGGCTGGTGAATAATTGTTCCTCTATTCTAAAGATTACGGGCGGCGACATGCCGGACCCGGAGGCCATGAATAAAGACCTGAGGGTATCGGGGTTGAACAAACTAATATGGATGTTCATCAAACTACTCAGTTCCCGCCTGCGCATCGAGGCGATTATCTCCCGGACCGCCACCGAAGACCTGGAAACGGAAATCGAGGGCATTTCGCGGAAGATGGCGACGCAGCCGGAATCTTCCCCGCTGCGCCGGTCGCTGCAGGGGACGCTGGACATACAGAAGCGGCGGCTGGATAATCTTTTAAGGGCAACGGAAAGCCTGGAGGTAGTCAAAGCGGAGCTGGACCGGATCGAAATGCAGGTGGCGCTTTTAAAGGAAGAGGCTTCGGTCAGCAGCGACCCGGAATTGGTGTCGGTCAGGCTGGACGGCGTCATGGATTCGCTGTCGGGCACGAGCCAGTGGATGTCGGAACAGGATCAATTGTTCGGCTCCCTGGAAGAAAGTTCCGTGCCGGACCAACTGCTTTTCAAACCCGGGCGAGAAAAACAAGCAGAATAAAAAAAATAGGAAAATAAATGGAAACCATTCCGATGCCCGAATGGGCGCAGTCGATGAAAGAGATTTTCAGGGCGGAGACCATCAGCCAGTTCGTTTTGACGGGTAATATCAACGATTTTGTATTGGTTGACAAAGACAAAAAAATCCATTTTTTTTCATTGGAGAGATACCTGACCGAAGTATTGTTTCAGCCCTTTGATGTGGTATTATTATATGATAGGGGCAAAGGCATCGAGGTGGCCAAAGGCGCGGAGCATTTTTTTAATTACCTGAAAATAGTGGATAAATTTCACGGCACCCGTTACGCTTCGGACCTGGGGGTAGGGGCGGCGGTAGGCGGGAAAAATGCCGATAAGATACTGGAGTCGCGGGGGCTGCTGCCTGGGGAGCCCAAACAGGCGTTGGAATTGATCGACCGTTTTATCAGCGTCGTGTCGACGTTCTCCAAAAAGGAAAATGCGCCCGGTTCAACCGTGTCGCTGCCCCGTTCGGCGGCCGTGGTAATCGATTACGCCAATTTTATCGTCCCCCGCGGCGAATCCCTTTACATGAGCGGCGACCTGGGGGCCAGCCTGATAAAAATCATCGACTGGGCGGAAAATCCAGCCATCACCGGTTCCAATATCGCCACCGTATTGCTGGCGGAAAACCTGATGGACCTCAGTTCCTTTATTACGGACAGTCCTTACAGCGCCAAGCTCCAGGTCAAATTGCCGGATAAGGAAGAAATCGCCGCTTTTCTCACCCACCTACTGGCAGGGGAAAAAGAGTTTTCTTCGATGTGTCCCATCGAGATTCCCGTACTGGCCGGGAAATTGGTGGGGTTAAGCCGGGTCAACGTCAAGGGGTTGATCCTCCGGGCTTTGCGTAACCAGGAACCTATTACCATGGATTACCTGACCCGTTTGAAAAAGGAAATCATCGAGAAAGAGGCTTCCGGGCGGTTGGAATTCGTAGAATCCAAACGTACGTTGGAGGATGTGGCCGGGCATGATGAGGCCAAAAAATGGCTGCGGGAAGACACCCAGTTGATAAAGAAGGGTGTAACCAACGCCCTGCCCATGGGGTATTTGTTGGCCGGCCGGATCGGCACCGGCAAGACGTACCTGGTGCAATGTTTCGCCGGGGAATGCGGCATTCCTTTCGTGGAATTGAAAAACTTCCGGGAGCGCTGGGTGGGCGCCACCGAGGGGAACCTGGAAAAGATATTTGCCATTCTTCATGCGTTGGGTCAGGTGGTGGTATTCGTGGATGAGGCGGACCAGGCCACGGGTAAGCGCAGCGGCGACAGTGGGGACTCCGGGTTATCGGGCCGGGTTTACGCCATGTTGGCGCAGGAGATGTCCCGGACGGAAAACCGGGGGAAAATATTCTGGATGTTTGCCACCAGCCGGCCGGATTTATTGGAAGTGGACCTCAAACGGCAGGGGCGTTTGGATGTGCATATCCCGCTTTTTCCGCCGGAAGATGAGAAAGGCATCCGCGATCTTTTCATGGCCATGACCAGGAAACTGCAAATAAAATTAAATCCTGAAGACTTGCCGGCGTTGAATTTCAAAGACCCGGTCAGCGGCAATGAATTGGAGGGGCTGTTGGTGCGGACCATTCGGCGGTACGAGTTGCAGCCGGAAGGCGAGGGTGAGAAAAAATCCCTGGCGGAAGTATTAAAAGAGGTAGTGGCCGGGTTTCGGCCGTCGCGGCACACGGCGCGGTTGGAATTAATGGATTTATTGGCGGTTAAGGAATGTACGGATGACCGGTTCTTGCCGCCCCGTTTCCAGTCGATGAGTGCAGCCGATGTGGACAAACGGATCGCTTTACTGGGTGGATAAACTTCTAATAATCAAAAGCTTTAGGAGGTCCAGGAACCGCGCCCTCCGTGAGGGCTTTCTCGAAAAGGTTTTTGGTCGTCGAAGACAATAGTTGACGGTGGCTTTAGGTTTTGGAAAGGAGTTGACATTCTTTTCCGGGTGTGTTACAAGTAATTCTTCCGGTTCTTCTCCCGGTGCAAACTACAATGATTAAATTGAGAGCAACTGAGTTGGCCGTGCGAAAAGAGGCAGGTTCCTTGATTACGGAGTCGATCGACCATGACTGATAATTCCAACCCGGTAAAAAGGAAGCTGTTGCCGCTTAGTGTATCCACATTCCCCAAATTAATTAACAATAATCATATCTATGTGGATAAAACGAGGTATATCTATAATCTGCTGGTGCAAGGCGGGGCATTTTTTTTATCCCGTCCGCGGCGATTCGGGAAATCATTATTGGTTTCTATTTTGAAAGAAATTTTCCAGGGCAACAAGGAACTGTTTAAAGGTTATTGGATTTATGACCAAATCGATTGGGAAAAATACCCCGTGCTGCACCTGGATTTCCAGGGAATCGATTACAAGAGCCTGGGACTGGATAAAGCCCTGACCAATGTATTGAACGGAATTGCAGGGGAGCATGGTATCGAGTGCCGGGGAGATAGTATTGCCGAAAGATTCGGCGACTTAATCCGTAAACTGGCCGGGAATAAGCCGATTGTCATCCTCATAGATGAATACGATAAGCCCATTACCGATTATATTGAAAACCTGGAAAAGGCGGAAGAAAACCGGGAGAAACTTAAAAACTTCTATTCAGTCCTTAAAAGCCGGCAAGAAAATATCAGTTTCCTTTTTATGACCGGGGTTTCCCGGTTCAGTCGGCTGTCGGTTTTCAGCGACCTGAATCACCTGGTGGATATTACTTTTCATAAAGATTACGTGCAATTGCTCGGTTATACCCAGGAGGAAATAGAATTATATTTCGCTGAGTATATCGAGGAGTATATCCGGGAATACGCCGGCCAGGTTCCCGGTTATTCGCGGGAGCAATTGTTTCAAAAGCTGAAAGAGTATTATAATGGGTATTCCTGGGATGGTGAGACGTTTGTTTATAACCCGATTTCGATAATGAATTTTTTCTATCACAGGAAATTCAAATCTTTCTGGTTTGCCACGGGTACGCCGACATTTTTAGCGCATATGGCAAGAGTAAAGGGTATCGATGTTAAGGCCTGGGAAGAGCTTGAGGTGACCGAGCAATTCTTCGATAAATTCGATATAGCCGATATCAATACCAGCCTATTGCTTTTTCAGACCGGGTATTTAACCATAAAAAAGCATGAGGGTGAAACCTATGTTCTCTCTTATCCCAACCGGGAGGTTGAGAATGCATTCCTTTATAACCTGGTGGAAGAGTTTTCAGGAACAGGACAGGATGTTTCGGGAAATCTTATTTGGGCAATAAAAGAGTCCCTGGAAAACAAAGACGTTGAAGGATTTATCGGTAAGATGAAGGCTTTTCTTGCTTCTATTCCCTATACTCTTGTTGAGGGCGAAGTGGAAAAATATTATCACCTGGTTTTTTATCTTGTTTTGAAGCCTTTGATTAGAAAAGTTTCCCCGGAGCATTTCAGTAATCGCGGCAGGATGGATATGGTAGTCGAGACGGAAAAGTATCTTTATATATTCGAGTTTAAAATGGGCAGCGCCCGGAAAGCCCTCAAGCAGATCAATGATCGGGCCTATTATGAGCAATACCTGGGGCAGAAGAAAGAAATAATCCTGGTTGGAATTGGGTTCAGCAAGGGCAAAAGAAATATTTCCGACTATTCCCAGGCCAGGGTTCCAGGGAAAGACGAGGTAGTATAAATATTCAATTCACCCCTGGAGGGTTGACAAATAGATTCATTGAAATTATAATTGAATGGATGAGTAATCAAGCTGAAAATGAAAAAAAAGATTCTGCTGCCAGGTTAGATATAAATTCACCGCACGACCGCCTGGTAGAGAAGTTCCTCCAGGAAAACGAGACAGCCCGAAGTCTATTCAGAGAATACCTGCCGAAAGAAATTGCAGATATCCTGGACCTGGATACCCTGGAGTATATTAAAGATAAATTCGTCGATGAAAACTTGGCAAAATACTATTCGGATTTACTATACAAAGTGAATTTCCCGGGCCATATCCAGGGATTCATCTTCCTGCTGCTGGAACATAAGAGTACGGAATTCCGCTTTACCGGTTTTCAAGTACTTAAATATATGGTGCAAATCT